>PLXE01000040.1 GCA_003151335.1 Acidobacteriaceae bacterium
CTATATTATGTGATACTCAATAGTTCAAGTAATAGATCGTTATAGGACACTTCGTGTTTCCATGGACTTGTACCGCCTGTACTGCCTGAACCAGCTGGCTAATGAGGCTGTGAGCTGTGTGGTTCTTGACGGCATTGGGAAGCAGGGCATAGGATTCGCCCGGAAGACTCGGCGCGATGCCGACACTTAAAATCATGCATGGGCGCGCGTCGTTCCGAAAACCGTTCCTGGCAACATTGGCGACCCTGTTGGCCGTGGTTGCGATCGTTTACGGTTCGCTCTGGATGGTCGCTGCGCGTTACTCGGCCCCAGGTGTAGAACTCGGCTTCAACATCCTCCACAACCCTCAGTACGACGAGAGAACGCACTCGCAATCAGTCGCAGATGTGGTGGAGGGAAGCCCTGCGGAACGCGCCGGCCTACGCGTTGGCGACCGCATTATTGGCGTAAATGGGCGAGCGTTGGACACCGACATTGGTTCTGACGAAGCCTATGTCCTTGGTCGGCCAGGCGATTCGGTGGAATTAACCGTGGAGCGCGCCGGTGAGCCCAAGCCGCTGATTCTGCATGGCGTCTTTCGGGCTGCCGCGCTGGCTAGAATGCCTGAGGGCCTTGCCAAGTCCTCCGCGCTGCAAGTTATGGGATCATTCCCCATTCCCTTTCTTCTGGTGGCATTCGCCGTCCTGTTCTTGAGGCTGGAGGAACCAAATGCATGGCTTCTGGCATTGCTGTTCTGCGCGTTTGCCGCCTCCCCAGAGTTTCTCAATCCATTGGCCATCTCTCCCGCACTCCGCGCATTTGCGTTTGCTTTTCGCGCAGTGTTTGCGGGAATGCTGTGTCCGCTTTTCTATCTTTTTTTCGCGATTTTCCCGCTGCCATCGCCACTCGATAGGCGCTTCCCGTGGTTAAAGTGGGTGGGGCTTTTGTTCGGAGTCTGTATTGTCGTTCTCGGGTTGCGGACTGGGAATCCAAGCTTTCCACGAGTGGTAGCCCACCTGGCAGGCAGCCGCGACGTCCTCCGGCTTTTCAACTACGCCTTACTTGCCCTGGGCGTGATCTCTCTGGCACAAAATTCATTCATGGCCGCCGTCCCTCCAGAAGCCCGGCGCAAATCACAAGTGATTCTGTGGGGAACCGTGGCTGGCGTCCTGCCGATCGTGCTCGAACACGCGGTAGCGGAATTTACCGGTTATCGCCCCTCCTTCTGGCTCGATACAGTGTTGGTGCTCGTGTTGTTCCTGTATCCCCTCTCGTTCGCTTATGCGGTGGTGAAGCACCGCGTGATGGAGATTCCGGTATTGCTACGACGCAGTGCGCGGTATGTTCTGGTGCAGAGGGGCTTTATCGTTTTGATGTTCATGGTTGCGGCTTCCGCCATCGCGCTCTTCACCCACGTTTTCTCGCGACTTCTCCACGCGAATACGAATATCGGGATGGCTCTGAGCGCAGTATTTGGGATTGTCCTGGTGTGGACATCGGCGCCTTTGGTGAAGCGGGGAACTATGCATATCGACCGGGCCTTTTTTCGCAGCGCTTATGATTCTCGTATTATTTTGCACGACCTCGCGGAGAAAACCCGGACGGTGGGCGACCGTCGCCAACTGGCTGTGCTCCTCGAGCGCCACGTGAGCGAAGCGCTGCACCCGAAAACCCTGGCGTGTTACCTGGAATCAGGCGATGGCCGGCTGGTTGCAATCTCCGGAACACTCCCCGCGACGCTCGAAACGCTCTCGGCAAGCGAGCCGGGTTTGGTCGAACTTGCGCGCCGCGGGAAAGCGTGGGAAGTACCATCCGGTTCCGCCGGCGCCGAAGAGTTAACCGCACTGGCGCCGCTCGCGCCGGAATGCCTGGTGCCGATCCTCGGCCGTGAGAACAACCTCATTGGCATGCTCGTTCTCGGGCAGCGGCTTTCCGAGGAACCTTATTCCGGCGAAGACAAGCGTTTGCTCGATTCGGTAGCGGCCCATGCGGGCATCGCATTGGAGAACATACGTCTCGCGGAAAAGATGGCGGAGCGAATGGAGGCCGATCGCCGCACCGCTCAGGAAATGGAAATTGCCCGGCAGGTGCAGGCAAGGCTCTTTCCGCAAAAGCTGCCCGCGATGAAGACGCTCGAATACTCGGGCGGGTGCATCCAGGCTCGGCAGGTGGGTGGGGACTACTACGACTTTCTGGAGCTTCGCCCCGGCCGCTTGGCGCTGGTGCTGGCGGACATTGCGGGCAAAGGGGTATCTGGCGCCCTGCTGATGGCCAATCTGCAAGCCAACTTGCGCAGTCAATACGCAATGGCGATTGACGACCTCCCGCGACTGCTCGCCTCGGTCAACCGCTTGTTCTACCAGAGTACCGACAATGCCAGTTACGCCACCTTATTCTTTGCGGATTACGACGACTCCAGCCGCAAGCTTCGCTACGCGAATTGCGGACATCTTCCGCCACTCCTGCTGCGCGCCCGCGGAAGTTCGCCGGATCGGGCTTCGGAGGCGCCGAAGGTGGAGTGGCTGCATTCCACCTGCACCGTGATGGGATTGTTTGAAGACTGGCATTGCGAGCTTGCGGAAGTGCAGCTTGCTCCCGGTGACACGCTGGTACTGTACACAGATGGAATCACCGAAGCCGCCAACGCGGACGGGGAAGAGTTTGGCGAGTCCCGTTTGCTGGACACCGTTGTGAGCCGTTCTGACCTTCACGCGGAACCTCTTCTTCAAGCAGTCGTTGCGGCGGTCCAGCAATTCAGCAGGGGAAGCGACCAACAAGATGACATCACACTGGTGATTGCACGGTGCCTGGCATAGTTGGCTTCGCGTCGTAGCCCAAAGCTCGCGAGACCCGGACTGGACGGTCGGCTAGAGGTGGCCGGGCTCACCGGCTTACGCCTGGCCTATGGTTGCACTGCCAGCGACCGGACGCGAGCATTCAGCTCCTGCAGAAACTTGTTGGGCATGCTCCATACCGCGAAGTGTCCTGCGTCCTCGAAAAGCACCATCTCTTTGTGGGGAATCGATCCAGAGCCAAGAGGGGACGGAGGAGGCCTCAAATTCATTCGGCAAGGGCTCCAGTCCAATTTTGGGTAGCGGGCTAACTTTGCCTGAATAACTTGCATGAGCCGCTTAAAAGCTCCACTTTCTAGGAAGTACGTGCTGCCGCCGACCAATGTCAGGCAACCACCCCATCCCGGATGGCCTTCCGTACCTAAATGGCACGCAGACATCAACAAGGTTGGTTAAAAAAAGAAAAACGCAGTCAAAATCATTGCTGTCCAAGTTAGCTGAGGACCCGGCTCGGCGCTGCTGAAAATGCGGGACATAATCATCCCCTCCTGCCTTCGCACAAAGCAGGTTGGCCCCTCGAAAATCGGTTCCCCTGATGGATGCTGTCTAGATTGCAGCTCCCGAAATCGGCAATTTGGCTTAAGAGTCGGATAGGTTTTTCAGCAAGGACAAGTCTCCACCAGACACCAATACCTGCTCCCGCAATTCCTGTGGGATTTGTTGTGGAAATGCTAGGTGAGCCAATCCACCGGAAGTCATTTTGGAGCACACTTCGGCAGTCAACATGGACATTTTCTGTAACCGCAAAATCCACTGAGTTCAACAGATTGCCATACGTCCCGATTGCTAAGTAGCTGAACTTAAATGATTTGCCAGTGGCACTTTAGGGCCGGGAACCTGGCTCCCGAACCAGGTGGCTTACCTGCCGATCTACTGCAACCTAATTCAAACTCGCTGCAGCGCAATTCGAACATTACTGCAATTGAATTCGAACCATTACAGTAGCGCCGCCGGAAGTCGCGGCTTCAGCGTGTAAAATCGCAGTCTGATGCCGCCCCCGGCCGCCCACAACGCAAGCCCAGCGGGTCCCAGTTTCTGGGCGCGGCTGCTGCGTATCCTGCGCCCGTCGCACCAGCACACTGCTTTCTCGGCTACGCTCCTGATGATCTCGGCCGTGATGCTGTCGCGGACGATTGGCTATCTGCGCGAGGCCTATATCGCATGGGCCTTCGGAGCTGGCCTGAATACCGACGCCTACGTCGGCGCGTTTAACCTGCCCGACTTCCTCAACTACATTCTCGCTGGCGGCACCGCATCCATCACTTTCATCTCGATCTATACACGCCACACCTCCAAGGGACGCGACCGGGAGGCGCAGGACGCCTTCAACTCCACCATCACCATCATGACCGCGGTGGTGTGCCTGGGCACGGTACTGCTGGAGATCTTCACGCCGCAACTGGAGCGGCTCATCTTCCCGCACTTCTCCGCCGACCAGTTGCAGTTGTGCGTTCATCTCACGCGCATTCTGCTGCCCGGCCAGATCTTTTTTTACGCCGGCGGAATCGTTTCGGCAGTGCTGTTCTCGCGGCGGATGTTCCTGTACCCGGCGTTCAGCCCCATCTTCTACAACCTGTTCATCATCGTGGGTGGGGTGATCGGCGCGCGCCGGTTTGGCATCGCGTCGCTGGCTTACGGCGCGCTGTTCGGCGCCTTCGTTGGCCCATTTCTCATCAACGCCATCGGCGCGGCGCGCGACGGCCTGACCTACCGCTTCAACTTCGACTGGCACAATCCGGAATTTCGCGAATGGGTAAAGCTTTCCATTCCCCTGATGCTGGGAGTGTCGCTGGTTTCCGCCGATGACTGGATCCTGCGCTATTTCGCCTCCGGCGGGACTGGCGACATCACCCGGCTGAACTATGCCAAGCGCCTGTTCGCGGTGCCCATCTCGATTCTGGGACAGGCGACCGGCCAGGCTTCGATGCCTTTCTTCGCGCGCCTCTTTGGCGAGGGCAGGCGCAAGGACTTCGCCGACACGGTCAACGGGTCGGTGTATCGCATCTCAGCGGCATCGTTTCTCTCGGCTGCGTGGATGATGCCAGCAGCCCTGCCGCTCATTGACCTCGTCTATCGCCGTGGGCGATTCAGCTTCCAGGACTCGCAGGAGACGGCACTCTACTTTTTCTGGTTCGCGCTCTCGCTGGCGCTGTGGTCGGCGCAGGCGTTGTACGCACGTGCCTTCTATGCCGCGGGCGACACCCTGACGCCGATGATCGCCAGCACCATCATTGTGGCGGCATCGCTGCCCTTGTACTCGGCGTTCTTCCACCATTTTGGCGTGACCGGATTGGCCATGGCTTCGGACGTCGGCATCTTGATGCACACGGTTGCGCTCGCCTGGCTGCTAAGTCGGAAGAAGCTGGTCCCACTGGGGGGAATGCCGTGGCCGGAATTGACGAAGGCTGTGGGAACGGCGGGCTTCGCTGCTGTGGCCTGCTATTTTGTCGGTAGGACGATTGCCATTGATGGCAGCCGGAAGGCCGATGTGCAGGCATTGGCACTGATTAGCGTGACTTGGCTGGCGGCGGTAGCGGCGGGGCTATGGCTGACGAAGTCGAACCTCCCGCGCGAACTGCGTAGAAAGAAGGCGGCGGCAGTACCGAACGTTACGCTACCGGACGCGATGGTGGAGCGAACCACGGGAGGAGTGGAGCCATAACTGGGCAACGTGGCTCTGACACGCGCTAGGCGACCTGGAATTCCATTTTCTTTGCGTCAGTCACACGTCGGGAAGCGTCCAGTATCTCCATCGAAACCAGATCTCCTTGTTCGTCATAATCCAGGATGATGCCGGGGTTGTCCTCGTCGCTTTCGGCTACCGCCGCGCCTTCTTTCAGAACGAAGCTTAGCGTATCGGTTTTCGGATCATAGCTGGCTTTCACGATTTCGTCCTACAAACTGACAACTGGCAACTGACCACTGACAACTTACTTCATCACCTGCATGCGCGACCAGTCATGGCCAAGTGTTTGCCGCAATCGAGAGAGACGACGTAAGGCACCGGCTTGTTGCCACTTTTGAAACTGGTTGACCACAGTCTCGTTCCGGGAATGATTACACCCGGGCCGCTGCCGCCGAAGTACCGGCCTCGCCGGTGGTCGTGGCGCTGGTCTCCTTGGATTCGCCATTGGCTTTCTGGCCGGGTTTGCGAATATCGATGCCGCCCTTGAAGTAGGCGCCATCTTCAATGCTGATGCGCTGGGCAACCACATCGCCGGTGAGCGAGCCTTCGCCGCGGATGTCCACGCGATCGCTGGCGCTCATGTTGCCGCGAACTTTGCCCAGCACCACAATCTCGCGCGCCGAAATGTTGGCGGCGACGACGCCGTTGCGTCCTACGGTGACGCGATTGCCCGGCAGGTTGATCGACCCCTCCACCCGCCCGTCAATGTAAAGCGACTCCGAACCCGTGACCTCTCCCTTAATGACCAGCGACTTGCCCAGCGTGGCCTGTTCCTGGGTGTTGATTGGAGGGCTGGCTGGGCGGGGCGCGCTCGGCGTCTCGGGGACAGCCGGAGAGTAGCTGCGCTGGGGTTCGGGACTAGGGGTGGGAGTTGAGGATGGAGTACTGGTAGGTTTCCACATAATCGGTAAACGAATCCTTTCTGAAATTGTAAGTGCTTCCACCCCAACAACCGCAAAAGCAGCGGTCGTTGGGGGCCCGGCTTGGAGAGGCACTTGTTTTGCCAAACCCACGCTCCACAGTTCCGCTTCAGAACCTGATGCTTTGGTGCGGTTTGTCTGGGCCATCGCTCAATGCGCGCCGAAGCACGCACCCTTGTGCGATGTAATTATTGCTACCATACAGTGAGTTCTTGCATGAGGGAAACCCCTACGCAACTTTTTCATGCGACCTCAGTGCATCCTTAGTTAATGGCCTAGGGGAAAGGGACTAAGCAAACCGGACGAACTTGACCGTGGATGAATGCCGATTAGACTTTTTATGCTGACTGATCAAGCCATCCTGAGCCACATCGAACGCCAGCCACACCGCTCGGCGGGGTTTAAGCAACTCGTCCGCGAGATGGGCCTGCGGGGAGACGAACGGCGGCAGCTCGCCGAGCGGTTGCAGGCGCTGGTGAAGAGCGCGCGGCTGATCGAGACCGGACGCGACCGCTACACCCTGACGGAACATGCGGCCGCTCGTCAGAACCTGATCGCGGGACGCCTGACCATGCACCGCGACGGTTACGGCTTCGTCATCCCCAACGCCGGCCAGCGCAGCACGTTCAGCGGCGACATCTACATCAACCCGCAGGCCATCGGTTCGGCCATGCATGGCGATCAGGTGCTGGTGGAACTGGGACGCAAGCGCGCCGACGGTCGTGCCGAGGGACGCATCCTGCGGGTGCTGACGCGCGGTAATCCCACCGTCGTGGGCACCTTTCACTACGGATCGCGCCAAAACTACGTGACGCCCATCGACGAGAAGGTCACCAGAGAGATCGTCATTCCGCGCGGGATGGAGTGGCCGGCCAGCCAGAATGAAGGCGAATCCAAGGCTGAACCCGCCTCCCATGGTCGGGCGGGAGCCGCGCCGGCGAAGCAATCCACGGCTCCTCGCAAGCGGCATCAGGACGCAGACCGCGTCCTCGGCGAAGAGGCGCACCGCCGCGAGTGGGACGATCTCGAAGGCTTGGTGGTGGATGTTGAGATTACCGACTGGCCGTCGCCGGCTGAGAACCCGCGTGGCCGCGTCGTCGAAATTCTGGGCTACGAAGACGACTTCGGGGTGGACGTTGAGATCATCATCCGCAAGTTCCACCTGCCGCATCGCTTCCCGGTCGAAGTGTTGCAGGAGGCACAGCAGTTCGAGCCGGTCATCCCGTCAAGAGAGTTGCACCATCGGCGAGACTATCGCGCGTTGCCCATCGTCACCATCGACGGCGAAACCGCGCGCGACTTCGACGATGCCGTCACTGTGAGCCGTCTGGAAGACGGCCATTTCGAGCTGCAAGTCCACATCGCTGACGTCGCGCACTATGTCCACGAAGGCTCGACCATCGACCTGGAAGCGCGCCTGCGTGGGACCTCGGTCTATTTTCCCGACCGCGCCGTGCCCATGTTGCCCATGGAGCTCTCCACTGACCTATGCAGTCTGCGCCCGCAGGTTGACCGGCTGGTGCTGTCGTGCGTGATGACGATCGATCCCCAGGGTGAGATCGTCGGCTACACCCTGAACCAGGGCATCATCCGCTCGGCTGACCGCATGACCTACACCAACGTGAATCTCATCCTCGAAGGAGACGCTGGTTTGCGCCAGCGATATCACAAGCTGGTCGATGTCTTTGAGCTGATGCGCGAGCTGGCGATGGTGCTCAATCGCAAGCGGGTGCGTCGCGGATCCATTGATTTCGATTTACCCGAGCCGGTCATTGAATTTGACGAGCACGGATTGATGAAGGGAGTCACGCGCTCCGAGCGCAATATTGCCAACCGCATCATCGAGGAGTTCATGCTGTCGGCGAATGAGTGCGTGGCCAGCTATCTCGAGAACAAGCGGGTGGGCTCGCTCTATCGCATTCACGAAAAGCCCGATCCCAAGCGTGTCTTCGATTTCGAGACCATCGCCGCCACCTTCGGTTACTCGCTCGGGGTAGGCGCGCTGCCGGTGAAGCGTATGCAGATCCGTGCTGACCGGCGCGATCGTCACAGCAGCGGGCGCAATCCGCACGTCGTCGAGATCCCCGAAGAGGTCCACATCACGCCGCGCATGTATCAGAAGCTGACCCAGAAGATTGCGGGCAAGCCGGAAGAGCGCATCCTGTCCTACCTGATGCTGCGTTCCCTCAAGCAGGCGCGCTACTCCGAGGTCAACGAGGGGCACTTCGCGCTGGCCGCACCGGTTTACACGCATTTCACTTCGCCGATACGGCGCTATCCCGACCTGATCGTGCATCGCATCCTGAAGGATGTCCTGCGCGAATCGGGGGAGCAAGAAGAGCACGGCGTTTCCGTCGGCGTGGGAGAGATCGCGCACAGCGAGTCCCCTTCTCCGTGGTCGAAGCGGCTGCCTCCGGTCTCGCCAACCAAGAAGCGAGACACGCACGAGAAGGACCACCGCGCGCCCCTGGGCGGACCGATTCCTGAGGACACGCTGCACGAGATTGCAGAGGAGTCCAGCCAGTCCGAACGCCGCGCCGACGATGCCGAACGCGAGCTGATGGAATGGAAGAAAGTGAAGTTCATGGCAGACCGCGTGGGCGAAGAGTTCGCGGGACTGATCGTCAGCGTCACCAAGTTTGGGCTGTTCGTGGAACTGATCGACATGTTCATCGAAGGGCTGGTGCCGCTCACGTCGCTGACCGACGACCGCTACCAGTATCACGAGAACACCCGGCAGATCATCGGGCAGCGCAGCCGCAAGAGCTACTCGATGGGTGATCCGGTGCGCGTGCTGGTGGATCACATCGACCGCGTGCAGAAGCGCATCCAGTTTGCGTTGGTCGAAGAGCGGCCGGCGCAGGCCAAGCGCAAACACAAGAAGGCGTAAGCTATCGTTCGGCTGACGAATGGCAATTCGAGGCGTCTATCGATAAGATCGATTATTCCCGCGCTGGCCGGAGGCCCGGCGTTTCGCTGCGCGCGAGCGGCCATCGCGAAAATGTGTTTAGAATCTGAGCGAAACTCTGACGCTGCTCTAGGACCCATGCGTAAACTTGCGATATTCGGCTCTTTTGTACTGCTGGCGGCGTCTGCCCTGGCTCAGACAGCCCCAGCGCCAGCCGCACCGGCCCAGACTCCAACCACTCCCGCCGCGTGGCCCACCGCCCACTTCGCTGCGACCAAAGATCCCAGCGTGCAGAAGGCGTTCCAGATTCTGACTGACATGCTCAAAGCTCTGGGCGGCGATACGTACCTCAATGTGCGCGATATGAAGAGCGAAGGCCGCGGTTATGCGTTCTATCACGGACGACCGAGTGGCCAGGGTCTTGAGTTCTGGCGGTTCTGGGAATGGCCCGACAAAGAGCGGGTCGAGTTTACCAAGCAGCGCGACGTGATCGAACTCTTTGTTGGCGATAAGGGGTACGAAATCACCTACAAGGGCACGACGACACAGGACCCGAAGGACCTCCAGGATTATCTGCGCCGCCGCGATCATTCGTTGGAGTGGGTGATTCGCAAATGGCTGGCAGCGTCGGACACCATGATTCTGTACAACGGCACGGCAATCGTAGAGCAGAACCTCACCGACCAGGTCACCATCTTGAATTCCACGAACGACAGCGTCACGTTGTCGGTTGATCCGCGTTCCCACCTGCCGGTGAGGAAAACCTATAGCTATCGCGATCCGCTCGATCGGCAGCTCGATGACGAGGCCGAGGTTTTCAGCAACTATCGCCTGGTCCAGGGTATTCAGACACCCATGAGCATTGTGAGGCATCGCAACGGTGAAATGACCAGCCAGCGCTTCATCACGTCGGTGACCTACAACAACGGCTTCCCGCCCGCTATGTTTGAGACCAAGGGCCTCACCTACAACCAGCCCAAGAGTGGGGAACGGAAGTAGAGGGCCGCGGGTCCGGTAGCCAACCAAAATATTTTGCGCCTGCCCTTATTCGTGTCTTAGAGATTCCACAGGATCTAATCTCGAAGCATTTTTGGCCGGCAGGGTACCGAAGGTGATCCCGATCAGGCAGGAGACCAGCATCGCGATCCCCGCGGAGAGCCCGGAGACTGGGAGCCTGTACTGAGTGAAGGCCCAAAGTGAAAACGGGAGCGCCAGCCCGGCCAGAGTGCCGATGGTTCCGCCGATCAAGGAGATCATTACCGCCTCGGAAAGGAATTGCAGTTGGATTTCGCGGCGGGTGGCTCCAACCGCCTTGCGAATACCGATTTCCTGAATACGGGCACTCACGGTGGCGAGCATAATGTTCATGATCCCCACCCCACCAGCCACCAGGGTTATGGTTGCAAACAGCAAGAGAACGATGGTAAATGCGTTCGCGGTTTTTGCCACCAAACTTAGCACTTGGGTCAGATCACCGACGTTATAGACCGACTCGGCCCGATGCCGCGCCTTTAACACCGCGAGGATTCGTTGTGTGGCCAGGGGAACGCTGCTGGCATCCGACATGGAAAAATAAATCTGGTTGATTGCGTTCGTGTCTGTCAAATAACGCGCCACGGAATAGGGAATAAGGACCGTATCGTCCTGTATTTCTGACTGGCCAAAGGTCTCCACGCCCTCACGAAAAGCGCCGATCACAACAAACGGCAATCCTTGAATGTCGATTTCGTGTCCCGACGCGAACTGGATTCCGCCGTATTGCTGGTTAGCGAAGTTTTCTGTGACCAGGGCGACTTTGTGGTGGGACTGGGAATCTTGTTGATCGAAAAACCTGCCCGAACTCACGACCATGCGGCGCACATTTGCATATTCTGGGTTTACCCCGAGGATCAACATGTCCCGTTGCTTGCCGTTGCCGACCAGTATCGGTTCATGCAAATTGAGCACCGGCGTGGCTGCTTGCACGCCTGTCACCTGTTGTTCCACGGCCATCATGTCGTCCACGGTCAGATAGTCTGCCGTACCGGTAGTGGCGCCACCGTTGGCCGGCCCTGCATATTCGGCCCAGATGAGATTGGCGCCAATGTTCTGGATTTCATGCAGGACGTACTGTTTCCCGGTTAGCGCAATCGTGACCACCAAAACCAGCGAGAACGTGCCGATCACCATTCCCAGGGCGGTCATGGTGGCACGCACTTTGTCGGCGCGAAAAGAGTCCACGGCGATGGCGAGAATCTCGCGCAAGACCAACGTACTCTTGGGGGACACGGTCCACGAGATGGAGCGCACTTTCGCCGGTCGGGGCATAAACCGCTAACTCCTGCCGATGAGCACCAAGGTTACGCCCGCGCCAACCAGAAGAATGCCGATCCAACGTTGCAAGTTGACACGTTCTCCCAGGAAAAACCTGCCTCCCAACGCGCCCACGACGTAGCTCAGGGCAGTCACGGGCACGACAAAGCTTACATTTTCAAAGGAAAACACCGCAAGCAGCGAGAAGAACCCAATGGCCATCATCGCCACACCCAGCCACATCCACTTGCTGTGCAAAGCGCGGACGATCACCGCGATGAGTGCCCTCGGACGGAAGTTTTTCACCTCGCCGTGGTCCTTCATCGCGCGCGACACGAATATTTCGCCCACGGTCCCGAAGACCACAATCAAGAACATCAAGAAGATGAATTCAGCCACGACTAGCCATTCTCCGTGGTATTGGGATGGGTGTGGCCGACGAGAAACACCCCGATACAGATCACCGCGATGCCAGCCCATCGCAAGGGAGGGACGAATTCGCCCAACCAGGTCGAGGCCAATAGCGCCACCACCGCGTAAGAAATCGAAGAGGCGGGTTGCACATAGCTATAGTCGGCCCACGACAGAACAATCATATAGGCCGCGAAAAACACCAGCAGGGAGCCGACTCCGAGCCATATCGTGGCGGAGGTGAAAACGAGAGTGAAGACGTGCAGCAGTTGCGCGGGAGGCCAAAGTTGTACCGCTCCCACGTGCTTCATGCCTTTGCCGAGTAAAACGTTGCCCAAAGGGGCGGCAATAACCATGATGAAAATCAAAATAAGGGTTTTGAGATGCAGTCGCCTGGGGGATTCCATGGGCTGTGGTCAGTCGCTCCAACCGTAAACAAGCATACCCATATGGTATATCAATCAACCCCGCAACCGAGAGGCAGCAAGCATATACGCATTCGGAGCGCTCAACTGCGGCGCAAAGAACCCAACAGAGAACACTGTTACAGAGCAGGTCGAGCGCTAGCGGTTGGCATCTTGGTGATCGTAAGATGCTATTCTAAGGGTTCGGTTTTGGGGGGGAACTTCCACAATTCGGGAGATGCATATTGCCTGGGCTGCATTGTCGGATCGCCGTCACTTTGCTCAAGGCCGCAACTGCCGATAGGCCGATGATTCGGTATCGGGGGACTGATCGATTTGTGCGGCATTGTCGGATTTACTCATAAAGATTGGTCTCCACCTCCGGATCGCATTCGGAACGCCACCTCCACCCTGATCCACCGCGGACCAGACCAGCTTGGTGTTTACCAATCCCAGATATGCTCAATGGGCGCCACGCGCCTGAAAATCATTGATCTGGAGCACGGCGATCAGCCCATCGCGACCGAAGACGGCGACACGGCCGTCGTGTTCAATGGAGAAATCTACAATCACCTCGAAGTGCGCGCCGAGTTGGACCAGCTAGGCCATCGGTTTAACACCCACTGCGATACCGAGACGGTCCTTCACGCCTTCCTCGAGTGGGACACGCAGTGCTTCCGCCGATTCCGCGGCATGTTTGCCGTGGCACTTTGGACGAATTCCACTCGGCGGCTGGTGTTGGCGCGCGATCGTACGGGCATCAAGCCGCTCTACATCGCCCATCGCGGCGAGGAAATATTTTTCGGGTCGGAGCTGAAGGCCATCCTCGCTCATCCGGAGATCGAACGCCGCTTAAGCCTGGCCGGCCTGGATTGTTATTTGTCGTTGAACTATGTTCCAGCGCCCTGGACGCTGGTGGATGGAATCGAGAAGCTCCTGCCTGGATACTGGCTCGAGTGGCGAGACGGCAACGAATTTCGTGAAGCTTACTGGCGCTTACCCGACCAGACACCTAAGCAGCGCAGCTTGGCGTCGGCTCGTGAGGAGCTCGATTCTCTTCTGCAGCAGTCGGTTCGCGAGCACCTCATTTCAGACGTCCCTTTGGGGGTGTGGCTGAGCGGCGGCATTGATTCATCGACGATCCTGCATTATGCATCGACGGCCTCAAGCTCGCGGCTGAAGACCTTCTCGATTTCGTTTCGCGGACGCAGTTTCGACGAGACCAATTACATCCAGCAGGTAGTTGCGCAATATGGAACCGAGCACGAGCAGCTTGACCTCAATCCTGAACTGGATCTGCAAGGCGCCATCGAGGAATTCGCTTATTACTCGGATGAACCGACTGCGGATGCTGGAGAGCTGCCGGTCTGGTTTCTTTCCAAACTCTGCAAAACCCGAACAACGGTCGCGCTGAGTGGAGAAGGCGCCGACGAGTTGTTTGGGGGGTATCTAACTTATAGGGCAAATACGTTGGCTGGCTATGTGCGAAAACTCCCGCCCAGCGCTATTCAACTGGCGCTGGCTGGGTTGCGCTTGTGGCCGGTCTCGAACGAGAAAATAAGCTTCGAATACAAGCTCAAGCGGTTACTCGAAGGCAGCCTGATGTCGCCGGAGCGCGCTCATGTCTATTGGAATGGCACATTCTCCGACGCGGAGAAACGCTCCGTGATGGCGACGGAGCTTCCGGGCACACTCGATCACATCCTCGGCGAGTTGCGAGCGATGCTGAGCGGTAAGGAAGACGATCTGGGCGCTTACATGTGGTTCGATCAAAAGTATTACTTGCCGGACCAAATCCTGGTCAAATCGGACCGCATGAGCATGGCCCATTCCGTGGAGGCACGGCTGCCTTACCTCGATCACCGTATCGTCGAATTTGCTGCCACATTGCCGCCATCGCTGAAGATTCGCGGCCGGCGCCAGAAGTTCCTACTGAAGGACCTGATGAAGGATAAACTGCCGCAATCCATCCTGCAACGGAGCAAGATCGGATTTGACATCCCTGCGCACGATTGGTTGCGCGGGCCGCTTCGTTCGCTGCTGGTGGATACCTTAAGTACCGGGCTTTCCGAGTTCCCGGAACTATTTCGCCCGGAGGTAATCCAATCCTATCTTCGCAGTCACTTGGAAAAGCGCGTCAACATCGGCTATCACTTATGGGGCTTGATGATCATGTTCTTGTGGATGAAAAAGTGGCGCATTCAGGCGCCGATCTAGCTATAACGCTGGATGGACTAGTGTTAGTGGGACAGAGTCGATGCGTCGAGAGCGATCTCCTGATTGGAATACAGCGCCTTGCCACCGACCTCCGCAACCAGGTGCAGCCGATCGCTGGAGACAAGCTTGCTAACGTGCTGAAAGTCAACCTTCTTGCCCGCAATATAGAATCGTTCCGGCTGTGCCCAGAGTCTCAAGAAATCATCGTCGTTGATAAAGACCGGCGGAACGTCCGGAGCGTACGAGCCGTATTCCATAGTGAACACCTTGCCGTTGAGTAACAAGGCCTTATCTTCGCTGTAGAAAAATAATGAAGAAATCCTATCGTGTTCGCCGTAGACGATCAACCTTCCTTTCGGAGCACGGTTGAGAGCCTCTGCGATAGGACGTGAGGACAGATAAGGATCGAAGACCACCAACGCCAGCCTGGCTGCCTGGAAGAAGATCGCCATCATCAGGGCCATGGCGAGCAGCGCACGTTCCCCGCGCAGACGCCATGCGCCAAGGGCGCCGATCGCAAATGCGATCCCGGCGACCACAAGGGGCAACCGCAAATAGGCGAACGACTCCAACGTGAGATCGCTCATGTGCCCCATGGAAAGGAAGTAGGTGCCGGGCTTTTGGATGAGCGCGGTCGAAATGTCACCCGGGTTCGGCATGCCGCGCACAATCACCAGAATTCCGCAGATCAATAGGAAAGCGCACCCGGCTAGGACAGCTACCATCCTCGCCCCGGCGCGAATGGAATCGTCAGCGGCGGCGACGCTGCATCCTAGCAAGAGCGCCAGGGCAGGATAGATCGGCATCGAGTAGTACTCCTGGGTCGTGGAAAAGGTGAAGAACACCATCACGAAGCCAATCCAACAGAGCGCCATGAAGCATGTGCGGCCTGCGCGATCCACCGGTTTGTAGCTTAGACGCCGGAGTTGAGGCAGATATACGCTCCACGGGAAGAGCCAAACGAGGTTCAGAAGCCAGAAGTAGAGCCGCGGCACCGTGTCGTAGTCGCGCGGGTAGCGCGCATTCAGGAACCGCAGCAACTGCTCATTAATGAAATAGAACCAGAAGAACCCGTGGTACTCGCCCGGGCCTCCATGCATGGTGAAGTCAAAGTAGGGTGGGTTCCTGATGGTGGCGAGGACGTGCCAGGGCACGGCGATCGTAGCAAAGATCAGAAAGCTGCTGAACGGGTAAAGCCCTTGCCAGGTCTTCCGGTGGAACAGGCGGCGCGTCAGCAGAAGAAACATGAAGGCCGCGCCGACCGGGAATACGAGCCCAATAAAGCCCTTGAGCAGCAGGCCGGTCGCGAGACTGGCTGCCAAAACGTACGCCCACAGCCGCGGATGCTCCTCGTTCTCATCCAGTGTGCGCAGGAACCCCCAGATTGACAGTGTCACCGAAAGCGTGAGGATTACATCCGGTATGACGATGCGAGTGAACAGGAAAAGACCCACGCACGTGGACAGGAATAGTCCGGCGTAGAAACCAGCCCTTTGCGAAAATGCCCACTGGCCAAATCGGAAGACCACCCAGCAAAGTGCGATCGCCGAAAGGGCGCTAGGGATCCGTGCCACCCAGTCATGTGTGCCGAGCAGCATGTAGAGGAGTGCCGTCATCCAGTACTTCAACGGAGCCTTGTCGAGGAAAAGGACGCCATCGAGCCGCGCGCTGACCCAGTCTCCCGAATAAAGCATATTGCGCGCCATTAGCGCCTGGGACGCATCCACGTCATCCATCAAAGACGGGGGGCTGATGATTCCTGTCAGGAAGATGACGGCGGCAAAAAGGACAACAATCCACTGATAGCGGCTGCGCGGGCGAGATTCCATATTTGTCTGAGTTGGTATCACTTAACTGAAGCAGTAACCTGTGTGTTGTGTGCCCAGGCACAGATCCCAGACCTTGGATAGGTGCATGTCTGCGGCCGTTCGGCGTCTTGCTCTCAAAGAGGAAGTGACGAGCAAACAAACCTTCGGACCCAGTGGCTGCCCCTTGGTGGTCAATCTGAGACCGCTTCCTTGTTCTTTTGAGCGCGGATGACATCGGCGACATCAAACGGAGCACTTCGACCTCGGCCCTGGTAATAGTGTCGCACTTGCATTTCAGCTAGCAGTCCGAGCGCGAAAAGCTGCAATCCAGAAAGAATGAGGACGGACGCAAAAACCAACAACGGGCCTCGCTCCGGTACGACACTCACGCCACGTACCAGCTGCCACAGCAGCCAGAACCCAATCGCGCCGCCGACGAAAATCCCTGCTACACCCGCTGTGCCAAAGAAATGCATTGGCCGCGAAAGGTACCGTAGCATGAAGCGGATGGTGAGGAGGTCGAAGAAGACGGGCAGTTTGCGGATCATCCCGTACTTGGAAACACCGTGCTCCCTCGGCAGAGTGGTGATTGGAACTTCGCATACCCTGGTGCCTGGTCGAAGCGCCAAAACGGGAATCAGCCGCTGTAGTTCGCCGTAGATCGGCACTTCTGAAATCAGCTCACGCCTGTATGCCTTGAACCCCACTCCAAAGTCGTGAATTTTGACGCCGGTGAGTTTCCCTAGCACCCAGTTGGCACACCAAGTTGCCGCGCGCTGCAACCAGGAGCCGGTGTGCTGGTTGCGCCAGCCGCACACAATGTCGAAGCCCTGTTCCAGTTTGTCGATAAACCGTGGAATATCGGCGGCGTCATGTTGTAGGTCACCGTCCATTGTGATGACATAATCCCCGCATGCCTCATTAATACCAGCACACAAGGCCACGGACTTGCCCGCGTTCTGACGAAGCCGTACAACCGTGACCCGGCTGTCTATCAGAGCGATCTCCTGGAGGAGGTGAAAGCTCCCGTCCGTACTGCCATCGTCGACAAACACGCACTCAGACGAGCGGCCCACCGTGTCCAGCGTCTCCTTCAGACGCCCATAAAATGGTGTTATGCTTTCTTTCTCGTTATAGAGAGGTACAACGATGGAGTATCGAACAGATTCGAACATTTAAAGACAGTTCCTGATGCGTGAAACGAACTTTATAATTTTATATCAGGCCTGGGAGTTGCGCAAACGCCTCCGCCTCCGCTAAGCAATCCCACGCTTGCAGGAGTGGGCCGGTAGCGAACGACTGACCGTCGCAGCCCGAGGAAGGTTCGATATGCAGATTCCTCGTGGGCTGAAGAAGCTGCGCCCTTCAAAGCAAGGATTGCCGTGGACGTGACTTTCGCCGGCAGCCAGCGACAAATCGCCGGTTTTCCCGATCTTTGGTAGAGTAAAAGAGTTAACTCCAGTAAGTGTCGGGTCGCAGGCATACGCGATCGTTCGGATTATTCCAGGTCTATCTCGAAGGAAATGCTGGTGGAGGAGAACGCGTCATGAGGATTGCTGTGCTCGGGGGCGACGGTTATTGCGGTTGGGCAACCGCTCTCTATTTATCCAAGAAGGGGTATTCGGTTGCCATCTTCGACAGCTTTGCGCGCCGACAATGGGACTACGAGCTTGGCGTGCAGACGCTGACGCCGATCCGCGCTTTGCCGGAACGGCTGAAGGCGTGGAAGCGACTTACCGGCAACCCCATCGAACTGTTCGTCGGCGACATGATCGATTACGAATCTCTGGCCTTCGCCATCAAGGAATTTGAGCCAGAGGCGGTTGTCCACTTTGCCGAGCAGCGGTCGGCGCCTTACTCCATGATTGACCGCCGGCACGCCGTCTTCACTCAAGTCAACAACGTTGCCGGGACCCTGAACTTGCTGTTCGCTCTGCGCGAGCTTCGCCCCGATTGCCATCTGATCAAGCTGGGTACGATGGGGGAATACGGCACTCCCAATATCGACATTGAAGAGGGTTACATAACCATTGAACACAACGGGCGCCGCGACGTGCTTCCTTATCCCAAGCAGGCTGGCTCCTTCTATCACCTTTCGAAGGTGCATGACAGCCATAACATCATGTTCACATGCAAGGCGTGGGGGCTGCGGGCGACCGACCTGAATCAGGGTGTGGTTTACGGCACGGTGTCGGACGAAAGCGCTCTCGACGAAGCTCTCATTAACCGTTTCGATTACGACGAGGTGTTCGGTACGGCGCTGAACCGTTTTTGCGCGGAAGCGGCCGTCGGTCATCCACTGACGGTTTACGGCAAGGGAGGACAGACGCGCGGGTTCCTGGATATCCGCGACACTGTTCGTTGCATCGAGATCGCCTGCCTGCACCCCGCGGAGCGGGGCGAATTTCGTGTCTTTAACCAATTCACGGAGCAGTTCACGGTTCTGGATCTCGCCCGCATGGTGCAAACTGCGGCCGCGAAACTTGGGTTAAAGGTGGAGATCGACCATCTGCCCGATCCTCGCGTCGAAGCCGAGGCGCATTATTACAATGCGAAGCATTCCAAGCTGATCGACCTTGGTCTTCAGCCCCATCTTCTTTCCGACGCTCTTCTGGATTCGCTGATCAATATCGCGATCGAATACCGCGACCGGATCGATTCTTCCTTGTTCATGCCGCAGGTGAATTGGAGAAATCCGACCAACGACCGTCGCCACGGGCTCGGCAAAGTTGCCGATGCGCCGCTCATGCCGTCGGAGGTTTAGAGAGGCGCTAGCATATATTGTTGTGTATCAGGGCACGGCTTCAGACGTGCCGTAACAGGTTCAACAATGAGTTGGGCTCCCCTAGTTCCCAGCCCCTAGCCCCTGTCTTCCCTACCCGTTCGGCCGGATCACCTTGGTATGGCCGGTCATCTTCAACTTGAAAACGTCGCCTGAGATCTTGTGGTTGATTTGAATATTGCTGTACTTGGCGATCCGGTAGTCGCCTGAGGGTTCCGAAAACCTCTGTTGCACACTGACGCCTCGCGCTGGGTCGATCCACAGCGTAATCGTCTGGAACATGCCCTTCACTCTTGGTGACTTCGGGGTCAGCTCAAGCTTCGCGGCGTTCACGCCGTCAATCGGCTCCATACCGGCATAGCTCACGTTGAACGATTTCTCCAGGTCGTGCCCGCGCCCGCCGAAGCCCAGCACCAGAAAGCTTTCAAAATCAGCTTTGTTCTTGCCCGGGTTGTACTCGGTGACCTGATCGATTGCGGGCTGATACACACTGACCAGGTTCCCGGTGAAGAGCACATACTTCTTATCGAGCGAGGTAATGTCGGCGGCCATTTGCACGTCATTGCCCTGGCGGCGGAAGTACATCGTGCCCTTCTGGTAGTCGTGGTCGTCAACCACCTTCTGATATTGGTCCCAAACGAAATCGCACTGGGCGGTGCGAAAGTTGGCGGCTGCCTGGTCCATGGCGTTCAAGGCACCTTCCAGGCTCTGTGCTTGCAACCCAGCCGTCGCGCAACCCAGAACCCACGCCACCACGGCAATGCTTATCAGTGTCTTCATACTGGTTCTTGTCGCAGACATAACCCATGACAGAGAGTTTGAATTGCTCAGGGCGCAATTTTTCACAGTGAGATGCAGCCGATCTTGATCAGCGATGTCCCCAGACTTTATACGCAACCACATTTTGTTTATTGTCGCGCACGGCTTCGTATCGGTCGATGGTCACGTAGCCCGCGACCGGCTCGATGATGCGGGCCAGCGACTCCCTGATATCGGCATCGCTGTCCCCCTTGACCGCCGCGGCGTCCACCTTATAGAGGAAGCCATCTCCCTCTTGTTGGACGACGACTTCAGTTTGATGCGGAGAGCGCTCCACCGGTTTGTCGCGGAAATTGACCCAGTGCGGCGTCAGGAAGATGAAGGCCAGGATGAGTGTGACCACGACATCGTAATGGATGCTGCCGCGCGGCGAGGTCCACCACACATAACCTTTCAAGGTTTGCCCAAACTTGCTCATCGCTGCATTCAGTCTAGAGAGCCGCACCGCGAAGCGCAAGGAAGCCGCCGGTAGCAATTAGCGCTTGGCAGTTAGCACTTAGCCGAACCAGTTCGCGGCGAACGCGTAGGATTGCAACACCTTCAAGGTTGCTTTGACTGACCCCTAACCCCCGACCCCTAGCCCCTGCTTTACGTCTTCAGTTCTACAACCGTCGCGCCGCCGCCGCCTTGGTTCTGCGGAGGCTCGCTCACGCTGGCGACGTGCGGATGGCTTTGCAGGAACTGGCGAAGCGCCTTGCGCAAGATTCCCATGCCGCTGCCGTGCACCACGCGGACCCGCACGGCGCCCGCTAGGAACGCGCGATCCACGAACTTCTCCACCGCGCGAGTAGCTTCGTCCACGGTCTGGCCAATAACATTGATCTCGGTGGCGACGTTGTCGTCTTCGCGCGCCAGGGTAACGTTGATGCCGCGGGCGCGCGCCGATTCCACCGGATTGATTCCGGCCCGCGCGATCAGGCTGGCAAAATCGTCGCGCGCCACCTTCATCTTCATGGGCCCAACCGCAACTTCGAAGCTGTCGTCGTCGAAATAGCGCAGCACCTTGGCGTCGCGGCCCAACGATTTCAGTCGCACCGTATCGCCAATGCCGACCTGCGTAAGGACGTGCTGCTGTGCGTGCGGATCTCCGGTATCGGCGCCGGTGGTGTGCGCCACCACGGTGGAATCGAACTGCTCGCGGAATTCGCGGCGCATCTTGGCGATGCGGCGCTCCGCGTCCTTCGAAAGCTTCAGCGCCTGCGCGCGGTCCTGCACGGCGTTGACGGTTTCGCGGGCGCGGTACTCGAAATCGCGCAACACGCTTTCCAGCTTCTTCTCCATCTCGCGCAGCTTCTCGCGTTGTTCCTTGCGGCCTTCGACGGCAAGATGCTGGCGCTCGCGTGCCAACTCCTGCTCGCGTGCGCCAAGTTCGGCCCGCTCGACATCAATTTGCCGCAGCGCCGAGTGCAGACGGTCGAGAAAGCGCGAGACGTCCTGGGCTTGTGAGGTCATCCGCTGGCGCGCCTGGACGACGATCTCCGGATTCAGTCCGAGCTTTTGCGCGATGTTGATGCCCGCAGAAGCCCCTGGCACCCCGATGCGCAACTCGAACGTCGGAGCGAATGTGTTCTCATCGAAGCCAACGGCCGCGTTAAGCACGCCCGGCGTGTTCGCCGCGTAAACCTTGAGGGCGGTGTGGTGCGTAGAGACAATGCTGATGCATGCGGCACGCCGGAAGTGGTCGGCAATGGCCACCGCCAGCGCCGCACCTTCTTCGGGATCGGTGGCCGAACCCAACTCGTCGAGCAGAACCAGCGAATGCGCGGTCGCCTGGTGAGAGATCAGATCGATGTTGGTAACGTGCGCCGAAAAGGTCGAGAGGTTCTGCTCGATGGACTGGTAATCGCCAATGTCGGCGAACACCGAATCGAAGATAGGCAACTGGGCGCGCTCGGCAGGAAGCGGAATACCCGATTGCGCCATCAGCGCCAACAGCCCGATGGTCTTCAGCGCCACGGTCTTTCCGCCGGTGTTGGGACCGCTAATGATCAGTTGGCGGTGCTGTCCGTCAAGCTCGATGGTGAGCGGAACCACGGCGACGCCCCGCGCCTTCAGGGTCCGCTCCAACAACGGATGCCGCGCGTTGCGCAGTACAAGCGCATCACACGAGTCTTTAACCGATGACCCATCGACCGGTGATTCCGTGACCCCGGACACGCCGGCTTGTGACGCTCCCGATTCGGCTGCGGTGTTGCCATTCGCCAGGAACTTTACGGCTACGCAGTCATAGTCCTCGGCAAATCGCGTCTTGGCGAATTGCAGCTCAAGTTCGGAAAGAACATACACCGCGTTGCTGAGAGCGTCGGCATGTTCGCCGAGCCGTGCGGTCATTTCCAGCAGAATGCGATGGATCTCCGCCTGCTCGTCTTCCAGCAGGCGCACCAAATCGTTGTTCTGCTCGATGGTCTCCAGCGGCTCGATAAATACCGTTTGGCCGCTGGAAGAGGCGCCGTGTGCAACGCCTTGCACTCGGCGGCGCTGCTCCACCTTTACCGGAATGACGAAGCGTTCGCCGCGAATGGTGACCAGCTCTTCCTGCACCGCGCCGTCCTCAGAAAGACGCCGCAGATAGGCGCGCAGCGACTCCTGGATGGTGCGTTTCTGCTTTTCCAAGTCGCGGCGAATGCGCGCCAGCTCCGGCGAGGCCTTATCGTCGAGCGTGCCGTCAGGGAGGATCTTGTTGCGGAAGTAACGCAACAAGAGCGTGAAGTCAGCCAGGGTTTGGGAGAGTTCGAGGATTGCCTGCCACTTGCCTTCGACCTGCAGTGGCGGATGCAACGCGATCTCGCGCCACTCGGCGGCGCGGTCGGCTACCAGCAGCAGGTCGCGGATCTCGATAATTTCCAAGGCAGCACCCCGGATGCGCGACTTGTTGACCAGTGTCGTGGGATCGAGCAGGCCCTGAAAATCGAAATGACCGCCAGCGCGCAGATATCCGCGTAGCTCCGCGACCAGTTGCTGCTGGCGTTCGATCCATTCGCGATCACGCGAGGGCATGAGCTGCATCACGCGTTCGTGCCCGAGCGGCGAGCCCGTGTAAATGGCCAGCAGTTGACGCAACTGATCGAATTCGAGCACGTGCTCGCTGGAGTAATGGATTGGGTTGGGAGCGTTCATCAGGGCTGTTTCTATGGTACAGCAGCCTAAGCTGCGACCAGCCGCCCTCACGGCAGCGAGCGCACCTGCTTGAGGTGAGGTCGGACCTCAGGTTAGACTTAATCGTGGCGATGGAGTTCGCCGTTAACCGCCTGCGGGCTGATAACTCCTACCAAGTAAGCGGGAGAGCTCCATCGTGAACTATCTGTGGATCGCCTTAGGCGCGGTTGCAGGCGCCAGTGCGCGTTACTTCCTCAGCGGATATGTCGCCCGCGTGTTCGCAACCACCTTTCCCTACGGCACCCTTCTCATCAACGCCACCGGCAGCCTGGTGCTTGGCTTCTTCCTGGTTCTTGCCGGAGAACGCATGCTGATCGATCCTCGCTGGCGGCTGCTGGTTGCCATCGGCTTCTGCGGCTCCTATACAACATTTTCCAGCTACGCCTTCGAAACGTTCGCCTACATGGAGCAGGGACAGTGGGCGCTGATGGCGATAAACATTGTGGCCAGCAACGCGCTCTGTCTGGCCGCCGTCGTCGCGGGCGCAGCCATCGCGCGGGGGTTGTAAAATGGCAACTCCTATGGCTGTACAGGTAACCATGTATCTCACGGAGGGCGATTCCTGGCATCACCGTCCGCTGCACTTGGAAGTGCTGAAGTATCTGCGCGCGGAAAACGTTGCCGGCGCCGTGGCCTTCCACGCGGTCGCGGGTTTCCAGGGCCGCAGCAGCGTTCAGACCGCCCATCTGGTTGAGGCAGGAGGCGACCTGCCGGTTGTGCTTACCTTTGTCGATACCGACGAGCACGTCTCGCGCGTCCTTCCCAAGCTGCGAGAGATGGCAGCGCATCGCCTCATCGTCCGCGAAAATGTGGTGATCGAGCAGGGCAGCCTCGACTGATGTCGGCATTCACCGGTTATTCACCTAGCCGCAGATAACCCAACTATCGTTCCCGCTGCTTGCCAGATAAACTGTTGCGAGCGGATTCATGCCACCATTGGAAGCTCGGGGGCATGCCCGATTCGTCCACGTCGTTCATCCGGCGAGAGGAGCCCCATGGCACCGTTGACTTCCGACGCGTTTGTCTTTTTCGGCGCAACCGGCGATCTCGCCCACAAGAAAATCTTTCCCGCCCTGCAGAGCATGGTGAAGCACGGCGCACTTACCGTGCCGGTGATCGGCGTGGCCAAGTCCGGCTGGACGGTCGAGCAGCTGCGGGAACGGGCCCGCGACAGCCTGGTAAAGTTCGGCGGCGGGGTGGACGAAGAAGCCTTCCAAAAACTCTGCGATTTGATGGGATACATCGATGGCGATTACAACGACGACACAACCTACACCACTCTCCGCTCCAAGCTTGGCGATGCGCAATCGCCCACTCATTATCTGGCGATCCCGCCCAGCATGTTCCCCGTGGTGGTGCAGGGGCTGGCAAATTCCGGGTCCGCGAAGAACGCGCGGGTGATCCTGGAGAAGCCCTTCGGCCGCGACCTGGTCTCGGCCCGCAAGCTGAACCAGACGCTGCACCTGGCATTCCCCGAAGAGCGCATCTTCCGCATCGATCACTACCTGGGCAAGGAGGCGGTCGAGAACCTGCTGATTTTTCGCTTCGCCAACAGCTTCCTCGAACCCATCTGGAACCGCAATTACGTGCACAGCGTGCAGATCACCATGGCCGAGTCGTTCGGCGTGGAGGGCCGCGGAAAGTTCTACGAAGAGGCGGGCGCCATCCGCGACGTGGTGCAGAACCACATGCTGCAGGTGGTTGCGTTCCTGGCCATGGAGCCGCCCACGACAATGTATGTGGACTCGGTGCGCGATGAGCAGGTAAAAATCTTTCGCACGATTCCGCCGCTCAGCCCGGCCAATATCGTTCGCGGACAGTTTCGCGGCTATCGCGACGAGCCAGGTGTCTCGCCCAACTCCGACGTGGAAACCTTTGCTGCGTTGCGCCTGGAGATCGATTCGTGGCGCTGGGCAGGGGTTCCATTTCTGATCCGCGCGGGCAAGCGCCTGCCCACCACCGCGACGGAAGTCTTCGTGAAGTTGCGCAAGCCGCCACTGAGCAAGATGGGCGCGGATGGCCGCAACTATTATCGCTTCCGTCTGGGTCCCGATATCGAGCTGAGTCTGGGCGGCTGCGTGAAGCGGCCCGGTCCGCTGATGGTGCCCATGCCGGTGGAGCTGTCGGCGGTAAAGTACAGCACCAGCGATGAGATGGATGCCTACGAGCGTCTGCTGACCGACGCCATGAAGGGCGACCAGTTGCTGTTTGTGCGGCAGGATGCAGTCGAGGCGGCCTGGGCGATTGTCGATCCTATTCTTGGCGAGTGCTGCCCGACCGAGTTGTACGATCCGGGTACCTGGGGTCCGCCTGACTCGCGCGAATTGGCCGCCGACATCGGCGGTTGGCACGATCCGGAATAGCTACCCGGGCTGCTGAAAGGGTTGGCAACCGGCTGCTTTGAAGGGGCGTACCTTTAGGTGCGCCGTAAGATCTTTGTTTTTGTCATCACGAGCGGGCTTCAGCCCGCGAGGGATCTGCTGTTCCAACTTTTTCAGCGGCCTTTTATGGATTGCGCCGCCTGAGCGCCGAAACGAACGGACTTCCGGCAATCACAAATCGCAGCGGCCGCTCGACGGCCTTGGTGATCCCGACTCGCGGCGTGGCCGTAATGTGCTCCGGCCGATAGCCGTCATCCGCAAACCACAGGTCCGATGCCGGCGAAGTGAGGTCCTTGTCGTTGTCGCGGAGGCGGGTTATGCCGAGCGCCTGCGACATGCGCCCCGGGCCGCTGGCGATCAGGCGCAATTGCGTGGGTCGCGGCACGGCCGTCAGCTCCAGGCCGCGAGCCCGAGCCATCGCTGGCAGTCCAAACACAGGCTCCATGGCCCGCAGTAGCACGCAGCCGGCATATCCTTCAGGCATACAGGAAATATTTAGGCAGTAGTGATTGCCGTAAATGAAGTACACGTAGGCATGTCCCGGTGGCCCGAAGAGGACGGAATTTCGCGGAGTGCGCCCCGAGTAAGCGTGCGCCGCCGGGTCTTCTGCCCCGAGATAGGCTTCATCTTCGATCACACGGCCGGCCAGCAGCATCCGTCCTTCGCGGCGGATCAGCAGCTTGCCCAGCAACTCGCGTCCCACGGTGACGGGATCGCGATTGAAGAATTCACGGGGAAGAATCCGAGCACGCCTCAGCATCATCGCCGTAAGCCGGCCGGCTGGCGGCGCCAACTTCTCCGGGGCTGTATGACGATTCGGCATCGTAAATAGCATCCGACGTCCGCCATCAATTTACAATCATCCTGCATGATCGCGCACCTTCGCGGACGGCTCATCGCCAAACACCCGAACCAGGCCATCGTCGAGGCGGGTGGCGTCGGCTACGACGTCACCATCACTGTGCCCACATTTTCCGAACTGCCCGCGCCGGGCAGCGAGGTCGCGCTGCACATTCACACGCACGTGCGCGAAGACGCCCTGGCGCTCTTCGGTTTTCTGCGGCGGGAAGAGAAGCAGCTCTTCGAGAAGCTCATCACGGTGAGCGGCATTGGGCCCAAGCTGGCCATCACCATCCTCAGCGGCATGGCAGCGGCCGACATGGTGGGCGCCATTCGCGGCAACGACTTCGCGCGGCTCACTCGAATTCCGGGCATCGGCAAGAAGACCGCCGAACGCATGTGCGTGGAGCTGCGCGACAAGCTGGAAGGATTTGGCGCAGCGCAGCCCGCGGTGACCCATTCTGCCGTGGAGGAAGACGTGATCTCGGCGCTGTCGAACCTCGGCTACCAACGCGCGACTGCAGAGAAAGCCGTCGAACGCGCGGCACAATCGGCCGGACGCGACAATTTCGACGCCATGTTCAGAGCCGCCTTGGGGGCGTTGTCGAAGTAACTCCGCTCCAGAGAAATCGGAGGTGGGTCCGGTACGAGCTAACCCCACTCTAGCAGCGCGTGGTGGGCGTTTTCCCCGGCATCGCGAAACTGGGTGTGCTTGCAGGCGGAGCATTGCGCGCGAATGGACTTGAGGTCAATGGTGGGAAAGATGGTGTCCCCGGATTCGATGCCGCCCGGCGTCCTTTCTTTCAGCAGTGCGTAGGCGGGCTCGCCGCATCGCGAACAGTGGAAGATGTAAACGTTCAACCGCGCCATGGCAACCCTCCGGTAATGGCCGGATTATATGCCTTCCCCTCTAAAAATTTGGGGGGGAAGCCGGGTAATGGGCTAACGGAATTAGTCCACTACCGGAAGCCGAGTCGCCTCCTGCAGCTAGGAAATTTCCGCTTGCACTTGTGACATTGTCAACGTTTCTGCTTTTATCCCCGGCCCAGCGCCGGTCGTCGTATCATGGCGCGTATGCGTACGGGGTGCATACCGCTGGTGATGATGGCTGCATTGTTCGTTCAGGCGCAGTCAGACTCGCCTGTCACCAAGCCGGCTGCTTATCTGACCATCCCAGCGGAACTCACCAAGACCGTGCGCGCCGACAAAGCCCATCGAGGCGATCCCGTCGAATTCACCACGCTGGAAGCTGTCTTGGTCGGCCCAAGGCAGGTGATGCCGCCCCAAACCAAGCTGTTCGGCCGAATCGTGGGCGCCGCCCCGCGTCAAGGGGACAAGCCATCGTGGCTCGTGTTGCTGGTGGAGAAAGCCGAATGGAAACAGCATAGCGTTCCGCTGCATGCCTTCATCTCCTCGCAGATAACCTTGGTGCCCGCTCCGAATCCGAACACCGGCTCTGCGGACGCGACGCCCGTTACCGGCAGTGCGCGCCGGTTGGGCCGCCTGAGCGGTCGGGTAGCCGCTCAATCCGACGGGGAACTGTCGTCTATGACCAGGCCTCCGCAGGATGCAAGCGAGATGGCCAAGGACTCAACCGTCGCAAGGCCGGCCGCGCTCCAGGACCTTCGCATCGTTCGCGATAAAGATGGAATGTCGTATTTGGTCTCCGCTAAATCAAATGTGAAGCTCCCCGGCGGCACCCTGTTCATGCTGCAAAACCGTCCCCCCACCGCGCCGGACCAATCCACGACCTCAAAACCACGCTAGCGGCCGATTGCCTTTGGGTCCTTACATTACTTTCCGATGCAGAACGAGCTGAAGATCAGGTTTAGGATGTCGTCGGCGGTGGTGGCGCCGGTGATGTCGTCCAAGGGACGCAGCGCGCCGTAGAGATCCAGCAGCACCATCTCGTGGGGTATTTTCACGGGAACCGCGCCGGCTGCCTTGTCGAGCGCAGCAATTGCGTCAGCCACCAGCTTCTGTTGGCGCACATTAGTGAGAAAACCGCTTTCCTGCTGCGTGCCGGAATCGCCGCCCAGCAACCGCAGAATCTGCGTGCGCAACTCGGCGATGCCCTGGCCGGTGAGCGCGGACGTTTGGACTACCGGCAAGGTGAGCGCTGCGGGCAGAGGCGTGGCGTTGTTCGCGGCATCAATCTTGTTTTGCGCCACCACAGCCAAACGCTGCGCAGCCAGCGCGACCAGTTCGGCGTCGCGCGCGCGCGCTTCCTCATCGGCAGCAGGATGCGATGCATCCAGCACCACCAGCACCATGTCCGCATCAGCCAGCGCCTCCATGGATTTGCGCACGCCAATGCTCTCGGCTTCATCGAGCGCAGGGCGAATGCCGGCCGTGTCCACCAGCCGCACTGGAATGCCTCCGATGGCAACGGTTTCGCTTACCAGGTCGCGGGTGGTGCCGGGCGTCGCGGTAACGATGGCGCGTTCGCGCTCCACCAGGCGATTGAACAAGCTCGACTTGCCGACATTGGGACGCCCGACGATGGCCAGAGTCAGCCCTTCGTGTACAACTTTTCCAAATGCGAAGCTGGCCAGCAGGCCTTCCAGCGGCGCACGAATCGCGGCGATGCGTGAAAGGATCTGCGCATCGGGAATCACCGCGACATCGTCTTCGGCAAAGTCCACGCCCGCTTCCATAGTGGCAATCAGTTCCATCAGCTTCTGCTTGGTGGGCTGCAATCGTTTCGACAAAGCGCCTTCGAGTTGACGGGCGGCCACCTGCGCCTGATAGAGCGTTTGGGACTCGATCAAGTCCCGCACCGCTTCGGCCTGGGTAAGATCGATGCGGCCATTGAGAAAGGCGCGCATGGTGAACTCGCCGGGTTCGGCCAGCCGCGCACCCCGCGCCATCGCCATCTGCACAACATGCCGCAGAACCACGGGCGAACCGTGGCAGGAGATTTCGACTACATCGTCGGTGGTGTAGGAGTGTGGCTTGGCGAAGAAGGTGACAACGACCTCGTCGATGCGCTCGCCGGTGGAAGGCTCGATCAATTCACCGAAATGAGCGCGGCCATGCTCGAAATCATGCCCATGAGCCAGCCGCAGCATGGGACGCGCGATGGCGTGAGCCTCCGCGCCAGAGAGACGCACCACGCCGATGCCGCCGCGTCCTGGCGGCGTCGCAATCGCAACGATGGTGTCGTCGAGATGCATGGAGAACATTATTCACCACGGAGAACACCGGAGCGCACGGAGAAAGTCAAAGCAGTTGGATCGCCCGGGACGTTAATTCGGCAAATCATACCGCTTCCAACCGTTCGGCAACTGCGATGCGCGGGTGATGAAGAGCGGGATTTTCTCCTTCACGCAAAGAGCTATGACCTCGTTGAGAAAGCTCTTTTCTGGTTCCGAGTAGGCGTCAGGATGCGTTGTCACGATCCACACTCCGTTCTCTCTGGCGGAGCTGCTCTGCTTCTGCACGAAGGCAAGGAACTCTTCAGGCGTTTGAAGAGTTGTTGATCCAGCGTCGGGCGTTAGCTGCTCCGACCTACTCACCGTCAGTCCCCACTTACTTCCTCCCAAATCAGCCACACGCTTCGGCAGCATGTGCATGGAAATGCCTTTGGAACGCTCGGGCGTGGCTGCGACAAGTAGCGTGGTGAGTATTAGAACGAAGCTTGTGGTGAGGGCAGTCCGGTTCAATTATGCCTCCTGCACGTTCTCGGTCCCCTCCGGGCGCTCCGTGGTGAACCGCTTCGTTACCTTCGCCGGGAGACCGGCAGGGCGGGCGGTTTGCCTTGGTAGTCCTTGGGATAGACCACCACGTGGCGCTGCAGAGCTTCGCCGTCGCTGTCGGTGCGCAGGTCGTCGAAATCGCGCAGCGCTAGATGAACGATGCGGCGCTCCCGCGACGACATTGGCGCGAAGGCGTATGGCAAGCCAGTCTTGCGGACCCGCTCCGCCGCTACATCGGCAGCCAGTCGAAGCTCCTGCAAGCGGGCGGCGCGGAAATTCTGGCAGTCGAAGCTCACCTTCTCGTGTTCGTTGGGCGCCAGCCTAAGCATCTCGAGCGCCACATGCTCGAAGGCTCGCAGCAACTCCGCACCGTTCTCCAGCACCAGCGGGCTGTCGGCGCCGGAAATCTCCACCAAAATTTCGGGGCGCTCCCAGTCGCGGTCGCTGCCGAGCTGAGGATCGACGGTGATCTTGTAGCGCAGATGGAAATCACCGCTGGCGAAGGTGGCGTTCAGCAGTTCGCTGATTTTTTTCGCGGCCGCGATTTTGTCATGTATCGGCATGCTACTTACCCGCCTTCTTGCGGGCGCGCTTCTCCATCTCCTCGCGCATCTCCCGGCCCAGGCCGGTGCGGTTCATGATGTACTGCTGGCCGATGGCGATGAAATTTCCCACCGTCCAGTACACGCTCAAGCCCGCCGGCAGGGAGTAGCTGAAGAAACCGATCATCAGCGGCATCATCAACGTCATCATCTGCTGCTGTTTCGGATCCATGCCGGCGTTGGGCGTCATCTTCTGCACCAAATAGGTCGTGATCACGATCAAGACCGGCAGGATGAATATCTTATCCGGCGACGACAGATCGTGCAGCCAGAGAAAGGGCGCCTGCCGCAGTTCGATGCCGACTCCCAACATGGAGTAGAACGCGAACAGGAATGGCATCTGGATAATCAGGGGCACACATCCGCCCGCCGGATTGGCGCCTTCGCGTTTGTACAACTCGCCGATCTCGGTGTTCATCTCTGAGCGCCGCGGATCGCGCAATGGATACTTCTTGTACTTTTCCTGGATGGCCTTCATCTGGGGCTGAAGCTTTTGCATCTTCAGCGCCGACTTCATGCTGGTGATGCGCAACGGCAGCAGCACCAGGTTGATAATGACGGTCAGGATGATGATGCACACACCCCAATTGCTGGCCATGTGCTGGTGGGTCCAAAGCAGCCACAGGAACAGCGGGCGGGCGATCAGGCTGAAAAATCCGAAGTCCACCACATTGCGCAGATCGGGACCGTTCATTTGCCCGGGCGCAGTGTTGGAGCGTACCGACTCCAAAACGGGGAGGGCTTTGGGCCCCACGAACATCCGTTCGCGCGTGGTGCCGCTGACATCGCCTACGGCAGCGCCCAGCACGTCGTAGCGGTTCATGCTGTTGGGGTCTGGGTTCTTTGGATCTTTAGGTACGCTGATCGAATTGTGCAGCGTGACCATGGCTGCGGTGTCGGGATTGTCCGGCAGAAAAATGGCTGCGAAATACTGGTCCTGAGCGCCGGCCCAGTTAAAGGGTCCGCGCAAGGTGTTACCGCTGCTCACCTTCTTGGCGGCAAGCCGCTCCACCTTGTCGTTGGCCATGTACTCGACCTTGGCCGAAGCGTACGAAGGACCGGTACTCTGATCGCCGAAGGCCGCCGGCCACATGGGATACGCCTGTACCGGCTTGCCATTCTGGGTGACGACGGTTTCGACCGCGATTACGTAGTCGTTGCCGAATTGGAGGGTCTTGTGGACCGTAATATCGCCTTGCGCGTACTCGTAGGTCAGCGTGCCGGGGACTGTGATGGAACCACTGGCGCTGCCCACGTAGAGCGCCGAATTGATCTGGTTCCGCAGGTTCTCGTCATACGCGTAAAGGCTGAGCGGAAGCCCGAACTTCACCGCCAGCGGGTTCACCAGGTCAAGCGGATGTCCGTCCTCGTCCTTGTATTTCTTCAGCACCCACGACTTCGCCTGCGCGCCACGATTGGTAAAAACGATGCGCACAACGTCGTTCTCGACGACAGTTTCCACTTCACCGTTGGCAACCTTCGCAACTGCGGGGCCCTTCCCAGGGTTGGCGATGGCACGAGCACGCCCCTTGGAGACAGCCTCCGCCGGTGCGCTCGCGGTTTCGGACTGGGCCTCAGGCGCGGGCGCATTAGACTGCGAGGTTTGGACGGGATTCGTCTTTGGCTGCGGCTTGGACTTGTCTTTGAAGAGAAAAATCTGGCTGATGATGATCAGCGCAAAGGTAACGGCGAACACCATCAACATGCGGCGATCGCCGCCGGGTTCTTGCTGTGGATTTTTATACTCGGCCAAGTTTAAGTTCCGTTCAAGGGACGAGAATTTCCCGGCAAACTATCCGGGGCCCGAAGCCCTGTTTTCACGATCGCTGGCGGCACCGGATCCAATCCGGCGCGCGCGAAGGGATGGCAGCGCAACAGCCGCGCGGCGGCCAGCCGGCCTCCGCGAACAACGCCGTGGCACTCGACGGCCTCAATCGCATATTGCGAGCAGGTGGGAACGAAGCGGCAGGCATGCGGCAGCATGGGCGAGATAACTCGCTGGTAGCACCGCAGCACGAATTGCACCAACTGCTTCATTTCTGTTCCCCTGTCCGGGCGCGTTGTGCGGCCAGGCGCAGAGCGCGTGTCACTTCGCTTACCAATTCCGCGAAGCGCACGTTGGCAACGCTTTTCCGCGGATGAAACACTACGTCTATGGGGCCGTCACAGGCCTGGCCCGACAGCCGCACCGCCTCGCGCATCCGCCGCTTGATGCGGTTGCGCTCGACCGATCCTCCCAGCACTTTGCCCACCGTGAATCCTACACGAGGCGCGTTGCCCGTCCCAATCGCTTCCCGTCCGCCGCTGCGCCGCAGAAAGAAGACCGTCATGTTTCCCGTGAACTGCCGGCGGCCACTCTGGTACACCCGCTGAAAATCCGCGTGTTTCAGCAGATGCCTCGATTTGGGAAACTTGCTGCTGGCGGCGGAGGTCACATTAAGCGCTCGGCGCTGACCCGCCGGGTTTCTATCTCTAGCTGCGGCCGAGTCTTGCGACGACTCCCTGGTACTGCCTCTGGAAAGGTCGCGATAACGCAGATTTCGGGTCCTTTGGATTAATCGCGGAAGCCCGGGCTCACGGAGACGCGCTTGCGCCCCTTGGCCCGACGGCGCGACAGCACCGCCCTGCCGCTGCTGGTCTTCATGCGAGAACGAAATCCGTGCGTCTTTGAGCGGTGACGACGGTTGGGTTGGAACGTGCGCTTGGGCATGCGAAAACTGCGCTCCTCACTAGCTAGAAATTGAACAGAGCAAACTCAAAGTATAACGGCCAGCCCGCCCCGCTGGCAAACCCGGCGGGGCCTCCGGGGGCCGACGCAAGACCGCTACGTCTCAGGAATTTCCACGCAAGGGCGCCCGAACGTGCTGCCGTGGACTGCCTCTTGGTGTGCTTCGCAGTGGCTCCAGCGCCAGCATTCCTGCACCTGCACCAGGCGCGCAGCACCTGCAAAAAAAAATTCGCCGCTAACTTTCCCCAAATCAATCACTCGCGAAAAAATGAAATTTCCAGCGCAAGAATTGTCTGGCGCTCAATTTTTTTCGTGCTAGTATCCCATACAGCCACAAGAAAAACTGACTGCACGAACGCAGGTGCCCGCCGTGGCGGGCTGCTGATCGCCGCAACCGTTAGGGTTTGCAACTTGAAAATTTTCAGTTGAGAAGTGTTCGCCAGTCTGTGGCCCTGTACTCGGTTCGTTTCCCTCTAACATCGGTTTTGCTAAAGAGGCAGCAACTGCCTCTGGATTACTTTTTATGTCTTCCTTTGGTGCAGCGTCCGCTAATCCGTGGGTGCGCGTCCTCGACGCGCTGGAAAAAAAGGTCAACCGAACCTCCTACGAGACCTGGCTCAAGCCTACCCGCTACGATCATGCGCAGGGCGCGGTGTTGTTCGTGCGGGTGCCCAATCCCGAGTTCTGCCACATCGGCGAGCGTTACGGCGATTTAATCAGCGAGGCGATGGAAAACCTCGGCCTCGAGTATCTGGACGTCGAGTTCGTCACCGAAGAGGAACCGCAGAAGAAGGCCAAAGTCATTGCGGCGGAGCGAGTACACAACGAATCTCCTCTGTCTTTGGAGAAACCCGCGGCTAGTCCCGCCCAGCAACAACGGTTCGATTGGGATGGCGCCGCTCAACTCAATCCCAAGTACACTTTCGACGATTTCGTCACCGGTGCCGGCAATCAATTTGCCCACGCTGCGGCACGCGCCGTCGGCGAGCGTCCCTCCAAGGCTTACAATCCGCTCTTCCTCTACGGCGGCGTCGGCATGGGCAAGACCCACCTGATGCAGGCGATCGGGCACGAGATCAAGAAGCGCCAACCCGAAAAGTCCATCTGCTATGTGTCCAGCGAGCGCTTTACCAACGATATGATCAACGCGCTGCGCTACAGCAAGATGACTGGCTTCCGCGATAAATATCGCAACATGGATGTTCTGCTGGTGGATGATATCCAGTTCCTGGTCAACAAAGAGCGCACCCAGGAGGAGTTCTTCCACACCTTCAACGCCTTGCACGAAGGCATGCGCCAGATTGTGATCGCCAGTGACCGGCCTCCCAAAGAACTGGCGGAGATTGAAGACCGGTTGCGCAGCCGCTTTGAATGGGGACTGATTGCGGACATCCAGCCGCCCGACCTGGAAACCAAGGTGGCCATTCTACAAAAGAAAGCCGAGACCGATCAGGTAATGCTGCCGACGGAAGTGGCCCTGTTCATTGCGTCGAACATTCGCAGCAATGTGCGTGAGTTGGAGGGGGCGCTGATTCGCGTCCTGGCGTACTCGTCTCTCACTGGCGGCGAGATCAACTTGCAGACCACGCAGGAGGTCCTGAAGAACCTGATCGACTCGCAGGTCCGTAAGATCTCCATCGAATCGATCCAGAAAGCGGTGTCGGAGCAGTTCGGCCTGCGTGTAGCGGAGATTAAGGCGAAGAACAACTCGCGGGTCATCGTGTTCCCCCGCCAGATCGCCATGTATATGGCCAAGCACCTCACCGATGCCTCGTTGCCTGAAATCGGGCGGCAATTTGGCGGCAAGCACCACACCACAGTTCTGCATTCGGTCGACAAGATCGAACAGCAACGCAAAACCGACAAGGATTTAAACAGGGTGCTCAATAAACTCATCGAGACTTTGGGTGCTTGAACCGCGCATTCAGCGCGGTTTTTCACTTTGCGCGACCGTTTTTCTCCGGCCCTACCTGTGGATCGATTGTGAATTCGGTGAACTACACGGATGGAACTTTAAGTTCATTTCGGTTCGGCACAGGATCCCGCAAGCCAAGCGGGGTCATTTGTACAGCAGCAAGCATCCCCGGCTCGCGTCCGATGCGATTTCTTCCAAAATTTCCACTTTTCCGGGGTATCTACTGTTACTACTGGTTTTATATGTTTTTTATTTGGTATAAGGAGTAACAGTAATACAGGGTCAGGCACGGGGCCTGCCGAGGTGCAAACGTATGGCTGCCGAAACCGGAGTCGTTCAAGGTACAGCGATGGAAATCAGTGTCAGCAAGTTCGAACTGCTTAAGGAACTGACTGCCACCCAGGGAGTGGTCGAACGCAAGACCACGATTCCCATCCTCTCCAATTTCTTATTTGAGGCTGCGAATGACCGGTTGAACATCACTGCTACTGATCTCGACCTCAGCCTGCGCACCTCCTGTTCGGCCAAGGTGAAGCGCGAGGGTGCTTGTACCATTCCCGCCCGCAAACTTTACGACTACGTCAAACTGCTGCCCGATGGCGACATCTCCATCAAGTTGCTAGAGAACCACTGGGTGAACATTCGATGCGGCCGTTCCAACACCAAGATGGTTGGCATGGCGCGGTCGAACTTCCCGGGATTGCCGACCTTCCCGGCCACGGGAAGCGTGAAGATTCCCGCGCAGACGCTGCGCAGCATGATTGGCCGGACCATCTTCGCCATTTCCAGCGAAGAATCGCGTTACACCCTGAATGGCGGGCTCATGGTGCTGAAGGCGGAATCCATAACCATGGTGGCCACCGACGGGCATCGTCTCGCCCATATCGAAAAGCAGGGCGAGCACTTCGATGTCAGCGGCGAGAACAAGACGCTCATCCCCAAGAAAGCGATGAGCGAGATTTACTCGCTATTGCAGAACAGCGATGCGACCGAAATCGAGTTCGCCAAAGATGAGTCGACGCTCTTCTTCCGCATTGGCGAACGGCTGCTGACCTCGCGCCAATTGACCGGACAATTCCCCAATTACGAAGCCGTGCTGCCGCGTGAGACCACCAAATCGGTTACGGTCCATGGCGCCGATCTGAACACCGCCATTCAGCGCGTGGCCCAGTTCGCCGACGAGCGCTCGCGCGCCATTCGCATGAAGTTGGACAAGAATGAACTCAAGATTTCGTCATCGTCCACCGATGCCGGCGAGTCGGAAGACTCCATCGAGACCGCGTACACCGCCGATGCGATGACCATTGGCTTCAACTCCGAGTACCTGCTCGATTTCCTGAAGGCCTCCAATGGCGGCGAGGTCCGCCTGGAGTTCAAGGACGCGCAGTCGGCCGGCCAGATGCGTCCTGACGACGCGAACGACGACGGGTTTAAGTACCGCTACGTGGTCATGCCGATGAGAATCTGAGGGCAGCTTGACCATGGTGGTGTTTGTTTGGTTCGGATCGGAGTAGAGGAGGAAGATCAAAGTGGTGGTGCACGAGGCGGAAGGGGGTGGCTATTGGGCAGAGGTGCCCGCGCTACCGGGCTGTGCCACCCAAGGTGAAACCTTCGAGGAATTACTCACCAACCTTCACGAAGCCATTGAGGGATGTCTGTCTGTCGATGTCGCGAGAGCCGAGTCGCACCCGAAAGACCGTGTGCTTGAAATCGCGGTATGAGGGCGTTTTCAGGGAAGGAATTGATTCGAATTCTCGAGCGCCATGGCTGGGTTCTTCTTCGCATCCAGGGCAATCGTCCCTTAAAGGTTGGACTACTGCAGCATCTACTCAAAACCGCGGGCGTTTCGGAGCAAGACCTCATCTAACACTTCCTACGCTAGGTCCTCGATCTTTAACCCCGCCGCCTCGCCCTTCCATTGCTTACGGAACTGCTCTTCCACAAATCCGGCGTCGTAGTTGCGGTCCTGCGCCTTCAGCGCCTGCTGCAATCCGAAAAGCGAGCGCGGGTTCCTAGGATTGCGATCAAGGTCCTCGCGGAAGACCTTCTCCGCGCCGGCAGCGTCTCCATTCATCAGCAGCGCCGCGCCCAGTGACTCGCGCACCGGAAAAAACCAGTCGGGAGGCTCGCCATATTTCAGCGAATCCTGAATGACGATCGCCTCGCGCAACCGGCTGACCGCGGTAGTGTTGTCCTTCTTGGCCATCGCGATCTTGGCGCCCAGAACATCCTCCGCGATCTTCATGATGTCCTTGGCCTTGTTATCGATGGGCATGGCGAAGATTACGTCTGGGGGAGTGTTCTGCTCAGCGGCGGCAACACTCTTGTATTCGGCTTCGGCTTCGCTGATCTTGCCGGTTCCCGCCAGCGCCATTCCCCGGCCAAACTGCCAGAAGACCGTGGCCGTCTTCATGGCGGGATCGGGTTGCGGCATGGCCAGGATCTCATTCCACTTGTGGAAGCGGAGGTTCACCGCCATCGGGATGGTCATGAAACCCTCGAGCGGAGGCATCTCCTTCACATGCGGGCCGACATTGGCCACCAACAAGTCCGCGTTCTTCACCGCCTCGGCATAGTCGCCGTTCATGCTGGCGCACATGGCGATGAAGTGCAGATTGTGGCTGTAGTACATCATCGGGTAGATGCCTTGCGCTCCGCTGGCCGCAATATAAGCGCGGTCAACGGCGGCGGCTTCCTCGTTGGTTTTAACCGCCGCTGCGTAGTCGCCGGTGCGGATATAAATATGCGCCGGCATGTGCACGATGTGCCCCGCGGCGGGCGCCAGCGAAGCCAACCGGTCGGCGCCAGCCAGCGCTCGTTCCGGCGACGGCGAAGCCTCGACCGCGTGGATGTAGTAGTGGACCGCGCCCAGGTGATCGGGATCGCGGCGGATCACCGATTCCAGGGTCGCCACGATCTCGTCCGTCCCGGCTTCGGGTGTGCCGTCGGGATGCCATAGGCCCCAGGGATGTAGGTTCATACCCGACTCGGCAAACAGCGTGGCCGCATCCAGATCATCCGGGTATTTCTTCGAAACCTCCCGCATCGCATCGTGATAGGCCTCAGCGGCCTGCCGGCGGTCCGCCTTGGGATCGGCTGGGAAACGCTTTGCCATGGCCATGATGTAGGCCTGTTCGCTGGGAGAAGCATTTCCGGAGAGATCGCCCGCCTTCTGGATAGCCACATGCGCCTGCTGGAACCGGTCGTCGTCTGCCGGATCGTTGTAGTTTGGCCCGACCGCTTCAGCAATGCCCCAGTACGCCATGGCGAGCTTGGGATCGAGTTCAGCCGCACGCTGGAAGGAACGCGCTGCTTCGTCATGATTGAAGGCGTAGATCAGCCGCAACCCCTGATCGAAAAATTCTTGTGCCTGGGGATTGCTGGTCGTGACCGGATGGTGCAGGGTTCCCAGCCCTGACATCAACGTCGCTGGCTTCGCCTGGCTATGGGCAGGATGGTTTTGGGAGATGGCCGGAACGCAGAACAACAAACATACAAGCAGGGCTGGGATCCGATGCTGCATAGGTAGAATCCTCCTTCGGTTGCGACAGCAGGGATGGATGCGGACGTGCCTGCACCCCGAGAGAATTGCCGTAGTTTAGTCAAAAAACCGGGCAACAGGCAATGCAATAACGCTGGAAGCTAGGCTGGTTTATTCATACGCCAGCGCATCAATGGGGTCCTTCCGCGCGGCCTTCATCGCGGGATAAAATGCGCCCAGCAGCGAGCCGATGAGCGCAATGATCGCAGCCTTCACCAGCCAGGCATAGGTGATGAGCACGGGGAGTGTCTGGAACCGTGCCCGCAAGCCCACCCTCGCGCCGTAGCTGATGGCGATCCCCAGAATGACTCCGCCAATCGCGATCAGCAGGGTTTCCCGCAGCACCACGTTCACGATATAGAGCTTGCCGGCGCCCAGCGATTTCAGGATGCCGATCTCGCGCGTGCGCTCCATCACCGCGGCGTACATGGCCTGGAAGATGACGATGAAGCCGATGATCATGGCAATGCCAATGACGACATCGATCACGGTGGTAAGGCCCGGAATGCTAGCCGATGTCATGAGGCTGAGATATTCCTTCAGCGAGTGCACGCCGTACTGCTGCATGCCCGGGATATTCTTGATCGCGCGGACAACCTCGTCGGCATTATTGGGATCGTCGAGCTTGACGTAGAAGATGGAGGCCTTGCCCAGCGCGCCGATCAGGTCCTGCAGGGTCGCGAGGGGGACGAACTTGCGCGCGCCCTTGCCGTGCTCGACGATGCCGCAGATGCGGAACTGGTGATTGAGCGTCTCAACCACGTCGCCCACCTTGCGGTGTTTGGACCCGGCTTCGAGATCGTCAATGATCATGTCGTACGACCCCTGGAATGGCCCCCCCGAAAGATAGTGAAAGCCTCCACTCACCGCGTCGAACGATTGCGGGTCAATGCCGTCGAGGACCTCCACATTGCCGGAAGTCGTGAGTTGGGTCACAACGGGCGCCACCGCCACCACATGTGGCAGCTTGCGCAGCTTGTCGGCGACTTTCACCGAGACTGGCGCGCCGCTCACGCCCATCAGCAGCGATGAACCCGGCGGCTGCACCATGATGTCGGCGCCAATGCCGGCCTGACGGGTCTTGCTGTCGTTCAGCATCCCGAGCATGATGCCAACGATCAGGAGAATGAGTGTGACCTCGACCGCCACCGCGACCACGCTGATGATGGTGCGAAACGGGCGGTGTACCAGGTTGGCAAGGATCATCCGGTTCATGGTTGAAGCACGATTGTATAGGATGCGGAGGGACGCGGGCGATGGTGTATGAGGGTGGAAAGCAGTGGGCCAATTCAGCCGTCAGCAATCAGTCACCGCAGTGTCATCCTGAGCGAGGAGGTCGCCGCGGCGACCGACGAGTCGAAGGATCCCTATTCCAGCTCAGGCGTTGTGTTGTTTAGCTCATTATCGTTCGCGTGGAAGTTCTGGCGAAAAGCGAAAAGCTGACAACTTCTTACTATTGTCTCCGCCGGTGATACACGGCAAACTCGAAGCCGGGATTCGCGGGGAAGAGCTCGTTGATCTTGCGCAGGCGCTCGGCCAAGGCATTGGGAGCCAGCAGAGGATAGTCCCGCTCGCGCAGGTCCTGGTAGTCCACATCGAGATACAGCGACAGCGTGTACACGGCGATGGCATCGGCAAAGGCGGCCAGCAGGTACTCGTGCTTGGCCTTCTCGGCCTCAGGTCCGGCGGTGGTTGCCACTTTGCGCAACTCGTAGGCGTCAAGCGAGGTCTCGCCGCGCGCTTTCTCGTCCACCTGCTTCCACACCAGGTCGGCGAACTCCTGCGAGACGCCGGCGCGCTCCACAAAGTTGTGTCCCACGTTGATGAAGAACTCGAAGGCGATGGCGAAGCTGTCTTCCATGAGGCGGGTCGAAATGAACACGCACTGCGAATCGCCCAGGGTCTGGTTGCGATGGCATACGGCGCTATCGGAGAGCTGCACATCGTAGCGATCGGCGATCATGGTGTCGTCGCCCATGTTCAGTGTGAGCGGGACGAAGTAGTAGGCCTTGCGGTTGAGTGCCGCGGCAATGGTGCGGGGAACGGCGTTGATCATGCGCTCCAGGTCGGCGACCGCGGTCGTGACCTCTCCCATGACCGAGTAACAGATGCCGTTGCCAGCCTGCGATACCGGCGCCATGCGCACCACTTCGGCGGGCGTTCGAGTGACAGCTTGGGAGGTCGAAGACATGAAGGGTTGATTGTAACGCAAGGGCAACAAGCGGGGCGGCCACCGGTCTGCATCGCTGGTGTACCCTAGAAGCTATGCACAGCACCGCCATGGCGCCCAGCAAGCAGCGCAGCACCGTCTCCGTCGTCTTCACCGCGACGGTGCGGGTGCTGTTCACCACGCTGCTGTTCACCGCCGCCGGCATGGGCGCGGGGCTGTTTTGTGGTATCGTCGGCACCGTGATTTATGGCATTATTAGAGGTGCACAGGTTGATATGACCAACGCGTACAAGCACGTTGCCATCCCCGCGGCCATCGTCATCGGCTCCGCCGCCCTCGTGGGCGCGCTGGTGCTGGAAGTGCGCGCTCACCGCCAACGAACATCCCTGTAAGCCTCGCATTCCGCCGAGGCTGCGATGGGGCTCGTCATTGCCCTTGGCTTCTTGCCTCCGATACACTCAAAATTCTGCTGATGCGATCTCGTCCATAGCCAGTCTTTAGAAACAGAGATCCCTCAGGGGCTAAAGCCCAGTGTATTTTGAGCACTCTGAACGGCACGGCTAAAGCCGAGCCCTTTCAAACCCGCAGCGTGAACGCTGCATACAGGTGCGATCATCATGGCCGAAAATATTCATGTAAAACTACCCGACGGCAGCGTCAAAGACGTGCCCCGCGGGACCTCCGCACTCGATATTGCAAAGGGCATCAGTCCGCGTCTGGCAGACGCCGCGCTGGCCGCCCAGATCAAGCCGCTGGCTTCGAACGGGAATGGCAGCGGCGGCAACGGACACAAGCCGGCTGCCGAAGCGGCATCTCCGGCAGCCGAGCCGACGAAGAATAACGCGCAACTCATCGACCTCACGCGACCGCTGGAGCAGGATGTCGAGCTGCGCCTGCTCACCGACCGCGATCCCGAAGCGCTGGAGGTCTATCGCCACTCCTCTGCGCACCTGATGGCGGCCGCGGTGCTGGAATTATTTCCTGAGACCAAGCTTGGTCACGGCCCGGCGACCGAGAGCGGGTTCTTCTACGACTTCTATCGCGAGAAAGCGTTCACGCCCGAGGATCTCGAGGCCATCGAAAAGAAGATGCAGGAGCTGGTGAAGCAGGACCTGCCGTACGCGCGCGAGTTCCTGCCGCGCGCCGAGGGGCTGGAGCGCTTCAAGTCGGAAGGCGACTTCATGAAGTGCCACTTCATTGAGCAGTTCACCGCGCCCGACGAGAAGATCTCCATCTACAAGACCGGCAAGTTTACCGACTTCTGCCGCGGCCCGCACATCCCGTCCACTGGGCGCATCAAGGCGTTCAAGCTGCTCAACATCGCGGGCGCGTACTGGCTGGGCGACGAGAAAAATCCGCAATTGCAGCGCATCTACGGCACGTCATTCTTCTCTCGGAAGGACCTCGACGAGTATCTGCGCAAGATCGAAGAAGCGAAGAAGCGCGACCATCGCGTGCTGGGCAAGCAGCTCGACCTGTTCTCCATCCAGGAACTGGCGGGGCCGGGACTGATCTTCTGGCATCCCAAGGGCGGCATCATGCGGAAGGAGATGGAAGACTGGATGCGCGACGAGTATCTGAAGCGCGGCTACTCGCTGGTGTTCACGCCGCACGTGGCGCGGGTGGACCTGTGGAAGACCAGCGGCCACGAGGGCTATTACGCGCAGAACATGTTCACCCCGATGGAGCTGGACGACGCCAACTATCGCATGAAGCCGATGAACTGTCCGTTCCACATCCTGATCTACCGCGACAGCCTGAAGTCGTATCGCGATCTGCCGGTGCGCCTGGGCGAACTCGGCACCGTTTATCGCTACGAGCGCTCGGGCGTGATGCATGGCCTGCTGCGCGTGCGCGGCTTCACCCAGGACGACGCGCACATCTTCTGCACGCCCGAGCAAATCGAGGACGAAGTGGTCGGCTGCATTGATTTCGCCCTCGCCGTGCTGAAGACCTACGGCTTCGAAAAGTTCCACGTGGAACTTTCTACCTGGGACCCGAACGATCGCGCGCCTTACGCTGGCCGTGACGACCAGTGGGAGTTGGGGCAGCGATCGCTGGAGCAGGCGTTGAAGCGGCGCAGCATCGAGTACAAGCTGATTCCCGGCGAGGCCGCATTCTACGGGCCCAAGATCGACATCAAGCTGGTGGACGCCATCGGCCGCCTGTGGCAGCTCTCAACCGTGCAGTTCGACTTCACCCTGCCCGAGCGCTTTGGGCTGGAATACGTCGGCGAAGACGGCAAGCGGCATCAGCCGCTCATGGTGCACCGCGCACTCTACGGCTCGGTCGAGCGGTTCTTCGGCGTGCTCATCGAGCACTACGCGGGAGCGTTTCCGGTGTGGCTGTCGCCCACGCAGGTGGTCGTTGTCCCGATCGGCGAGAAGCACCACGCCTACGCCAACGAGGTCGGCGACAAGTTGAAGGCCGCCGGCGTCCGCGTACAGGTTGATGTGCGCAACGAAAAAATGAATGCAAAGATCCGCGAGCACGCCATGCAGAAGGTGCCGTTCCAGCTCGTCGTCGGCGACAAGGAGATGGAAGCCGGCGAGGTGAATGTGCGTGTCCGCGGGCAGGAGCGGGCCGAAGGCTCGGTCAAGACGGAGGCGTTCGTCGAGCGGGTGAAGGGGCTAATTGAGAGCAAGAGTCCTACTCTGTAGGACTCCTCGCACCTCTTGCTGTCATCCTGAGCGCAGCGAGGCCCAGCCGAGTGGAGTCGAAGGACCGCTATAACCTCTTGTGACCTTCCGGCGACCGCCCGCAAAGGCAGCCGCTTCCTTGTGCCTGCCAAATGAATTCTCGGCCCAATTCGCCGGCTGTCTCCCACGCCACGGCAGTGCTCATCATCGCGCTGGTGGCGACGATATGGGGATTCGGCTTTCCGGCGACACGCATTGTGCTCGACGGCGGCCTCTCCGTGGGCGCACTGATGGGGCTGCGCTTTCCTCTCGCCGGTCTGGTGATGTTCGCCATCATTCGCACCAAGGGAATCCCCATTACCCGGCGCGGCGTGCTGGATGGCATCTGGCTCGGACTCGTCCTGGTTGTCGTCTTCTGGCTACAGACCGACGGCATGCGCTTCACCACTACCGCCAAGGCTGGGTTTATTACTGGCCTGTACGTGCTGTTTACGCCGCTGATTGCCGTGGCCATCGGCCAGCGGGTAAAGCTGGCCTCGGCGCTGGGCGCGCTGATCGCGGTCTATGGAATGTACCTGCTGGTGCATTTGCGGGGCGCCTGGTGGAGTGGCTGGAACCGGGGCGACATCGAGATACTGCTGTGCGCCATTCTGTGCGGCGTCCACATCGTGATGATGGGCGCATTCACCCGCCGCTCCGAGGCATGGCTGCTGGCCGGCTCGCAGGTGATGATCTGCGGCGTCGTGTCCGTCGTGGCCACTGCGTTTTTGCCATCGCCTTACGGCTTTCAAAATGCCTTCGCGGCGCTGGCGCACTGGCCGGTCGCAGCCGCGGCGCTCTTCCTGGCGCTCGGGTCCACGGTCTTCGCCTTCTGGGGACAGGCGACCGCGCAGACGCGACTCGGGCCGACCGAGTCGGCAGTGCTGTTCAGCCTGGAGCCGGTGGTAGCCGCCGTGCTCAGTGTGGTCTGGCTAAAAGAGGCGATGTCGGCGCGTCAGGCTGTCGGCGGCGCGCTAATAGTGGTGGCCATGATCGTTGCCGAGGCGCTGCCGTACATGTTCCGCGCCATCACCGTGCCGGACACCAGGCCGTGAAAGCAGTTGTCAGTTACCAGTTGTCAGTGACTCCGTCGGGCCAAATGCGGCCGCCGTCGCTCAGAATGACAGCAGGACGGGCCCATGGCCACGGCCGACGTTGATCCTTTGATAGCTGAAAGCTGAGGGCTGCATTACCATCATTCCGTGCGCGAAAAGGTGCTTCGCTACATTCTGGAACGAAAGCTGATGCGCGCGGGCGACCGCGTGGCTGTGGCTGTGTCGGGCGGTGCAGATTCGGTTGCCTTGCTGCGCGTGCTGCTCCAGCTTCGCGCCGAGCTGGGCATCGTCGTCTCGGTCGCGCACTTTAATCACGGGCTGCGGGGCGAGGCCTCAGAAGCCGACGAAGCCTTTGTCGCAGAGTTAGCGAGACGACACGACCTGGAGTTTTTCTCCGGCCGCGGCGAGGTGCGCGATCACGCGCTCGCTAAGAAGTTGAGCCTGGAGGCAGCAGCGCGCGACCTGCGCTATCGCTGGCTAAGGTCACTGGCTGCGTCGCACAAAGTAAATGAGGTTGCGACCGGACACACGCTCGACGATCAAGCCGAAACCGTGCTGCTGAAATTTTTGCGCGGCGCCGGTACGCGCGGGCTGGCGGGAATTTACCCCGAGATCGCTAGCGGGGCTAAAGCCCCTACTTCTTGTCAGTCCGCGGAATGCGGGTCTGAAGCTTTCGGTTTGCCTCAGCCGGAGGAATCGGACAAAAGGCAGCCCCGAACGGGGCGAAAGAGTTTAGCCCAGCACGGAGCCGCAGGCGGAGTGCTGGGTAAGTCCGGAAATGAACCCGAGTCCCTTAGGGACGGCAGAGCTGGCGCCAGCATCGTTCGCCCCTTGCTAGGAGTCATGCGCGAGGAGGTCGAGAAATACCTCGCCGCTCTCGGGCAGGATTGGCGCGAAGACGAGAGCAACCTTGACCATCGTTTCGCCCGCAACCGGGTGCGACACGAACTGCTGCCCCAGCTGGAGCGTGAGTACAACCCGAATCTGCGGCAGGTGCTGAGCGACGCGGCGGAGTTGGCGCGCGCGGAAGAGGAATATTGGCAAGAGTTGGTGGAACGGGAACTAGCAGCCCGCCTACGCAGCAAGGCAGAAATCCCTCAGGGGCTAAAGCCCGGCCCTGGGGTAGCTGATAACGGTACGGCTGAAGCCGTGCCCCTTCAAAGCGGCATGGAGGCGCAACGCCTCAGATTGACGAACTTCCGGGCTCTTCCACTCGCATTGCAGCGCAGGCTGCTGCGGCGATTTGTCCAGACTGCGAATCTCAGGTTGGACTTTGAACATGTGGAGAAGCTGCTGCATTGCACCCTCGGCGAACTGCCGAAGGCAGAGCTTCCCGGCGGATGGCTGGCGGTGCGCCAAGGTGGCTGCCTGAAATTGTTACCGACGCAGGCGGGGCCGCCATTCCCAGGTTACCAATACACTTTGCCGGTTCCCGGCAAGATTCGCATCGCGGAAATCGGTTTGACCGTGCGATGTATCCCGGTGCCGCAGGAATTCGCGAAGGAGGAACCACCTGATAGCCTGCTTTGCACCGAGCTGCTCGGTCCGGAGTTGACCGTCCGCAACTGGCACCCGGGCGATCGCTTCTGGCCCGTACACAGTAAGTCGGAAGAAAAGTTGAAGCGACTGTTCTCCGAGAGACACATTCCGACCGGGCAGAGGCCGCGCTGGCCAGTGGTACTCAAGGGCGAGCAAATCATTTGGGTGCGCGGACTTCCGGTGGCGCGAGCTTTCGCCTGGAAGGGCAGCGGCGATGCGGTGAAGATCGAGATGCTCGGATAAAGATCGCGGCTCGTTACAATCCAAGGCGCCTTGAATCCCATTCATTCGCACAACGACCGTCAGTTTGAATGTGACCCAGCGCTTCCAAAGTGGAATCGCCGCTCAGTCCTCTCCAGAATTTTGTTTAAGTCTTTTGTGCCGTCCCGTTTAGGCGCGAGTTACAATCTAGAGAACGCCGAATTTGTACATCCGGCGTCCAGGGGTAGCATCTAAGTTGTTAGGCACAACTTTCTGTATGCCCCATTAGACAGGAGTTTTTAGTGAATTCGACGGTCAAAACAGTCGTGTTCTGGCTGGTCATCGTGTTGTCGGGCGTCCTGCTGTGGCAGGTCGTCAAAGCCGGCAGCTCGAGCCCCAAGCAACGCGAAATTAACCTCTCCGAGTTCCTTTCTCAAGTGGACCAGAGCAACGTCACCGAAGTGACGATGACCGGCCAGGAGGTTAGTGGCAAGTTCAAGAGCGACAAGGCTGGGTTCCATGTCACGGTCCCGTCCAACTATCCGGACATGTACAAGATCCTTCAGGACAAGAAGGTCAACATCACGGTGAAGGACCCGGCGTCGGGAGGCTGGCCCTCCTGGCTGCTCAACCTGGCGCCGTTTGTCCTGCTGGGCGCGCTGTGGTTCATCATGATCCGCCAGATGCAGAGCGGCGGCAACAAGGCGCTGTCCTTTGGCAAGAGCAAGGCGCGATTGCTCTCCATGCAGCAGAAGAAGGTGACCTTCAAAGACGTCGCCGGCGTGGATGAAGCCAAGGAAGAGCTGAAAGAGATCATCGAGTTCCTGCGCGAGGCGCAGAAGTTCCAGAAGCTCGGCGGCCGCATTCCCAAGGGCGTACTGCTGGTTGGGCCGCCGGGAACCGGCAAGACTTTGCTGGCGCGCGCCGTGGCCGGCGAAGCCAACGTGCCTTTCTTCAGCATCTCGGGCTCGGACTTCGTGGAGATGTTCGTCGGCGTTGGCGCAAGCCGTGTCCGCGACCTCTTCGAGCAGGGCAAGAAGAACGCGCCCTGCATCATCTTCATCGACGAAATTGACGCCGTAGGCCGCCATCGTGGCGCTGGCCTGGGCGGCGGACACGACGAGCGCGAGCAGACCCTGAACCAGTTGCTGGTCGAGATGGATGGCTTCGAGTCCAACGATGGCGTCATCCTGATCGCGGCTACCAACCGTCCTGACGTGCTCGATCCAGCGCTGCTGCGTCCCGGCCGCTTCGACCGCCGCGTGGTGGTCTCGCGCCCCGATGTCCGGGGCCGCGAAGAGATCCTGCGCGTGCATACCCGCAAGATTCCCCTCAATGACGACGTGAATCTTGCTGTGCTGGCCCGCGGCACGCCGGGATTCTCTGGCGCTGACCTGGCCAACATGGTGAATGAAGCTGCCTTGGTTGCGGCCCGCCAGAACCGCAAGACGGTGCTGATGTGGGATTTCGAGCAGGCCAAGGACAAAGTGCTGATGGGCGCCGAGCGCAAATCCATGCTGCTCTCGGACGAAGAGAAGAAGGTGACCGCGTATCACGAGGCCGGCCACGCGCTGGTTGCGGCCCTGCGCGAGCACTCCGACCCGCTGCACAAGGTGACCATCATCCCGCGCGGCATGGCGCTGGGCGTCACCATGCAGCTACCGGTGGACGACAAGCACACCTACACCCGCGACTATCTGGAAACGCGGCTGGCCATCATGATGGGCGGCCGCGTGGCCGAGGAGTTGTTCCTGCATACCATGACCACCGGCGCGGGCAACGACATCGAGCAGGCGTCGGACCTGGCGCGCAAGATGGTTTGCGAGTTCGGCATGTCCACGCTGGGGCCGATGACCTTCGGCAAGAAGGAAGAGCAGATCTTCCTGGGCCGTGAGATCAGCCAGCACCGCGACTTCAGCGAGGAGACGGCGCGGAAGATCGACCAGGAAGTTCGTCGCTTCGTGGACGAAGGTTACCAATCGGCGACCAACATCCTGAAGAACAATGGACCGATCCTGGAAAAGATTGCCGCGACGCTGCTGGTGCGCGAGGTGATCGACGCCGGCGAGATCGAGATGCTCATCGAAGGCAAGGAACTTCCGGAGCGCGTCGATCCCAACGCTCAACCGCCCAAGGACGACGTGCAGCAGGTGCTGAAGCCGGCCCCCGGCCAGCAACCCAATGTGGCCCCGGAGAGGCCTGCACAGGCGTAAGCAGCTGTCAGCAGTGAGGTAAAGCGAAGGGCAGGACCTCGGTCCTGCCCTTTCTGTCATGCTTCCGCGTTTGAATCGCTCCCAATCTACAAGCCGCGTACACCCGGCCGCGGTAGCTGAGATGTCTCAGACAGAGGGGATCAACTTTATCCCACCTGTGATATGCTGGAGACGTGGGCTCGAGGCGACGAAAGCAGCCGGCCAAGCTGGAGAAGAAGATAGATCAGACCTTCTATCTCACAGGCAAAAGACGCGGCGCGATTCTTAAAGAAGAAGCCTGGTTTGCAGGCGAGAGGTTAGTCAAGTACAGCCTAGCCTACATTAACCATCGGATTTGCACAGCCGATAATGGCCGCGTGCTCGGCTACGACAACAGTCACAATCAGCATCACCGCCATTATATGGGCAGGGCCGGGGCGATAGAGTTTATCGATTATGAGTCGCTGGTTGAGCAATTTGAGAGGGAAGTGAAAGACCTATGGAGGCGCGAGGATGAAGCGGAACACTAAAGTATGGGTGACTGCCGACGGTGCAGAAGGGTTCTTTCGCCGGGCGCGGGAACACGCTCGCAAGCTCGATCGCGGCGAACCGATCGCGCCCGAGATTACCGTGACGTTCGAGGATGTGAGAGACATGTTGAGAGTGCTGTCGGCAGAGCGCGTCCGTCTTCTGCGCGTGGCCAGGGAAAAGGCAGTTCCTGTTTCTGACCTTGCGAATGGATTGCAGCGAGATACCCGGGCGGTAAGTCGCGATGTCGATTTACTGGAGTCGTTCGGCTTGCTGCGAACGCGTTACGAGAGGAATCCAGGACATGGCAGGCGCCGAATCGTCGAGCCTTGTGCAGCGAACTACCGACTGCTGGCTGCAATCTGACGGAAGGCTCTGTAATCCGTCGCTAGGAGCCGATAAGTTCCCTTCGCTGGTTACGCTAACACCCTGATCAGCGGCTTTTGCTTGGCAGTGACTTCGCCGATTTCTACGGCGTCGATTGCTGAGTTTCGCAAGGCTGCAACCAATCGCTCAGCATCCTTTTCCGCGACCGAGATCAACAATCCTCCCGCCGTCTGCGGATCGAAGAGCAGTGTGCGAATCTCTTCCGGCACGCCGTCATCAAACTCGACACAACTCTCGGCGAAGCTGCGGTTCGCCTTCAGGCCGCCGGGAACGTATCCGGCGCGAACGCATTCCAGGGCGCCTTCCAGCAGGGGCACGCGCGAGGCATGAATTCGCAGGCTAACGCCCGAGCCGATGGCCATCTCGCGCGCATGACCGATCAGGCCGAAGCCGGTGACGTCGGTCATGCCATGCACCTCGTAGCCGGGCGGTGAAGTCACTATCTCTGCCGCACGCTTGTTCAGGGTGGTCATGGAGCGCACCGCGTCGCGAACCCATGCGGCCTCGGCTTTGCCCCGTTTGATCGCCGTCGAGATCACGCCCGTGCCGATCGCCTTGGTAAAGACGAGCCGATCACCGGCCTTCGCGCCACTGTTGGCCAGCACCTGTTGCGGATGAATCGTTCCGGTCACGGCGTAGCCGAGCTTGATCTCTTCGTCGCGAATGCTGTGCCCGCCGATCACGGTACAGTGGGCCTCGATCATCTTCGAGAGGCCACCGGCCAGCATCTCTTCCAGCACTTTGAGGTCGCCGCTGTCGGGAAAGCAAACCAGTGTCAGCGCGCTGATCGGCCGCCCGCCCATGGCATACACGTCGCTAAGCGCGTTGGTGGCCGCGATCTGTCCGAAGACGTAGGGATCGTCAACGATGGGGGTAAAAAAATCTACAGTTTGGACGAGCGCCAGCTCCGGCGTGAGTTGATACACGCCGGCGTCGTCGGCTGTTTCGAAGCCGATGAGCACGTTGGGATCGTGTTGCCGGGCTAATTTCCCAAGCACTGAGTCCAGCACCGCCGGACTTAGCTTGCTGGCTCAACCCGCGGCTTTCACCATCTCCGTGAGGCGCGTTGTCTTGACAGTGGACATGCAGGTTCATTCTAGCAACCAGGGGGCGGTTAGCGGTTGGCCTCTGGAATTGTCATTACGAGCGAAGCGAGGAATCTGCTGTTGTTTGCGTCTGGGACGATGGCGGGAAACAGCAGATCCCTCACGGCCTAAACTTTACCCTAACAAGCGCAAAAACGGCGCTCGTGGGGACCCCGGTTCGGCCGTTCGTGATGACAACTTCTAAACTACGAAACGAAGTGCTGACGGCCAACTGCCCTACTTCAGCTTTAAATTCACCAACTGGATCTCAGGGTAGCTCCGATTCCAGTCGGCGGAGATGTGCTCCAGGGTCACACGGACCGTCTTGGTCTGGCCCGGAGCAATCGGCGAGCGGCCCAGGTCCACCAAGTCGGGATATCCGCCCATCTGGTTTTCCGCCAGCACGTGCAGCGGCAGGGTCTCGGTCTGCACCACCTGGTCCAAGGTGTTCTTGAACACCGCCTTCATGTCGGCGCCGACCAACGCTCTGTCGCCCGTGTTTGTGACATTCACATCGAGATAGGTGACCGTGCCTCCGACATAGTTTTCCGCAGCGCTCAGCTTGGGATTGGAGAGCTGCAGCTTGGCCGCATAAGGATTGGTCTGCGGGCCGGTTGGTGCGTGGCTGCGCGTGAGGGCGACGATGATTGCAATGACCGCCAGCACGGCAATCAGGCCCATAACGATAGGCATCCAGTTGCGCTGCTGCGCGGGAGGCTGGGCGGGAGCAAAGAGGTCGGCCATGGCTGTCAAGATTTTACTCCGGCCAGGTTCCCATCTCGCACTCGCCAGGCACGGTCGGGTGGCGGACAAAGAGATGCAGGCCGGAATGACATTCCGGCCTGCAGGTTGATTTCAGGTGCAGTTGGGAGTTGCGGAATGTAATCCACAGACGGGGGAGGACTGTGAATCAAAAAAGAATCCCGAGGGCTATGTTGGGCCGTTGTTCTCGACCAGCGACTTGCATTAAGTTCCTGCTGAACCATGCGACTGGTACTGGCGTACGCAGGGCATGTTCAACTTGAAGTTTGGGCTCGTCACCAGCCGGAATGACCGCTCAACGCCTCGGGATTCCGTCTTGCCCTTGACCGGTTTCGCGTTTTCCTCAGCCAGCAGTCGCTGCCTACCGTAGTAGTTCTTCTGCCTCCGCTCCCGAAGAAGCAGGCGCAGTGAACTCGCTTCAGCCTTTAGTCTCTGCCGACTTGGAACAACTGCAAAACCGTCAAGGAACGAGTGTCTTTTTACTCCTGCCGCGGCAGATGTCAACAATTTTTTCGCAACTTTATCTCCTCTGTTTTCAATCGAGTGCAGCTCGTCCACAGAGGCATGCCGAATTTTTGTGCAACCCTGAAAACCAAGCTTGGCGATGGGCAATTTGGGACGCTAATTTCGCGGATTTCGCCAAATGGAAAACTTCGCTCGCGGTGACGGTGACTGCGCGCGGAACTGTGAAAATCTGGCAAGAAGCATGTCCCGTGCGGGATACGCTCAATTTGGATTTTCACTTAAGCGACTGCGCCGATCAACCGCCCAGCGTGACACCACTCTCACCGCCATTTGTTACCATCGCCAGCATGCCTCTGCTGGAAGCCCGCCACCTCACCAAGACCTTCAGCTCCGGTCAAACCATGTTTGGAGCCGGGACTACCGGGCAGGTGCGTGCCGTCAACGACGTGTCGCTGGCGATCGAGGCCGGCGAAACGCTGGGGCTGGTCGGCGAATCCGGCTCCGGCAAGAGCACCTTGGGACGGATGCTGTTGCGGCTCGTCGAAGCCGACTCAGGTGAGGTGTTCTTCGATGGGCATGACGTATTGCGCGCCGGGGGAGCTCAACTCCGTCACTTGCGTCGCGACATGCAGATCATCTTCCAGGACCCGTTCGGCTCACTCGATCCCCGCATGACGGTCGAGCAGATTGTCTGCGAGCCCATGGCCATCCATGGAATCGACGGCCGTGCCGACCGCCGCCAACGGGCAGCCGAGGCGATGCGGGCCGTGGGAATGGATGCCTCAGCCCTCGGGCGCTATCCGCATGAATTCAGCGGGGGGCAGCGCCAACGCGTCGGCATCGCGCGGGCCCTGGTTTTGCGGCCGCGATTCATCGTCGCCGACGAGCCGGTTTCCGCGCTCGATGTAAGCGTCGGCGCGCAGATTGTCAATCTGCTGAAGCAACTGCAGCGCGACTTCTCGCTGACCTACCTCTTCATCTCTCATTCGATGCCCATCGTGCGCTATCTGGCGAACCGCATCGCGGTCATGCAGCGCGGAGAGTTGGTCGAAGTTGGCGCCACGGAGCAGATCACAACTGCGCCGCAGCATCCCTACACGCGCAGTCTGCTGGCAGCCACTCCGGAGATTGAATTCAGCTCGCGCTGAAGGCGACCGTCTACAAAGCCGGTTCGAACTATTACACTCTGAGAGGGGGTGCGGCGATGATGCGGCATATGCTTTTTCTACTTCTGCTGAGTTCGACATTATGGGCGCAACGCGCTGGCGGGCAACTTAGTGCGTCGGCCCAGGGCGGGCAAAGTCAGGCAGACACTGCGGGGCAAGCCGCGCCGCGGCCATCGCCTGGCGAAGCGGACGACGATCTGGCGCAAATGCGAACCGACCTCAACCACATGGAGAGTCTGCTCAACAACATGAGCAGCGAGATCACCTTTCTGCGAGACCAGAACCTGCAAATCCTGCTGAACAGCAACGCTCGCATGTGGACGATCCTGATTCGCGACCTGCGGCTGCAGATCGATCGCGAGCAGCAGCGCCGCACCGGCAAAAAGACGCCGTCCGCAGCAGAGCGCCAGGTTCCACAGGTCAAGCCGCCTCTTTTTTTAGGATTCCAAAACCGGAGCGGCTCCCGCTCTAGAGTTTGCAGCCGAACAGTCTGCACACCTAATTGTGATGGGAGTTCAGGGAGTAGGGGCTTTGGCTTCGCAAGCCAGCCGTCTTGGTTCGATTGCTCACGAGGTAATCTCACGCTCGCCCTGTCGAGTTCTTACGACCGGCGTGAGGAAAGGTAGTCCGGTTACCGATTTCGCCTCAGATCGCTGACACCAATTGACTGGAAGAGACCACCCCGCTAGCTCCGTAGGCTGCGCTAAGTACGCCGGTCACCCTCTGCTGTGCGGACGATCACTGTGCCACAGGACGACTTTCATAGAACATAGAAGGTTGGATTCCTATCAAGAACTTGAGGAGAGGATTATGCCGGAGAGCGTAGTGAGTGAGCCGATCGAAGTAGGTACAGAAGTACGTCAATCGGCGCCCAGGCAACTCCCAAAGAAGTCGACCAAAGCATTCAATTCATTTCAGATCGCACAAGAGCAGTTCGACAAGGTAGCCGAATACCTCGGCTTGGATCCGGCCACCCGGGACCTCCTGCGCTACCCGTTGCGGGAGTTCCATTTTGCCATCCCGGTGCGAATGGACGACGGCGCGGTGAAAGTTTTCCGCGGTTTCCGCGTGCAACACAACGACGCGCGTGGGCCGGGGAAGGGTGGTATCCGTTTCCATCCGCAGGAGACCATTGACACGGTCCGGGCGCTGTCGATGTGGATGACGTGGAAGTGCGCGGTGGTGGATATTCCGTTGGGCGGAGCAAAGGGCGGTGTCATTTGCGATCCTCACAACCTCAGTTTGCGTGAGCAGGAGCAGATTTGCCGTGGCTGGGTGCGCCAGGTGGCAAAGAACGTCGGTCCGCTTACCGATGTGCCGGCGCCGGATGTCATGACCAACGCCCAACACATGCTCTGGATACTCGACGAGTTCGAACAGATCCATGGTGGCCGTTATCCTGGCTTCATCACTGGCAAGCCCGTCGGCATGGGCGGGTCGCTCGGCCGGACCGAGGCGACGGGTTACGGCGTCGTGTTTACTCTGCGAGAAGCTCTTAAGGAATTGGGTATTCACCCGGAGAACACCACGGCCAGCGTCCAGGGATTTGGCAATGTGTCCCAGTACGCGATCGAACTTTACCAGCGGCTGGGAGGCCGGGTAATCGCCGTCTCCTGTTGGGACCAGGAGGACCAATGCGCTTACACGTATCGCAAGATGGACGGAGTCGATCTCAGTCAGCTTCTGTCGATCACCGACCGTTTCGGGGGGATCAACAAGCAAAAAGCGAAGGTCCTGGGCTACCAACTGCTGCCCGGCGAGGCGTGGCTTGAGCAAAATGTCGAGATCCTGATTCCGGCGGCGATGGAAAACCAGATTACCGGCGATAACGTTGGCAAAATAAGCCCCCGCGTGCGGATAATCGTAGAGGGTGCCAACGGTCCGACAACCCCGGAGGCCGATGTTCAGATCAAGGAACGCGGCATCCTGCTGATTCCGGACTTCCTGGCCAATGCGGGTGGCGTGACTTGCAGCTATTTCGAGCAGGTCCAGAGCAACATGAACTACTTCTGGGAGAAGGACGAGGTGCTGGGAAAGCTCGACCTCAAGATGACCTCGGCTTACTTCGCGGTTTCGGAACTGGCGCATCGTGAGAAGCTGTCCATGCGCGATGCGGCCTACGCGATTGCCATCGGCCGAGTGGCCAAAGCCTGCCACGACCGCGGCTGGGTGTAACGCTGCGGCCGCCGCGACTGTGCCCTTTCGATGATGGGGCGCGCCGCGTCGGCTATGACGGCGCCGGAGGCAGCAATGAGCGATCTTAAAACTGTGGTTGCGGAGCTTCCCGCGTTCGACCGGCATTTCTGGGACGGCACCTTTCGCTTCACGCGGATCGGAACGGGAGCCTTGGGAGGGAAAGCCAGCGGACTGGCCTTCGCCAAGGACCTGCTGGCTGAAACTATTGACGCCTTCGCTTTCCCGGACATTGACGTCAATATTCCCACCATGGCCGTCATCGCGACGGACTGCTTCGACGAATTCATCGCGCGGAACCGCCTCGGGGAATTGCGCGTTGACGGGCTGCCGGACGACCACATCGCACATGCCTTTCAACAGGCCGATCTTCCTGTAGAGTTATTGGGTGATCTCCGCGCCTTGATCGAGCAAGTCAAGACTCCTTTGGCAATCCGATCGTCCAGCCTGCTGGAAGATGCCCTGAATCGGCCGTTCGCTGGCGTTTACGGGACCAAGATGATCCCGAACAACCAGTTTGATTCTGACACCCGTTTCCGGCGACTGACTGAAGCCATCAAGTTTGTTTACGCTTCCACCTACTTCCGGGAAGCACGAGACTACATCAAGACAACCGGTCGCGATCCAAGCGAAGAGAAGATGGCCGTAATCATCCAGGAAGTGGTCGGCAGGCGGCATGGCGATCGCTTCTATCCCGATTTGTCGGGGGTGGCGCGCTCCTACAACTTTTATCCGACAGGGCCAGCTCTTCCTGAGGAAGGTGTGGCCAGCCTGGCACTAGGTCTTGGTAAGACAATTGTTGACGGCGGAATGTCCTGGACATTCTCGCCGGCTTATCCCAAAAAACCGCCACCGTTTGGCTCGGTGCAGGAAATGCTTCGCGGCACGCAGACCGAGTTCTGGGCGGTCAACATGGGCAAGCCGCCCGCGTACGATCCCGTCAGCGAGACTGAGTACCTGGTGACAGCGAGCTTGAAGGAGGCCGAGGCTGACGACGCGCTCCGCTTCCTGGCTTCGACCTTTGACCCGGCGCGCGATCGCGTAGTCCCCGGCTTGGGCGCGCATGGTCCCCGCATCCTCGACTTCGCTCCCCTGTTAGTGTTAGAGCAGTTCCCGATCAACCATCTGATCAAAGCGCTGCTCGCCACGGCCGAGCACGGACTCGGCGCCAACGTCGAGATTGAATTCGCAGTGACCATCCAGGAAAGAGATGAACCAACCCGGGCGCGACTGGGATTTCTGCAGGTCCGTCCCATGGTCGTATCAGAGCAGATCGTGAACGTTAGCGCCGAGGACCTCTCCGATCCGAATGCGATCCTGGCGTCCGACGCGGTGATGGGCAACGGTATTGCCGAGGATATTCAGGACATCGTCTTCGTCCGGCCGGAACACTTCTCGCCCATGCAAACACCCGTGATCGCGCAGCAATTGGACCTGATCAATCAGCAGCTCTCGGAACAACACCGGCCATTCCTGCTGATTGGTTTTGGCCGCTGGGGCAGCTCTCATCCCTCACTGGGCATTCCAGTGGTCTGGAGTCAGATATCAGGAGCACGGGCAATCGTTGAAGCTACGCTGCCAGAGATGAACGTGGAGCTCAGTCAAGGTTCGCATTTCTTTCATAATTTATCGAGCTTTCGCACTAGCTACTTCATGGTGCGCCATGACGGAGGCTTTGCCATCGATTGGGAGTGGTTGAACCGCCAGCCGATCGTGCAAGAAACTGAATTTGTTCGCCACGTGCGCCCTACCGGTACACTGACAGTTCGTGTCGATGGCCGCTCCAGGCGCGGGGTTGTGCTGTCAGTCGGGCGAATGCAAGCGGACGAGAAGGAGACATGATCCGAGACGAATCCCAAGTTGGGGTAATCCTTCGCGAGTTGCAGGAGCGCGCCAAGGAATTGAACTGTCTCTACAAAGTGGATGAGCTCCTCAATCGGCCGGACCTCTCACTGGAAGAAATCTTCCGCGGGATGATCGATGTTCTACCCCCAGGTTGGCAGTACCCGCACGACTGCCAGGCGCGAATCATCTTCGAAGATCAAGTAATCCAACCGCCGAATTTTGTCCCCACGCCCTGGGTGCAGGGGGCGAACATCGTCGTCCAAGGCGAGACCGTCGGCAGCGTGGAAGTTTCGTACCGGGCGCAGATGCCCAAGTCGGACGAGGGTCCCTTTCTCAAGGAGGAGCGAAAGCTGATCGAAACCATCGCCGAGCGCACTGCCAACCACATCATGCAACGGCGATTGAAAACAGCTTTTGAGGGACTGTCCGCGGCAGCCGGCGGTCTGGCGAGCGATAAAGGTGAGTGGCGGGTTGTCCTTGAGTTCCTGCGCGGCACCGACCCGGTCCTGCTGCGGCGAATTTCGCGCAAACTGATCAATCACTTGAGCTGGGGTGGCGTGCAGGAGGCCAAGGAACTGTTGCAGCGTGGCGGCGTTGCGACAGCGGCCGACGCAGCGGCTGCCGGCGACGAAAATCGGCCTCTGCGCCGCGACGTTGCGGCCGGGTTTGTTGACCTCACTACGGAAGCGTTTCGCATCGCCAGTCAGCACCTGAGTGAAGCCGAGATCCTGAGCTGTGTCACGACCTGGATCAAGGAGGAGAAGTCCAGCTTCCTGGTGCGGACCTTGGAGAACATGGCCACATCGCTGGGAGTAGTCATAGAAGCGATCGAACGCTACCAGCACGCAGCGATCGAAGAGAGCGAGCTTTCGCTTTCCACGCAAAAGGGCCTGCGGGTGTCGCTGATCCGCCGGTTTTTCTCCGAGAACCTGGAGTTCATCAACATCGCCAAGAACTTCATCGAAGTCAAGGACTTTTACGATCTGCTGGGAAGGATCATCTTCCCGCTTGGCTGTCACGGGAAGCTTGGAGGCAAAAGCGCCGGGCTGTTCCTGGCCAAGAAGATCATCGAGAAAGCTCTAGAGGCCAGCGGGGAGCTGCGTCAGGTGAAGGTGCCCCGCACCTGGTACATCACCTCGGACTGGATTCTCAATTTCGTCCACCACAATGAGTTGGAGGATGTACTGAATTGGAAGTACATGGAGATTGACCAGGTGCGGCAGGAATACCCGCACCTCGTCTCACTGTTCAAGAGTTCGTCATTTCCCTCAGAACTAGCCAAGGGACTTGCGCTGGCCCTCGATGAGCTGGGCGAACGCCCTTTGATTGTTCGCAGCTCGAGTCTTCTGGAAGACCGCGCCGGATCGGCGTTCTCCGGCAAATACAAGAGCCTCTTTCTGGGCAACCAGGGAAGCAAGGAAGAGCGGCTGGCGGCGCTGATGGACGCCGTCGCCGAAGTGTACGCCTCGATCTTTGGACCCGATCCCACGGAGTACCGGGCGGAGCGAGGTCTTTTGGATGTTCATGAAGAGATGGGCCTCATGATCCAGGAGGTCGTGGGCCGGAAGGTCGGCAAGTACTTTCTTCCGGCTTGCTCCGGCGTTGCCTTTAGTAACAACGAGTTCCGTTGGTCTGCCCGAATTAGTCGCGGAGACGGGTTAGTGCGCCTGGTGCCGGGATTGGGAACCCGCGCGGTTGACCGCGTAGCCGACGACTATCCGGTGCTGATCGCGCCGGGACAACCCAACCTCCGAGTCAACGTTACGGTGGAAGAGGTGCTCAAGTACTCGCCTAAGCGCGTCGACGTGATCAATCTGGAGAGCAACGCGTTTGAAACGGTGGACTCGGTAGAACTGCTTCGCTACTGCGGCGGCAGGTATCCGCAGATTCGCCATTTTGTATCGGTGATCGAGCACGATCGCATTGAGCAGCTAGTCGGGCCAGTCCCGGACTTTAGCACACGCGACGTGGTCTTCAGCTTCGAAGGTCTGATCCGGAAGACACCGTTCGTGGCGCGGATTCGCGAGTTGCTGACTCTTCTGCAATCCAAACTGGGCACGCCGGTGGACATCGAGTTTGCCTACGACGGGGAGGATTTTTACCTCCTGCAGTGCCGGCCCCAAAGCTACAGCGGTGATGCGGTCCCGGTTGCGATACCACAGAATCTGCCGGCGGACAAAGTGATCTTCTCGGCTAACCGCTTCGTCTCCAATGGCAAGGTACCGGAGATCACGCACATTGTTTATGTGGACCTGGAGGGCTATAGCCAGCTTTCCGACCAGACCACAATGCGCGATATAGGACGCGCAGTAGGGCGATTGAACAAGTTGCTGCCCAAGCGGCAGTTTATCTTGATCGGTCCCGGACGCTGGGGGAGCCGCGGGGACATCAAACTCGGCGTTCCGGTCACGTACTCCGACATCAACAACACGGCGATGCTAATCGAAGTCGCGCGGCAACGAGGAAACTATCTGCCGGAGCTTTCCTTCGGCACCCATTTCTTTCAGGATTTGGTGGAAGCTTCGATACGCTACCTCCCTCTCTATCCGGACGATCCGCAGACCGTATTCAAGGAAGAGTTTCTGCGACGCTCCCACAGCGTGCTGGAGGAGCTTCTTCCCGAATTCGCGCATCTGTCGGATACCCTTCGTGTTATCGATATGGCGAAAGAGACGGGAGGCCTGATTTTGCAAGTGCTCATGAATGCAGAATTGGACCAGGCCATAGCATTTCTCTCACCTCCACGGCAGCGAGACGGACAGCCCGAATCGGACGTCGAGGTGGTTGATCGCACCGGCGAAGAACACTGGCGCTGGCGCTTCCGGATGGCGCAGAGGATCGCGGCACAACTCGATCCCCAGATGTTTGGCGTCAAGGCGTTTTACCTGATTGGCAGCACGAAAAATGCAACCGCCGGCCCGGCAAGCGATATAGATTTGCTACTTCATTTCCAGGGCACCAAAGAGCAGAGGAAGGAATTGATGCTCTGGCTGGAGGGCTGGAGTCGTTGTCTCGGTGAAATCAACTTTCTGCGAACTGGCTATCGGACGGAAGGCCTGCTCGATGTCCACGTAATCAGTGATGTGGACATCGCAGAGCGCTCGACCTATGCCGTCAAGATTGACGCGATCACAGATTCCGCACGGAAGCTGCCGATGAAGGAAGCATAGTTCGTGCTAAAGCAACTGGCGCGAAGCATCGTCAGGCGATTCCGCATCGAATCGCACGAGGGCTAATTCTGGCCCGTCTTGCGCGCCATTGATGCACACGGTGCGGCCCAGCCTGGTTTTCCATTGGTCGGTCAAGCGAGCAGCTTCATGTATATGACCGTGCAATGTGAGCAGTGGATAAACGACGGCATGGCGCCGTAAACAGCGAGCCGAACCGAATCCTAGGCAATCTGCCCGCGCGGGAAGCCTCGCACGGCGCGACCTTGCCAACGCGCTCCACCCGGTACCGGTCCGAATTCTTCGCAGGCATGGGTGAGGGCAATGCCGGAGGGGGGCGGGTTCGCCAACCACGTCCGCCACGCCCGAGTTGATCGCAAAGACAATGTCAAAACTGCAATCTCAGCATTTTGTGGAACCAATTCAATGCTAAAGTTCTCCACTACCACGCCGGGGTGAATCTTCGTCTTCAGCTCGAAGAAATCTTTGCATCAAGGAGATGGAAAATGGCAAACAAGAATTTCTGCTGCTTCATAACCCGGACTGCTGGGGTTTTCGCCCTGGCTGCAATGCTACTCAGCAGCACGCGGGCGGCGGGCACTGAGACGCCGCTCTATAGCTTTACCGGCGGGAATGACGGAGGCGATCCCGCTTCACAATTGAGCTTCGATAGCGCCGGCAATGCGTACGGTACAACGGTGACTGGAGGGGCATCCGATTGTGGGACGGTCTTCCAACTGACGCCCAGCGGCGGAGGCCAGTGGCAGCAGAGCGTGCTGTACAGCTTCGGCTGCTTCGACGACGGAAAGAACCCCTACGGTGGGGTGAGCCTCGATGCCGCAGGCAATCTCTACGGCACAACCGTCGCTGGCGGTACAGGCGGGATTTGTACTGGCGATGGTTGCGGCGTGGTATTCAAGCTGACACCGTCCGGTGGTTCGTGGACCGAGAGCGTGCTGTATAGCTTCACCGGCGACACGGATGGGTTCGGTCCCGGGGGAATGGTAGTCTTCGACCGAGCGGGCAACCTCTATGGGACAACGCCCGACGGAGGTGCGTATGGCGAGGGCACCATTTACCAACTGTCCCCCAATGGCGGACTGTGGCAGGAGAAGATAATCCATAACTTCACCGGCGGCGATGATGGAGCCGTGGGCTCACTGGGTGCGCTATTTATCAATGCAGCGGGCGTCATCTATGGCGTAACCGAACTGGGTGGCGCCAACGGAGCCGGTACCGTGTTCCGGCTGTCCGCTTCTGAAGACACATGGAATCTGATTACGCTGTATGCCTTCCGAGGCCAGCCCGACGCGGCGTTTCCCTACGGCGGCTTGATCGCGGACGCGCACGGCAATCTTTACGGCACCACCTACTTTGGGGGCGCCAACGGAGCGGGTGCCGTGTTCAAGGTAGCTCCCGGCCCCAACGTCATCGGAGGCTGGAGAGACACGGTGCTGTATAGCTTTCAAGGCGGCCTCGACGGAGGCTCTCCAACCAGTACGCTGGTCTTTGACGCGGCCGGGAATCTTTACGGCACAACTTCAGCAGGCGGCGACCCGGGATGCGATTGTGGCGTGGCTTTCGAACTGACTCCAAACGGGAGCGGAGGCTGGAATGAGAGCGTACTCCACACCTTCGGAACTGCTCCAGACGGAGCCTACTTGTACTACGGAATGACACCTGATGGAGTGGGCAACTTCTTCGGAACGACTGTAGGAGGAGGTGCTCACGGCCACGGGACGGTGTTTGAGTTGACGCCGTGACTTGGGAGGCTCTGCGCTGGGATGTGATGTGAGTGGGCGGCTTAGGAAGACACTGCTCTGGCGCGAACGAAGTCCCGCGCCAATGCTTACAAGCGTCGACCAGCGGCTGCATTGTTTTTCGCTGCCGCCTCGCGCCAGCAAGGCATGCCCAGACGCGGTAGAATAACTGGAACGAAAGCGATTTTGATCCCAAGTGAGAGTGCGCGGTTGCAGCCCCGCCTAGTCAGGTATTTGATGAAAAGATTTGCTGTCCTTCTGCTTGCCACATTCGTCGGTGCGCCTTGGCTGATGGCCCAAACCAGCCCATCGGCTGGCCAGGACGACACTGTCGTCGAGGAAATCATCGCCCGCATCAACAACAACATCATCACCCGGGCCGATCTGCGCCGCAGCCAGGAGCAATTGCAGGCCGAGTCCCGTCAGCCGGACCCCTCCGGTGCTGCGTCCGACCCCAAAGAGCGTCAGCAGGACTTGCTGCGCGACCTCATTGACCAGCAACTGCTGCTGCAAAAGGGCGGGGAGCTGACGATCTCCGCGGACACCGACCTGGTCAAGCGGCTGGACGAGTTGCGCAAACAGATGCACGCCGAGTCCATGGAAGACCTGGAGAAGGCGGCGCAGGCGCAGGGCGTCTCGTGGGAAGAATTTAAACAGAACATGAAGAACAGCATCATCACGCAGCATGTGATCAGCCAGGAAGTGGGCGGGCACATCAACGTGTCGCAGCAGGAGATCCAGCAGTTTTACGACCAGCACAAGAGCGAGCTGGATCGCCCGGAACAGGTCCGCATGAGCGAGATTCTGATTTCGACCCAGAACAAGGCGGCGGTCAAGACCGAGAAAGGGCAGGAGGCGCTGCCGGAAGCTCCGAGCCCGGAAGTGGTCGCCGCCGCCGAGGCCAAGGCGGACAAGGTTTACGACCTGCTGAAGAAGGGTGGCAAGTTCGAGGACTTGGCCAAGCAGTACTCTGACGGTCCGACTGCCGCTTTGGGCGGCGATCTGGAATACTTCAAGCGCGGTACGCTTTCCAAAGATCTCGAGGAACGGGTGTTCGCCTTGAACGCGGGTGGCTACACCGAGCCGGTGCGCACCAATCAGGGATGGGTCATCTTGAAGGTCAGCGAACACCAGAGTGCCGGTATCCCTCCTTTGAAAGAAGTGGAGAGCCGGGTTCAAGAGCAGATCTACATGACTAAGATGCAGCCCGCGCTGCGCGATTACCTGACTAAGCTGCGCGAGGATGCCTACATCGACATCAAGGCCGGCTACGTTGACACCGGCGCCAGCCCCAACGAAACCAAGCCGATCTACACCACTGCCGCGACCCAAGGCTCGTCGAAGGCAAAGAAAAAGAAAAAATTCGGGCTCTTCTAGAGGTCAGTGGCCGTAGTTCGGATAGTGCGCCTTCGTGCCCACCCTGTCGCCAAAATCGGGCGACAAGGGTGGGGCACCCGCAAGAATCCGTAGCAACCAAATAGGTGAACAGCGGCTCTCGCCCCGCGTTTCTTTGGCGCCATTCCCCGCCAAGTGCGATACCATGAAGCCCTGGCCGCATCGTCCTGCCGCGATGTGTCCACGGTTCCCGCTATGAAGGAATTCTACATTTGCGATTGCGCCTGCCTGGAGAACCAGACCATCACCTCGCTGTTCGTGGTAGCCGCCAAGCAGGTGAAATCGAAAAAGAGTGGCGACCTCTACCTTTCCCTCACCTTGGCCGACCGCAGCGGGCAACTGCAAGCCAACATGTGGGACAACGTCGCCGACACCCTGGAGACGTTCGCGCAGGACGACTTCGTCAAGGTGAAGGGCGTGGTCCACAAGTACAACGGCCGCTGGCAGCTCACCATCCACAAGTTGCGCAAGCTGGAAGATGCGGAGATCGACTACTCCGACTATCTTCCCAAGACCTCAAAAGACATTGATCAGCTATGGCGCACGCTGGGCGAATTCGTCGAGAGCTTCGAGAATCGCTGGCTGAAATCGCTGCTCAAGGAATTCATGGCTGACGAAGCCATCGTCACCGCGTACAAGAACGCTCCCGCGGCCAAGACACTGCACCACGCCTTCGTCGGCGGCCTGCTCGATCACGTGGTCTCGCTGTTTACGGTATGCGACCTGGCCGCCCGCAACTATCCCCAGGTGAACCGCGACCTGCTGCTGACCGGCGCGTTCCTGCACGACATTGGAAAGCTGCACGAACTCGCGTATCAGCGCTCGATTTCTTACACCACCGAGGGCCAGTTGCTGGGCCACATGATCATCGAACTGGAAATGCTGCAGCAGAAGCTGGCGCATCTGCCCGGCTTTCCCGCTGAGCTGAAGATCCTGATCGAGCACATGATCATCAGCCATCACGGGCACTATGAATTTGGTTCGCCCAAACTGCCCATGTTTCCTGAGGCGCTCATGCTGCACTATCTCGACGATCTCGACTCCAAGATGGAAAGCATGCGCGCACAGTTCGAACGCGAGGCGGAGTTCGACAGCCCGTGGACCAGCTACAACCCATCGCTGGAGCGTCCGCTGCTGAATACCAAAAAGTTTTTGGAGAAAGGCTTGGCTGTGTCGCGAGAGGCGGAGTCGCGAGAGGTCGCGGCAGTTGCTGGCGACGGAAGTATTGCGCCGCCACCGGCCGTCGTGCGGCATGTCGAAGCCCAACCGAAGAGCGCCCCCGCCCGACCGGCCGAAGCAGAGCCGGCGGTATCTCCCTTGGAAGCTCTGGAGCGCAAGTTCGCTTCGCACAAGGTAACGCCGGTGGCCGGCGCCGGAAAATCGTCGTCCTGACGGCTGTTACACTCAAAATCTCCATGCTCGACTTCGCACGCTTTCAATGGCTGTCGTTCGACTGCTACGGCACACTGATTGACTGGGAAACCGGCTTGCTCGGCTATCTGCGTCCGTTGCTGGAGAGCAAGGGCCAGGCCCTCAGCGATGCTCAGGTCCTCAACCTGTATTCGGAGTTTGAGCCGCGCGCCCAGAGCGGCCCCTACCGCTGCTATCGCGAAGTGCTGGCTCAAGTGGTCCGCGACTTCGCGCGGGAGTTGCGCTTCTCTGTCAGCGCTGCTGACGCCGACGGACTGGCGGAATCGATCCGCGGCTGGCAGCCCTTTGCCGATACCGTCCCTGCACTGCGCCGTTTGCAGTCCCGCTACAAGCTGGCGGTGCTTTCAAACATTGACGATGACCTCTTCGCCTACACCGCGCCGAAGCTGGCGGTGGGTTTCGACGCCGTTGTAACCGCGCAACAGGTACACAGTTACAAGCCGTCGTTCAACAATTTCGAAGCGCTATTGCGGCGCTTCAAGATTCCGCGCGAGCGCCTGCTGCACCTCGCCGAGAGCTTGTACCACGATGTGGTACCTGCGCATGCGCTGGAGATTGCCACCGTGTGGGTCAATCGCAGGCAGGGCAAAGAGGCGGCAGCCACCAAGCTGGTGGAAGCCCATCCTGATCTGGAAGTGCCGGATGTCGGCAAGCTGGCGGACTTGGCTGTGCCGGACGGCTGGCGCGGCTAGGCCGCCCTTCCCACCCCCCCTACGTCACCCCGCCTTGTGACGCGTCACACAGATTCCGCTACCCCAGAAGAAGAAACTTATTGGGCGGCAGCTTGATGCTGCTTTGTGGACATTGCTACGAGGCAAAGTACGCTCCCCTCGCCCTTATACGCGATTGCATTCCATAGCCTGCTCGTCTCGAACGTGAAGAGGGGATTGCCTAACCAAAGGGTTGCCGATTCCCTCTTCAGTTTCCGATCTTCCGGCAGTTACTGTGCTGGCGCGTCCACCGAGTCCCGCTCCTGTCGGGGCGTTGAGCTGACCTTCTGCCGCACTTCATCTTCTGGAGGCTTTCATGCTTCACCTCGACACCGGTAATACCGGTTTCATGATTTTATGCACCAGCCTGGTCATGCTCATGACCCCGGGCCTCGCCTTCTTTTACGGCGGGCTGGTAGGACGAAAGAATGTTCTTGCCATCATGATCCAGAGCTTCGTCTCGATGGGCTGGACGACCGTGATCTGGTATCTCTACGGATATTCGCTGTGCTTCAGCGGCGACTGGCACGGCATCATCGGCAACCTGGATAACTTTTGTCTGCGCGGCATAGGTCTCACAACACCGTCGCCCAACAACACCATCCCCATGATGGTCTTCATCGCCTATCAGATGATGTTCGCCATCATCACCCCGGCGCTCATTTCCGGCGCCTTCACCAACCGCGTGAGTTTCAAGGCCTACTGCCTGTTTCTGACGGGCTGGCTCACCTTCGTTTACTTCCCCTTCGTGCACATGGTTTGGGGCGGCGGAATTCTGCAGCGCTGGGGCGTGCTCGACTTTGCCGGCGGCATCGTGGTGCACAACATTGCTGGATTGGCTGCGCTGGCGTCGGTCCTCTACGTGGGCAAGCGCCGGATACTGGATCGCGGCCCGCACAGCATTCCCCTGGTTGCCTTGGGCACGGGGCTGTTGTGGTTCGGCTGGTATGGCTTCAACGCCGGCAGCGAAATGCGAGTCGATTCAGTGACGGCAAGCGCGTTCCTTAACACCGATATCGCCGCGTCGTTCGCCGCCGTGGCTTGGTTGGCGGTGGCCTGGTTCCGGGAGAGAAAGCCCAAGTTCCTCGGGCTGCTCACCGGCGCGGTCGCGGGACTGGCGACCATCACTCCCGCGGCAGGTTATGTTTCGCCCACCACGGCCGTCATCATTGGACTGGTGTCAGGCGTGGTTTGCTACTTCGCGGTCGAAATGAAGAACCATCTTCACTGGGACGACGCGCTCGATGTTTGGGGTGTGCACGGAGTCGGTGGCTTCCTCGGTATCATTATGCTGGGACTGTTTGCCAACAAGGCGTTCAATCCCGCCGCCGGGACAAACGGTTTGCTGTATGGCAATCCGTCGTTCTTCGTGAAACAACTGGTCGCGGTGATCTTCTCCTCCGTATGGGCATTCTCTTTCACCTACGGCATGTTGTGGGTCATTAACTTGTTCACCCCAGTCAAAGTGACCGAGATGAGCGAAGAGCTCGGTCTGGATGAATCGATTCACGGCGAGCACGCCTACGAGACCCTCGAAGTGGAGGAGTTGTTCCAGGGCGAACCGCACGATCTGATCGAACGGCTCGACGAAAAGGAAGAACTGGTCGGCAGCAGAAAGTAGCGATGGCCGAGCCGCTCAACGCGTTTGGCCGGTTCTTGGGAAGTATTGCCTTGGCAGGGGTGATGATCATCTCACCCCTGTTTCTGGGTGCGCAGGAGACTCCCGCCGCCGCAGGTGTGGCCTCGGCTAATCCGGCCGGCACTCCGGAACCCCACACCTGGTGGCGCGGGATCACCACCGACGGTTTTCTGTCGCTATCGTACAGCTACAACACCAACCAGCCTGACTCCCGCCAGAACCAATTCCGCGTCTTCGATTTCAACGATAACGAGCCCCAGCTCGACGTGGCCCAGTTAGTGATCCAGCGGGCCATTGAAAAGCCCAACCAGTTCGGGTTCCGCTTCAACCTGATTACAGGCTCGGGCGTCCCCGAGGTCACTGCGGCTTACGGTTTGTTTCGCAACTGCCACACCGGGATTGCGCACCACGTTGATATTCCCGAGTTGTACCTCAGCTACATCGCGCCGCTGGGGAAAGGTCTGCGATTCGATGCCGGGAAGTTCGCCACGCACATGGGATCGGAGGTCATCGGAGGGTATGACGGTTACAACGACGAATTCAGCCGGGGATTCATCTTCGGCTTCGGCGTGCCGTTTACCCACACGGGAGTGAAGGCGACTTACGCATTTACCAGCAAGATCTCCGGAATGCTGCTGGTGACCAATGGATGGGATGAGTTTCAAAGGTTCAATCATGGCTACTCGGTGGGCGGGCAAATAACGGTGACTCCAACCAGGACCACAGCGCTGTACTTCAATTTTATTCATGGCCCGGCGCGTCCCAACGACGATCACGACCAGCGCAGCGCATACGAAGTGGTAGGCAGCTGGAAAACGACTGCGAAGCTGAACCTCGGCTTCGATGGGCTTTACGCTCACGAGGAGAACGGAGTATCTCTGGGCCATGACGCAATCTGGAACGGTATCGCCGGCTACGCCAAGTACAACCTGACCAAACCGTTCTCGCTGGCCTTCCGCGGCGAGGTCTTCAACGACAGTGGAGGCACCCGTACCGGAATTTCGCAGACTCTCCAGGGATACACCTTGACTCCGGAATACGACATGGCGGCGAAGTTCTCAGACATCAGCCGGCTTCTGAAGAGACTGGACGGCAAGTTCGTCATCCGCGGGGAATTTCGTCTCGACCAGTCGAACAAAGACGTATTCCAGCGGCGGGACACCCTCGTTGGCCAGCAGTTCACGTCGGCCATCAACCTGATCTACCTGTTCTGATCGGACTTTGTACTCCGGCCTGTCCCGCAAGAATCACCGCTCCGCAGGTGTCGCAGGAGGGGCAGTACCAACATAAAGCTTGCCCTACTCGCAGAGGACAATCAAAATACCGGAATGGACATGCCACTGCGTTTTGTGGACAGCGAGTACACCCCACGGCTCTGGGCCGAGCTGTATCCCGTGCTTCGCAACATCAAGACCGGCGAACTCGCCAAGAAGATGCTGGCCTACAAGAACAAGCCGGTGGCGAGCTGGCGCGCCGACGATTGGGGTCTGCTGGATGCGCTGAACCAGATGCTCACCCTGCGGGCTACGTCGCGAGAGCATGCCTTGCGCAACGACTCGCCTCCGGTCCGGGATGCGGCATTTTGGGCCAAGCTGGACAAGGACCTGGAGTTCTATTACGAGGCCCAATATCCCGGCGAAGAACTGGAAGAAGAGGACGACGAGGACCTTTGATTCGGCAGCTCTTCGCCTGGGAAAACACATTCCAGACTTATTTTTCGCGATATCATGTTCCGCATGGCAGCACCTCATCACTCGCCCCGATTTCTCGACATCGTCAACGCCGCCAGGCAGCGTGTCCGCCAAATGACCGTGGACGATGTGAAGCAAATGCTGGACAGCCAGGCAGATTTTCTCCTCATCGATGTCCGCGAAGACAACGAATGGGCGAAGGACCACCTGCCGGCGGCCGTGCATCTGGGCAAAGGAATCCTCGAACGTGACGTGGAGCAGCGCGTGCCTGACCTGGGTACGCCCATGGTTTTGTACTGCGGTGGCGGGTTCCGGTCGGCACTGGCGGCTGACGCCCTGCAAAGAATGGGATATACCAATGTCGCCTCCATGGACGGCGGCATTCGCGAGTGGCGAGAGAAGGGCCTTCCGCTAACAAACGAATAAGGGTCACCTGAATGGTTGGCTGGATAGAAGTTCGTATCGTGGGGACGCTCATTTTGGGTTTGTTGCCGGGTTCGCTTTGGGGAGTTCCGGCCCAGAAGAAACAAAATCCCGACAGGCCAACGCTTCCCTATAGCATGCTGGGGCTTCATCGCGAGGACATCGACGCATACGACAGCAAAGCCGAGCCGGTGGCCAGAGTCAGCGAAGCGCTCATAAGTGTGGACCAAACCGGCTGGGGCTTGATTCACAAATACTACCCAACCCTAGGTACGAGCCACGAGGGACCCGAAAGGAAGGTCCACCCGGAGGATCCAGCCGATCGCCGATTCTTTGCCAGCTATGCCAACGAAGATCCCGCTTTCAGCCCAATGCCATTGCTGTGCATGATCTGGTCGCTTCCCGAATCTCAACTCTCCGGTCCGCTGAAGAATCTGCACGACGAATTAATGCCGGCCATGGCGCTGGAGGATTACTCCGTTTGGAAGCCGGACGAGCTGCGCAAAGCTGTCGATAAGTTGACAGACGCCACGGCCACAGCAAAAGGAGTGAAGTATCGGACGCCGAAGAGGCGATTGTCCTTTAAGCAGGCCCTACAGTTGCACGCCATGACCCTCGCCTTGGTTCGGATGGAGACGAAATGGGCCGACAAAGCCGATTCCCCACCACCCGACATGGTCGACTTCAGCAACCGCCTCAGACACCAATTGCCGCTGCTGATTTCTGACGGGGAAACGGCGACGCTGCTGCTGTATTTCCCTGCCGGCATTGACGAACCGCTGGCCAAAGGAGAGTTCGAGGAAAGAGCCGACGTCGTCGTAATCAAGAGGAAGGGTACAACCTTCGAGGCGGAGCAGTTCCCGGTGTATCTGACCGTGGACCAGAAGGAATGGAACCCGTCATGGATTGAACCGGCGGATTATGTTAGCGACACCAGCCTGGTCGCACGGAAGTACGAACACGACTGGACCAGGTTAGACGGTCCGTACTTATGGTTTCGGCCCGACCAACTGAACGGTGAAGTTGTGTATCGGGCCACCGTCAAGTTTCAGGCGGCCGAAATTGTGATTGAGGCGGAACGAAGTATCGCGCGCCGGCGGGCAGTGAAGCGAGCGGACCGGCCTGCGGATTACGATCCCGCGAAAATGACGGCATTCAATCCTGATGTGGATGCTGCCGCCGTGCCGCCTGATCCGTTGTCCGTTGAACCTGCCGCCATCGCCGAGCAGTTCAACGGTTTGAAGTGGCCCGTTCCTTATTTCTCGAACGCGTTCCGGGCATGGTGTGCTTATGGACGCTGGACGAGCGGCCGCACCGAAGACGGAAGAACCTGGGTGTTCGTTGACGCTGATGCGCCTCGCAAAGGGGCCCCGGGTTCAAGTGCGCCGCCGCCCGCTGGCATTCCGCAATCGCCGCCCGCCACTCCAAAGAGTGGCGGCGGGCTACTTTGAATTTGGGCTGTTCGGACCCCAGCGCGTCCAAATTTTTGCCCAAGGCATAAGAGAGTATTGCAGTAACATCTGGAAGTAATCACGACCCCCGCTGACCGCCGTAACAGACAGCCATCATTTGTTGGTTACCTTCGTGTGCCTTGCCGTATCGCTGTCACAGACAGCGATGTGCGGTTCGTGGACACTGGGCTTGAATCCTCTAATCAGGTAGTCCGAAAGGGAGTATGGCAGATCGTGAACTCCAAATAACACGCTCAGTAAGTTGGGTCGCCGTAGCGGGTCGTTGCTCCCGCTGTCATCGGCTCTTCGATGTCCCCTGCCAATCCTTGGAATATGCTGGCAAGGCGAACCGCAAACTTTTGACAGATTTCCGCAGTCACAGTTGTAACGAGGGTGCCAACAAAGCCGCTGCGCCAGCTTTTGTGGCGAGGGAATATTTCTGACTCTGTGCTGAAAAACACAGCAACAACGTTCCACCCATTACCGACGGGCGGTCACCGATTTCAAACTGCACCGCTACTCACTACTCAACCAAGCCATTCGCTGCGAATGTTACGGTGCGTGACCCCTGCGAGCCGGCAACCTTAAATTGCCGCTGGTCGAGCTATTGGGCCATCGGAACCTTGATGATCTTCGTCTGGATCGCATAAGTGACGAGCTGCGCCTTGTTGTGGATGTCGAGCTTGCGCATCAGGTTAAATTTGTGCGCTTCGACCGTTTTCACGCTTAACCGCAACAGCACGGCGATCTCCTTTGACTGAATTGCCTTCCGCCAGCAGCTTCAGGATCTTCCCAACCTCGACTCATGCCGGTATCGCCTGACACCGCTCCGCGGGCGATGGATGTGCTCGCCGGACTGGCTTGCGCGTTCGCCCACCCCTGACGGCAAGGCCCGAGTGACTGCCGTGTGGGGCAACGATGTCAAGCGGTATGGACCGGCTTGTCACCTGGGATTGACGGCGATCGGGACGGTCCGCGCGCAGCAGGCGGGCCTGCAAAAAGATTTCACCGAGAGCATCCAGGGCCTCTGCAATACGAATGTTTACCCAGGTCTTGCTGGCGCGCAGCATCTGGGCGACTTCGTCGCGGGAGAAAGAGTACAGTGCGACCAGGGTAATCATCTCGGCGTGCGGCTCGCTGAGTCGCGCAAAACAGAGTTCGACATCGCGCACGAAGACCGCCTGGTCTTCAAAGCTGGGAATGGCGTGGTGAGTGACTCGGGCGCGGAAAAACTCCCGCCCCAGCAACGAGGGAAGCCTTCCCACTTGCGAGGAGATCTCGAAAAAATGCCGCACGATGGCGAAGGTCTGTCCGCGGTAGCACGAAATTTCCGGCCGGGGATCGATCTCGTCGCCCTCTTCGACACTCGGGTGGTGGGCGCTGAACAGCCGTAGCTGCGAAGGCGATGACTGGAGGTCCTTCATTGCAGCCTCCCAAACGGCAACCCGGCTGGGGTATCGCCGGGTACCATTAGAGCTGCACCCGATTTCGACCGGGGCTTGTACAACAGCAGGGTTGCCCGCGGCGCGTGGTGGGGCAGCGAGTAGTTGGCCAGCATTTGTCCACACGGTTCGCAATAGGTTTCGGCAGACGCGGCCGGACGCAGTCTCAGCGAGCCGCACCGTTCACAGTATTTCAGTTCGTAGGTAGAGAGTTGCATGGGGTGTACCTAACTTCCTCTTGTCATAAAATGAGAAGCCCTGCGCCAGACCTGGTTACGACCAGGCTCTGCACACAGGGCTCGTTTCAGTTACGATGACCTGCTACTGGTTATTTAGTTACGTGCAAAACGCGATGCTGGCAGCGGCGCGGGCAACGGACCTCGGTAAGCGCAAACGCAAGCATGATCCTGGCCGCGCCCCTGCCATTGGGATTCAAGGTATCATCCGCTCATCTTGCCGGCGGCTGAAATAACCCTCTTCGTATCCGGACTTCAGAATGCAACCGTTTTTCACGACGACACTGAGTCTTCCCGAGAAGCGCAGATTGCGCAGGAGTTTCTCCGTGGCCGCTGAAAGCAGCTCGGCCGCCCGGATTTTGCGCCGCAACTCGGCGAAGGTTCTTTCCTCAACTTGGGGTTCGGTCTCCATCATGGGTCCATTTACCTCGACCAGAACCGCGGGGCCTGGCGACATTTCGACTGTGGCATAGGGAACCTGCGCAGTCAACAAGTTTATTGCTCTGGGAATATTACTAAAGTACATGTATAGCTTTTAGAAAATACAATTGCTATGAACTCCAAGGCTTGCATGCGACTCCATGACTTGCAGGACAAACTGCGTGCGCACATCCGGGCCCGAATCGACCGCGGGGAGCTGACCGGAACCGGCTTGTCCCACGAAGCCGGGTTTCAGCAAGGCCATCTTTCCAACTTTCTCAACGCCCGCCGGGGTCTCAGCCTGGAATCCATGGACCGCCTGCTGGCGACCCTGAACATCGGGATGCTGGACTTGGCCGATCTCAAAGAGATCGAGCAGCAGGTCTCGTTCCCGGCCGGGGGATTGGAGAACGTGGCCTTAGTGAGTGGGGAGCAAGCCGCACGCCTGCCTCGATTCACACCGGAGCAGGTGCGCGAAAGCCGCAGTTTCAGCAAGTCATTTCTGCGCCGGCTGAAGCCCAACGACGCCAGCAATCGCAGCGACTGGCTACGCTTCGTGCTCCTCCGACTCGACGCTAAGGCGGCCGGAGGCATGTTTCCGCACATACCTGCCGGCGTGACTCTGCTGGTGGACCGCCACTACAATTCCTTGCAACCGTACCGCCGGTTGCGACCCAACATTTACGCGGTGCATGCCGAGGCCCGCTGTCTCATCGGCTACGTCTCGGTTTCCGGCGATCACCTGGTGTTGCGGCCGCAAAACCCGCAGCACTCCGTGGAGCTGGTGCGCATCGAACGCGGCAGGAGTTATCACGACTACATCGTGGGCCGAGTGTGCTACGTCGGGTTCGAAGTGTGAAGCCCCGCTCTCTGCTATGATTCTTGCCCGTCGGCGCGCGAAGCCGGCGTACAGGGAGGCCAGCACTTATGGAGGAACACGGGACCGGTAACGTAATCATGCGTCGCAACGAAGACATCGCCCTTGACATGATGAAATTCATCGCCGTCACCACCGGATACGGGAAGACCGGTTCGCCGGAAGCCGGGTTCAAGGGCGGCACCGTTTCGAAAGCCGAGGACTATGCCCAGCATTTGCTGGACCTGTTTGGGCAATGCCTGGCGGCGGTGCAAGGCAAAAAGTAGGCCGAGGCCCAAGAAACGCACCCGGAGCCGGAGCCCGGACAGCTCCGGTTATCTTGGTTGCCGGATGGATCCCGAACATCACGCCGGACAGTGATTTCGGTCACTGCCGCGGTGACGCCGCAGGACGACCATCAAGCTGGCGAGGTGCACCATGGCAAGCCTGGATCCGAAGTTCCACGAAGAGACCCTCAGCATTCATCAAGAACACCAAGAACTGGTGGCGCAGTTGGACCAGATGGATGCCGCCCTGGAACAGATGGCCTGCTACGCGGAGGTCTTCACCGATCTCGCCACCGCCAACCAGGCCATAAGCCGCGGCAAGTGGATGGCGGAGTGGCTTCCCCGGCACTACGAGCATGAAGAAACCACGGTGCTGGCGACCATCGCGAAGATGAGTCCGGAGCTGGCCTCATTCGCTCGCGAGATGCAGCGGCAGCACAACGAAATGCGGGTGCGGCTGGAGAGCTTTCGGGATACCATCGAGCATTTGAGCCAGACCGGCAACCTGGAGAATGCCGTCAACCAGTTGAAGAGAGACGGCAAAGACCTCACTCGCATGATGCGGCTGCACATGGCAGTGGAAGAGAAGAAGTTTGCCGGGGTGGAGAACTAGCGGCGAAATTGAGTCACGAAGCAAAAGGCTAGGGTGATCATACTGCCCCACCCAAGCGCACGTTTCCCTTGGCGTGCAACTTGCCACAAGCGATGTTTTTCCATGCCCTCCCTGGCATTTCCAACCAGCCGTAGCGCATAGAGCCTTCTATTCAACCGGTCCCTTTCCGGCACTGAGGTTGAAATGGCGAAGAGGAGAGTCCTCCGGGATTGCAGTGCGCCACAACCCGCCTCAAGTTTCCTGCCCCCAGGCCGATAACCATAACAGCACCGTAGGGCGCTGCTGCTGGTTGCCCCTGCATTCCGTTTCTGTGCAACCGGTTTACGCAGCGCGCTTTCGGGGCGCTGCTGGGCTCCGTATCAGCATTACTGGCACGTGGTCTAGGAAGTTAATCGAGCCGGGTACATGCCCGCATTGGAGGTCGACTTATGTGGAAACTTTTCAAGAACCTGAGGCAGGACGAGTCCGGTCAGGACCTGATCGAGTACGCTCTCATCGCTGCTTTGATTGCGCTTGGCGCCGTGACCAGCATGAAGGCGATTTCAACCGCGATTGGGGCCGAGTTTACCAAAATCGCCGCCGCACTTTCGTAGTCAGCAGGAAAGCGGTTGCAGACACGATTGGCAATCGGTCTGCGGCCATCACGACCCAACTCCTCAACCCTCCCGCCTAAACGGGCCATAGGGACGGGAACGCGCAAGCAGTTAGGTTAGGGCCCTCAAAGGGCTGGGTTGTGCGGTGGTGGACTTGCTCGTCACCGTACAACCGGGCTTCTGCAGGAGCGGGCATCGCCATGACTTTATTCGGTGCCCGACTGAGTCAACGATATGAACCCCCGCCGACTGCTTGTCGCCCTGTTGACCGCTTTGTTGCTTTCCGGCGCCGCCACCTACTTTCTTACCCGCCGGATCAATGGAAGAAATGGGCGCTCCGCTGCCCCAGCCACTCAGAAGTATGTGGCTGCGTCACGGCCTTTGCCGGCTGGCGAACTGCTTAAGCCTGAGAACCTCACCTTGGTGGACTGGCCGGCAAAAATGCCTCTGCCCGGCGCGTTTAGCAAGATGGAAGATGTCTCGGGCCGGGCGGTGGTCTACCCGATGGTAGCGCGGCAACCGGTGCTGGAGGGATATTTGGCGGCCGCGGGCTCCGGAATCGGCCTCACGGTCAAGATCCCGGACGGCATGCGGGCCGCTTCGGTGCGCTCCGATGAAGTCATCGGAGTGGCCGGATTCCTGTTCCCCAGTTGTCACGTGGATGTGCTGGTCACCTTCCGCAATGAGGCGATTTCCAGTCCGGGTACGCAAATCGTTCTGCAGGATGTCGAAGTGCTCACGGTAGGTCAAAGAATAGAGCCCGAGCCTGGGGGAAAGGCGGAAAACGTCAGCGTCGTGACCTTGCTGCTGACGCCGGCGGACACCCAGAAGCTGGTTCTGGCGAGCACCCAGGGCTCCATCCATTTCGTGCTCCGCAATGGGGCCGACCGCGGGCGTATCGCCGCGGTGCCGGTGCGGGTGGGCGAGATCTCGAGCGAGGCACGCTCCCCGGCTCCAACGCCGGCGGCGCGTGCCCATGTGGCTGCGGTACACCCTTATGAGGTGGAAATCATCAAGGGCGACAAACGTGCCACCATGAAGTTCGAGTGACAGTTACCAAGAACCACCAGGCAGAACGAAAATAACGCCCAGAGCGCCGTCTGCCGATATGCACTAGTGAAAGGAGTGCGGTGTGAGCTCGGTAACTCCCCATACCGAGGGTGGAAGTCTATGCCTGATTACGGTTGGACTCGACCCGGAAGCGACTGAGACCGCAAAACGAGCGGCCATGCAGGAAAGCGTCAAGTTTCTCAGTGCATTTCCTGATTACCCTCAAAACCGGTTGCAGGCACAACTGGAGCAACAACTGGAGGGGGCTGAGGCTTTGCTTTGCCTGATTGACTTCGACAAGAGCAAGGACCTGGCGGTGCAGGCGGCCACCCACCTCCAGCCCTTGCTTAACGGCAGGGCGGCGCTGATTGCCCTCTCCAGAGATGAGACTCCCGGCAACATCCTGCATGCGATGCGGGCCGGTTGCAGCGAGTATCTCACCAAACCCTTGCAGGCCGGTCAACTGTCAACTTGCCTGCAAAAGCTGCGGGCACGCTGGCTGCGGTCTCCGCTTCACCCCGCCCGAGCGGCCGGCCAGGTGCTGGCTTTTCTAAGCGTAAGAGGCGGAGCCGGGAGCACCACCGCGGCCGTTCATCTGGTTTGGTACTCCGATTTCGAAGGCGCTCAGTATCTTCGCCGACGGCTTGCGCAAACAGCGCAGCCAACAGGCCGAGGAAATAGCTGCCAAGAGCACCGTTAAGCTGATGTTTCCCCTGGTCCTGTGCATCTTTCCCAGCATGTTCATTGTTCTGCTGGGTCCGGCGGCGCTGCTTATGTCGCGGAACCTGGGGGCGCTTGGAGGCAAGTAGTTATGGGCAGAACACGTGGGTTGCAAGGTGCCGGGAAGCGCAAGGTCTTGGTCCGGTAAGTGGCGAATCCGCAATCTCAACCAGAAAGGAGACGATATGGACAGCTCAACGATTATTCGCGTGATTGCAGGAATGCTTTTCGTAGTGGTCCTGGCGGTCGTGATTTGGCGCAGGAAGAAAACAGCCTAGGCCGGACTGGTCATTGGAAGCGGAGCAAATGGCCCAGAAACCCAAGCCGGGGGCGCCTTAGGGCGTGAGCAATATGGTGAGCACACAAGTCGCACCATCCCAATCCGGGATCTCGCTGGTCACGGTATGCCTGGACCCGGCAACCGTTAGCGCCGTCTCGCGGGTGGCGGCACAAGTGCTGGGAGCATCCTTCACCGGCAATATGCCGGATTACTTGCCCCGTAATCGGGATGTCGATCTGCTGAAAGCGATGCAGCAGTGCGAGGGTTGCTTGTGCGTTATCGATGCCGACGGCGACCGGGAACTGGCCATGGAAACTGCCATGTCGTTGCAGCAGTTGCTGGGAGAACGTATCCTGCTGATAGCGCTCTCCGCCAAGTCGGATACCGACCTCGTCCTGGATGCCATGCGTGCGGGCTTCGCCGAGTATCTCCAGAGTCCGCTGAATTGTGACCAACTCCACGATTCGCTCGTGCGTTTGCAGCGCCGTTGGGCGGTGGCTCGCTCCGCCAAGTCTGGCCACGTGCTGGCTTTTCTGGGAGTACGAGGAGGGGCAGGAACCACCACCCTGGTGGTTCATCTGTCCACGTTTCTGGCGCAACTGTGTGGCCAGAAGGTCCTGGTTGTAGACCAGCATCGCCAGTTAGGCCATGTTGGACTCTATCTTGGCCTGCCCGCAGCCGATTATCACTTTTACGATTTAGCCCGCAACATTGAGCGGATTGATGCCAACCTCTTGAGCGGCTTTGTTGTGCACGACGTGCATGGGGTCGATGTGCTGCCTGGCCCGGAGGGGCTGTATGGATTCACCGACGTGCCGCTTAGCTCAATCCAGCAGACCATTCGATATCTCCGCGGAATCTATGAGTACGTAGTCATCGACTGTTGCCAGGGCGTAGGCAATGCCAATGAGGCTACCATCGCAGAATGCGATCAGCTTTACCTGGTTGCTACTCCCGACGTGCCGGCGTTGCGCGACCTTTCCCGCTACGTGGACAACTTACTGCAGTACAACTTTCCGCCGGGCAAAGTAAGTGTGGTCATCAACCGCTTCCGCTCCCAAGGAGAAGTGACGCTGGACGGAATTGCCAAAGCGGTGAGGCTGCCGGTGGCGCTAACCGTCCCTAATAATTCCACGGAATTGATTGACGCAATGAATACTGGCAAGCCGGTAACGCCTGAATCGCGTTCCGAGTTCGCCAAGCAAATGCGGAAGTGGGCCACCAGCCTGGCGGGGCCGGCGGCTGTGGCGGAGAATGGAACAGCCACGAAACGAGCGTTTGCATTCTGGAAGGGATGAACTGTCATCCTGAGCGAGGAGTCGAAGGCCCCCTATAACTCTGGCCAGCATCGCGACGCCACCCTGATTGCCCGCACTACCCCGTACAGACGCATGTACCAATCCTGAACCGCTATAATCCAATTCCGGGGAGACACTCAACGGGAAAGGGAGTCTAGGTTCTGACGCGCATTCAACTACTCGGAGTTCTTCTATGTTACAACGACGGCGATCTTCTCGAGGACTCCCTTCGCTATCTTCTTGACCAAGGCCATCACGTAATTGTGTGGGACCACGGATCTACGGACGAAACTCCGGAAATCATCCGTCGTTACCAAAGCGAGTTGCTGGAAAGCCGTCACATTCCGAGAGAGTTCGACTTCTATGAGTTGTATGCAGCCATGTCGAGACATCTTATGGAAAGCTATGTATCTGCTTACGACTGGATCTCCTGGCCGGATCAAGACGAGTTTCTGGAAGGGCCGTCGCGGGCGAAACCGTATCGGGAATGCGTCGAAGAAGTGCACGCTTCGCCCTGTAGCTGGATACAATTCCATAACTATAATTATTGGCTGACCAGCGCCGACGATCAGGAAATCCAGTCACCGCCGCTTCGCATCCGGCATTATGCGCTCTTTCCAGATTGTGCGCCGCGCATTCGCTCCTGGCGGGCCTCGGCAACCAACCTGCGGGTCTTCAACCACAATCCACCGCTGGGCGATCCCTGGCCCGCGCGCTTCAACCTTCGTCATTACCCCATGCGATCGCGGGAACAAATGCTGGCTCGCATCCTACGCGATCGCGCGGGTTTACGCCGCGGCGACAGCAACTACCATTACGACAATATGAAGCTGAATATGAATCGGCTGGAGATTGCGTCCGAGCAGCTCCATTATGACGATGGGCGCTCCGAATTGAATCCCGAGCCGATTTTTAATTGGCGCTCCATTTACGGATTTGGCGCACCTGCGGAGTCGGCCTCCTGACGCAGGGCTGCGTGTCGTCGGAGTGGAAACGAAAGTGGAAAACCGCACTAAGGCATTGTATTTAAGGGGAGACCGCCCGGAGGGTTCGCCAACGCGGCGACCGCGCTGCTAGAATGTCGGGTTCAACAGCCTCGGGTGCGGAAGCAGGCCGGTTACTCGCGATCAGGACGAAACCCTCGCGCGACGCTACGGCTTGGACTGTCCGATGGGTTCCAATGAATTACTTCTGGGATGACCAGTTTCATCTTTACCGAACCAAGAATCCGGGGGAGTTCTCCTATTCCGACGGCGTAGAGGTGGAAGAACGCCTGCTTAGCACGGTTGCGAACGCTAAAGACCGCAGCACTTTTTCGCAAGAATTAGCGGAGTCTATTTGCGACTGGCCCGGTGAATACCACTTCAGCAGGTTTCGTCACTGCCTGGTGCGGCCGCTGGAGTTGCATGCGGGCGATAGAGTTCTCGAACTTGGCTGTGGTTGCGGCGCGATCACCCGCTTCCTTGGCGAGATTGGCGCGAAGGTAGTCGCCGTCGAAGGAAGCTTGCCCCGGGCGCGCGTCGCCGCGGAGCGCTGCCGGGAACTCAGCAATGTGCGAGTGGTGGTAGATGACATTCTGCGTTTCGAAACCGATGAGCGATTTGATTGCATACTTTTGATCGGGGTGCTGGAATACGCGGCCTTGTACTCAGGCAGAGAGAAGCCGTTTGAGCACTATCTGCAGGCGGTAACCCGTTTCCTCGCCCCCGGCGGCAGGGTGGTTATCGCTATCGAGAATAAAGTGGGCTTGAAGTATTTCAATGGCTGTGGCGAAGACCACGTTGGTATCCCGTTCTTCGGAGTTCAAGATCTCTACGGGACTAGGACCGCTCGCACCTTTGGAAGGCGTGAATTGATCGCACTTCTATCTGCGGCTGGACTGTCCCAGGTTCGCTTCTATTATCCTTTTCCAGACTATAAGCTACCCTCTGTGGTCCTCTCTGAGAACGCATTGACGGATCCTGGGTTTGACGCCATCGATTTGCTGGCCCGCTGCCATGCTCGCGACTATACGGGTTCGCCCTACCGTGGCTTCGATGAAGCCCTCGCTTTCTCAGTGTTGCATGCCAATGGCCTGCTTGCCGACCTGAGCAATTCATTCCTTATAGTTGCAACACCGGACAAGGAACCGCCAGCAAGGGCTACGAAACTTGCGTTTGCATGGTCGGTAAATCGTGCGCCAGAAGTTTGTACCCAAACGACCTTTGTGCGGGATGGGTCTGGAATACGGGTGTTGAAGGAACCTCTCACATCCTCGCCCAGTGGTAGTCGTGCGGTAGATGAGAGCCTGGCAATCACGCACCAGGTCTCTGAGTCCGTGTACCGGCCTGGCCGGCAATTGTTGTGGAACCTGCTGCGAGCGCGAGCTGGTGGCGGAGATGTGGAATCCATCGTTCAAGCGTTGCGGCCATGGATGGAATTTCTCCTGGAGCATGCTCGTGTGTCGCCGGCGCAAGTCGCCGATGTATGGGATGACCTGCCGAAACTATCGTCATACGTGCTTGCTGGCGACTTCCTGGACTGCACTCCCTTCAACCTTCTCAACATTGATGGCAAGCTGGTGCCCATTGATGATGAGTGGCGGAGCAAAAACGACATTATTGAGAATCACATAATATAGT
>PLXE01000079.1 GCA_003151335.1 Acidobacteriaceae bacterium
GGGCATGTTGCTGTTGCTGCGCCTGCTGCTTGTTCTGGTTCTGCTGCTGCTGGGCGTGCTGCTGTTGTTGCGCCTGCTGCTTGTTCTGGTTCTGCTGCTGCTGGGCATGCTGCGGTTGCTGAGCCTGCTGCTTCTTCTGGTTCTGCTGTGCCTGCTGTCCGGGCTTGGCTTGCTGTTCCTGCTGCGCGTAGGCAAAAGCAATGCCTCCGAGAAGCAGGAACAACAGGAATGCTGTGCTGACAAGTGCCAATCGTTTCATAAGCGTGCCTCGCATTTCAGCTTAGGCTTAGCCACGTTGATTGACTGTCTCGTTTTGACCAGTTCAGGAAAGGATGATCATGCGGCGTGTTCGGAGACTTTCTCATGAACAACGGGAATGACGGCTGCTCGACGATTAACCTCCAGAATCAGTTCCCGCGCGGTAGCTGGCGGAACGACGCCAGATGCCAAGACCCATCAGGCGTCGATGTCTCCCGGCGCAGGATATAGAGGTTGCCGTCATCGGCGCGAACTTTGTAAAAGGCGTCCTGCGGGCCGTACCACTGGTCAAGTACCTCCTCGACCATGTACTGACGATCCTCAAGCCGAAATCGAACAGGCCTTTCGTCGGCCGTTCGTCCGGAGTAGCAGTCCACTTCCAGCTTCATCTCTTCCATTCTGACGCATGGGCGTTACATCCGCCACCGGAGCAACCGGTCCCGCTTCACAGCGGATGGCCCCCTGTAATCGCGCGACTGATCAAAGTTCATCGCGGCTCGCAAACGGTTGATTCAGCGAGGATGGCTAAATTAAGCCACCCCGAGCTTCGCAACTTTCTTTCTGATTCCGCGTTTGAATGAATTAGGTGTCTCCAGATTGATAGTGGTGGATCTGGGGCAGGGGGAAGAAGAAATGCGTTGTCTAAAGTATGTGGCCTTGCTGGCAGTTTTGATGATTCCGCTGGCCTACTCCCAAGCCCAGGTCAGTGTTGGGATCGGATTCGGGCCGGGATACGTTACCGGACCGCCAGTATGCGCCTACGGCTACTACGGATATTCACCATACGCCTGTGCGCCATACGGCTACTACGGGCCTAACTGGTTTGTCGGTGGAGTGTTCCTGGGCGCCGGGCCGTGGTATGGGGGATATTACGGCCGCGGCGCCTGGGGTCGGGGCTATTACGGGCGCGGAGGCTATGGTCCTGGAAATTACGCTCGCGGAGGCTATGGTCAGGGCTCTTACGGCCGCGGAGGCTATGGTCCTGGAAATTACGCTCGCGGAGGCCCGGGCTACGGGCGCGGCTCCTACCACGGGGCCTATGGTGGAAGCGGTTATGCAGGCGGTCCAGGTGGCGGCTACCGTGGCGGCACCGGCGGTGGATCTCACGGCGCAGCACGTGGTTTCAGCGGTGGTGGTGGGCATGGCGGCGGACACCGCTAACTAACCGAACGGCAAGCTAAAAGGTGCAAGCCCACGACTCCGGTCGTGGGCTTTGAGCCGAGCCGTTCCATCAGTGTCTCAAGTTCGGGCGGCGCTACCTTGGTAAGGCGAAATCGGGCAGGCCCCCCTGCGGTTAACTAGAAAGTAGGCTATACCGGAGATGGTGATGAAGACTGAACTGAAGCGTCTTCCCTTTGTGCTTCTGCTGTTCGTGACCGCTGGTTCGCTAATTGGACAAACCAGGGGTTACCCTAACCACGATCCGGGAAGAACAGCCCGCTTGCAGTATATGTCGGGACAGGTGTCGCAAGCTCCGTGCGAAGGCAGCGACTGGGTTGCAGCCCAGGTTAATCAACCTCTGCAGCCCCCGGTTTGTATTTGGGCAGATAAAGACTCGCGAGCTGAACTGAACGTAGCAGGCGGATTCATCCGAATGAGTTCGGAGACGAGTGTCACCCTCGCTACGGTAAATCGAGGCACCGTCCAATTCGGGGTCAATCAAGGCGTCGCTAGTCTTACGGTTAGATACCTCCTGCCAGGGGAAATTTACGAAATTGATACTCCCAATGCCACGCTGACCGTAATGAAGCCGGGAGTTTACCGGGTCAATGTTATCCCCAATCAGGACCAAACATGGGTAACGGTGCGGCGAGGCGCGGTTGCCGCAACTGGTGCAGGCAATTCCGTAACGGTAAATGCCGGCCAGCAGGTGCGGTTTCAAAACAAAACTTCAATGCAGCACACCACGGAGAAGGCGCCGGCGCCCGACGGATTTGATGACTGGGCCAATGTTCGCGACCACCGGCTGGGGGTCCGGACTTCGCCGTTCGGCATAGTCTTCGGCTATCCCCCACCGCCCTATGGACCACCCGGGTTCTGGGTGCAGTATTCACACTGAGGGTTCCGCAGCTTGGAAGAGCAGTGCTGCTCCACAGCTTCGCACTAGCGGTGGAGCTGAAGGAGCAGCTTAAAAGGAGCAGCTTAAGCAGAATCGCTGAATTGCGCCTGCTGTTAGTTTTCTCACGGTTCTTGGGTTTGTCTCAAGGTCCGCGTCGCTTGCATCCTGGTCCGAACCCGCACTCATTTAGGACCAGAAGACTCTATCCTCGCGAGATGCTGCCCCTCACGACAGGCTTGTAGCCAGCGCGTCAGAAACTCCCGCAGGCCTTCTGGCGGCCTGATCCACAGGGCAGCCGCAGTTGGGTGCCATTCGGGGCGAACCAACACGCTTAGGCCGGCGGTACCAAGAGCGAGGAAAGCCCGCTCGTCGGTCAAGTCATCCCCCAGGTAGGCGACGGGAACCTCCGGGCCGATTTCATTCAGGATGGTGCGGACTGCATCCCCTTTATCACGACCCGGCATGCGCATTTCAATGCCGCCATCGAACTCCAGCAGTTCCATCGGCGTATTTTGAGCAATGGGGAGCCAGCCCAGCAGGACCTGGCTGCGGGCTTCCGCCGCCGTCGCTTCGTCGAGCCCCCGCAAATGGAGGGCGACGGCACCGGTCTTGAATTCAGCCCGGTTGTGCAGGCCCTGACACCTTAACCAACGATCGGCGTCAGCCAGGGCGTGCAGCACGGGCTCGTCCACGCGGGGTGTCTCATAGGTCCCATCCGGCCTCAACCGCTCCAACCCATGGCAGCCCCAGATCTCGGGAATGGGGTACACCGCAAGCAGGGGGCCCACTTCGTGGGCGTTCCGGCCTGTGACCATGACCACACGGGTGCGGCCATTGTCGATGATCTCCTGTAGGAGCGCGGTCATTCCCGGATAGGGGAAAGCGTACTGGCGATTGAGGCAGAAGGGCGCGAGAGTACCGTCATAGTCGAGCAGAAGAGAGGAGACCGGTGCTTGGGCCACCGCGTTCATTAACCGCTCGACCACGATTGGGTTGACCGTGCGCACATGCTCCTCATTCCCGGGCAGCAGCACCCGCCCGGGGCTTATCCGTGCTTTTGTCCGACGCGTCCATGCGCAGCTCACAGAGTTCCGCGATGAGGGTTGCGGCCCAGCGATAAACGTTGCGCTCCCTGACCGTCTTACGCATGCGCTGCATGCGCAATTTCTTTTCCTCCGGCTCCATCTCAAGGGCGGTGCGAATGGCCTCAGCCGTCTGGTCGATGTCGTAGGGATTTATCTGCAAGGCGTCGTGCAACTCGTGGGCGGCGCCAGTAAAGCAACTCAGGATTAGAACACCCGTTTCGTCGTGCCGGGCTGCCACGAATTCCTTCGCCACCAAATTCATGCCATCGTGCAAGGAAGTAACCAGACATACATCTGCGCCGCGGTAGTACCTTTGAATCTCCTGGTGATTATGCTGCCGGTTCAGAAAGACGATGGGCTTCCATTTCGCCGTCTGGAACCGCCCGTTTATGCGGGCGGCTTCCGCTTCCACCTCCACCATCAGATCGTGATAGCGTTTGAGATGGCTGCGACTGGGAGCGCCAATCTGCACGAATGTGAACTTGCCCTGATAGCGAGAATACTTGTCCAGAAAACGCTCAATGGCCAGAAAACGCTCTAGAATGCCCTTGGTGTAGTCAACCCGGTCTACGCCCACACCCATGAAGGTGGCCTCAACCCCCAGGGCCTTGAACAAAGCGGAACGTTCGCCGTAGGAATCGGGCGCCGATTCCGGCTCTTGCACATCTGTGAAGTCCACGCTGATGGGGAAGCGCCGCACCAGGGTGAGATGATCCAGACGTCTTACCGAAAAGTGTTCCCAATCGACGCGTGATTCCACCACGCGATCCACGGTATGCAGGAAGTTATTGCAGTGCGACTGGATGTGAAACCCGATCAGATCGGCGCCGAGCAGGCCATCGACAACTTCGCGACGCCACGGGGAGATGTCGAAGGCCTCGGGGTTGGGCCACGGGATGTGCCAGAAGATTGCCACCCTGGCCTCCGGCCTTTTTTCTTTAATCAGCCGGGGCAGCAGCGCGAAGTGGTAATCCTGCACCAGCACAATGGGCTTCTCCACGTCCTTCATCTCTTCGAGCAGCGCATCCGCAAACTTGAGGTTTACGGCCTGATAGTATTTCCAGTCCTCCGCGCGAAAAATCGGGCGGGTGTGCGCGATATGACATAGCGGCCAGATGCCCTCGTTGGCAAATCCGTAGTAATAGCCTTCTTCTTCCGCCTCGTTCAGCCAGACCCGGCGCAAGGTATAGTGAGGATCTTCCGGAGGCACGCGCAGCCGGTCGTGCTCATCAACCATTTCGAGGTCGGCATCGCCATTGCCATGGGCTACCCAGGTTCCGTCACAGGCGCGCAGTACTGGCTCGATCGCAGTGACCAGGCCGCTGGGCGGCACAATCACTTCCACCGATTTGCCGCGCCACATATGCACGTAAGGCTGGCGATTAGACACGACAAAAAGACGCCCATTATCCAATCGCGTGCGCACGTGCACGGCCAGCCGGTCGGCCGTCCACTGCGATTCACCCGTGTCCCGCAGGCGGGCTTCGGTCTCGGCCGCCGACCGCGCTTGGGTAAGGCTTTCCGCGAAGGCAGCGACCTCCTGCACCAGGGGGCGAAAGAGGTCCAGATCGGCGGCGTGTTGGCGGGAAGAGACTTGCCCCGTCCGCAAAGATCGCATCCACAGCGCCGTACGTGCGATGGGTGCGGCAATGCTCCAGCGAACAATCAACAGCGTGATCAGCACGATGAGAAATACATAGGCCAGCACTCGCAGGAATGCTTGCCGCCAAATGCGAAGGCCGTCCGCCCGAATATAGCCGGCATCATGAACAATCACGAGGCCGCCGATGACTTCGTCGTGCAGGTGAAGGGGTAGAGCGTAGATGTGCAACGAGGCACCGCTCACCCGTTGAAACGCTCCTACTCCATGGTTCTCACGCAAGGCTTGAGACATTACGGAGGGAACCGTAGCCAGCGTGGATGCCAGCTCCGGGGTCACGGCCAGCAAATCGGCCTGCGGGCCGTAGACAGCCAGTCCCGAGAGATGTTCCCGGTTCCCGTAGTGCTCTACCATGCGCTGCAGATCCTGCAGCGAATCCTTCCCCAGGCCGGTTTCCACATTTCCCGCGAGGCTTTCGCCCAATATCTCGGCACGCCGCTCCAAGTCCTGGCGCAGGCCACGCTTCTCACCCCACGCCTCGTAATACGAGAACGAGAGCGAGACCAGGGTCATGCCCACGATGAGGAAAACAATGAGCCGGATGCTGAGTAGTCGCATGGCAGTCGCCGCCCAGAATGGAGCAGGGAGGAAACTTCAATCCTACCGCAAGGGGCGGCTAGTTGGCATCATGCGCGTCGCTGCCCTAGAGCGGCGACAGTTCGTCTTCGTTCTCCTCCTTCTTCCCGCGAACGAACCTTCTCTCCAGGAAATGCTTGGCTAAGTCTCTGCCCCCCATGCCGAATGCGATGGCCAAGCCGAGCATCAGGGCCCCGAAAGCAATTCCGAAGGCGACCAGCATGGTCTGTTCTGCCAGACCGAGCTCTTCAAAAACGATAGACAATACGAAAACAATGATGATGCTGCGGACAGCGAGACTTAAAACCCTGGGTGAAGGCACATTCGCATTTACCGCAGCCAACAGGGCAGCGCGAGAAAAGAAGCTAGCTGCCAGCAGTCCGAAAAACAAGATGAACATGGCTACGAATAGACGCGGCAGGAAAAGAAAGAACCTTGCGGTTTGCTCCTGCAGGCCCAAGATCCCGAGCCCGCGCACACCCAGCAGAATGAAGCCGAGCCAGGTCACCCAGAAGACGAACCGGCTCACAATTTCCGTCGCCGAAGGCAGCGCGGCTTTGGTGAGCAGTTGCGAGGCGCCGGCGTTTTCTGAAAGCTTGTCGAACTTGATGAGCCGCAGGAAGCTGCGCACAACCACTTTGGCAAGGTACGCGATCACCCAGCCCACAACCGCAAGGATCAGCATCACGATGAGACGAGGAAGGAAGTGGGCGAAGCCTCTGGCAATCTCGTGCAGCGCCTGACTCAGTTCGCCGATAATCATTTCCCGCATAGTTGCCTCACTTTCTCGATTTCCACATCTGCAGCAAGTACGGTTTCAATTGCTCGAACTCAAGGCACAGGCCTTCGATATTGTTCTCGACGTCGTCGGCAGAAGCGCTGCGGTTCTCGGTCACGAACGTGAACACTCTCCCGCGGAAAAGCGGTGCCAAGGCCTGGATGATATGGTCCCGGCTGATCACAGACTTCCGATACGCGGCGGCAAACTCGTAAACCGTCCGGACCCACAATTCCGCAGGGTAACGAAACTCCGCTTCTTCCAGGCGGGCGATTCGCCGGAGTTCCGCCAGGGTCGAGGGGGAAAGAATTGACTGAAAGACGGAATCCAATTCGGCGACTCCGGTGGAGAACATCTCTCGCAGCCGTTTCCGATTTACTCGCACTGGTTCCAGAAGCACTTTCTGGTCGGCCCCGGTAGTAGGGACCGGCTGGGAGCCGGCCACGCTACTCCAGACGGGAAAGTCTGCCTCTAATACGGAGAACAGGGCCCCCACAGTTTGCCGCAGCGCCGGCACCAGGTCAGCCCCGCGTCGCTCGATGTGATCTTTCTCTCCAAGGAAGGATTGGCAGATACGGTATCCTCCCGTGATCGCCGCCAGCGTAAAGCGGAGCTCGACTCCGGCGCCGTCGGCCCCATCATTCCAGACATTCTGTCCAAGGAATTGGCTTCCGAGACGGCCGGAGAATCCGAACTCAGGCGAGTACGCCTCACGGATTCTTACCCCGTAGAGTGCGCGGACCATCGGGTACAGCAAGTTCGTTATGAGCAGCCCTTCAAACTTGTGCCGGCCATAGGTGGGGGTCACCAGATCGAAGCCGTCGCGATAAATGGGGCGCAGAAGCTTGGAGAGCCATTCGGATTCAATGTTCGCGGACTCGGGTGACATCACTACACAGGCCTTGGCGCGGAGCAGTTCGGCGGCAGCCAGAATCGTCCGCAACGCCACTCCGCTCGACGGGCTGGCCGCATACCTGGTGCTGATTGAGTGCAGGGTGCGGAGCGCGTACGGATTGGAGGCCGGGCGCAGGTCATCAATCGAGACGCCCGTGACCAGTTCGGGAGTGCCATCACGTGACCCCCCATCGGCATTAATGATTACGGCCCGCTCCCGGGGAAAGCAGCGTAGGATGTCACGCTGAATTGTGTGGACGATCGAGCCGATAGTCTTGGCGTCATTGTGAGTGGGCAACCCCACCAGGATGTCTACTTCGCCGACGTTGATCAGTTGGCGAAGGAAATCATCCGTAAGAAAACTCTCCTCTGCCAATTTCATCTCCGTTCGAAGTGCCGCCGCGTGCCCTTGTGGGGGCGCGCGTCATGTTACATCGTTTTCCTTGCCCGCATGGGCTCAGATTCGCCGCAGCCAAAACCAATAAAACTGGTAGGGCCCCATGGTCAGCAGATACGGCAGGTCGCTCACCCGGGGAAACATATTCTTGCCAGACATCTCGATCAGAATATTTCCCTTGTAGCGCCGCAGGTCCAGTTCGACCGCTTGCGCGGTGCTGGAAAGATTGTTGACCACCAGGACCGCCTCGCTTCCCAGCCGTCGCACATAGGCCAGTATTCTGTGACTGGCTGGATAGAGAAACTCAATCGATCCCCTGCCGAAGACCGCGGTCGATCTGCGGACCGTTATCATGCGCCGCATCCAATGGAGGAGCGAGTGTCCGGTTTCCGTTTGCCGCAAGACGTTCACCGCCGGATAACCATATACCGGGTCCTCGATAAGGGGCGCATACAGACGCTCCGGATCCACGGTAGAAAAGCCGCCGTTCCGTCCCCCGCTCCACTGCATCGGAGTCCTTACTCCGTTACGGTCACCTAAATTGATGTTATCGCCCATTCCGATTTCATCGCCGTAATAGATGATGGGAGTGCCCGGCAGCGACATCAGCATCCCGTTCATTAGCTCTATGCGCCTGCGGTCGTTGTCCAACAAAGGAGCGAGCCGCCGCCGAATTCCGAGGTTCAGCCGCATCGTCTTGGTGCCGGCGTAGGTGTCGTACATGTAGTCGCGCTCCATGTCGGTCACCATTTCCAGGGTCAGTTCGTCATGGTTGCGCAGGAACAGGGACCACTGGCATAAGGGCGGGATTTCCGGGGTCTGCTGCAAAATTTCAGTGATGGGCTTGCGGTCTTCCAACTTCACGCCCATGAACATCCTGGGCATCAACGGAAAATGAAACGCCATGTGGAATTCATCTCCGTCACCGAAGTATGGACGAAGGTCCGCGGGCCACTGATTGGCCTCCGCTAGAAGCATCCTGCCCGGGAATTGTTCATCGAGTTTTCGCCGCAACTCCTTTAGGACACCGTGGGTCTCCGGCAAGTTCTCGCAATTTGTGCCCTCCCGTTCTACCAGGTACGGCACCGCGTCGAGCCGGAAGGCGTCAACACCCATCTCCAGCCAGAACTTCATCACGTTCCACATCTGTTCTCGAACGGCAGGATTGTCGTAGTTGAGATCCGGCTGGTGACTGAAGAAGCGATGCCAATAGTAGGATTTCGAAATCGGGTCCCACGCCCAGTTGGAGGTTTCCGTGTCAAGAAAAATGACGCGGGCGTCCTTGTACCGGGTGTTGGTATCGCTCCAGACGTACCAATCGCGGCGTGGATTGTCGCGAGAACTTCGCGACTCTTGAAACCACGGATGCTGATCGGACGTGTGGTTCAACACCATTTCGATGATGACCCGGATTCCTCGGGCGTGGGCCGCCCCCAGAAACTTCCGAAAATCCTCCAAGGTTCCATAGCTTGAGTGGACGGAGACGTAATCCGAGATGTCGTAGCCATCGTCGCGCAGGGGCGAAGGGAAGAATGGCATGAGCCATATCGCGCTGATCCCCAGTTCCTGGAGGTAGTCGAGCTTCCCTTCAAGCCCTTGAAAATCACCGATGCCATCCCCGTTGCTGTCGTGGAAAGTGCGGACATGGACCTGATAGATGATCGCGTCCTTGTACCAAAGCACATCCCGGTTTAGTGGCAAACCGCTTCCTCCCTGGCCAATTTCAGTTCCTCCCTGCAAAGCAGGGCAACGCGTAAGTTTATATGAAATGACAACCGTAGAATCCTATTGTGCGCCTAACGCCAGGCCGGTGATCCGTTGCATTCAACCTGGGCCGGGCGCTCAGCTGCCGGGGTTGCTGACGACTGTTCCCTTCGAGGATTCTTCCTACCGATCGTAGAGGGTGACCAAGGATCGAAGCCGCGCGCTCAACTCGCCGCTCAATGCGCCCGGACGAGAACCCCATTTCCAGTTTCCGCTGACCGTGCCGGGAAGATTCATGCGCGCCGTGCTGCCCAGGCCCAGCACATCCTGCAACGGGACAATCGCAACGTCAGCGACCGAAGCCAGCACCGCCCGGATCATGACCCAATTGATCTCGGAATCGTCGTGGAAGTTGAGCTAAGCGCGCGCAAAGTCGTGTTCTTTGCGAACATCTTCGGGAGTGCGTCTACTGTCGCCAGCCCCGGAACTCGATCACCACCCCACCGTCGTGTCATTGTCGTGGCCGCCGGTGTAGGCAACCAGGTCCTGACGGTAATTGTGCGGACGAAACGACGGGACCCTGAACTCGGGGACAATCCCGAGATGCGTTAAGTATATGGTGCCGAGGCGCAATCCTAACGCACCGTTGTCTTTTGCTACGCTGCCGGGTTTAGAAAAACAACGGCAAGCGAATGCACCTACCGAGAACAATCCTTGTCACAGCTCGAGCAGTCATCGTAGCCCTGATCGGCACGGTCCCCGCTGTGCCATCTAAGGCGACGACCGGAATGAAAAATCGTTTTACGGTGTCGCGAACAGGACAGACGGATGTATTATGGTGCGGTTTCCGAGATCAAAAAGGAAATTCCGGATAAAGTAGCGCAATCAAACTTGCCGCCTCGACACATCGAGTGGAGAAATTCGATGAAAAGATTTGTATCGACCTTCACGCACTGGCGGCCAGTGCTCGGTGCAGCGCTGGTTTGCTGGCTAGTGCTGCTGGCCATACCATCGGCCCAGGCGCAGACATTGACGGTGCTTCACAACTTTACTGGTGGAACCGATGGGGGCAATCCGGTGGCGGCGGTCACGCTGGACCGCGCCGGGAACTTGTACGGTACCGCGCACGCTGGTGGCCTTGGCTATGGGACGGCCTTTAAGCTAGCGCGCCGCGGCCAGGGTTGGGTTTTCAATTTGTTGTATCGCTTTCAGAGCAGCGATGGGGCGCCCCCCTCTTCGCCCCTCGTCTTTGGCCCGAATGGGGTGCTATATGGTACGACAGCCACCTGCGGCGGTTGCGGTCCGCCCAACGGCACGGTCTTCACTCTCCGACCCCCGGCGACAATCTGCCCGGCGGTTTCCTGCCCCTGGATGGAAACCGTACTCTACCGTTTCACGGGCGGTATGGATTCGCGGACGCCGGAAGGCCCTCTTGTCTTCGATCAATCGGGCAATCTGTACGGTACGACTTTTGGTATTTACGTTCGTGGTGAGCGCCCTCAGGGGGGTTACAGTAATGGCGCCGTTTGGGAGTTGGTCCACTCAGGTGGCTCTTGGACCATCAACGTGCTTTACGGATTTATGGGCGGAGGTGACGGGGCCAATCCCTCGGGAGGAGTCATCTTTGACCGCGCCGGTAATCTTTACGGTACGACCACGTTTGGAGGCGAGCGGAATTGGGGGACCGTATTCCAGTTGACGCCATCCGGTTCTGGCTGGTCCGAGCAAACACTGCATAGCTTTCAGTCTGGTCAGGAAGGTATGCCACAAGCGGGGCTGATTGCTGACCAGGCCGGCAACCTGTATGGGGCCACGTTCCTGGGCGGTTGGGTCTTCGAGCTGACACCATCCGGGAGTGGCTGGAACTTCAACAATATCTATCAAGTTCCCGGCGAACCTCAATCAAGTCTGACAATCGACGGCCAAGGGAACCTGTACGGGGTGAACCCCGGTAGTGGGTATCAGTCCGGCAATATATTTGAACTGAGCCAGTCGAATGGGGTCTGGACCTACACAGATCTTTACGACTTTACCGGCGGAAGCGACGGCAGCCAGCCTTTCGGCAGTGTCGTCTTAGACGCCAGCGGCAACATTTACGGCACTGCTTCGGAAGGCGGACAGTACGGTTACGGTACGGTATGGATGCTGACACCATGAGTTAGTCGGTGTGCAGAATAGGTTCTGCCTGGGTTACGCGCTTTTTCGCATGCTTGTGCTCTCAACCGTGTTGCCGATCACTATCAGTACGCGTCCAGCCGAGCGATAAGCGGGTGTTTTGAAGGGGCGCACCTTTAGGTGCGCCGTTAAGCTCTTTATTTTTGTCATCCCGAGCGGGCTTCAGCCCGCCGAGGGATCTGCGGTTCGGACTTTTTCAGCAGCCTCCGAAGTCGTACCCTGATACAAGCCAACTCTCTTGCAAGGTACACCTTCGCTGGAACTGCTATAGCCCCCAGAGGGATCAAGACGAGGATAAACCCGCTGCCGCCTCAATGGCGATGTTTGCCGCCGCCGTGGCCGCTAGAATGACCGCCTCCACCGGAGTGCGAGTGCCCGCCGCTGAAACCCTTGCCGCCGCTAAAGCCTTTCGGGGCATGGCCGCCTCCAAAGCTCTTCGGCGCGTGCCCGCCGCCAAACATAGGGCCGCTCGAGCGCGGCGGCTTGCCCGAAGATCCCGCGAAGCCCCGGCCGAAAGAAGCCCTGTAAGACTGCTGCCCGAAGTTACCTCGCGGGTAGCCTGCGGTCTGCGCGCGATAGCTGGGCTGCTGCCTGCCAAATGGCGACTGCAGCCGGTTATGCGCCTCCAGCGGGGCGACGCTGGCGGTCTGGTACCCGCGGCTGAAGCCGCCTCCTGGCCGGTTCGTGGCATAGCTGTGCGGTGGCCGGTGGACGAATCCGCTTCCACGTGTCGCGTTGTATCCGCCGCCAGTCCGATCGTAGCTGTTCGGCGGCCGGTGGACGAAGCCGTTGCCAAGCCGCCCATAACTGTTCGGAGGCTGGTGGACGAACCCGTTTCCACGTGTCGCGTTGTATCCGCCGCCAGTCCGACCGTAGGTGTACGGTGGCCGGTGGACGAATCCGTTGCCACGTGTCGCGTTATATCCACCGCCTGGTCGACCATAGCTGTTCGACAGCCCGGCAAACTCTCCCCCTCCCGAAAAAGCGCGTGGTCCGCCGTTCGGGAAGCCCCAATCGGCCACCGAAGTGCTTTGCGAATAGTAGTTCTCATGATTGAACAGCACGGACTGGGTCAGCCAGCTCAGGCCCCAGGCCAGCCAGCCCCAGGGCGTGCTGCTGAAGGCCGCCATCGCGGTCCCAAGCCCATAACTTACGGGCGACGAACCGAAAAATGACCCCAGCGCACCTAGCAGCGAAAACCCCGGGTAAGGCGAGACCTGATCCCCGTAAACGGACCAGGGGTTATATGCCGGCACATAAACCAGCTGCGGATTCACCGGGGCCAGCTCGATGTTGCCCTGGTCGTAGCTCACCGCTTCCTGCGGAGTGCTTTGCAGGTTTCCGGCCGCCTGGGCGCGCTGGCGCATCACCTGCACCGCCTCCAGTACGTCCTGCGGCTGGTTGTAGTAGGCATTGCCCAAGTCGGTGGTCCACTGCAGGTTCCGGTCCATCTGCGCCAGTACCTGCGGAAACGCCGTCAACGCCTTCAGGCTCGGGTCCCAGGTCTCCGCGTCGGCTCCGGCCGCAAGCTGCTCGGGAGACGCATAGCCCTGCGCCTGCCGCCAATGGTCGGTGTCCACCACCTGCGCGGGGTATGTGGACGCGGCCAGCACCTGCGCCACCAGCGTGTCCGGATAGAGCGCGATCGGCGCCACCAGTTGCTCCAGTTGCTCCGCATTGCGCGGCTGTGCCAGCGGTTGCGCCTGTCCATAACCCTGCTGCGCATACACCTGGCCGGAGGCCGGGTAACGCTGTTGCGCGTAAGGCTGCTGTCCATAGCCCGATTGCTGGTCAGGCGCGTACTGCCCGTTGTACGGATCGTTCTGCGGCCATTCCTGTCCCGGTGGCGGCGCCTGCTGCGCGAACAGCTCTCCCTGCCCCAGCGGCAGCAGAAGCAACGCCATCGCCAGTGCGACCAGACGTGTAAACACCTGCGCCACGCCTCTGGTGGCGCCCGTGTCGGGAGAGGAATCTTGGGGTGAATCAAGCCGCAGGCAAGAAAATTTGGCAGTGTGCGATGTGTGCAGGAACGTTCGGGGTCTCATCTTCCCTCCGACTGGCACACATAGGCTCGCCCCGAGGTGAGACCTACGTTCCAAGCCGCCGTAGGCTGCTCTTTCGGCCCGCGGGCAATACACCGTACGCTTTGTCGTGCTCCGGTCCGTCCGGTGCCAAAGCAAGCCCGGTTCGCGGAAGAACAACGCTTGCTGACCATGAACCCGGAATTCTGGTGTTAGTTGCGGAGATAATGAGGTCTGAGCAATCACGCTCACAAGTCATCCGGACCGCGGTGGACGCGGTTATGGAAGCGGCCCAGGTGGCGGCTACCGTGGCGGCACCGGCGGTGGATCTCACGGCGCAGCACGTGGTTTCAGCGGTGGTGGTGGGCATGGCGGCGGACGCCGCTAACTAACCGAACGGCAAGCTAGTGCGGTTCCGGAGTTCCTGTATCCGGTGTTGGGTGGAGCACGCCTTTCAGGCGTGCATATCAAGGCTGCAGAAAGGGACAAGGCTAGGCCCGCACTACCCGTAGGCGGATACAGTAATCCCGGAACTGCTCTAAGCCGGGCCACCCGGCAGGTGTGTGCCGGAGATGGACGCGTCCAGCAATTCCATGTAATGCATCACCGGCAACGGATGTCCCGCTTCATTCAGCATGGCCCTGAGTTGCAACTGGCATCCAGGATTGCCGGTCGCCACCGCCTGAGCCGGCGTCGCGATAATCCTCTCCGCCTTGCGCTGGCCCAGTTGGTGGGCCGTCTCCTGCTGCACCAGACCGTACAGACCGGCCGAGCCACAGCAGAGGGCGCCCTCGGAGAGCTCCAGCAATTCCAGTCCGGGGATGGTCCGCAGCATGGCGCGCGGCTGTTCGCGCAGTCCCTGGGCATGCTGCAGGTGACAGGGATCATGGAAAGCGACCCGTAAGGCGATCGGGTGCCGCGGGGCGCGCGGCTTCAACTCCGCCAGCACCTCGGATACGTCTTTACATTTGGCGGAAAACGCAATGGCGCGGTCGCGATACTGGGGATCGTCGCGCAGCAGATATCCGTAGTCCTTGAGCGCGGCCCCGCAACCGGCGGCGTTGAGCACGATGGTATCGACCGCCAACGGCGCGAACTGGTCGATCAACCTGCGCGCGCTGTCCAGGGCCTCTTGTTCCTGGCCCAAGTCCATCATCAGGGCGCCGCAACAGCCCTGCTCCGGCGGTACCAGCACTTCGCAACCCTCGGCCGCCAGGACGCGCGCCGTCGCCGCATTGACCTGGCCCATGAAGACACTCTGCACGCAGCCGGTCAGCAAGACGACGGAGCGGCGCTTCTCCCCCTGCGGAGCGATGCGCGATGGCAGGACCGCCGAGGTTTCGCGGTGCGACAAATCCGGCAACAACTGCTCCATGGCCCGCAAGCTCCGGGGCAGCAGTGCGGTCAGGCCCAGGGCCCGCGCGAGCCGCTGCAATCCCAGCCGCTGATAAGCGCGCAGTGGCGCCATTAGCTTACGCATACGCGCCGGCCGGCTGAAGACCGCGGCGACCATCCGCCGCAGTACACGCTGGTGTAGTGGCCGCAGATAGTGCCGCTCCACCTGTCCGCGCATGGCTTCAATCAGCTTGCCGTACTTGACCCCGGATGGACAGGCGCTGACACACGCCAGGCATCCCAGGCAATGATCGAAGTGCGAGACGTACAGCTCCGTCAATCCCACCTCGCCCTCGATCGCCATATTGATCAGTTGAATGCGGCCGCGCGGGGAGTCCTGTTCCTTGCCCCACAAGGTGTAGGTGGGGCAGGTTTGCAGGCAAAAGCCGCAATGGACGCAGGCATTCAGAAGCTCCGCGGCTGGGGGATGGTAGTCATCGAAAATTTTTGGGTTGCCGGTCACCGGCGTTGCGAGTTGCTCCATCATATGCCCCCCACGAAACGGCCCGGATTCAGGGTCTGCCCCGGGTCGAATTTCTGCTTGATTCGTTGCATCAGCGGCAGCGCATCTTTCAGAGTGCCCCACACGTCCAGTTCATCCTTCATGGCTACCGGGCACTGTGACACGGTCATGGTCCCTTCCAGGCGATCCACCTCACTGCGCAGGGCGCGCAGCACCGTCATCAGCAGCTGCTGGCCGGCGGCATCCAAGCGCACTTCGGCCAGTCCGGTGCCTTGCGCTACCAGTGTCACCGCAACCTCGGCCGGCGCCGCCTGCTGGAAAAGAGCATGGCAAAGCGATCCAATCTGCGAAGGCAGTACGCAGCATTTGCAGATCACGGCGCTGCCGGGATTGACAAACAGCTTCTGCCGCGCGGTCCAGACGTCGCCAGCACACTCCACAAATTTGTGTTCGCCCGCGATCCGGACCAACTTCACATACTGGTCCTGCAGCGATTCGGGGATGCCCTCGAACCGAACGTGGACAAAAATCTGGTCCGCCCGCCGCGCGTGAATCTGCAGCCCGGTGTAAACCAGGTGTGAATCCAGAATGGCGAGTACCAGCTTGGACGCCTCCGACGCTGTGGGCAGAGTCGCGACGTAGCTTGCGGTGGCCACCGGAACGGGGTGCAGGCGGAACACGGCCCGGGTGATGACGCCCAGCGTTCCCAGGGAACCGATAGCAAGTTTGGTGAGGTCATAGCCGGCAACGTTCTTGACGACCTTGCCTCCCGCTTTAATCACGCTGCCGTCGGGCAGGGCCATCTCCACGCCGAGGACCAGGTCGCGAATGGCGCCATAGCGAATACGCAAGGTCCCGCTCTCCGCCGTGGCCAGCACGCCGCCAACGGTGGCGCGTTCCGGTTGCATGGGATCGGCGGCCAACTGCTGACCATGCTCGCGGAGCACACCCTGCAGCTTGTCGATGGTGCAGCCCGCTTCCACCGTGACTGTCATGTCGCCCCAGGCATGTTCGATGACGCGGTTGAGCCGCTCCAGCGAGAGGATAAAATCCGCCCGGCTCGGGCGATTTCCCAACCCCAACTGGGTGCCTCCACCCCGCGGAATAATGGTGAGGCCGGCGGAATTGCAGTAACGCAGCACCTGCGCCACTTCCTGCGCCGTGCCGGGCGCAATCACGCCGGTGGGTTGCACCGCTTCCACGGCATCCTCGGGCGTCGCCGGGCGCAGGTGTTCCGGACCGACGACCGCACTTAGTTCGATCCACGCTTCGTTGTTTTGCACTAGAGCTTGGCTCATAAATTTGGCTCCCGTGGCCTTCCTCGACCAAGATCGGGGTAGTGCGGGCCTTCAGGCCCGCACTACCGTACCGGTGAGTACACCAAGTCTGAAACCGCCTTAATACCGCTGCGCCAATCCCGCTATCTCGATCGGGTGTGGTTCATAAGCCACCGGCCTTTGTAATTTGGCGTCGGTGCCCGGAAACATCTTGGTCGGATTGCACAGGTCATAGGGATCGAAGGCCGAACGCAGGCGCTGCATCGCATCCAGGTCGGCTGCGGAAAACATCACCGGCATGAACTGCTTCTTTTCCTCCCCAATCCCATGTTCCCCGGTAATGGAGCCGCCGGCTTCCACGCACAGCCGCAAAATATCTTCGGCCAGCTCCATCGCTCGTTCCTCCTGGCCGGCAATGCGGCGGTCATACAGCACCAGGGGGTGAAGGTTGCCATCTCCGGCATGGAAGACGTTGGCCACGCGCAGCCCCTTCTCGGCGCTGCGCCGGTCAATCTCTCCCAGCACCCGGGGCAACGCGGTACGCGGAATAACGCCGTCCTGCACCAGATAATTCGGCGAGATCCGCCCCACCGCCGCAAAGGCCGCTTTGCGTCCTTTCCAAACCGCCATACGTTCCGCTTCGGATTTCGCCAGGCGCAGCTCCCAAGCCCCGCACGATTGGCAGATCGGACCCACCTTCTCCATCAGCAGCTCGACCTCGCGGGTGGACCCGTCCAATTCCACCAGCAGCAGCGACTGGCAGTTGGGATAATTGGGATGAACGGCCGCTTCGGCGGCCTCCAGGGCCAGCCGGTCCATAATCTCCAGGGCCGCGGGAAACATGCCCGCAGCAATGATGGCGCTAACGGCAGCACCCGCCTCGCTGCTCGAATTGAAGGCGGCCATCAACGTCTGCGTGGTTTCAGGTTTCTTGATGACTCGCAGCGTGATCTTGGTAACGATCCCGAACGTGCCTTCCGAACCGACGAACGGGCCCACCAGGTCGTAGCCCGGCTGGTCCAAACTCGCGCCGCCCAGGCGAAGCAGTGAACCGTCGGAGACCACAACTTCGAGTCCCAGGATGTAGGTTGTAGTTACTCCGTACTTGAAGCAGTGCGCGCCGCCGGAGTTCTCGGCCACATTGCCGGCTACGGTGCAGACCACCTGGGAGGACGGGTCGGGGGCATAAAAGTAGCCGTGAGGGGAAACCGCCGCGGTGATGGCGGAATTGGTCACGCCCGGCTCGACCACCACGCGCGCGTTGGGCACATCCACCTCGAGGATGCGATTCATCCTGGAGACGCCGATCACAATGCCGCCCTTTACCGGCAGCGCTCCCCCGCTGAGCCCGGTGCCCGAGCCCCGCGCCACAAATGGGATTCGCTCTCGGTGGCACAGCTTCACGATGGCCTGCACTTCTTGCGCTGTGGCCGGCAGCAGGACCAGCTCGGGGACCACCCGGAACAAGGTCAAGCCGTCGCATTCATAAGTCCGGAGCTGCTCGGGGCCACTTACCAGGCCGGCATCTCCAACGATCGAACGAAATTCACTTACCAGCCGAGCGTTCATTCAACACCTCGAGGATGGCGCCACGCGGGCCTTAAGAAGGAAAGATCAACCCACCCAATGGGTCCTCCCGGAAAAAGGTGACCGTCACCCGGGAGAGGTGATCGTGCAATTCGTAGCATGAACAGAATTGAGAAGCGGTGATGTCTGCCACAGGTTAGCGTGACGGCTGTACAGGGTGAAAACTGCGTAGGCAGAGCGGGGATCGGCTTGAAGGCAAAGCGAACTCTCTGGTGTTCCTTTGCCTCAGCAGTTCTTGGAAGATGAGCGCGAACCCTTAGTGATTCTGTCCTACCAACACAACCTCGTTGAGCCGCTCCTCGGCCTCGGCTTCAGCTTTTCGTCCACCGGGCCGCTTCTGGAACTTGGCCTGCAGCTTATCGAGGTACACGTAGTAAACCGGCGTGATGTAGAGCGTGACGATCTGCGAAAACAGCAGACCGCCCACCACCGCCAGGCCCAAACCTCGTCGCGATTCTGCGCCCGCGCCAAAGCCGATCGCAATGGGCAGGGTCCCCATCAGGGCCGCCATGGTGGTCATCATAATGGGACGGAAGCGCACGAGCGCGCCCTGATAAATGGCTTCCTCCGGGCTCTTGCCCTCGCTCCGCTCCGCCTCCAGGGCGAAGTCAATCATCATGATGGCATTCTTCTTGACGATACCGATCAGCATGATGATCCCCACGAACGAGTAGAGATTCAGTTCCTGGTGGAAGAGGTTGAGAGTGAGCAGCGCGCCGACGCCGGCTGAAGGTAACCCGGAGAGAATGGTCAGGGGATGAATGAAGCTCTCATACAGAATTCCCAGAATGATGTAGATCACCAGAATCGCTCCCAGCAGCAACAGGCCCATGCCGGTGAACGAGTTTTGGAAAGCTTGCGCGGTCCCCTGGAAGGTGCGCTGGATGCCTACAGGGAGCACTCGATTGGCCTCGCGCTCGACCAGTTTTGTGGCGTCGCCCAGCGCGGTCCCGGGCTTGAGGTTGAAGCTGATGGTTGCCGCCGGCAACTGGCCCAGGTGATTCACCGTCAGGGGGCCGATGGAAGGCACCAGCTTGGCGACGGTGTCGAGCGAAATCATTTTCCCTGCGCTGGAGCGGACGTAGAGCAGCGAAAGCTTGTCGGGATTGTTCTGGAATTCGGGCAACAATTCGATGATGACGTAGTACTCATTGTTGGGCGTGTAGATGGTGCTGATCTGGCGGGTGCCGTAGGCGGAATAGAGGGCATCGGAAACCTGGGCCGGCGTCACGCCCAGTGCGTAGGCTTTATCGTGGTCGACTTCTACGCTGAGCTGCGGGTTCTGCACCTGCAGGTCGCTGGTAACGTCTTGCAATTGCGGAAGGGCGCGGAGCGCTCTCTCCAGTTTGGGCGCATCCTGGTAGAGTTCCGTGGTGTCGGGCGATTGCATGGTGTACTGGTATTGCGACTTGGTCAGCGTTCCGCCGATGCGGATGGTGGGCGGAATCTGCATGAACACGTTCAGGCCGGGAATCTGCGATACCTTGGGACGAAGCTCCTGAATGACCTGCATCGCGCTCATGTGGTTGACGCGGTCCTTCTTGTCTTTCAGCCGAAAGAACATGCGGCCCTGATTGGTGGGACTGCCGAGCGAAGACATGGTGTTCATAACGTTGGGATCGAAGCGCACAACATCGGCCACCCTTTGCTGTAATTGCATCATGTCCTGAAATGCAATCCCCTGCTGCGCTTCGGTGAAGGCGAACACCAGGCCCTGATCTTCGTCGGGAATAAATCCCGTCTTCGAGATGGTGTACAGATAAAACGTCAGCCCGATCAGGCCGAACGACACCATCAGGGTCGCGAACTTGTGCCGCAGGACCCCCTTGAGGCTGCGGTTATAACCGCGCAACCAGGCATTGAAAATCCGCTCACCCAAATTGAACAGCCGTCCATGCTCCGACCGCTCCTGGTGACGGAGGAAGCGGCTGCACAGCATCGGAGTCAGGGTCAGCGATACGAATCCCGAAACCAGGATCGCGGCCCCGATGGTGACCGCGAATTCATGCAGCAAACGTCCGATGATTCCGCCCATGAACAACAGCGGAATAAAGACCGCGGCCAGCGACAGCGTCATGGAGAGAATGGTGAAGCCAATCTCGCCGGCGCCATCCCGCGCGGCCTGCAGCGGCCGTTTCCCCGTCTCCATGTGGCGAACAATGTTCTCCAACATGACGATGGCGTCGTCCACCACAAATCCCACCGACAGCGTCAGTGCCATCAAGGAAAGGTTGTCCAGACTGTAGCCCAGCAGGTACATGATCGAAAACGTCCCAACGATGGACATGGGCAAAGCCAGCGACGGAATGATGGTGGCGGATATGTTTCGCAGGAAGACGAAGATCACCATGATGACCAGAGCGATGGTCAGCAGCAGGGTGAACTTTACGTCGTTGACCGAGGCGCGAATGGAGACCGAGCGGTCATACAGCGTGTCGACTTTGACCGCCGCAGGAATATGCTCTTCCAGTCTGGGCAGCAGCTTGTGGATGCTGTTTACGACGGCAACCGTGTTGGTCCCTGGCTGCTTTTGAATCGCCAAAACGATGGCCCGAGTCCCGTTAAACCAACTCGCGGTCTTGTCGTTCTGCACGCTGTCAATCACCCGGCCGAGATCGCTCAGGCGGACCGGGGAACCGTTCCGATAGGCCACCACCATGGGCGCGAACTGCAGAGCATTCATGCGCTGCCCGTTGGACAGAATGGTGAACGTATGGTTCTGTCCATAGAGGGTGCCGGTGGGAAGGTTGGTATTTCCCGATTGCAGCGCGGCGCTGACTTCGTCGATGCCGATCTGGCGCGAAGCCAGGGCGCTGGGATCGATCTGCGCCCGCATGGCATATTTCTGCGCTCCATACACCATCACCTGCGCCACGCCGTTCACCATGGAAACGTTCTGGGCAATGGTGGTCTCGGCCGCCTCGTCGATGTCAGACAGCCGCATCGTGGGTGAACTCAGAGCCAGATACAGGATGGGCGAATCGGCAGGATTCACCTTCTGGAAAGTCGGCGGCGTCGGCATCTGGGGAGGCAATTGACCCCCCGCCGCGGTGATGGCTGCCTGGACATCCAAGGCGGCGCCATCGAGGCCCCGGCTAAGGTTGAACTGAATGGTGATGCTGGTTTGCCCGAGAGAATTCGCGGACGTCATCGAGTCAATGCCGGCGATCGTCGAGAATTGCTTTTCCAGCGGGGTGGCGACGGAAGAAGCCATCGTGTCCGGACTCGCGCCAGGAAGAGAAGCGCTCACCAAAATGGTGGGAAAGTCCACGTTCGGTAGGTCGCTGACGGGCAACAGTTGATAAGCGAAGACCCCGAAGATCAAAATCGCGGCCATGACCAGCGTGGTCATAATGGGCCGCTTGATGAAGATCTCGGAGATGCTCACAGTCCGCCTCCGGCTGGATCCTTGGCGGCAGGCGAATCCGTCTGGGTTGCGGGCAAGCGGCTCTGCACAACCACTGTTGCATTAGGGGCCACACGCAACTGGCCGTCCACAATCACCTGTTCGCCGGCGTTCAATCCGTCCGAAATCACGGTCAGATTCTGATACACCCCTACCGTTTTTACGGGGCGCGATTCAGCCGTGCTGTCGGCTCTGACCACATACACGTATTCGCCTTGTTGTCCGGTTTGAATCGCCTTGGTCGGGACCACGACGGCATTCTTCTGCATCGAGAGCCGCAACGCCACATCCACGAATTGGCCTGGCCACAGTCGCCGGTCCTTGTTCTGAAACGTGGCCTTCAGCTTGAACATGCCGGTCGTTGTGTCCACTCCGTTGTCGATGAACGTCAACTGGCCCTCTACCGGACCGTCGGATTGTCCCTTGGGATAAGCCAGAACTTTGAGCTGTCCCGCGGAGTAGCGCTGTCGCACCCGGTCGAGATTGCCTTCGGGCACAAAAAAGGTGACGTAGATCGGAGTGACTTGGTTCAACTGCACCAGATAAGGGGTATCGTTCGCCTTCACCAGATTCCCCAGATTGATCAGTAACGCTCCCGCGCGCGCGCTGATGGGAGCGACGATATCGGTGTACTGCAGTTGCACGCGGGCCGCATTGACGGCGGCCTTGTCTGCGTCCACCGCAGACGCATCGGCCTTGGCCTGGGAGGTCAGCAAGCCGCCCTGTTCATGGGAGACAATGCCTTCTTTTTCCAGACTGGAGTAGCGCTCTACCTGCATCCGGGAATTCTCCGCCGTCGCCTGATCGTGCTTCATCTGGCCAATGGCTTTCTCAAGGTCCGCCTGGAAAGGCCGTTTGTCCAGTTGAAACAGCGGCTGGCCCTGACGAACGTCCTCTCCTTCTTTGAAAAAGATTTTCTGGATTTGACCATTGACTTGCGACCTGATCTGCACCGTCTGGTAGGCTTCAACGTTGCCGATGGCGTTGATCTGAAGTGGAATGTCTCGCTGCTCGACACTGGCCACCACCACGGGCGCCGGTGGACGACGCCCGGCACCGCCTCCCGCCGCAACCTGTTGTTTGTTCGTACACCCGGATACCAGGAGGACAGCAGCCAGAGGGAACAATAAAATCGACAATCGCATTCGCTTGCCGGCGTGCCGCATTACGCTAGACTCTCGGAGGTTTGAGACATACATGAATTCTATATTGACGGGCGGGACCGGGTTTCGTCAGTGACTGCTATCACTGCGAATCCCGTGGCTGAATTCTGACGATGCCACAGGTCCGCCCATAGTCCAGCGCTTCAGTGCTGGGTAAGCGCTGTTCGCTTCGCCGCCCTTCCGCTAAACTAGAGTTCCGTGCGCATCCTGACCCGCTACATTCTGAAGGAAGTGGGCTCGCACGCCTTGCTGGGCGTCGGGTTATTCACCTTCATTATCTTCATGCGGGACCTGGGGCGGCTGCTGGAACTGATTGTCCGCAACAGCGCTCCCGTGCCCAGTGTGGGGCAGATTTTTCTCTACACCTTGCCGACTACCTTCACTCTGACCTTGCCCATGGGTGTGCTGGTGGGCATTCTGGTGGGACTCAGCCGGCTGGCGGCCGACAGCGAAGTCACTGCCATGCGTGCCAGTGGCATGGGTGTGGGGATGTTTGTCCGCGCCATCGCGATTTTCGTCCTGGGCGCCTGGATACTGGGCATGGTCAACAACATCTACGTGGCGCCCAAGTCGGCGGTGGCGCTGAATCGTTTGCAGGACAAACTGAAGTCGTCGCAAGCATCGTTTGAAATTCAACCGCACGTCTTCTACGAAGAGTTCAAGAACGTTGTCCTTTATGTGCAGGACGCGGTTCCCTTCCGTGGCCGGTCGTTGTGGCAGGGCATCTTCCTGGCCGATATCAGCGACCCGTCCTCTCCCAGAGTCACTCTGGCCAAGCGCGGCGCGCTGTTGAGCGACTCGCCTGACAAGTTACGCTTGCATCTCGAGGACGGCACTCAGCAGGAGAGCATACCGAAGGCCAGGGACCAGTACTCCATCACCACCTTTGACAGCACCGAGATCCCGATCCAACTGCCCAGCAGCGCGCAGCATGCCCACGATTTGCTTCCGGTCGCCGAATTGGGACTGCAAGCCCTGTTGCGCAACGCCGCGCGCGAACGCCACGCCGCCGCGTCGCTGAAGAATATCGATCCCGGGGCCTGGAATTACGACCTGAGCAAAGCCCGCTACTACGAGATTGAATTCCATCGCAGGTTTGCGCTCCCGGCCGCCTGCCTGGTGCTGGCCATGGTCGGCATCCCGCTGGGACTCTCGGCCCGCAAGGGCGGCAAGAGCACCGGCTTCGTGCTCACCATTCTGCTGGTGTGCGTGTATTACCTCTTCTCGCTGACCGGCGTCTCCATGGCGCGGCAGGGGAAGATGCCTCCGTGGGAAGGCGTCTGGATGGCCAACATCTTCTTCTTCCTGTGCGGACTGTTCCTGTTATGGCGCGTGGATAGGATGCCGCTTGAGATCGGCACCTTGGGCGCGCACTGGAAAGGGACGTGGGAGAAGCTGCAAGAATTGTGGGTACGCCGGCGCCACCTTTCCACCAGCGCCCATGCATTGCAAGATTCCTTGCCTCACCGAAAACGCTTCCGCGCAAGGTTCCCGCTCATTCTGGACGACATGATCCTGCGCGACTTCGCTTTGTATCTGGGGATGGTGCTGGCAACGTTCCTGATTTTGGCGCTGGTATTCACCTTCTTCGAACTGTTGACCGACATCGTCCGCAACAAAGTGCCGGTAATCATGCTGGCGGAGTACCTGCTGAACCTGAGCCCATCTCTGCTTTACGTGATGGCGCCTATCGCGGTACTGCTGGCCGTGCTGATCACCTTCGGCCTGCTGGAGAAATCCAGCGAGCTGACGGCCATGAAGGCCACCGGCATCAGCATCTATCGCGCCGCGCTTCCGGTGATTGTGGTGTGCGCCATTTTTGCCGCGGCCATGTTTGTTTTTGATCAGCTCTACATCCCGCGCACCAACCGGGAACAGGAAATCCTGCGCAACCAGATCAAGGGTAAACCGCCGCAAACCTACCTGCAGGCTGACCGCAAGTGGATTTTCGGGCAAAACAACGACATTTTCTACTACCAGGTTTTCGATCCCGACACCAACCAGCTCGGCGGGGTCTCTATCTTCGAGTTTGACCCGAACACCTTCCAGCTCACGCGCCGCATCTTCGCCGCCCACGCCCATTGGGACGAGGGGCTGAACAAGTGGATCTTCAAGCAGGGTTGGGTGCGCATTCTGTCGGGCACTTCCATCCAGGATTATCGGACCTTCGAGGTGGCAACCTTCGATGAACTGCACGAGGACCCCAGCTACTTCAAGAAAGAAGTCAAGCAGTCCTCGGAAATGAATTATGAAGAGCTGCAGCGCTACATCGGAGACCTGGAGCAGAGTGGTTTTACCACCGTGCGGCTGAAGGTGCAGTTGCAGAAGAAACTCGCCTTTCCGCTGATCACTCTGGTAATGGCTGTGCTGGCGGTTCCCTTCGCAGCGTCCGGCCGCAAGGGCGGAGCCCTGGGCAGTGTGGTGATTGCGATCGCCATCGCTGTGGTGTATTGGGTCACCGCAGGATTGTTCGAGGCCATGGGCAATGCCAATCAACTGCCCGCCATGCTGGCCGCCTGGGCGCCCGATTTTATTTTTGCTCTTGCCGGAGGTTACTTTCTGTTGCGGGTGCCGACCTAGTCGTGACGACCCACCTTTGAAATTGTCATTACGAGCGCAGCGAGGAATCTGCTTTTGTTGAGGCTGGAACGAAGGCTGAGGAACAGCATATCCCTCACGGCCAAGGCCGTTCGTCATGACAACTCGATAGGTCTAAACTTCAGCCACCAACATCTAACGTCTGTCCACACATGTTCAAGAACCTAAGGCCGCTGTTCCCCTATCTCCGCAAGTACCAGCTGACCTTCTGGATCGGCGCTCTGTTCGTCGTGTGCAACAACGGGATCTGGATTCTCTTCCCGCTGGTCATCCGCCGCGCCATTGACGACCTTAACCTTGGGGTCACCCGCCACAAATTGCTCACCTACTCGGCCCTGCTGCTGGCGGTCGCCGGGACCAAAGCCATTTTCCAATTCCTTACCCGCTGGATCCTGATCGGGGTCTCGCGCGAAATTGAATTCGATCTGCGCAACGACCTGTTCACCCATCTGGAGCGGCTGTCTTACAGCTTTTATCAACGTACCCGCACCGGCGACATCATGGCCCGCGCCACCAACGACCTCAACGCGGTGCGCATGCTGGCAGGGCCTGGCATCATGTACAGCGCCAACACCGTGGTGTTCACCGCGGGCGCTCTGGTGTTCATGCTGAGCATCAGCCCCCGGCTTACCCTGTTCGCCTTTCTGCCATTGCCCGTGGTCAGCATCGTGGTGCAGCACTTCGGCCGCAAGATTCACGAGCGTTTCGAACGCATCCAGGCGATGTTCTCCAACATCTCGGCCAAGGCGCAGGAGAACTTTTCCGGAGCGCGGCTGATTCGCGCTTATGTGCAGGAGCAAGCCGAGATCGAAAGCTTCGAACGCGAGAACACCGAATACATCGCACGCAGTCTCAAGCTGGTCCGCCTGATGGGCATGCTGTGGCCGACGCTGGAAACCCTGCTTGGCGTCGCCATTGTGATCGTGCTGTGGATCGGCGGCCGCGAAGTCCTGCTGCATCGCATTTCAGTCGGCAGCTTCGTGGCCTTCAACACCTACATGGTGCAGCTCACCTGGCCCATCATTTCCCTGGGCTGGGTCATTAACATCTTCCAGCGCGGCACCGCATCTATGGGTCGTATCCAGAACCTGCTCGCTGAACAGCCCGAGGTCACCGATGCCGCCGTGCCCGCCACTGGCGCCCCCACCGAAGTTGGCGGAGAGATTGAGCTCCGCAATCTGAGCTTTCACTACGGCCACACGTTGATCGCAGCCGAGCGCGGCATGGGTCAAGTGCACGGTGATGAAGCGGTGCTGAAAAACATCAACCTGCGCGTTCCCGAAGGCACCAGCCTGGCGATCGTCGGCCCTACCGGATCGGGTAAGTCCACACTGGTGTCGCTCATCCCGCGCATCTACGATGCGCCTGAAGGCGCGGTGCTGATCGATGGGCGGCCCATTCGCGAGTTCCCGCTCGCGGTGTTGCGCAAGAACATCGGCTTTGTTCCGCAGGAGACATTCTTGTTCAGCGACACCATTCGCGAGAACATCGCCTTCGGGGCCGAGCACGCCACCGATGCGGACGTTCGCCGTGCCGCCGAGGCCGCCAACATCGCCGATGAGATCGAGAGTTTTCCCGATGGCTACAACACCTTGGTCGGAGAGCGCGGCCTCACGCTTTCCGGCGGGCAGAAACAACGCACCGCCATTGCGCGAGCCTTGATCCGCAGCCCGCGCATCCTGGTGCTCGACGACGCGCTCGCCAGCGTGGACATCCAGACCGAAGATCGCATCCTGAATCATCTCCGCGAGATCATGCAGGGGCGTACCACCATCTTCATCTCGCACCGGGTTTCCACGGTGCGCAACGCCGACCGCATCGCCGTGCTGCATGACGGCCAGATCGTGGAGTATGGTACCCACGAAGAGCTGATCGAACGCAACGGCTACTACACCGAGCTGTACAACAAGCAACTGTTGGAAGAAGAGCTGGAAACGGAAACGGTGTAGAGCGGTCTAAGTGTTATTCGGTTTGCACGGGTAGAGCGGATCTTCAGGGCCTGCCCTGAGCACAGCCGAAAGGTCCGCGCCCACGCCCTTTACTTTTGTCATCCTGAGCGGAGTGCTCGCAAGCAATTTCCGGCCCGCTTCTTTCGCGAGTCGGGCGGGCGCGTAGTCGAAGGATCTGCGTTTCTGTCTGTCATCCTGAGCGAGCGTAGCGAGTCGAAGGACCCCTATACTGGCCACTCACTCTCGCCTGGCACGACGCCCAGAATGACAGCCACATGCTCACCTAATCTTCTTCAGCGCTTCTCGTAGAGCATCAACCGCCAATTGCGCTGCATGACCCGACGCTGGCGGCACACCTCCCACCGCACTCAGGACCTCTGCTTTGCCGATTGCAATCGCCTCTTGCCGGGACCTACCCTTTGCCAGCTCCGTCATCGCCGAGGCACAGGCCATGGCGGGCACGCAACCTTTGGCACGAAAGCGAATCTCGCCAATCCGTCCCGCGTCCATCTTGATCGCAAGCTCCAGGATGTCGCCACAAGCCGGATTCTCGATGCGAACCTGAGCATCGGCGTCGGGCAACTCTCCGGAGTTGCGAGGTCGCTCGAAGTGATCGAGAAGCTGGGGAGAATACATAGACGCAGAATCCGTCCCCAGTAGCTTACCGCGCCAGGCGTTGCCGGTCATGGGACCGCGCTCCGTATAATCGAACAGCCTTGAACACCAATCACACTCCGCAGCGAGTGGCCTCTCTGCAGCCCAGCGCCACAGTCACGTTGCGCGATCTGGGGCTGCTCGATCGCCTGGTTGCTTGCACCAAATATTGCGCCGACGTCTGCCCCGAGGTGGCAAACGGTTCGCGCCTGATTGTCTCCGATTCCTGGACCGCCCAGACGGAACAGATTCTCGCGGCCCGTCCCGACCTGGTGCTGGCGTCAGTGCCCTATCAACTGGAAGCTGTGGCCGCCATCCTGAGAGCTGGCATACGATTTCTCGGGCTGGCGCCGCGCAGGCTCGCCGACATCTACACCGACATGGCTGCGATTGCAGGCGTGATGGGCGCATGGGAAAGTGGTCAAAGTGTGATCTCCGCTATGCAAAATGAAATCGAGGCGGTTCGCGAACGCGCCGCTTCTGCATCCAAGCCTAAGGTTTTTTGCGAGGAATGGGGAAAGCCCATCATCGCGTCGCAGCCGTGGGTGGCCGAGCTGGTGGAAGCCGCAGGCGGCGCGTTCATCGCCGCGCCCGGCAAGATGCTTACACCTGAGGAAGTCGCATCGGCGCAGCCGGACATCATTGTGGCGGCCTGGTGCGGAGCGGGAGATCGCGTCCCGCTGGAGAAGATCGTAGAGCAACGCGGCTGGACTGATCTGCCGGCGGTCCGCCAAGAGCGCGTGTTCTGTATCGACGATGAACTGCTGAACACCCCGGCGACGGGCCTGCTCGGCGGACTGCGTGCCCTGGCTTGGGCCCTGCATCCGGAGCTGTTTCCTCGGTCTGCCGGGATTCGCCAGCTTCACGGCGTGTGATATGAATGGAGGACGATGGAGACGAACTATCAGCACCTCGCCGACGAACTCACTGTGTTGGCCGACGCCGCCGGCAGCGTCGAAGACCTGATGAGCGTGTTCGTGGGCCGGCTGCAGGAACGGCTGCGCCACTTCGATTGGGTCGGCTTTTACATGATCGAGAAGGGGCCGCCGGGCGAAGGTCCCCTACTGGTGCTGGGTCCCTATGTCGGCGCAGATACGCCACACAAGCGCATTCCCCTGAATCAGGGTATCTGTGGAGCGGCGGCCTCGTCGGGACAAACCCTGGTAGTGGACGACGTTCGGGCCGATCCGCGTTACCTCGCGTGTTCCGTCGCAACTCGCTCCGAGATTGTCGTGCCTGTGACGGTGAAGGGCAAAGTAGTGGGCGAGCTTGACGTTGACAGCCACACACCGGCGGCCTTCGGTGATGAGGACCGCAAGCTGGTCGAGCACTGCGCCGATCTAGTCGGCCGCTACCTGGAAAGGATTTCGTGATCGTCCGGCAAGAGGCGTTAGAGCGGCTCCACAATACATGTGTTCGGTTTGTACGGGTAGTGCGGCGCTTCAGCGCCGCGTTCGCCGCGGCCAAACCCCCGCTAAAGCCGCTGAGGTCGTCGACCTCAGCGGCTTTAGCGATTCCTATTCCTGCCCTATACGCGGGCCTGAAGGCCCGCACTACCCGTACGGGCGGATGCAGTAACCCTGGAACCGCTGTAGAAGCGAGGCTTGCGCCTTGATCAAGCAGGTGGTTGCCGCCTTGTTCGTGCGCGGAGATGAAATCCTGTGTTGCCAGCGGACGGAATATCAGGCGCTGCCGCTCAAGTGGGAATTTCCCGGCGGCAAGATTGAGGCTGGCGAAGAGCCTCCCGAGGCCTTAGCGCGCGAGCTTGAGGAAGAGTTGGGCGTCCACGCCGAGATCGGCCGCAAAGTTGCGCAACTACAGCACACCTACCTGAACGGCAACGCCGTGGAGCTGCATTTCTTCAAGGTCGAACATTACGAGGGGGAGCTGCAGAACCGCATTTTCCGCGAGATCCGCTGGGTCCATCGGCGCGACTTGCCGGCGCTGGACTTCCTCGATGCCGACCGCTCTCTGGTGCAACAGCTCGCCGCGGGCAACCTGCTCTAGCTTCCCGCCCGGCCGGTCACGAACCAGGCGATCGTCAGCCCGATCATGATGATGGTTGTGGCCCACGCGATCAGGTTGAACCACGTGCCGTTGACGTGCTTGCCCATTAGTTCGCTCTTGTTCACCAGCAGCAGCATGAAGATGAGAACGAACGGCAGCACGACGCCGTTCACCACCTGCGACAAAATGCTGATTTTCACCAGCGGGATGTTGGGCAGCAGAATGACTCCGCCGCCGGCGATGAGCAGCAGCGTATACAGCCAGTAGAAAACCTTGGCCTCGCTGAACTTATGTCCTACACCCGATTCAAAACCCAGGCCTTCGCACACCGTGTAGGCTGTTGAGATGGGCAAAATAGAAGCGGCGAAGAGCGAAGCGTTGAACAGGCCCGCGGCAAACAGAATGTAGGCATAATCGCCCGCCAGAGGGCGCAAGGCCTGCGCCGCATCGGCGCCGTCGCGGATCTGCCGTACACCATGCGCATAAAGCGTCGCGGCGCACGCCACCACGATGAACCACGCGACGATATCGGTGAATAAGCAACCCAGGATCACATCCCAGCGCGAGGCGCGATATTGGCGCGGCGTGATTCCCTTCTCTACGATCGACGACTGCAGGTAAAACTGCATCCACGGAGCGATCGTGGTCCCCACCACGGCGATGACCATGTAAATGTATGCCGATTGATGGAAGGCCGCACTGTGCGGCGGTTTGAACGTGGCGACGAAAGCTTCCTTCCAACTCGGACCCGCCAGCACCCCTGCAATGATGTAGGCGAAGTAGAAAAACGACGCCGCCAGGAACACTTTCTCCACGCTCTTGTAGGTGCCTTTTACCACCAGTAACCACACCACCACCGCGGCAACCGGCACACTCACATAGCGGGAAATGTGGAACAGCTCCAGGCTGCTGGCGATTCCGGCGAACTCCGCGACCACGTTGCCGAAGTTGGTGATGACCAGCCCCAGCATCATGAAAAACGTAATCCGCAGGCCGTATTCCTCGCGGATCAGATCGCTCAGCCCCTTGCCGGTGGCCGCGCCCATGCGCGCCGACATCTCCTGCACCACGACCAGCGCGACCGTCATGGGGATCATGACCCAGAGCAGGAGGTAGCCGAACTGCGCTCCGGCGGCGGAGTAGGTATAGATACCGCCGGCGTCATTGTCCACGTTCGCGGTGATGAACCCGGGACCGATGACGGCCAGGAACATCAACAGGCGGATTCTCCAGACTTTCAGCCGTCGCTTATCGGACATGACACTGGGAGTTACGGTGAGATGTTAAAGACCTCCCAGAATACAGTAGCCAGTAGCCAGTCGTCAGTAGTCAGTGTCGAGCAGCCCTTTATCGCTGTCATCCTGAGCGCAGCACGCGTCCGCCACTGGCGGACGCGTGCGGAGTCGAAGGACCTACGGTTCACCGGGTCAGTCACGTCGTCGAAAACAACCGCAGATCCTTCGCCTTCGCACCCGCCCGACCCGCAGCAGAAGCGGGTCGGAACCTCTTTGCGGGTGTTCCGCTCAGGATGACAATCTGGAAACTGGCGACTGGCGACTGGCTACTGCTCACAGCTTGGCGCGCAGCATGTTGATGACGTCGTCAGCGGTGATGACGCCGGTCAGCGCGCCGTCATCATCGATCACCGCCAGAGTGAGCAGGTTGTACTTGTCGAAGAGTTCGGCAACGGTTTTCTCGTCGGCGCCGGGATGCACGGTGGTAAGGTGTCCGGTGCTCAACATCATCAGCGGCGTGCCGGAGGGCGCCAGCACAATCTTGGCTAGCGGAACCGCGCCCAGCAGTTTGTCCTTGTCACCGACAATGTAGATGGTGCTGATGCTCTCCACCCCGCCCTCAAAGTTGCGCAGCATCTCGATGGCGTCTTCCACCTTGGCATTGGGTCCCAGGGCCATGTAGTCGGTGGTCATGCGCCCGGCCGCCGTGTCCTCCTCGAAGTTCATCAACTCGGCGACTTCGGCGCGCTCCTCCGGCTCCATCTCGGTGAGGATTTCCTGCGAGTCATCGGGATGCATGTCGCCCAGCAGGTCGGCGGCGGCATCGGGATCCATTTCTTCCACGATGTCGGCGGCGCGGTCGGAGTCGAGCGAGCTGAGAATCGAAACCTGCATCCGGGGACTGATCTCCTCCAGGGTCTCGGCGGCGACCTCCTCGTCCAGCGTCTCGAAGATGGCTTCGCGATCGGCCGGCGCCAGGTTTTCCACGATGTCGGCAATGTCGGCCGGGTGCAGCTTGGCCAGCCGATCGAGGGAAATCTTCAGCTTGACGCGGCGGGCGGGATCAGTCTCGATGAGGTCAACAAATTCCCACGGGATCATGCGCGGTGGGATCTTGGCGAGCAGCAAGTTCAGTACCGCGGCCGGGACTACGCCCTTCAGCAGCCGGCGCACCGCTCCCCGCGCGCCCACGTCCACCGCGCCCACCTTGAGCACAATGTGGTCGTGCCCAGCCTCCTCGTGGATGTCAATGTCATTGACCCGCACAACCTTGCGCCCATGGACGTCAATGATCTGCTGATCAAGCAGGTCGCGCTCCAGCAAGAGCATGCCTTCACCGCCCGCGAAAGGACTCCACTCCGACGCGGGGGTGGCAATCCGCAGGCCGCCATTGATCAGGCTGAGCAACTTAGTGGGCAGCAGACGGTCGCCGTGACGGGTTTTCACCACGAAACCGGCGATTTGACTGGAATTCTCTTGCGGCACCAGCGTGACTTCGCGCACCTTGCCGACGCTGACGCCGGTGTTGTCGATGACCGGCGCGCCAATCAGGTCCGAAAGTGCGAGAGTAGGCATTGCAGTCAATATATTCGATACGTGCGGAAATGTTCAGCGAATTCGCACTGGCGACGAAGGCGGGTGGCATAGATTTAGCCAAGGCTGTTCCTCTGCCGGTCGATGAAAATCAGCAAGGCCCTGGTGACCTCGTCCGTCTCGAGTACGGAACGGGACCTTGCTGTGCCCGCCGCGCAGCAGCCCTCTGCGCGGACGGGGCCCCGGCGCGATTGCCCCTAATATTTCGGTTTTCAAATATCGTGCGTCAGGCGCGGGCACTCGGCCAGCCTGTTTTGTTCCAGCCGCCGGCGCACACATCGAGTTTCTCAGCGGCAAAACAAAAGGCACCGAAAAAAGGTACGTCTACCTTGTTTCGGTGCCAACTTCAAGCTAGCACATAGGAGCCGAACCTCATAGCACTTTCGGGAGATATTTGCAGACCATTCCCAAAAGCGGAACTGCCCAGCGGTGGCGTCGCAGGGCTTGTCCCGCGACAACTGACAACTGGCAACTGACTACTGGCTACTGACGAATGTTCTCCAGCAACCGCTCTACTTCGGCCTTTTTTTCCGCGGTGAGCGGCAGCAGCGGCAGGCGCGGGATTCCACCGAAGCAGCCGTTGTAGTCCATGGCATACTTCACGCCGGGGATGCTTAGGCCGCCCACAATGCGCTCGGCGGCTTTGGCGATGCGCTCCTGTTTCTCGCGAGCCAGGGCCGCGTCGCCTTCTTTCCACGCCGCGTAAATTTCATAGCAGGCAGTCGGAGCGCAATCGGCAAATGCCAGGATCGCGCCCACGGCGCCGGCCTCGAGCGAAGGATGCAACTTCTGGGCGGCGCCCACCAGCACCTGGAAGCCGACTTCCTTCTGTCGAGTCTTCAGGCCGCCCACGACCGTGACCGCGGCTGACGACGATTTCTGCGCTCCCGTTCCGGCTAGCGCGCCCACCGTCACCAAGGCTCCTCCCTCGGCGCTCGCCGACGCAGCGTTGGCTGCATCCAGCATTCGCCCAGTCACGGCAGCGAAGGTCTCCGTTACCGTCGCGCTGCGCTTGAGGTGGCGAGTGGCTTCGGCCATCTTCTGCACCTTCTCGATCGAGCCCGACGACTCCTTGATACCGATCAAGTTAGGGTGCTCTGCAAGTTCAACTACTACTTCAGCAGGAATGTCGTATCCAGTGGCCTGCGGGAAGTTATAGATAACGACCGGCAGCGGCGAACGGTCAGCCACAAAGCGATAAAAGGCCAGCATATTGGCCGGCGTCATCTGCGATTTGTAGTAATGCGGCGTGCGTACCATCGCGATATCGTAGCCCAGTTCCGCGGCGTATTCGGTCAGCCGCAGAGTTTCGATGGCCGACTCGATTCCGGTGCCGGCGATCAACACTTTTTCGTTGGCCGCCGATTCGCGGGCGCACTTCAACACGTCGCGGCGCTCTTCGTCGCTGAGCAGGATCGCCTCGCCGGTCGAGCCGAGCACGACGATGCCAACAACCGGCGCACGCGAGTAGTGCTCGACATTCTGTTCCAGCTTGCGGAAATAGATCTTGCCGTCAGGATAAAACGGCGTGGTAATGGGAGGAAAGATTCCGTGTAGGAGCATGATCAGTTGCCAGTAGTCAGTTGCCAGTTGTCAGTTCCTATTCTATCGCGCCGGCGATGGAGTAGGCCCCCCGGCGAGACGTTCTCAATGTAGTTTCTTAAATCGAGGTTGGCTAATTGCTATTTGCTTCCTCTCATCGCCATCACGGCTTGCGCATACTTCTTTGCTTTTGCCCGGAGTTCTGTGACAATCTGGCAAGTCCCAGCGGGGTGCTATGTCGAACTTCTCCAATGCTGCAAAAGATGGCATCGAGGCGAGCAAGAACGTCGCGGTCCTGGTGCGCGAAGTGGTTCTAGTCGTGGTGATCGTGTTGGCGGTTTCGAGCCCCGCGCGAGTAGCGAAAATCATGACGTCGCTGGGAGTGACCGAGTGGAATGTTTTCGGCGTGAAGGGCAACTTCACACAGGCCTCGCAGGCCAGCGACACCGTGCATCAGCTACAGGATACGATCACGCAACTCACGAGTCAGGTGGGAGCGTTACAGTCGAAAACCGGCCTCTCGCCCACAACCCAAGAAGACGTGCAGCAGATCGCGCAAACTCTCGACTCGGCCAAAGTGAACGTAGATGCAGCACAACAACAGATCCAAAATGATGTGGTCCGCCAACAACAGAAACTGGTGGCCGCGGGATTTGTGGCCCCGAATGAAGGCTGGCTCTATGTCGGCCGGGTTTCCGAGGACAAGACCACATGGGTTGACGGCCCCAAGAACGTGCGGGGGCTTCCGCCCAATCCCACCCCGCCAATCTCGGTCACCACTACGAACGCCATAGCGCTTCGAGATCCTAATTCAGCTCCAGGCAAGCGGGCGGCTGGGGAAATTGTTGCCGGAGTCGAAGCGAATGTGACCTTGCAAGTGCTGGACACGGACTTCAGCCATGCCAAAGGCGGGGGAAACTTCCTTTGGCTCAAGGTAAAGACGAAATGATCTAACGGCCATGCGAAGTTACTTCGCCGCCGCTACGCGTTCCGCGTGCAGATGTTGCAGCGCGTACACCTTGGCTTCGCCGCGTTGCAGGGCGGCGATTCCTTCGCAGGCGGCGCGCGCGGCCGACAGCGTCGTGATGGTGGGAATCCGGGCGATCACGGCGGCGCGGCGAATCGCCTTTTCGTCGAACCAGGGCTCGACGCCATGCGGCGTGTTGAAGATCAAGTGAATGCGCTCGCCCTTGATCAGATCGACCACGTTGGGCCGGCCTTCCTTGACTTTGTAAACGCGCTCGACGCGCAGGCCCGCCTGTTCCAGCACGCGCGCCGTCCCGTGGGTGGCGACGAGGCTGAAGCCCAGCTCGACAAAGCGCCGCGCCACCTCGGGTATGAAGGGCTTATCGCGGTCATTGGCGCTGATGAACACCGTGCCGCTGATCGGCAGCACTTGTCCGGCGGCGATTTGCGCTTTGGCGAAAGCCTCGCCGAAGTTGTCGGCCACGCCCATGACTTCGCCGGTGGACTTCATCTCCGGCCCCAGCACGGTGTCAACGCCCGGGAATTTGCCCCAAGGGAAAACGGGCGACTTCACAAAATAAAAGTTGCCGGTGTCGAGATCGGCGCCGCGCTCGATATTCTCCGGCAGAAACTCCCTCAACTTGCGACCGGTCATTAAGCGCGCGGCAATCTTGGCCAGAGGCACGCCCGTGGCTTTCGAAACATAGGGCACAGTGCGGGAAGCGCGCGGGTTCACCTCAATCACAAATACCTTGTCGCGTTGGATGGCATACTGCACGTTCATCAGGCCGACGACCTTCAACGCACGCGCCAGGCGGAAGGTGTAATCGCGGATCGTGTTCAGCAGTGGCTCGGGGATATCTACCGCCGGCAGCACGCACGATGAGTCGCCGGAGTGAATACCGGCCTCCTCGATGTGCTGCATGATGCCGCCGATCACAACGTCGTCGCCATCGGAGAGCGCATCCACGTCAATCTCGGTTGCCGACTCCAGGAAGTGGTCGATCAGCACTGGCCGCTCCTGCGAATATTCGACCGCTTCTTTCATGTAGCCGACGAGCGACTCGTCATCGTAGGCCAGGACCATGGCGCGCCCGCCCAGCACGTAGGACGGCCGCACCAGCACCGGATAGCCGATGCGGTTGGCGTTGGCGACGGCTTCCTCAACGCTGGCGGCGGTTGCGCCACGCGGTTGTGGAATCGACAGCTCGTCAAGCAGCTTGCCAAAGCGCCGCCGGTCTTCCGCCAGATCGATACTCTCGGGCGAAGTGCCGATGATGGGCACACCCGCTGCCTTCAGGGGCAGCGCGAGATTGAGCGGGGTTTGTCCGCCGAACTGCACGATCACTCCGACCGACGCACCGCCTTCTGCCTCGTGCTCATACACCGCCATGACATCTTCGTAGGTCAGGGGCTCGAAGTACAGGCGGTCGCTGGTGTCGTAGTCGGTGGAGACAGTCTCGGGATTGCAGTTGATCATGATCGTCTCGAACCCGTCATCGCGCAGCGCGAATGCGGCGTGGCAGCAGCAGTAGTCGAACTCAATTCCCTGCCCGATGCGGTTGGGCCCGCTGCCCAGAATGATGACCTTCTTGCGATCGGTGGGCGCCGCTTCGTCCTCTTCCTCGTAGGTCGAGTAGAGGTACGGCGTGTAGCTTTCAAATTCCGCGGCGCAGGTGTCCACCCGCTTGAATACCGGGCGGACGTTGTGCTGCTGGCGCAGTTGATAAATTTTCTCGCTGGCGGTCCGGCCGTTCTTCAACTGCAAGGACTCGCCCAAGCGGGCGTCGGAGAATCCCATGCGTTTGATCTCGCGCAAACGCTCGGCATCGAGGGGCTCCGTGCCCAGCTTCGCCTGCATGTCGGAGATCTCTTTTAGCTGGTGCAGGAACCAGGGATCGATGTTGGTCATCTGCGCGATCTCGCGCACCGTCATGCCTTGCGCAAGCGCGTAACGAATGTACTGCAGCCGCTCCGGATGAGGCGTGACTAGGCGCTTGGTCAGAATGCGTGGCTCGATGTCCTCCGCGGTCGCCCTGCGTCCGGTTTCAAGCGAGCGCACCGCCTTCAGCAGCGCCTGCTTAAAGGTGCGGCCGATAGCCATGACTTCGCCCACCGACTTCATCTGCGGGCCAAGCGACTCGTCGGCGCCGGGAAATTTCTCGAACTGCCACTTCGGAATCTTAACCACGACGTAGTCGAGCGTGGGCTCGAAGCACGCCGGCGTTTTGCGCGTGATGTCGTTGGTGATTTCGTCGAGGGTGTACCCGACTGCTAGCTTGGCGGCAATTTTCGCGATGGGAAATCCAGTGGCCTTCGACGCCAGCGCCGACGAGCGCGAGACGCGCGGATTCATCTCGATGACGACCATGCGCCCGTTATGAGGATCGACGGCAAACTGGATGTTCGAGCCTCCGGTCTCGACGCCGATCTCGCGAATGACGGCAATGGCGGCGTCGCGCATGGCCTGGTATTCGCGGTCGGTAAGCGTCTGCGCCGGAGCGACGGTGATGGAGTCGCCGGTGTGCGTGCCCATGGGATCGAAGTTCTCGATGGAGCAGATGACGATGACGTTGTCGGCGAGATCGCGCATCACCTCCAGTTCGTATTCCTTCCAGCCGAGCACCGACTCCTCGATCAGCACCTCGTGGACCGGTGACAGATCGAGACCGCGCGCGAGCAGTTCCAGCAGCTCTTCGCGGTTGTAAGCAATGCCACCGCCCGTGCCGCCCAGCGTGAACGAGGGCCGCAGAATGACCGGGAAACCGATCTTGCTGCTGAAGTCGATTCCATCTTTCAGATTGTTGACCAGCGATGACTTGGGCACGTCGAGACCGATGGCCGTCATCGCGTCTTTGAACAGCAGCCGGTCTTCGGCCTTCTTGATGGCGCCAAGCTGCGCGCCGATGAGCTGCACGCCACACTTTTCCAGCACACCGCTGTCGGCAAGCTCGACCGCAAGGTTCAAAGCGGTCTGTCCGCCAACCGTCGGCAGAAGCGCAAAGATGCCAGACTTTCCGCTGGCCACCAGCATCTCAGTCTCAATTCGGATGATCTCTTCGAGATAGGTGCGCGTGAGGGGTTCGATGTAGGTGCGGTCGGCCATCTCCGGGTCGGTCATGATGGTGGCCGGATTGGAGTTGGCCAGCACCACCTCATAGCCTTCGGACTTGAGCGCCTTGCAGGCCTGCGCGCCGGAGTAGTCGAACTCGGCCGACTGGCCAATGACGATGGGCCCCGAGCCGATGATGAGCACCTTCGCGATGTCGTTGCGGCGTGGCATGTGGTCTTAGGAACTCTTCTTACAAGCAATGGCCCTTGCCATCAAGGAAGTGATGAAATTCTCGAAGGTAAGTTCTGGCGCTGGTTCACGGTATTGACCGGAAGGGCCGCTGTCGCGACTTGACGTTAGAAAGCATGCCGAATCGTAAAGGCGCTCTCGCACCAGCTTGGTGAGTAAGATTTCATACCGCTTCGCATACGAAGCACTCTTAAATTCCGCGAACACTTTGAAATGGGGTTCCTGAGCACGAACCGGACGAGTGGAATCTGGCGCCTCTTCCAGCAGCATCAGGTACCCGAGCCAGGGTCTGGTTGATGGTTTGAAAGCGCCCTCCCGGTAAGCCGCCCAAATATCCGTAGCGCTGCCTAATGCTTCATCAGTTCTGTTGTTGTAGTTGTTGCCAAACGACCCAACCTGGGACTTGAACTCAATCGCGGCAATTAAGCAGTTATCAACTACGACTAGGAGGTCCCATTTTTTCTCGGGCCTGAACCATCCAGGAAGCTCCACAGAACGCTCCGTAAAAATAACTGGCTTCCCAATGCCACTTTCCTCGAGCAGATCTCGGATTACGGAAATGAACCCATTCATCTGTGCTCCGCCCGTAACCGCGGTCCGAAAGCCGGCATCGCGAATTCCACTCCTTGCACCCTGTTTGCCGGCTTGAGATTCACGCGTGGTCCAAAATGCTTGGATCGCTGATCGAAGCCTTTGGTCCAGGCTGGGGCTAAACTCCATTTTCCGCATTCTCCTTAGCTTCGATCTTGACCTGGTGAAACAGAGATGTTGTTTCCTGCCTAATTCGAGTTACTGCCCCATGGAGATAGTGTGGGTCAATTTCGATGCCGATACTGTTACGCCCTGCCAAGGCTGCTGCTACAACCGTGGTCCCTGTTCCCAAGAACGGGTCGAGCACCGTGTCGCCAACAAAACTGAACATTCGAACCAGTCGATCGGCCAATTCGAGGGGGTACGGTGCAGGATGGTGACGGGTCGACGCGCCCGTAACTCCTGTCCAGATCTGTTGAAACCAAAGTTTGTGATCTTCGGAACCGATCACGCTTAGAATTCGTGTGGCAGGCTCCGGAGTTCTGTATCCTCCGGACTTCCGCTCCATTAAAATGAACTCGATGTCGTTCTTAATCACTGCATTTGGCTCATAGGGTTTCCCCAAAAACCCGGCTCCCCCGTTTTCCACTTCATGTACGGCGTTTGCGATTTTGTGCCAAATAATTGGGGCCAGGTTGTCAAACCCGATTTTGCGACAACTTTCCTGAATGGAGGCGTGCAGAGGAACAACAGTATGTCGGCCGTCGTTTTTCCTACGAGAGAGACACACATCGCCGACTACACATATCAGCCTTCCCCCTGGCACTAGTGAACGGTAGCATCTCCGCCATACCCGATCGAGCTGTTCGACAAATTCATCATATTGTGAAATGTGGCCCATCTGTCCGCTGGTGTCCCGATATTCTTTCAAGGTCCAGTAAGGTGGCGACGTGAGAACCAATTGCACACTGTTGTCTGGTAGATCCATCTCACGGGCGTCGCCAAGCAGCAATTTGTGTCGTATCGGTATCTTTCTTACCGACCTCGCAATCGCGGCGACGAGTTGCTGGTCTCTCGCGATCCTAGGAATTGCGGTTTGAAGATCGTCGATGTGGGTCAGTTCTGCCGGAAGGAACTCTTCGAAGGTTCCATGAACCGCTTTTGCCACACCGTTCATACCCACGGCACGAGGACTCACTTCTTCCACTCCTCCATCATCTTCACAAAATCCTTGAACAGGTAGTGCGAGTCGTGGGGGCCGGGCGCAGCCTCGGGGTGGTACTGCACGCTGAACAGCGGGAGCGAACGATGGCGCAGGCCCTCCAGAGTGTTGTCGTTCAGATCGATGTGGGTCAGGTCCACTTCGCTTTGCTTGAGCGAATCGGGATCGACCGCGAAGTTGTGGTTATGCGCGGTAATCTCGATCTTGCCGGTCTTCATCTGCTTCACCGGATGATTGCCGCCATGGTGCCCAAATCGCAGCTTGTAAGTCTTTCCGCCCAGCGCGATGCCGATCAATTGATGTCCGAGACAGATGCCGAAGATGGGCACGCGCCCCATCATCCTGCGAATGCTCTCCTGGGCGTAGGTCACCGGCTCGGGATCGCCCGGGCCGTTCGACAGGAAGACGCCGTCAGGCTTGAGCGCGAGTACGTCCTCAGCACTGGTGGTGGCGGGAACCACGGTCACGCGACAGCACTCGCCCACCAGGCGTCGCATGATGTTGTGCTTGATTCCATAGTCGTAGGCGACAACGTGATGCCTCGGCGGCCCGTTCTTCACGCCGACCACTTCTGTCGGCTCATGCGAGCGTACGCCTTCGTCCCACTGATAGACGTGGCGAGTAGTGACTTCTTTCGCAAGGTCGGTGCCATCCATCTTCGGAATGGAGCGCGCCTTGGCGACAAGCTTGTCGGTGTCGGCCTCTAGAGAGGAAATAACGCCGCGCATAACGCCGTTGGTGCGCAAATGGCGAACCAGAGCGCGAGTGTCGATCTCGCCCAGCACGGGAACCTTGTAGCGCTCGAGATAGCTTTCCGCAACCTCCTGCGACCGCCAGTTGGAGCTGACGCGCGAGAACTCGCGCACGATCAATCCCTCGATGTAGGGACGCGTGGCCTCGTTATCGTCGGAGTTGGTGCCGTAATTGCCGATTTCGGGGTTGGTGAGAACTACAATCTGCCCGGCGTAGGAGGGATCGGTGAAGATTTCCTGGTAGCCGGTGATGGAGGTGTTAAAAACAACTTCCCCGTAGCATTCGCCTTTTGCGCCGTAGCCTTTGCCGTGGAAGATCCGTCCATCTTCCAGCGCAAGGATTGCCTGCATTGCATCTCCGGGGTTTGGATTTTGTTGATTTTATCAGGGAATGCGCGGCAGCATAAGAGGGCAAGCCGCAGAATTTGTTGTGCACACGATGTGAGGCATTACCGGAGCTTGCCCAGTTTGGCTACCGGCCAATATCCGAAGACGGCTTTGCCGTAGATGAAGCCTTCGTCCACCGGACCGAAGTCGCGGCTGTCGTTGGAGAGATTGCGATGGTCGCCCAGCACGAAGTAGCAATGTGTCGGCACTGTGGTCTCCGGATACGAGCGCACGTCTTCATAGGCGTCAGGCACGTACGGCTCGCGCAAGCGATGCCCGTTCACGAAGACCACGCCGTCTTCGATCTTCACACGGTCTCCGGCGACGGCCACCACGCGCTTGATGTAGCTCTTGGCAGTATCGCGAGGATAGTGAAACACGACTACATCGCCGGGTTCGATCGGCTCCAGCTTGTAAACAAACTTGTTGATGAAGACGCGTTCCTGATCGTCAAGCGTAGGCATCATGCTGGTGCCTTCCACTTTGACCGGCTGATAGAGGAAGATGATGAAGAAGGCCGAGACCGCAAGCGAGATCAGCATGTCGCGCAGCCAGCCCGAAATTGCCGCCTTCATCCGCTTGGGCCCGGCAGGCGGGGCGACGGACGACGCCGCGGCATCGGATGAGGGAGGCAGAACAGTGGCGTTGTCTTCGTGGGGCACAGAGTTCATCTTAGTCGTTTAGACGGCACAGCATCAGTATAGCTTCGGTCGCGCGGCCCTCGACATGCGCAACGGCGCGCCCAAGTCGTTTGCAATTGAGCCTTCGCTCCCGAAATTGGGGGCCCCGGTTAGGCCGTTCGTGATGACAACTCAGTGGCCTCCGCGTCGTTCACCGGCGCTCCGGTAAGCGGGAAACCGAGGCGTTTCCACTCAAAGAATCCACCCAGCAGCGGACGCACCGGGCGGATGCCGTGCTTGCGTAATTGCAGCGCCACCCGGGCGCTGGTCGCTTCGTTGGGTCAAGTGCAGAACAGCACGATCTCCACACCGCGAGTGATCTCTCCCTGCCGCGCCTCCAGTTCTTCCGGCGAGATCTGCAGCGCATGAGGCAATGTCCTGGGATCGGTGAGCCGATCGAGCGGATGCCGCAGGTCGATGATGGTCAGCGGCTCGCCCGATTCCAGCTTGTGCTTCAATTCGTCAGGAGTGATGCGGTCCCCCTTGACCTGTTCGATGAAGCGCCGGCGCTCATTCCATCGGTAGAATACGTACGCAATCACGACTGCGACGAACAGCAGGAGCAGCGATCCCCCGAAGCGCGAGGCAGCGGCGGCAATAAGGTCAAGTTGCTTGCTGAACAGAAAGCCAAGTCCGGCGTACGCGCCGGTCCACAGCAGCGCTCCCAGAAAATCGAAGAGCACGAAGCGCGGAAAATCCACGCCCACCATTCCAGAAAGCGTGGGGGCTGCGGTGTTGAGGCCAGGAACAAACTTGCAGATGAGCAGGGTCCGCGCGCCGTATCGGGTAAAAGTGGTTTCCGTCTTGCGGACGCAGGAGTTGGGTTCCAGCGCGATGCGGCAAAGCAGGTTCAGCACCACCGCGCCGCGCCGCTTGCCAAAGAAGTACCAGAAGGCATCGCTGCACAGCGAAGCCAATGCCGGAACCAGCATGGCCAGCGCAAGATGCATGCGGCCCTGCCCGGCCAAGGCCCCGGCGGCCAGCAACAGCGGCGTCGCCGGAATCGGCAGTCCAGCCTGCTCGATCAAGACCCACACGAACAGCAGGGCATAACCGTAATGGACTACGAACTCGAGCATCTCGGTCATCGGGTTGGGAAGGAGTACGGACGAAGCAATACAGATTTGGTTGGATGCGGGCCAGCCGGAAAGGTTCCGGGCCGCTAACCCTTTGGGCGGGCCGCAAGCCCATGAGCACTCCGTCGAAAGTCATTCACCACGGAGACACGGAGTTTTTGATTTTCATCAAACTTTCTCCGTGATCTCCGTGCCTCCGTGGTTAATTTTCATTTCCATGGGTGGGCCGCTGGTCCATGTGAAACTCGTAATGACAACTTCTCAGAACCACTTCAGCCCTGCTAGCCAGCAATGCCTGCCTTAGCGAAACCCGGCAGCTGCACCATGCGGTCTTCCGGCACATGCCAGTACTCAGCGTCCTGCACGTGTACCTTCAGCAGGATGAGATTGGGATCATCGAGCCCTTTGGGAAACCACGTGCGGTACAGAGGACTCCATAGCTGCTTTGCCTTGCCAACATCGCGCACCAGTTCACAGCGGCCGGCGATGGAGACATAACGTTGGCTGCCGACATCGGAATAGGCAAGATTGACGCGATTGTCCTTGCGTATAGCTTCCACCTTCTGAGCAGTGCTATCGCTGAAAAACCAAATTACGCCATCGCGATCCACTTCCTGGGTCGCCATCGGGCGGCAGTGCAAACTGCCATCGCTGCGGATGGTGGTCAGCATGGCAAAATCGATGCCTTTGATCAACTCGTTCAGCTTGGCCACTGGGTCGTAGGTCTGCGCCATGTCAGCTCCTTTATTAACATTTGTCATCACGAGCGTAACCGGGGTCCCCAGCGAGGGCCGCTTTTGCCCTCGCTGGGGTGGAGGAGCGAGGGATCTGCTTTTTGCCAGCTTCACCAAACAGCAGATTCCTCGCGCCCAAACCCAGGGCGCTCGTAATGACAACTCTTGAATGGGTACCGCCTACCCGCCCGCGGCAGCGATGAAGTCGGCGGCCACGTCGTCGGGCTTCCAATCGTTTCCAGAATATACCTTGGCGATTTTTCCGTCGTTGCCGATCAGCACCGTGCGCAGCCCGTGAACGATCTGCCCGTCCTTCTGGTTATAAGCCAGTCCGAAGAAGTCGGCGGCCTGGCGCACCTGTTGCGGCGAACCGGAGGCAAACTCCCAATGGGCAAAGCTGGGATCGACACGTCCCACGTAATGCTCGCCGTAGCTGCGCAGGACCGCGGGCTTGTCGTTCTCCGGATCGATGCTGATGCTGAGCAATTGCGCCTCGCTGAATGCCTTCGGATTTTTCTGCATTTGCTGCATGACCTGGCTGAAGTTGTTGCTCGTGCGCACGCAATACTCCGGGAAGGGACAACGCGTGTAGATGAAGGTGAGCAACAGCGGTTTGCCGCGGAACTGATGGAAGTGGATGATCTTGCCACTCTGGTTGACCAGCGCGAAGTCGGGCACCTCGTCGCCGGGTTGCGGAATACGCAGCGCTGAGGTGCCGTCGCTTTCGGTGTCGCTGTGCTGGGTGAAGCTGATGTCCTGTAATTCGGCGTGATCGCTGAGCACCAGGGTCGCGTGGATGTGATCGCCGGGCGCGATGGCCTTAAAGACCCAGCTACTGTCCTTGCTCACGGTGAACGGCATGGTCATGCCTTTCATCAGGCCGGGAATGTCCTGGTGAGCGATGGTCAACTGGCGAGCTGCGGGATCGACCGCTACCACACGGCCCTCCAACTCATAGCGCTTGGTCGCAGGGGCCTTGGAGCAGAAAGTCAGGGGAAGCACTAAAAGCAGCGCGAAGAGGCTGCTACCGTAAAGGAGATGACGGGAGCTTACCGGAAAATTCATGGTTGTCATCCTGAGTGCCACATGGGCCTGCGACCCACCCATAGGGATGAAAAACCTTTATAGCGTGTCATCCTGAGCGACGAGCGCAGCGAGGAGTCGAAGGACCCCTATTGCCGCCAATAATGTCCGATTTGTTGCTGCCCCAGGGCGCATTATGATTTCTCGCAACTATAGGGGTCCTTCGACTCCTCGCTGCGCTCGCTCAGGATGACAGACAGAAGTGCTTTCATTGTATGTAAGCTCCGCTACTTCGCCACCTCGTGGACCACGTCGTAGAAGTCATGTAGCCCGTTGAACATGATTTGTATGCCGATACAGACCAGGATGAAGGCCGACAAGCGGATAACGATGCTGCTACCCAGCTGCCCGAACAAGCGCTGCAATTTGTCGGAGAAGCGGTAACACAGAAAAATCGTGATCCCAATCAGCAGAATTCCAATCACTGCGGCCAGCGCGCTGACGATCAGTTGCAGGTGCCTCTCCTCATGTATGTTGCTGCCCAGCGTGAGGGCCACGGCGATCGATCCCGGTCCGACCGTCAGCGGCATGGTGAGCGGATAAAAAGCTTGCGACAGGATTCGTTCGCGGCTGGGCGGTGCTTTCAGTTGGCCGCCGTTCGGCTCGCCCGGGCGATTCAGAATTTGCCAGCCGGCCACCGTCACGACCAGTCCACCGCCCACTTGAACCGCCGCCAGGCTGATGCCGAAGAACTGCAGAATGTAGGAGCCGATGAACAGCGACGCGACCAGCAGCACCACGCCGTTGACCGCGACCCGCATCGCCACAGTGCGACGAATGCTGGTGTCATAGCCCAGGGTTATTTCCGCGAAGATGGGCGCCATGCCGAGCGGGTTCACGATGGGCAGCAGCGCGGCAAAAACCAGCAGCACGTTTCGTATGATGGCGTCCATGCGAGACCCACAGCATAACCCAACAGCGTCACCCGGCGCTTGCCGGCATTGACCGCATTACGTTTTCGAGCTTGAATGTTAAAGCGCGCCAGACGTGCGCCTGCGATCACAGCTTATGGGAATCCCACCCCGCACATACGGCGCCCTTCAAGTCAGGCTGCGCGAATCGCTGGTGACGCGCGCCCTGGTCCTGCCCATCCAGCAATTCATCCACATTCAAGGCATCAGCAGCATCTTGTTGCTGGGCGCGGCCATCACCGCGCTGCTGTGGGCCAATTCGCCGTGGCAGGATTCCTACCACCGTGTTTGGGAGATGGAGCTGACCCTCTCTCGTCTGCGCTTGCCCGTACACGCCTGGATCAACGACGCCTTGATGGCCATCTTCTTTTTCCTGGTCGGCATGGAGATCAAGCACGAGATCGTGCATGGTGAACTCGCCGACATGCGCCGGGCCGCGCTGCCGATTTTCGGCGCCTTGGGCGGCATGATTGTTCCTGCGCTTCTCTATACGGCCCTGAACGTTGGACATGCAGGCCAGCACGGCTGGGGCGTGCCCATGGCAACCGACATCGCGTTTTCGCTGGGCGTGTTGGGCATGGTGAAAGGAGTTCCCCAGGACCTGAAAATTTTTCTGCTGACGCTGGCGATTGCCGACGACATCGGCGCCATTGCAGTGATTGCGATTTTCTATAGCGACTCCTTGCATGTGGAATCGCTGGTCATCGGCCTGCTTCTGCTGGCGGTTATTTTCCTTTTGCGGAAAGTGGGCATCTCGCAGCCAGTCTTGTATTTCATGCTGGGAGTGGGCTTCTGGGTGGCGATTCTGCGGTCCGGCATTCACGCCACCATCGCGGGCGTGGTGTTGGGGTTTATGGTTCCCACCACCGCAACCTTGTCGTTGCGCGAGTTTCAGGAGATTGGTAATGAAATCGTGGAACGGTTCCGCAGAGCGCTGGCTGAGGGCGACGAGAAAACGGCCAAGAATTTACTGGGCTCCATCGAGCAGTTGGTGCAGGGGACGGAATCGCCATCCGAGCTTTTGACTCGTAAGCTGAATGACTGGGTTTCGTTTCTGGTATTACCCTTGTTCGCGCTGGCCAACGCCGGAGTGACCTTTTCCGGAGGCGCGTGGCACGAGTTGCTGCCCAGCCGAATCGCCTGGGGCATTCTGCTCGGACTTGTCCTGGGAAAGCCGCTGGGGATCATCGCATTTGCCAGTCTGGCGGTCCGCACGGGTCTGGCTCAACTCCCCAACGGCGTCACCTGGCGCCAATTGAGCGCGGTCGGAATTCTCGCGGGCATCGGTTTCACGGTCTCCATTTTTATCAGCTCGCTGGCGTTCGATGATGCTTCTCATATTTTGCAAGCGAAGACAGCAGTGCTGACGGCTTCCCTGTTGGCGGGAGTGCTGGGGTATTTCGCCATGCGTGATGGCGGAGGTTAAGCCAGCCATCGAATGCAGGTGAACCTCACCTTAACCTGGATCATTCATTTGTTTCGGCAGCTAAGGACAGCAAATTTTGAAGGGGCACGGCTGAAGTGAGTGCGTGAGAACGGCGCCGC
>PLXE01000064.1 GCA_003151335.1 Acidobacteriaceae bacterium
AGCAGCCTCTTCAGCCGTGCCGCACGAGGTCAATAATGATTTTGGGCTTTAGCCCCTAAGGACCGTTTTTGCAGGGGCTAAAGAGCGTGTGCGAGAACTCATTCTGAGTTGGCACGGTGGGACGATTGCGCAAAATCCAGCGCCGTAAGCGCGGCATAACTTAGCCCAGCACGCAGCCGCAGGCGGAGTGCTGGGGAGAGTGGAAATTAGATCCGAGTCCCGTAGGGACGACAGACGTTCTCACACACCCGCTTCAGGCCCGCGTCCAGGGTTCGTACAATTCCGAGCTTCAGCCGCTTGGATACAGTTACTTTGGAATCGCTCTGACGGTCAGGGCGAATTGGAGCGGGGTACGGGGATCGAACCCGTGACATCGAGCTTGGGAAGCTCGCGTTCTACCGCTGAACTAACCCCGCTCAGCTCGGTAGGTGTGCAAAGTGTACCATCTGCGCAAATTCTCAGGCAATGCGTTACAGGGGCCTCGAAACTCTCTCAAACTACTTCGTCGCAATCATAAGATTGACGGGACCCGGTATGCGGACCCTCTTGCTCCCGGCAAAGCCTGCGGCCTTCAACCACTCTTCGTATTCCGGTTCGCTATAGCTTGCTCCCGCCCGAGTGCCCACCAGCATGTTCAGCGCGAACAGCGTGGCGAAGCGCGGAGAAGTCTTGTCCGCATCGAGGATAAAGTCGGCAATAACGAGGCGCCCTTGCGGCGCAAGAGCTGCGTAGGCACGAGCCAGTAGCTGCCGATTTTCTTCTGGCGAGAACATGTGGCAGATCGCCGACAGCAGAATCAAGTCGTAACTTGCCGGCGCAAGTGGAACGGTCAACATGTCGCCGGCGCGAGTGCTGATGCGGTCGCTCAGTCCGGCCTGGCGAATATGTTCCTGTGTAATGGGCAACACTTCGGGCAGATCGACGATCTCGGAATGTAGCGCTGAAGCGGCTTTGACAAACGCAATGGAGTAGGCGCCCGAACCTCCGCCGAGATCGAGCATGCGCTTCTCGCCGTCCAACTCGACAGCCTGCGCCACGGCGCGCGCCCGGCCGCGAGCGGTGTGGTCCATGGCGGCGATGAACGAAGTGACCCATCCATTGTCGCGACCTGACTCAACCGCAGTGCCGGTGCGTACGGCTTCCGTAAGCTTGGACCAGCGCTGCCACATGTTTGCCATGTGCAATTGCGCGGTGCGAGCGCTGTCGGGAGAACCCTCCACCAGGAAGCGCGCCGCCACCGGCGTATTCGTATACATCCCGTCATGCTTTTCCAGCAGCTTGAGGCTTACCAGGGCGTTCAGCAGCATCTCGGTGGCGCGCACCGCAGCCTGAATTCTGGCTGCGATCTGTTGCGCGTTGCCGCCCTTGCCGACGGCGGTAAATACGTCAAGTTCCAGGGCCGTCAGAAGGGCGCGGCTGGGCATAAAGCTGCGGATCATGTCGTGGATGTCATCCGGCAGCACACCGGCGGCGTCCTTGCCCTTCAGCATGGCGAGATACCTGTTGCGATGGTCGAGAATCTCGGTCTTCATGTCAGCGTCGGGGTTTCGCTCCAGGCGAGCGACCTTTCGTCCCGCCTTCAGGTGCGACGATACGATCTCCGGCACGTCGTTCGGGGCCAGCTTCGCATACCAGGTGCCCTCGGGATAAACGATCATCACCGGTCCGCTGTCACAAATTCCCAGACAGCCGGAACTGGAAACTTGGACATCGTCGCTCAGTCCCTGGGTGCCGAGCTCGCGGTGCAAGGCGTTGAGAACGCCGAAGGAGCCCGCCGCCGAGCAGCAGGGAACTCCTTCAGCTTTTTCCTGTGTGCAGACGAAAATATGATGACGAAACGGTTCCACGGGACCTCCAGGTCAGTTATTGGACTGTCACAGTTTATCTTCAGGCCAGGGCGGCAGACGCGGAAAGGTCGGGGCTCACAGCGCGGGGTGACGAAGAGTGGGACGCAACCGATGTCCGTTCGCCTAGAAATCAGCCGCGACGTCCACGAATAGTTACAATTGGGAAAATTCTTCTTGGGTTCATCTTCCAGTAACCGCCGTCATCAACAATTCATCTTGACATGCCCCCGATGTGCACTATGATGTTTTAAACATTTATTGTGGGATTTGTTTTGGGTGAATCGCGATGCAGCAGACGTTCACATCCAAAGAAGTGGTGGCCCTGACGGGCATCAGCCCGCGTCAGCTGCAATGGTGGGACGAACGTCATCTCGTGGTTCCGGCCCGCGAGGGGCATAAACGCGTCTATGGGATGGACGATCTGGCCGAAGTGGCCGTGATTTGCGATCTGCGCCAACGCGGTTTCTCCCTGCAGAAGATTCGCCGGGTCATCCGCTTCCTGCAGAAGGAGCTGGGCAAGCGCCTGGTGGAGACGGTCTCCGCCGCCTCCGAATACCATCTGCTGACCGACGGCCGGCATATTTACCTGGAAGATTCAGCCCGCGCGGTGGTTGACCTGCTAAAAAACGCCCGCCAGCCGATGTTATCGGTGTGCCTGAGCGACACCATCCAGCGGGTCCGCGCCGAGGTGCGCGGAGCGAGAAAGCGCAGCGCTTCCGTTCGTCATCCAACTGTAAGGCGAAGTCGGGCTTCTTGAACGGCCTGAAGGAGGGCACATGATCGGAGAACTGAGCGTGTTGAGCGAGTGGATCCCCGAACAGATGGAGCCTGGAACCATCTTTGTGCTGGAAAACGCCGGCGAGGTGGGCGAAAAGGAAGACCCTTATTGGGCGGTCCTGTCGTGCCCAAAATGCGGACAGCTCGGGCTGGTTACCCGCAAACAGATCGCCGGCTTGATGACTGTCATCTGCGGTTCTGAGAAGTGCTCCGCCCAATTCTTCATCCGCGATGAAGAGATCGTGCAACGCAAGCCGAGCTAAGGAGCGCGGAGCCAAACGAGATGTGCTCAAGGCGTCTACGAAATAAGTTTTGTCAGGCGACCGGCGGCTGCCCCATCCTTGTCGGCTGCTTTTGCGGACAGGGTGGGAGCGGACGATGAGCCCGGCTGGTAATCATGCCGCGCAATGGTGTCGCCGGCTGAAGCCGGCTGAGGATTCCTACAACCAGCCCACCCAGGACTCAACCACCCCAACAACCGCAAATTCGGCGGTTGTTGGGGACCCCGGTCACGTCCTGGGCTAATTTTGTTTCGGTCCTGCGGAACTCGAAAGGTAGTGGTTAGTGGATAGTGGATAGTTAAAGCGCGATCGTGCTGAAGGCTGACGGCTGAGAGCTGACGGCTGGAAGCAGGTCCCTCCGCTCGGGCTCTCCTGAGGGATGTCCAACGGACTTAATCAAACCTTCCCTAGGGTGAGCGTCCCCGCAAGAAAATTACGTCGTCCGCCTAGCGCCGGTACACGTTGGGCTCGGGGCCCTTCTCCAGGGTCTCGCGGTTCCAGATGAGCCCTTCCCGGCTGTAGTTCGCCATCTCAAAGTCCTGGGTCAACTCCAGTGCGTCGGTGGGGCAGGCGTCTTCGCAAAGTCCGCAAAACATGCAGCGGCTCAGGTCGTAGGTGAAGTCCGTCAGCTCCTTGCGCCGGGTGTGAGGATTGCGTTCGCTGTTCACCACGATGAGGTGCTCAGGACACGCCAGGGCGCAGAGATCGCAGGAGATGCACAGGGTCTCGTTGGTATCGGGATTGTTGTTGAGGCGAGGCGCGCCGCGGAAACGCTCCGCGACTTCAGGCCGCTGCAGCGGATACTGTTCGGTGATGAGTTCCTTCGGGTCCTGATTGCGGAAGGTGACTCTCAGTCCCTTGATCAAATCCACGAACATCAGCTTGCGTAAAACCGTGTTCATCCTCAACCCTCGATGTGAGTGAAGTTTAGCATAGCAAGCTTCGCGCGATCTCTTTTCCCGCCTGTCCTCCTGAGCGACGAGGAGTCGAAGGACCCCTATACCGCCCACTCAGTTTCGCCTGGCACGTTTTTCGACAGAGCGAAATCGAAGGGCGGTGAATGATTTCCGTCCGAGCTGCTCACCGGGTTACTGACGCGACAACCTCCAATCCGCTGGCATACAATCTCAACACTGATGCGCTTTTTGGCCGGGATGCTACTTGCGCTCGCGATGACGAGCACGCTGGCTGGGCAGCAGACGGCTGCTCCCGCCCCGGCTACTGCTCCGCCAAAGGACACAACCACAGCCGCCAGCACGGCGCAATCGGCCCAGCCGGGCAACTCCAACCCAGCGAGCCAGCCAGCTACTAACACGAATCCACCCACGCCAGCGCCGGCCTCGCAGCCAAGTGCGGCAGCGCCCGCTCCGCCTGACGATCCCAAAGATGTCGCCAAAGCCAAGCGCCAGTTCAAAGCCGGTGTGAAGCTGAAGTCGGCGGGCCAGATGGATGCCGCCTTCGAGAAGTTTGAACTTGCCGCAGAACTCGCGCCCCACAACGTCGAGTTCGTTACCGCCCGTGAGTTCACCCGCCAGCAACTGGTAATGCAATTTCTGAAGCAGGGCAACCAAGCCATGCTCGACCACGACGAGATCGTTGCCATGGCCGATTTCCGGCACGCTCTGGAATTCGACCCCAGCAACGAATACGCGCTGCAGCGTTTGCGCGACTCGATCCCGCTGGACGAAGAGCCGGTAAGCCGAAATATGCGCGTGGTGGAACAGTCCACGCCCATCGAACTGCAGCCCGCAGCCAAGCATCAGGACTTCCATTACAAGGGCGATGGCAAGGGCCTGCTCACCCAAGTGGCACAAGCCTACGGGATAAGCGCGCAGTTCGATGACTCGGTGCCGCAGAAGCGGGTCCGATTTGACATTGAAGACGTGAACTTTGCCACCGCCATGGAAGCGGCAACGAGCGTCACCAAGACATTCTGGGTACCACTATCGGCCAAGCAGATGCTATTCGCGGCCGATACCGTCGAGAACCGGCGCAACTACACGCGCATGTCATTGCGCACTTTCTACCTGCCCGACCTGGCGACCGACCAGGAGCTGACGGAGATGACGAACTCGCTCCGCGTGCTTCTTAATCTGCGCTACATCGCGCCCGACAAGGCGCAATCCACCATCTCGGTGCGGGCGGAAGAGCCGGTGTTGAAAGTCGCCGGCCAGTTGCTGGAAAGCCTGGCCGGCGGCCGTCCCGAAGTCCTGCTGGACATGCGGGTCTATGAGGTTAGCTCCAGCTTCCTGCGGCAGCTCGGGACTACTCCGCCGGCCCAGTTCACTCTATTCAATATCAGTCCGGCGCTCATCGCGGGTCTGGGACAAAATGCCCAGAACCTCATCAACCAATTGATCGCATCCGGCGGAATCAACCAGGCCAATTCGCAGGCCATCCAGGCCTTGCTGGCACAACTATCCAGTCAAGCCAGCTCGATTTTATCGACCCCGTTCGCCACCTTCGGCGGTGGTGCTACGCTGTTTGGGCTTAGTGGAGGCACTGGAACTACCGTCAACGTGAATCTCAATCAGTCGGACATCCGCTCCCTGGAGCACGTTACCCTGCGCGCCTCGCAGAACACTGCTGCCGTGTTCAAGGTGGGTGAACGCTATCCCATCGTGAACGCAACCTTCGCTCCCATTTACAACTCCTCGGCCATCTCAAAAGTCATCGGCAACCAAAGCTACATTGCGCCCTTCCCGTCCTTTAATTTCGAAGACCTGGGGCTCAATCTGAAGGCTACCCCCATCATTCACGCGGACCGTGACGTCACTTTGAAATTGGAGCTGAACATTCGTTCCCTGGGCACGCAGACGGTGAACGGCATTCCCATCATCAACAACCGCGAGTACAGCGGCAGCATTACGCTGAAAAACGGCGAGTCCAGCGTAATTACTGGCCTTATCTCTTCCGCCGACAGCCGCAGCATAAGCGGATTGCCGTTCTTGGCTAGAGTTCCGGCTCTAACCTACGCGGCTTCGGGCCACACTAAGAACGACAGGGCGGACGACCTGCTGGTGGTTATCACGCCTCACATCCTCCGTCTGCCGGAGACCAAATCGTTCGCGGTGCAGTTACCCAGCGGACACTGACGGAAGCATCGCTCGCAGGCAGGTTCGCGCCGTAGTAAGATACGGGGTTGGAAGTACCAAGTAGATTTGAAATGTGCTCAAATTGACCCGTCCTTGACAACTCAGTGATCAAACTGGGGTTAATCTCGGGAGTGGAGATGGGTGGAGATGAATGATTCAGTCCGGCGTAGACGCAACCAAAAGCTCCATTTGTTTTGTCATGGCAGTGTTCTTCGGCTGCTGGGTCTTAGGCGGCGCTTAGGGCTAGCGACAGGTATCGCCATTCTCCTATGCCTGGCGTGGGCAGGCTGCACGGGTTTCTTTGTAAATCCTACAATAAGTTCAATTTTTATCACCCCCGCTTCGACTACGATCGCCCTCAACGGCACGCAGCAGCTAATCGCCACCGGCACCTTCTCCGACGGAAGCAGACAGCCACTTTCGGGGTCCACGGTCGGTTGGTCAAGTTCGGATGACAAAGTAGCCACGATCACGAACGGCGGACTGGTCACGGGAGTCTCCCTGGGCACCGCAACCATAACTGCCACCGCGCAAGGCGTCAGCGGGACAGGCAGCGTCACCGTCACGGTCGGAAACTTGACAACCATATCAATTACTACGACGCAGGGGAGTACTGTCCCCCAATCGACCGCTTCGATGTCCGGGATACCATCAACGCTGCAGTTCTACGCCTACGCTAATGGATCGGCTAACGAGGATATTACAAACGCCGTAACCTGGAGTTCGTCGAACACGAACGTGGCTACGATCAGCACCGGTCTCAGCAGCGGCAGTGGCGTGGCCACGAGCGTGAAGCTAGGAACTACGGTCATCACTGCGACGTCCGTTGGCTCCATCGGCACGGTCACCAGCAACCCTATAACGCTGACCGTTCAGTGAGTCCGCAGAGCCAGACGCTGGTCGTCGGTACGCAGCATGCGACCGCGGTGGCAACCGGCAGCACGACGATCATCGCAGCCTTGGGTATCATCGGAACCACCACTCTTGCCGTGCAATAATCTGCACGTTTCAGGCGATGCTGGCCTCGGCCTGCGAGACTTTTCCAGCTTCCTGGTTACGTTTCTCGTCCTCAACCGTCTCATTCCATGGGGGATAAGCGAAGATCATGGCCGGTTCGGGCGGGAGTTCCCGGGCCCGCCGTAGGGATTTGCATTTTCCTTTGATCTGAGCGGAAAAACGAGGTATAGTATCCAGTCTCTAGGCCTTCTGTTTGGGACCCTACCCTCGTGTCCCCCTTGGGACAATGCGCCCCTTGAATCCTTGTGGAAGTGGCGCGAATCCAATTAGATAACCGGGCTGGGTAGGCATCATTTGCTCATTTGGGGCCGATTACGTCATCCTCATAATAAATCTCGAAAGCGGAAAGAGCGCAAATATGGCAAAACGTCGTGGCAATCCTAACTGGGGCAAGCCGGAACCCATCGGGCCGGTTGTTCCCACGATCACTGAATTCGAGCAGGTGGTGAAAGAGTTCAAGCTCCAACCTGACCAGTACATTCGTTCCACCCGTCTGCGGGAATGGGCACGCAAGAACAAGAATTCCAAATACATCCCGGAACCTCTTCTGGAGGCTTGGGGATTCGAAATCGAGTCCACTCTGTAAAACCCTCCGATTTCCGTAAGGGCCGCCTCGTGCGGCCTTTTTTGCTGCTCAGCGAACCGCGAACAGCGATTCACTGCTTCCCCGCTTCCCTGCTAGAATCTTCACCAGCCCATCGTGTCCACTCACTCCCCATTTTGCGACGTTGAGACCGCGCTGGAGCACATCCGCGACGGCCGCATGGTCGTGGTCATCGACGACGAAGACCGCGAAAACGAGGGCGACCTCACCATGGCCGCCGAGAAGATCACTCCGGACGCCATCAACTTCATGGCCAAATATGGCCGCGGCCTGGTCTGCCTGGCCATGACCGAGGAGCGCCTCGACTACCTTCGCCTCGGCCAGATGTCCGCCGAAAATACCTCCGCCTTCGGCACCGCGTTTACCGAGTCCATCGATGCCAAGGACGGCGTCACCACCGGCATCTCGGCTTACGATCGTTCGCAAACCATTCAGGTGGCGATTGATCCCGCAACCCGTCCCAACGATCTCGCGCGTCCCGGGCACGTCTTCCCGCTTCGCGCCCGCAAAGGCGGGGTGCTGGTTCGCGCCGGACAGACGGAAGCCTCGGTGGATCTCGCTCGCCTCGCAGGGCTGGTTCCCGCCGGCGTGATTTGCGAGGTCATGAGCGACGACGGCACCATGGCCCGCGTTCCTGAGCTCACCGAATTCTGCCGCCGCCACGACATGAAGATGCTCACCGTCGCCGAGCTGATCCGCTACCGCATGGCGCACGAGCGCTACGTGCGGCGGCTAGCCGAGGCGGTCGTGCCCACCGCTTACGGCGAGTTTCGCATGATCGCCTACGAGTCGGAGATCACCGGCAACTCGCACATCGCCATGGTGAAGGGCGACGTGGAGAATGCGGGCGACGAGCCGGTGCTGGTGCGCATGCATTCGCACTGCCTGGTGGGCGACGTGTTCGGCGCGAAGTGGTGCGGGTGTCGCGATGTCATTGATGCCGCCATGCGCCGCATCGCCGAGGAAGGCCGCGGCGCGCTGATCTACCTGCACTCGGCCTCCAAGGGCTATTCGGTGCAGCGGCTGGGCGACCGCATGACCATCCAGTTTCACCACGAGCAGCAACTGGCAACCCTGCCCGAGAGCCAGCGGCGCACCCAGCGCGAGATCGGCATCGGCGCGCAAATCCTGTCGGACCTCAACCTCAAACGCATTCGCCTGCTCACCAACCATCCCCGCAAGGTCGCCGGCCTCGAAGGCTTCGGAATCGAAATCGTGGAGCAGGTTCCAGTGTCGGCGGCAGGAAAAGCGTCGGTGCGATAAGTCCCGCCCATACTCTTTAAGAGTTGTCATCCTGAGCGAGGTCGCCGCGGCGACCGAGCCGAAGGACCCCTATGCTGAAGAAAATATCAGGGGGAAACTCTTCTCCAACTATAGGGGTTCTTCGACTGCGCTTGATCGCTTGGGGACTTCGCTCCGCTCAGAATGACAGCGGCAGGAACGTTCGAGTGGATGCAACTGAGCAATCATCCGGCGATGGCCTGAAGGTCTGCCTCTAGTTCGCCTTCTTGTGGTTGGTGGGGTGGGGGACGAGCTTGCGCTGAATGTAAGCCACGTGGCCGTCTTCCATTTCGGCAAGTTCGCGATACAGCCGGCGCAGCGTTCCTTCCTGCGTCTTCTGTGCCAGGTCCGAGTAGTAACGTTGGGCGCTTAACTCCGCGGTGAGCGCCACCTGCAGGGCACGGGCCCGCGGGTTGGTTGTGCGGCCTTCACTGGTGGCAGCAAAGACGTCCCCGTCCTCCAACTTCGGGACTTCGATCGATTCGATCAGGTCTTCTTCCGTAAGGGCGCAGCGCGCGTTTCCGTACTCTTCGATGTACTTGTCTTGCAGGGCCGAGCTGTGGTTTCTTTCCTCCGCCGCCATCTCCCAGAAAACGCTGGCGATTTCCAGCGATTCGCTATCGCGAAACTCGACAAACATTTCCGCGAAGCGGTGGTACAACTCGGCATTGCGTTCCTCGATGAAGATGGCGACGTGCAGGGCTTCCTGAGGGTTGAGGGAAGTGAAACTCCGTTTCATGTTGGCTCCGCCAGGCGCTGGCCCGATGCCGCATTCTATCCGCAAAAAGGCCGGAGAATTCCATGCGCGCAGAATCTTTCGTAGGTTCGGTTCCGAATTGGGACGAATTCTGACGCTTTGCGGTACAAGAAGAGGAACTGGTCGAGGCTTGGAGGCGAAGCCACCCGCCTCTGTGGGTGCCATCCCGAGCGGAGCGCAGCGGAGTCGAAGGATCTGCGGTTCGGCCGGCAGTCGCCTATCCCGCCTTCTGAGTCACGAGTTCCGCTTTCTGTTTGGCGCGATCAGCTTCGATTCTGCCGATGGTGCGTTTCAGCCAATGCTTTAGGTTCTCTCGCAGCTCTTCCTCCGTCTGATTTGGCGTTGCGACGGTAACCCCTTGGCGATTCAATAGGATGTGATGGCAGGGTACGTCTTCGGTGCGGTATTCCTCGGGAACGAAGTCATAAAGCAAGCACTCGTGACACGCGTGCTTACGAGTGGGGTCCCCGTGGTTGGGGCAGGTAAGGGAATCCTGGAAGATGGAAGCAGGCCCCCACGGCGTGCTATACCAATTTCCATAGCCTCCTTGCTCCAGGAAGTTGAGTTCGTACCGCAAAACCTCCAGAACGTCGCGTTTGTCTTCCGACATGGCTCCCTCCTCGACGGCGGCGCCTGAGGCGCCTCACTCTGCTGAAATTGTGGTCTCAAGACGCACCACCCTGCTGTGATCTATCTCACGTTTTGGTGTGACGGATGTCCGCTGGCTTCACAGTATCGCCCTCGGTACTCAAGCCGGGATTCCGAGGTAAATCTTGCAGGTTAGGCAGAACCAGGTTAGGGAAGGACCCATGCATCCGAGTTTTGCTAAATGCTAGTTACTAGAAGCCATCTTATAAATAGCGGGGCGGCCCAAAGCGAAGTGCCTCAGGGGCTAAAGCCCAGTCCGCAACGGGCCATTTGCGGCACGGCTGAAAGGCGTGCCCTGATACAAACCGATTTATGAGATAGCTTCTGGCTTGCTAGCTGCTAATTGCTGCGCCGCTAGCTGTTCCCGTTTTCCCGGTTCTTCTTCTTGATCTCAATGTTCAAGCGCTTGATTTTCTGGTTCAGGGTGGAGAGTGGAATGCGGAAGCGGTCGGCGGCTTCGGTCTGGTTCCAGCCGCATTTTTCCAGCATATCGCTGATAATGCGGCGCTCGCAGTCTTCAATGATTTCGAAGAGCGAGGCGTCAGGGCGCTGTTCCATGATGGCAAACTTGCTGCCCCGGCCAATGAGATTGTCGGGCAGCAGGTCCACGGTCAGGTTTGGTCCGGTTGCCAACACCACGGCACGCTCGATCACGTTTTCCAATTCGCGCACGTTACCCGGCCAGTCGTACTCCAACAGCGGACGCATGGCTTCGGGAGTGGTGCGCAGCGGCAGCCGCTCGTTCTCTTCGGCAAACTTGGCGATGAAGTACGCCACCAGCATCGGAATGTCATTCTTGCGCTGGCGTAACGGGGGTAGGTCAATGGTGATCACGTTGAGACGGTAGAACAGGTCATCGCGGAACTTGCCGTCCTTCACCTGTTGCTGCAGATTGACGTTGGTGGCGGCGATAATGCGCACGTCCACTTGTATCTCGGTGACGCCGCCCAGGTGCATGAACTTGCGGTCCTGCAGCACGCGCAGGATCTTGGCCTGCGTCTCCAGGTTCATGGTGCCAATCTCGTCGAGGAAAAGCGTCCCGCGATCGGCCACCTCGAACAGGCCTTTCTTGCTGGCAATGGCGCTGGTGAAGGCCCCCTTGACGTGGCCGAAGAGGGTGGACTCCAGCAGGTCGGCCGGCATGGAGCCCGTGTTCACGGGCACGAACGCGCGGTCGCGGCGGGTAGAGTTCATGTGGATGGCTTTGGCGATCAGCTCTTTGCCGGTGCCGCTTTCGCCTTGCAGCAACACGGTGGAGCGGCTGGGCGCCACCTGCGCCACCAGGTCGAAGATGCGCAGCATGGGATCGCTCTTGCCGATGATGTGCTCGAAGTTGTAGCGCTGCTTGAGGGCGCGCTTCAGTTGAATGACTTCTTCTTCGGCGCGGCGCCGGCCCACCGCAGTGCGTACGTCGGCCAGCAGCTTTTCATTGTTCCAGGGCTTCTGGATGAAGTTGGTGGCCCCGGCCTGCATGGCGTTCACGGCATTTTCCACCGTGCCGTAGGCGGTGATCATGATGACGGGCAGATCGGAATCGCGCTCGCGGATGTCGTGCAGGACCTCAATGCCATTGCGCTCGGGCAGCGCGAAATCCAGCAGTACCAGGTCGAAGGGGCGTTCCGCAATGCGAGCCAGCCCCTCAAGGCCGTCGTTGGCCACCTCCACGGCGTAGCCTTCAAACTCCAGCAGAGCTTGCAGCGACTCCCGGATGGCGGCTTCGTCATCGACGATCAGCACGGAGCCAGGGGAGGACAGGTCTTCGCGTCCCGTAGCCATATGACCGACGGCCAGTTCAGGCATTAACCACCTTTCTCATCATGGGGAACTCCATGATGAAGGTCGTACCTTGTCCGGGTGCGCTGGCCACACGAATCTTGCCGGCATGTTCCTGGATGATGCCGTAGGTCACCGACAAGCCCAAGCCAGTGCCACCGCTATGTCCTGTCTTGGGCTTGTTCTTGGTGGTGAAGAAGGGATCGTAGATGCGATGAATATGTTCCTGCGCGATTCCGCTGCCCGTATCCGACACCTTCACCTCCACGTGATGGCCATTGGAGGTGCTGATCATGAGCGTTCCGCCAGCCGGCATCGCGTCTTTGGCGTTCAGGAACAGGTTGAGAAAGACCTGCTGGAGCTTTCCGGTGTTGCCGTAGATGGGCGGCAGTTCCGGCTGCAGATCGGGTTGCACTTTGATGCGCGCGGTCTTGAACTGATGATCAAGCAGGGTCAGCGTGTCCTGAATGACGCGATTCAGGTCCACATTGCTGAATTCGGTGCTCGAGGTGCGCGAGAAGTTCAGCAGGCTGTTCACGATTTCCGAAGCGCGGAAGGTCTGGCGCGTGATTTTGTCCAGCAAGCCGGACTGCTTCTCGTCGCCGTGCACCTGCTTGGCCAGCATCTGCGCGTAGGACGAGATGACCGCCAGAGGAGTGTTGACTTCATGCGCGACCCCGGCGGCCAGCAGACCGATGGAAGAGAGCTTCTCGGCCTGCGAGAGTTGCGATTCCAGCTCGATCCGCTCGGTAATATCGTCCACGATGATCAAGCGGCCGATGACGCTGAAGTCCTTGGTGACCAGTGGCGCGATGGCGATATTGGCCACTCGGGCGTCGCCGGCGGTGGTGCCCAAGCGGAACTTATAGAGATTGTGGATGCCCGGAGTCTGACGCACGCGGTAATACTCTTCCAGAAACGCGGGCGCCATCACTTCGCCCAGCGGGCGCCCCAGCGCTTCCAGGCGGGGCAAGGCGTACATCACTTCCATCTGCGAATTCCACGACTCGATGCGATCTTCCAGGTCAATCGCGAGCACACCCACGCTGATGGATTCGACAATGTTCTCGTTGAACTCCTTCAGACGCTCATACTGCCCGGCTTTTTGCTCCAGCGACTTGTACAGACGCGCGTTCTGCACCGCGATGCCGATATATCCGGCGAGGGTTTCCAGCAACTGCACATCTTCGCTGGAGAGGAAATCGCCTTCCGACGTTTTACCCAGACCCAGGACTGCGATCATGCGATTCATGACCGTGCAGGGAATGTAGTAGTTCAGCTCCAGCCGGCGGATGGTGTCGCGCGCGCTCGGAGTCTCACGAACCGCCTGGTTGGTGTTGTCGAAGAACAGATGGCCCAATTTCCACTCCGGCCGTTCGACGTGCAGGAAGTCGAAGTCGAGCCCGCTGGTGTTCGAAATGCCGAATGACTTGGCCAGCGAAAACTGCTCTGCCTGTTCCGGGTCGGAAAGGAAGATGGCCAGCCGGTCCACCAGCAAAGTGCGCGACAAGCGGTCCACGATCGAGGTGAGCATCTTGTCGAGGTCGGTCTCCGAGTTCAAATCGCGGCCGAACTCCGTCAGCGTCTTCCGGTAATCGTAGCGTTTGCGATAGAAGAATTTGTCCAGGTAATCCTGCACCCAGTTTTTGAACGGATCGAACAGCAACGCGGTCACGGCGATGGCCACGATCAATCCGATGGGGCCGACGCTGGGGAAGCTGCGATGGAACAGCACCGATGCAATGCCCACCGCCGCGAAGTAGGCCCCAGTGATGGCGCCCGCAGCGATGGTGTAAGCCATGCCGCGTTTGAAGATGAGGTCCACATCCATCAGGCGGTAGCGGAAGATGGCATAGCCGAAGGTGAGCGGCAGAAACACCAGCGACAACACCGAGATCCTCATCCACATCCACAGCGCGGGCGGGCTTCCCGCCAGGTAGGGGACCACATAGAGCAGAGTGAAGGGCGCGACGGCGAGAATGGTCCCGCGGGTCACCCACTTCATCTGCTGCCGCAGAATTGCCGACTCGGCATGACGATAGCTGTGCCACAGCACCGCCGCCGACAACACAAAATAGGCGGCCAGGTACGACATCTGCAGCCGGTCGAGGTTCCAACGCAGCACTTCACTGGGTTGCAGCAGTTCGAGGGCACAGATGTGCGCGATCAGTAAAATCGCGCCCGGGACATACACCGCCGGAATCAGCCAGCGCCGGCGGTCCACCAGGCGTTTGCGTTCGGGGAACGTCAGCGAGAAATGCAGAAACAGGGCCGGTTGCAGCAGCCATGCCACCACATTGGCCCAGTAGATGATCCAGTCGAAATCGTTCAGCTTGCCGGTGTAATGGAAGGAGTAAAAGATGAAAGAAACCAGGCAGAAAACGTAAAAATGAGTGCTCTTGGGAGCGGTCCAACGCCGCAGCAGAACATACATGCCGATGCCCAGGTACACCAGAGCAATAAGCCGCAATCCGCCAAACAGGGAGCGGTCGGCGGGGGCGAGAATCAGAGGCGCCTCCAGATTCACGCCTTGGCGCACCAGCGAGTAGTTAGCTTTGGACCAGATGCCAGCGCGATACAGCTGCCGTTCCAGGCTGCCGACGTTGCTTACGTCCCGGCCGTCAACCGCTGCCAGACGGTCACCCAGCTTAATGCCCGCCTTCTGGCCGGGACCGTCAATGTCCACCCGGGCCGCCCGCAGGTGGCTACCGTCTTCCACCCACCAAACCCCATCGTAGGGGGCAGAGAACTCACGTTCCTTGTCAAAGTTGATCCAAGCGAACACGACCGCCGCTACGCTCAGTAGCGCCAGGATGACGGCAAAAAAACGCGTTTGTAAGTCTCGTGCCATCGGGGCAGGCGGCTCATGGGTACGACGCACCTGTGGAATCACACCTACAGGTGCATCATTACTGTGCAACTTTGATGCCACGCCCGCGCCGACCGACTGCATAGTAACCCTCATTTTATGAACAGCTTCCCAAATTATAGATCAGCAAACGCGGCGAAGTTACTATTTTTGGAATATCGATCCAAAATTCAGAATGACGAAGTTACTAAAGGGGTATGTACTTGAACACAGTAACCTTGCAGGCAGGATACCAGATAGTGATGTCGGCGATGCAGCCGACCGGTTCGTCAGGTCAGGTTTTCGGGTTGGAAGGGCGCTCGGCTTCAGCTACGCCGTCGTGTACGGTCTAGTGGCTTTCCAAGCCGCTCGCACGGCATGTGCTTTCCTCATTTTCTTGGCGGTGCTGTGACGCCAGGTGGTAATCTCTCTGGCGGTAGCGCGATCGCTGCAATCCCGCGTCGGTGAACTGGCCTCCTATTAAGCAGGCCAAGGAGGAAGCAATGCCATCCGAGCCGGTGTCATCCGGGCGTAAGACAAACTCGGCCCAGCAAGATAGTGGTTTAGCGCGTTTTGGGTTGGCCCTGGCAACCTGGAGCGAGCGCTGGTTTCCTGATCCACTGGTCTTTGCGCTGGCCGGAATCGTCATCGTTTTCATCTTCGGACTGTGTCTCCACGAGTCGGCGAGCAAGCTTGCCATCCAAGGCGCCAAAAATTTCTGGACCCTGGTGCCGTTCACCATGCAGATGGTGATGATCATCATTGGCGGATATGTGGTCGCCACTACGCCCGTGGTGAACCGCCTGATCCGTGCTTTGGCCGGAATCCCGAAGAGCGGGCGCAGCGCGATCGCGATGATCGCATTATTTTCCATGTTGACCTCGCTGATCTCCTGGGGACTCAGCCTGATCTTCAGCGGGCTGCTGGCCCGCGAACTGGCTCGCCGTGTGAAGGGCATGGATTATCGCGCCGCGGGAGCTGCTGCCTACCTCGGGCTCGGGGCAGTGTGGGCGCTGGGACTGTCCTCCTCGGCGGCTATGATGATGGCCACCAAAGGATCCATCCCTCCAGCGCTGTTCACTATTTCCGGCCTGATCCCGCTGCGGCAATCGCTTTTTCTGTGGCAAAGCATCGCCATGGCAGTCGTGCTGATCGTGGTTTCGGTGGCAGTGGCCTACTTCTCCGCGCCGTCGCCGGAGAGAGCGAAGACCGCCGCTGACTTCGGCATCGAGTATGAGTCGGTTGACCGTCCCCTGGAGAATAGAACAAAGCCTGGCGAGTGGTTGGAGTACAGCCCGCTGCTGACCGTCTTCGTGTCAGCGCTGATCGTTTGGTATCTGTTCGATTTCTTCCGCACTTCGCCACAAGGCGCGCTCGCGGCGTTGGACCTGAACACCTACAACCTGATGTTCATTACCGCCGGGCTGCTGTTGCACTGGCGGCCCAAACGGTTTGTGCGGGCCGTCGCCGACTCGGTTCCGGCGACCGGTGGCGTGCTGATCCAGTTCCCGTTTTACGCAGTTATTTTTGGCATGATCGTCGGCACTGGCATCTCCACCTGGCTGGCCAGCCTGTTTGCGCGAATCACCACCCAGGCGACCTATCCGCTGCTGGTGGCGCTGTACTCGGCAATCCTGGGGACCTTTGTTCCTTCCGGCGGAAGCAAGTGGGTCATCGAAGCGCCTTACATTCTGCAGGCGGCGAACTTGCACCACGTCCATCTCGGCTGGGTGGTGCAAATTTACAATGCGGCGGAAGCTCTGCCCAACCTGGTCAATCCGTTTTGGATGCTGCCTCTGCTGGGGATTCTCAAGCTAAAGGCGCGCGACCTGGTCGGCTATAGCGTGCTGCAAATGATGGTGCACGTCCCCATCGTGTTTTTCATGTGCTGGTTGTTTGCGCGCTACATCCCGTATCTGCCGCCGATGAAGTAGGAGAAGCGCGAGCGCCGCGTTTTCTTGTGTGCTGTCCTGAGCAGAAGGGAAGCGACGACTCGAGGGGCCCCTTATACCTGCCGCGAACCTCGGCTTAGTTCTAGGAATGCTTCGACTCGAGTTCGCTGAACCCGGCGAACGCTTGCTCAGCATGGCACCTCAATAAGCGCTTAGAATGGGCATGTAAACGGAAAACAGCGAGGATGCGCAGGGCCGACAAAGGTTTTTCCCGCAACCTCCCTTGGGCCTACTCGTCTATACAATACGATTAGGAAAAGCGTGCAACGTCATCTTCCAGTTCGGGCCATCGATCCTCGCCGGCGCCAGCGTGAGGGCGGCTATTTGCTGTTGGCTATTCTGTTGATGATGGCGCTGATGATTATCGCCGCCACCGTCGAGGCTCCCCGGCTGGTGCAGCAAATGAAGCGTGACCGCGAAGAGGAGATGGTCCATCGCGGCACCGAGTACGCGCGCGCCATCAAGAAATTCTACAAGAAGTTTGGCCGCTATCCCACCAGCCTGGAGCAGCTCGACAACACCAACCAGATCCGTTTCCTGCGCAGGCGCTACAAGGACCCGCTTACCAAAGGCGGCAAGTGGACGCTGCTGCACTACGGCGACATCCAGGCGCTGGCGTTGGGATTGGCCGCACCTGGAACGCCGGCAGCCGGGCTGGGCTCGCCCGGCGCGACGCCGGGCGGTGCGGCCTTGACCAACGGTCCCGGCTCGGACGGGAGCGGCGCCCCCTGGCCGACCATGCCGGTTGTGTCTCCGCAGTACATTCCTGGCCCCGAGTCGGAGGGGAGCGGTGGTACTTTCGCGGGAAGTCCTCCGCAGAGTCCGCAGTATATGCCCGGCCCCGATTCGGAGGGGAGTGGTGGCACTTTCGCCGGCAAGGGCGCGCAGCCAGGCAGCGGTCTAGGGACCAGTCCGCTTGCCAAAATCGCCAGCGGACAGACGGGGGCCCCGGGCTCGTCGAGCTCCGCGGGGGATAATCAGACGTTTGGCGGTGGCGCGATTGTCGGCGTCGCAAGTTTGAGCAAAGATCCCACGATCCGCATTTACAACAAGAAGAAGAAATACAACGAGTGGCAGTTCATCTATGACCCCATGTCTGACCGGCCAAATGTTTTGCTGCGCGGTCCCTACCAGCCGGTCACTTTCGGCGGAGCGCAAGTGGGAACTCCAGCCGGGCTGGTGAGTGGCCAGCAGCAAAGCCCATTCGGGCAGCAACCGGGTAGCACTCCGCAGCAGATTGCACCAGGACAACGCGGCCCGGGGAGCCAGTTTCCACCTGATCAGAACCAGCCGCAACAGTAGAGCGAAGGGCGATTCGCCGTCCCCAACCGATCTTCGTCGGCAACAAGCCGATTACAGCTAAAATCATCGCAGCCAGCCTTCGAGCGGAGTTTCCGATGATAGCCGCGGTCCTTGCAGCAGCCCGGGATATTTCGAAGAGTCCTCTTCGCATAGAGGAAGTTCCGCGTCCGGCGCTGGAACCGGGCCATGTCCTGTTGAAGGTCCGAGCTTGCGGTGTTTGCCGTACCGACCTGCATATTGTGGAGGGGGAACTTCCTCTGCGGCGGGAGCACCTGATTCCCGGACATCAGATCGTCGGCGATGTCGTGGAGGGCGCCACCGCGGACCTTGCGGCCGGCATTCGCGTCGGAGTTTCGTGGATTGGCGGCATCGACGGAACGTGTTGGTACTGCTGCCGAGGCATGGAGAACCTCTGCGATGCGCCCGTCTTCACCGGCTATACGGTCAACGGTGGTTATGCGGAATATGTGCTCGCTCGGGCCGATTTCGTCTTTCCACTTCCGCCGGGGCTCGACGACTTGCATGCCGCGCCACTGCTGTGTGCCGGCATCATCGGTTTTCGCAGTTTGCGCGTTGCCGGAGTAGAGCCGGGAGAGCGCGTTGGCCTATTCGGATTTGGCGCGTCGGCACATCTCGCAATCGATGTGCTGCACGCCTGGAACTGTGGCGTGTACGTTTCGACGCGAGGAGCTTCGCATCGCCAACTGGCAACATCGCTCGGGGCCACGTGGGTGGGAACGGAAACGGAAAGGCCGCCAGTCGAACTCGACCGCGCCATCACCTTCGCGCCCAGCGGAAACGTGGTGATCGCTGCCCTGGCCAGTTTGCGCAAGGGTGGAGTGGTCGCCATCAACGCGATCCATCTCGATTGCATTCCCCAGTTCGACTATGACCATCTGCTCTGGGGCGAGCGCCAGATTCGCAGTGTCACCAACATGACTCGCGCCGATGCCCGCGACTTCCTCAAGATTGCCGCCGAGATCAACCTTCATCCCAAGAGTACAAAGTTTCCGCTCCAGCAGGCCAATGAAGCTCTGCTCGCGATCAAGAACGATTCCATCGACGGCGCAGCGGTCATCGTTCCCTGAGCCAGGTCTTTTCTTCGATGGCTGACACCTCTGCCTTGCCATGCAACTACATGTAGCACCGGGCATCAGCGGCATGGTAGTGTCTCCTAACGGGACGGTCGGGAGCACCTATTTGGCGGCCACAACACGTCCGTTGCTAATCCGCAAACAGATACGTGTGCGCGGCATCGTGCAGGGTGTTGGGTTCCGTCCATTCGTTTACAACCTCGCACGCGAACTCAGGCTAACCGGATGCGTCTTCAATTCATCGGCAGGTGTGACGGTCGAGATTGAGGGCGCCGACGAGGGCATCCAGAAATTCCTGGACGCATTGCGGCACCGGCCGCCGCCTCTGGCGTTGATCAAAGAAGTCAGCGTGGCCGAGCTCGATCCGCTTGGCGAAAGCGACTTCGTAATACGGCAAAGCCACGCGGAAGCGGGCGAGTTTGTGCTGGTATCGCCCGATGTGGCGACCTGCGACGAGTGCTGGCGCGACTTTGGCGACCCCAAGAACCGCCGCTTTGGATATCCGTTTACTAACTGCACCAATTGCGGACCGCGCTACACCATTATTCAGGACATTCCTTATGATCGCCCGATGACCACCATGTCATCGTTTCGCATGTGCGCGCTTTGCCAGGCGGAGTACGAAGACCCAACCAATCGCCGCTTTCATGCGCAGCCGACTGCCTGTCCGGTGTGCGGCCCAGCTTTGGCGATCGCGGGATCCGGATCGGTTTTCCCGCAAGATGCGGACTACAACCCTGCTGGATCTGCGGCGATCATCGGAAGGGCGCGCGAGCTGCTGCGCGAAGGCAGGATCGTAGCGGTCAAAGGGCTGGGCGGTTTCCTGCTGGCCTGCGATGCGCAGAACGATGCCAGTGTGAAGCTGTTACGCGCTCGCAAACGCCGCAGTGACAAGCCTTTCGCCTTGATGGCGCGCGATCTTGCCGCCGTCGAAAGCTTCTGCGTTGTTTCCGGCGCGGAGCGCGCCGCTCTACTGAGTCCGCGACGCCCCATTGTGGTGCTGCGCCGCCGACCGGACGCGACGATCTCCCCGGCCGTCGCTCCCAGCAATAACACCATTGGCGTCATGCTGCCGTACACGCCGCTCCATTACCTGCTGTTCAGCGACTCGCCCGACGACCCGCCGCAGTTTACGGCGTTGGTGATGACCAGCGGCAACCTCAGCGAGGAGCCCATTGTCATTTCAAATCAAGAGGCGTGGGAGCGTTTGCAGCCGGTGGCCGATTGGTTTGTATTTCACAACCGCGACATCTACATGCGCACGGATGATTCCGTGGTGCGCACGCTGGAAGGACGTGAGCGTGTGCTGCGGCGTTCCCGTGGATATGTGCCGCATCCCGTGGACCTTGGTGTCCCGCTGGGCGAGATCCTGGCGTGCGGCGCCGAGCTGAAGAATACGTTTTGCCTGACCAAGGGCACCTACGCAATCCTGAGTCAACACATTGGCGATCTGGAGAATTACGAGACGCTGGTGTTCTTCGAGGAAACGCTGGCCAACCTGAAGAAGCTCTTCCGGGTTGAACCTCTCGCCGTGGCGTATGACCTGCATCCCAACTATATGAGCTCGCGTTTTGCCCTCAGATTACCGATTGCGCAAAAGGTCGGCGTTCAGCACCATCATGCGCACGTCGCCAGTTGCATGGCGGAAAATCACCTCTGCGGCAAGGTGATCGGCGTAGCCTTCGACGGCACCGGTTATGGCACGGATGGAAAGATCTGGGGCGGGGAGTTTCTGGTGGCCGACTTCGCGGGATTCGAGCGGCGGGCGCATCTGCGTTATGTCCCGCTCGTGGGCGGCGATGCAGCGGTGCGGCAGCCTTGGCGCATGGCACTTAGCTATCTGCGCGACACCTTCGGTGCGCGATCCCTGCCGCCGGGCATCCGCTTTCTCGGCAGCATTCCGGAAAAGCAAGTCGGCCTGGTGGACGCCATGCTGTTGCGCGGTATCAACAGCGTTGAGACGTCTTCCTGCGGCCGCTTGTTCGATGCCGTGGCCTCCCTCATCGACCTACGGCAGGAGGTCAACTTTGAGGGGCAAGCGGCGATCGAATTGGAAATGATCGCGCAAGCTGGGGTCGAACAGCGGTATCCTTTCCTTGTGAGTGATGGCGAGCCGGCGCAGGTGGACATGCGGCCCATGATCGAGAACATCGTACAAGACCTTGCGCGGTCGAAGCCGGCTGCATACATCGCCGCGTGTTTTCATAACACCGTCGCCGCTGCGATTGTGGAGGTTTGCCGGAGCATCGGCAAGCGTGAGCAACTGAAGCGCGTTTGCCTGAGCGGTGGCACCTTCCAGAACCTGTACCTACTGCGCCGCGTGGTGGAAGGATTACAACGCGATGGGTTCGAGGTTTACCTGCACAGCTTGGTTCCTCCCAACGATGGAGGAATCGCGCTCGGCCAGGCGGTCATCGCGAACGAAATGTTGCGAAGAGGGAACTGACATGTGTTTGGCGATTCCCGGCAAGGTGGTCGAGGCATTCGACCAGCAGGGCATGCGTATGGCCAAGGTCCAGTTCGGCGGCGTCGTGCGCGAGGCCTGCCTGGAGTACCTGCCGGAGACCCAGGTCGGCGACTATGTCCTGGTTCATGTGGGTTTCGCCATCAGCAAGGTTGATGAGGAAGAGGCGCAGCGCACCTACCAACTGCTCGAAGAATTGGACCAACTGACGGAACTCAATGCGCCGCTCGCGGATGAGATCGACGATGGGAGACCCAAGCAATGAAGTACCTGGATGAATATCGTGATGGACGGCTGGCCGGCAAGATCGTCGAGGAAATTCACCGTATCCAGACCAAGCCGTGGGTGATTATGGAAGTCTGCGGCGGGCAGACGCATTCCATCGTCAAGCATGGAATCGACTACCTGCTGCCGCGGGAGATTGAGTTGGTACACGGCCCCGGCTGCCCGGTTTGCGTGACGCCCCTGGAGATGATTGACAAAGCGCACGCCATTGCCCGGCGCCCTGACGTGATCTTCTGCTCGTTCGGCGACATGCTGCGCGTGCCCGGATCGGACGGCGATCTTTTTACCATCAAGTCGCAAGGCGGCGATGTTCGCGTGGTTTACTCGCCGCTGGATTGCCTGAAGATTGCGCACGCCAATCCCGACAAGCAAGTGGTCTTCTTCGCCATTGGCTTCGAGACCACTGCGCCCGCCAACGCCATGCTGGTCTGGCGCGCCCAGCAGGAAGGCGTGAAAAACGTCTCCATGCTGGTTTCCCATGTTCTGGTGCCGCCCGCGATCGCCGCCATCCTGCAATCTCCGCTGAACCGGGTGCAGGGATTTCTAGGGCCGGGGCATGTCTGCGCGGTGATGGGGTATCGCGAGTACGAACCGCTCAGCGCGCAGTTCAAGGTGCCGATCGTCATCACGGGATTCGAGCCGCTGGACATTCTGCAGGGAATACTGATGACCGTCCGGCAGCTGGAGAGCGGGCGCGCCGAAGTGGAGAACGAATACTCGCGCGTTTTGGACCGGGAAGGGAACAAGCCGGCGCAGAAGTTGGTGTTCAACGTGTTTGAAGTCGCCGATCGCAAGTGGCGAGGGGTGGGGACGATTCCGAAGAGCGGTTACAAGTTACGCTGGGAGTTCCGCGATCACGATGCAGAAAAGCTGTTCGACGTGAAGGAGATCGATACGCTGGAGTCCGAGGTTTGCATCAGCGGTCAAATCCTGAGCGGCATCAAGAAGCCGCACGATTGCCCGGCCTTTGGCACCGAGTGCAACCCGCAACACCCGCTGGGCGCGACCATGGTCTCAGCCGAAGGCGCCTGCGCCGCCTATTATGCCTATGGCAGGCACCTGAAGAGAGATAAAGATGATGTTAAGCTGACGGCGATTTCCATGGGTGGGCCGGCATGACGGTATTCGGTTCCTGTCCACTGCCCATCTTCGAGCACAAGCAGATCATGCTGGGCCACGGCAGCGGCGGCAAGCTGACGGCTGAGTTGATTGACAAGGTCTTCCGTCCAGCCTTCACCAACCCATTTCTCGACAAGCTTGACGACCAGGCCGTGGTGCAGGTGAATGGCACGCGGCTGGCATTCACCACGGACTCGTTCGTGGTGACGCCGATTTTTTTCCCCGGTGGAGATATCGGGCGACTGGCAATCAATGGCACGGTGAATGACCTGGCCATGAGCGGAGCCCGTCCGCTGTATTTGGCCGCAGCGTTCATTCTGGAAGAAGGGCTGGCGGCGGATGACCTGCGCCGCGTGGTCGAATCCATGCGCGACGCGGCGAACGAAGCCGGTGTGCTGCTGGTGACCGGAGACACCAAGGTAGTCAATCGCGGCAAGGGCGACCAGGTGTTCATCACGACGACGGGGCTTGGCGTGATCGACCGGCCAGTGGAGATTTCGGCCGATCGCGCGCGTCCGGGCGACAAGATCATCCTCAGCGGATTCATCGGCGATCACGGCATGGCGGTCATGTCGCAACGGGAGAACCTGGAGTTCGAAGGCGCCATTCAAAGCGACTGCGCGCCACTGCATGGCCTGGTTAATGTAATGCTTGAAGTGACGGGTAGGGAAGGACTCCCGACCATCCACTGCCTGCGCGATCCAACCCGCGGCGGCGTAGCTACCACCTTGAATGAAATTGCGGGCCAGTCGCAGGTCGGAATGCTGCTGCAAGAGCGTAATATTCCAGTCCGCGAAACCGTCCAAGGCGCCTGCGAAATATTGGGACTTGATCCTCTTTATGTGGCCAATGAGGGTAAGCTGGTTGCGATCGTTGCCGCTGCGTCAGCGGATGAAATTGTCCAGCGCATGCGCCAGCACCCGCTGGGCGGCGAAGCTGCGGTGATCGGAGAGGTGGTTGCCGATCATGCCGGCATGGTGCTGATGAAGACCGAGATCGGCGGCACGCGCGTCCTGGACGTCATGTTCGGCGAGCAGCTCCCACGAATTTGTTAGCTCGGCAATCCGCCCTCCAGAGGATGGCATCACACCGGGCTTGAGTACCAGGGTTGGGGACTCGAACTCGAAAGTAGCCTACGACGAGGAATGTTTTTTGCGGCCCAGCGTGCTAGCATGAAAACCCGACAGGTGCTCACATGAAGGTCAATGACGCAGTTGAATTGCTGCTCAAGCAAAAGGCCACCAACGCAGTTTTGTCGGTAGGTCCCGAACAGTCCGTTTACGAGGCCATTGAGAAGATGGCTAAGGAGGGGGTCGGGGCCTTACTGGTGTTGTTTGAAGGCAAACTCGTGGGGATCCTCTCCGAGCGTGACTATGCCCGCAAGGTCATCCTTAAGGGACGGTCGTCGAAGGACACTCCGGTCCGTGAGATCATGACCAGTCCGGTGATCTTTGTAACTCGCAAAAACACAATAGAGGAGTGCATGGCCATCATGACCAATCGCCATTTCCGGCATCTTCCGGTAGTCGAGGAGGGCACCGCCATCGGCATAGTGTCGATCGGCGATCTGGTGAAATGGATCATCTCCGGTCACGAAGAGACGATCCGGCACCTGGAGGGCTACATCACGGGAAAGTATCCAGCCTGAGGCAGCCCCGCCAGCATCCGTGTCCGGATTATGACAGAATAAAACCATAGCCTCATGTCCAATCCAAGCATTCCAGATTCCCAACCTACGGCCGAACCCGACGAGTCATTCGGTGAGCTTCTTTCGCAGTTCGAACAGAGCCATTCGCGCAAGGCTGAAGACGGTAGCAGACAAATCCAAGGCACGGTGATTGCCGTCTCTGCCGAGTCGGTTTTCCTCGATATCGGTTTCAAGAGCGAAGGCATCCTGCCGCTGGCAACGTTCCAGAGCGCCGGCGAAGAAGTGAAACCCGGCGACAAGCTCTTGGTCTCGGTGAAGGGCCGCGATCCTGACGGCTACTACGAGCTTTCCCGCTTCAAGACAGCCCTGCCCAGGGACTGGTCAGCGCTGGAGCGCGCCTTCGCCGACAAGACGACGATCATGGGCACAGTGACAGGCGTCATCAAAGGCGGGCTGAGCGTGGATGTGGGAGTGCGCGCGTTTATGCCGGGTTCGCGCAGTGGAGCGCGCGACGCTGCCGAGATGGAGAAGTTAGTCGGGCAGGAGATCCGCTGCCGAATCATTAAGCTCGATGTAACCGACGAAGATGTGGTGGTGGACCGCCGCGTCGTGACCGAAGAGGAGGAGCGCAGCGGGAAGGAGCGCCGCTATTCGGAGGTCAAAGAAGGCGAGACGGTGCATGGCGTGGTCCGCAGTCTCACCGATTACGGCGCCTTCGTTGATATCGGCGGAGTGGACGGCTTGCTGCACGTCGGCGACATCGCCTGGAGCCGCGTTTCCAACCCTGCTGACGTGCTTTCGGTGGGGCAGGAAATCGAAGCAAAGGTTCTCAAGATCGACCTTGAAAAGCGGCGCATTTCGCTGGGCCTGAAACAGCTTCAGCCTGATCCATGGCATTCCGTGGCCGACAAATATACGGCAGGCGAGCGCGTGCGCGGCGCGGTGACGCGCGTCGTCGACTTCGGAGCGTTTGTGGAACTGGAGCCCGGAGTGGAAGGCTTGATCCACCTTTCGGAGATGTCGTGGGCCAAGAAGGTGAGGCAGCCCAGCGATGTAGTGAAGCCGGGCGAGGTAGTTGAAGCAGTAGTTCTGACAGTCAGCCCAGGCGAGCGCCGCATTTCTCTGGGACTGAAGCAAGCCCTGGGAGATCCCTGGACTGAGGTGACGCAGAGGTTTGGGGTGGGCTCGGTCATCGAAGGATCGGTCACCAGCCTTACCAACTTCGGCGCATTTGTGCAGCTTGCCGAAGGCGTTGAGGGGATGATTCACGTCAGCGAAATCAGCGCCGAGAAGCGCATCAACCATCCGCAAGAAGTGCTGAAGGTTGGGCAGGTGGTCAAGGCCCAGGTGCTTGCCATCGACAAAGACAGGCGGCTCCTGCGATTGGGGATGAAGCAACTGGTTCCCACCAGTCTGGATGAATATATCGCCGAGCACAAAGAAGGCGATGTGGTCACGGGACGCATGATCGAGATTGCGGACGGACACGCTCGCGTCGAATTGGGCGAAGGCATCCTGGGCACCTGCCCAATCGTGGCGCAGAGTCCAGCGAAGGAAGAGATGCGGGGCAAAGGCAAGGCGGATTTGTCAGCGCTGAGTTCCATGCTGAAGGCGCGCTGGAAGGGCGGCGCTGCGGGCAGCGCGGCCAAGCCGGAAGCCATTCATGCCGGACAGATTCGCAGCTTTCGCATTGCCAAGCTGGATGCGGCGTCGAAAAAGATTGAATTGCAGTTGGCAGAATAGGCTGGAGCAATTCCAGAGTCTCGCCTTTCAGGCGTGCATGCCAACAAGCGTTCACCGTGCGCGTGTTTGACCATGCCAGAAGCGTCATGTAAACTCAAAATAGTTGATTCCGCTCTAGTACCACCTCGTAAGAGGTGCGTACGACGGGCGGTTAGCTCAGTTGGTTAGAGCGCCTGCCTTACAAGCAGGAGGTCGCAGGTTCGAGCCCTGCACTGCCCACCACACTCGTCACCGGCGAGTAGAATAAGCACGGTGACACGTCCCGAGCGGGACAACAACCGCGCAAAGCGGGGTCGTAGTTCAGTTGGTTAGAACGCTGCCCTGTCACGGCAGAGGCCGCGGGTTCGAGTCCCGTCGACCCCGCCATCATTCCAGAGATTTGCGGAATGGTGGCTCAAAAAACTCAGCCTACAATCCAGCCCACGAACCGTTGATGCATGAGAGATTAGGTAACAGCTAGCGGCTTGCTTTATCCTCATCTCGTATGCCCGCACTCGTAGAATGTGTACCCAACTTTTCTGAAGGGCGCGACAAGTCCCGAGTCGACGCCATCCTCGACGCCATGAAGATGGACGGCGTGTATCTGCTCGATCGCGAGATGGACGCCGACCACAACCGCTGTGTCATTACGCTGGTCGGCGATCCGGTGAACGTGGCGGAGGCCGCGATCCGCGGAGTCGGCAAGGCCGCCGAGCTTATTGACCTCACCAAGCACACCGGAGCGCATCCCCGGCTGGGCGCTGCCGACGTGATTCCGTTCATCCCGATCGAAGGTGTGACGCTGGAAGACTGCGTGGCCCTGGCGCGGCGTGTCGGCGAAGAAATATGGAAGCGGTATCGCGTGCCGGTTTACCTGTACGAAGCGGCCGCGCAAACGCCCGAGCGTCAGAACCTGGAGAACGTGCGCCGCGGGCAATTCGAAGGCATTCGCGAGGAGCTGAAAACAAATCCGGCGCGCAAGCCCGACTTTGGCAATGCCGAGCTGCACCCGACGGCAGGAGCGACCATTGTTGGCGCGCGCAAATTTCTGGTTGCCTACAACGTCTATCTCAATACTCCCGATGTCGAGATCGCGAAGAAGATCGCCAAGACCGTGCGCTTTTCCAACGGCGGCCTGCGCTACGTGAAGGGAATGGGCGTGCCGGTGCGCGGGTTGGCACAGGTCTCCATGAACCTGACCGACACCGATCAGACTCCGATCGCGCGCGTATTCGAGTACGTGAAGCGCGAGGCGGCGCGCTATGGAGTCGTGCCGGTGTCAAGCGAGATCGTCGGCTTGATACCCAAGAAGGCGCTGGAAGACGCGGCGGAGTGGTTTCTGCAGATCGAGAACTTCGACTCGTCGCTGATGTTGGAGAACCGCCTGGCCGCCGTGATGAGCGGGAAAATGGCGGTCGGAGGAATTCGCTCCGGGGTCGAACCGTTTATCGAGCAGCTTGCGGCGCCGACGGCTGCTCCCGGAGGAGGTTGCGCGGCGGCTGCAACAGCGGCGATGGCTGCGGCGCTGGGCGGCATGGTCGCCGGAATGTCGCGCGGCAAGAAGGCTTATGCGCAATACGAGCGCCAGTTAAGCGATGCCTTGGCGCGTCTGGCCGAGCTGCGCGAACAGTTCAAGGCGTCCATTGACGCCGACGCCGCGTCGTTCAACGAGGTGATGGCGGCATTCAAGAAGGCGAAAGATCATCCCGGGGCGCAGGCCGAGGTCGAAGTGGCAACCAAGAAGGCGACGCTGGTTCCGCTGCTGGTTGCCGAACGGGCAAGGGAAGTGCGACAGATACTTGAATCGCTGCGGCCCATCACCAATCCGAGGATGGCATCGGATTTGGCCGTGGGTGTGAGCTTGGCGCGAGCCGCGGCCGAGGGCGCGCTGGCGAACGTGGAGATAAATCTTGCCGATATCAAGGATGAGGCTTTTATCGCGGATGTGCGGCAGCGGGTGGCGGTGATGAGAAGTTAGTGGTTGGTGGCTAGTTACTACGCGACGCCGGTTTCACCGCCTCTCCGGGCGCCTTGTCCTCTAATCGTGAGCCGTGTTGATGTTGGTGCGCGTCTAACGTCTAAACCTTTGTTGGCTAGCAGTGGAAGTGCAGTAAAAGCAACGGACGGTAACAATCCCGCATCTCTTCGCAGATTGTCGAGTAGAATTATGAGCATGAAGCAGTTCCTCACAGGCCTTTTTCTGAGCGCCGTTTTCTGCCTGCCCGCAGTTGCGGCGCCTCTGAGCAGCAATGCCCGTACCGTGGTTCCATCGGCGGTCCAGCAAATCATCTCCATCGATTACCGCGCACTGCGCGATTCGCCATCGGCGCGCGCCCTCAAAGACCAGGTCCTGCCTGACGTCCTGAAGCAATTCGAGACCGCTCTGAAGGGCGCGGGCATTGACCCTGACAAGGACATGGAGCAGCTTACCTTCGTTACGTATCGCCCGGCCAAAGGCGGTCTGCGCAGCATCGGTATCGCCCAGGGCCCTTTCAAGCAGAAGGAATTTCTGCAGAAGATGCGCCTGAAGAAGATCAAGCCGGAGAAGTATCTGCTCTCCTACATCTACCCGATGGGCACGGGCATGCACCTGGTGTTCCTCGATCCCAGCACCATCTTGTTCGGCGAGAGTGCTTCCATTAAAGGCGCAATCGACGTGCGCGACAACAGCGCCGAGTCTCTGGAATCCAACAATACCATTGACGATCTGATCACCAGCGTGGAAAGCGCGGCGATTTGGAGCGTACTCGATCAGCCGGGGACGCAGACCATGCTGCGGTCGGTGCTGGGGCAGGCGGCCTCTATAGGTGACTACGACGTGGTGAAGAAGCGGCTGCTGGCCTCGGATTACACCATGAACTTCACCAATGGGGTAACCTTCGACCTGAATGTCAAAACTTCCGACACCATGACCGCAGCCACCATGGCCACGCTGCTGAAGGCGGGAGTGTTGTATCGCAAAATGAACGCCACTCCGACGGAGAAGCTGGCGCTGGACGACACCACCGTCGACAACTCCCACGATATGCTGCAAATGCACTTTAAGACCGACGATCAACGCTTCACGGCGCTGCTGAAGTCGGACCTGTTTGCCGCGGTATCGAAATAGGGGCGATTCCCAGCATTTATAATCAAGGCGCTTTGCGACACTTTCTCAATCGCTTCATTTTCCGTGGCCTTCTTTTATTGGCCACGTTCTGCCTGCTTTGTCATCCGGGTGCGGCCCAGACGCTGGCCGGAACCCGCACCGTGATGGTCATGCCGTTTGAAAATCAAACCACCGCTCCCGGGCTGGAGTGGATCGCTGAGGCTTTTCCCGAAGTCCTGTCGCAGCGCATGGAGTCGCCCGGGCTCTACGTCATCAACCGCGATGATCGCAGCTACGCCTTCGATCATGCCGGCATTCCGCTGAGCGTTCGGCCCTCGCGGGCGACGGTTTACCGTGTCGCTGAACAGATGGATGCCGACTACGTCGTGCTCGGCACGTACAGCCTCGAGGGCCAGACCTTCAAGGCCAATGCGCAACTTCTCGACATGAAGAAGCTGCACCTTTACCCGCAGGTCCACAGCAGCGGCGCCTTGGCCAGCCTGATCGATTTGCAGACGGCGTTGGCGTGGGAGCTGCTGCAACAAATGGCTCCGCCGCCCGCGATCACCCGCGATCAATTCCTGAAAGCCTCGAGGCCTATCCGCCTCGATGCGTTCGAAAGCTATATCCGCGGAATCCTGGCCACCGGCCAGCAGCAGAAGATTCGTCACCTGCGGGAAGCGGTAAAGCTCAATCCTGATTACACGCTGGCCATGCTGCAGTTGGGCAAGACGTATTACGGCGCCCACGAATACGAATCGGCCGCTGCCTGGTTCAGCCGCATACCCAAGGATGATCCGGTCGCCGGCGAGGCCAACTTTCTGCTGGGCATGTCGGAGTTCTATCGCGGAAGTTTCGAGAAGGCGTTCACCGCGTTCAACTATCTGGCCACCCGCCTGCCGCTCACCGAGGTTTACAACAATCTGGGTGTTGTGGAGGCCCGGCGAGGCCGGCGCTCGGCGGCGGTCGAATACTTCTCCAAGGCGGTCAGTGCCGACCCGAACGACCCGGACTACCGCTTCAATCTGGCGGTGGCTCTCTTCAAGAACGGAGATGGCTCCGGGGCCGCGCGCCAATTGCGCGAACAGTTACAACGGAGCCCAAGCGATGGCGAAGCCAAGGTCCTGTTGGATTTGATCAACCGTGGTGGTACGCCGCCCCCTGTGACGAATCCCAACACGACTGCGGCTTCGGGCAACGCTTTACTGTCGCCAAACCAGCCGCGCATTCCCATGGAACGCCTCAAGCGCAACTACGACGAGGCGTCCTATCGTCAAATCGAGATGGAAATCAACAAGCTTGCCGAGGCGCGGCTGGCCAAGGCCGACGGACACACTCGCGCGGCCTATCACGTAGTACGTGGCAAGGAGTTGCTGGCGCAGAACATGGCGACCCAGGCAGAGAGCGAATTCCGCGCCGCGATCGGCTCCGACCATAACAATGCCGCGGCGCACGCGCAGTTGGCAGTTCTGCTGGAAAACAAGGGCGATCTCGCAAACGCGCGGACGGAAGCGCAAACTTCGGTGCGTTTGCAGCCCAACGTTGACGCCTGGCTGGTGCTGGCCCGGCTTGACCTGAAGCAGGGCCAGTTGGAGGGCGCCGCCAGCGAGGTGGACCGTGCCCTGGCCTTGCAACCCGCCGACCCGACCGCACAAGCCTTGAAGCGCGACATCGCGGCCAAGCGGACGGTTTCAAAGTAGCGCAACCTTCGGCATTATGCGCGAACACAGCTAACGTTCAGGACTTTTGTCGGCTAGTGCCGCACCGATTTCTGTAGCGCCCGCAGAGCCCGTGCATTTACTCCCGCATTCGACATCGTCGAAGAGCGCGAATTGCGCGAGAAATTTGGGGTGGAATGGGGCGATTATGCAGCGCGAGTACCGCAATTCCTGTCGAAACTCCCAGGCCGATTGCCTGAGCAGGGGGCCCTTCCCCTTTCTAGGCACAGTGCGATTTTGCGTGGTGAAGAGATCTGCTATCCCCACGATTCACCTTTCCGAAAAAGAACTCAGGCGTGGAGTCCAATCGTGAGCAGCTTCCCGGTTCACTTCCATTTAAAGATGCTTATGACACTCGAAAAGTCGTCCGTCCAGACCTTCGATCCCGGTTTGCTAAGCAGCGGCCTCCATCTTGAATCACCTACCAGCTTGCCCAAATCATTTGAGCTGCGTCCAATGACCGCCCAAACAGACGGGAACCTCCCGTTCTTCGTCTGGGCCTCACTGATGCGTGTGTCCCTTTCGATCAAGCAGATCAAACCGGCGTCCCCGGCAAGGCTCGCAACCACCGGCTGCAGATCAAGGTAGCTGTTGCTGATATGGAAGACCAAAATCCCAGTTGGCGTGAGCTTCTTGAGGTAAAGCTGTAATGCCTCCCGGGTGAGCAAATGCGCAGGGATGGAGTCCCCACTGAAAGCATCGATGACGATGAGGCCATAGGAATGGTCCGGGGCCGCCTTGAGCGACATCCGGGCGTCGCCGAGCACTACCCGAACATTCGGGTTGCAATCTCGAAGGAAAGTAAAGTATTGGGGATCTTGGGCAATGCGCTCTACCGCAGGATCAATCTCGTAATAGGTCAGCTGCTGCGGGGGACTTACATAACATGTCATTGAACCAGCGCCAAGACCCACAATGGCGACTTGGTTCTCATCCGAACTCCCAGAGAAGGCGTCGAACACCTGTCCGATGGGTCCAGCTTTTGTGTAGTACGCCAGCGGCTCCTTGGACCTTGCTGGGTCTAAGCTCTGCATACCATGTACCGTCCCTCCATGAGAGATCCGTCGGAATTGCCTCTCGTCGTCATCGGTGACTCGATATACCCCAAAGAAACTCCGCTCCGCATGCAGTAGGTGGCCATACGATCCCGTATATAAAGTGCTGGCGAGAAATATGGCTGTCAGGCCGGCAGCAAACCGGATGGGGCGTCTGCCGAATGACAAGCACCACTCCAGGGAGAAGCCAAAGATTAGGATACCCATCGCGAGCCCGGGCTTCCGTCCCAAAGCTTGCAAAATCAAAATGACGGCCAGCAGACTTAGCCCCAGGATGACTGGCAACAGAAAGTCCAGCCTACGGGCACGCTGAGTGTTTTCCTTGACATCGATCGCTGGACGCAGCAATGCAGCCAGGACCAGGACCAGTGGAAGTTCAATCACCGAGTGGAAGATCACTGGGGCAATCAATGCATTGAAAATCCCGCCAAGGACTCCGCCGACCGAGATCCAGAGATAAAATTCGGTGAGATGCCTTGCGGATGGACGGCTGTGCGCCAGTTCGCCATGACAAACCATGGCCACGCCCAGGAGTGTGAGAAGATCCAGCGGGATCCATGCCAGGATGGGCAGCCTCGATCCAGAGACAATTGGAAAAGCCGCAGCGAGAATCAGAAGCGGGAGTCTCCGAATCAACCAGTCGTGCGAAACAAGAGGTTTGCGCGCGAAGACGAAAACAAAGCTGAGCAGATAAAACGCCAGGGGCAGAACCCAGAGGAGAGGAATTGGCGGCAACTCGGTGGTGAGGGCTGTGGTGATACCCAGAGTGAGACTGGCGGGAACGAAGGCCAGGACGACCCAGCGAAATCGCCTTCCATGAGAAGGCCGGTCGCAGTCAAGTTCTGTTTTGCCTTCCTAGATTCCACCTTCCTTTCTTAGCGGCGAGTTTTTCAGAGCGGCCCACAGCCGT
>PLXE01000115.1 GCA_003151335.1 Acidobacteriaceae bacterium
GCGGCGCAGGTGTAGCCGGCGGCTGTGGTTGTGGCTGAGGAGCAGGGCGCGCCGGCGGCGCAGGTTTAGCCTGCTGCTGCGGCGACTGGGGGGCCGGACGCGTCTGCGGCGCAGGACGAGCAGGAATCACCGGCGCGATCGGTTTGCCTGCCGGGATGGGCTTCGGTGCTGCAACTACGGCTGGACGCCCGTGATTGACGGCGGCAAACTGCTGGCGGTTTTGTGCTGCCGCCTGCTGGTGCTGCACCTGCGTGGTCATTGGAGGAACGCGCTGCTCACGGGTTGCAGCCATCTCCGCCGCAACCGGCTGGCGAGTGACGCCTCCTGGGCCGTTGTAGCTGACGCGGTTAATCGTAGTGTTGTTGATGGTGACGTTGTTGATCACCGTGTTGGTTACGGTGCGGTTATACACGTTAACGTTGCTGACGTTCACATTATTCACGGCCCGGTTATAGTAGAAACGATCTTGGTTCCAGTACCCGCCCTGATAGCCGATGCCGGTGTAACCGTATCCATAGTTAATGCCGCCGTAGTAGCCGATGTGCCGGCCCCAATATCCGTAGTGGTAGCGATACCTGCCGCCGATGAACCCCCAATATCCCGGCGTCCACAGGAAGCCCACCTGAGGCGGCTGCGCCCAGACGCCAGGCACCCAGTAATAGCCCTGAGGAGCGTAGCTCCAATATCCGGGCGTCCACAGATAGCCTTCGCCCGGTAAATCCGGCTGCGCATACTCCGGGAGCGGTGGCGGGGGTTGTTGGGCTTGAAGCACCGGCTGGCCGTAGTTGGAGTACTCATCGCCGGTGTCGTAATCGTTATTGGAATAGTTCTGCTCCGGCGCGGGCGCAGGTTGCTGGTAGGTCTGCTGTGCCGGCTGGTTCGCAGGCTGCTGGTAGGTCTGCTGCGCCGGCTGTCTCGCAGGCTGCTGGTAGGTCTGTTGCGCCGGCTGCTGCTGATTGGTACCCGTCGCCTGGGTCGCATCCGTGGGGGCCAAGTTGGCCGCAGCTGCCGGATCCTGCGGCTGATCGGTCTGCGCCGGCTGATTCTGCGCGGTTTGCTGGGTGTCGTTTTTCCCGCATCCAGCAACGCCAAACGTCAGTGCGATGGATGCGGCTGCCAGAACGATTAGAGAAGGTACTTTCCTCGTCTTGCTCATAAGTTTGTTCTCCGCGAAGTTAGGATGCAGGATTTCAGGACCGAAGTCACCCAATAGCCTTACTTGCCAATTTCAATGCCTCGACCGAGCGCCGAAAGGCCTCGGGCGCGATCATTCGACCGCTGTTACGGAATAAAGGGCCCTATGCTAACTTCAAGTTATCACGTAAACGCAGATCGCCGTCGGTGACAGCGGTCACGGGGTATGGGTTGAAGATTGCGGTCAGGCTTTTCGTGCAGGTTCTCGATAGATTCCCGGCCCGACCGCGGCTTGACGAATGGCTGCTTCAAACCGCACTACCACCTAAGTTCGCCTCCGGTTTCATACATTCGTCCCAGTGATTTAGACTAGCCAGTTTTCAGGGCGCACAACCTCTTGCTTCGTTTGTTTCCCCGGAGGCTCCATGTTACGTCGCATTCCGATTCTTATTTTCTGCTGCTCGCTGTGCGTCTTTGCACAGAGCAAGCACCCCTTTACCTTCGAAGACATGATGCAGCTCAAGCGCATCGGCGAGCCCATTGTTTCGCCGGATGGCAAGTGGGTGGGGTTCAGCGCGGTGGACGTGAACCTCGATGAGAACACGCGCAAGCCGCATCTGTGGATCGTTCCCGTCAGCGGCGGCGAGGCGCGCCGCCTAACGTCCGCAACGGGAGCCGGGGAGGATCGTATTCGCTTCTCGCCCGACGGCAAGCACGTCATGTTCGAGTCGTCGCGCGATGGGGGAGCCTCGCAAATCTGGGCCCAGGATTTCGACTCTGTCGGCGGTACCTTGGCCGGCGAGGCGCGCAAGGTGACCAGTATCTCAACCGAGGCTTCGGGCGGAATATGGTCGCCCGAAGGCAAGAGCATCCTGTTCGTTTCATCGGTATATCCCGATTGCAAGGACGATGCGTGCAATAAGCAGCACGACGAGGAGCAAGCCAAGTCGAAGGTGAAGGCCAGGATCTTTACCCAACTGATGTTTCGCCACTGGAACCACTACTCCGATGGCAAGTACAGCCACCTGTTTCTGGTCTCGGCCGATGGGGGTGTGGCGCGCGACTTGACCCCCGGCGCGCACGAAGTGCCACCGTTCAGCCTCGGCGGGCAGGACCAGTATCAATTTTCGCCGGATGGTCAGGAGGTTGCCTTCACCAGCAACATCGACGAGGTGCAAGCCACCAGCACCAACGACAACATCTTCCTCGTGCCAGTAGCAGGCGGGACTCCCAAGAAGATCACCACCAATCCCGGCAGCGATGGCACGCCGATGTATTCGCCGGATGGCAAGTACATCGCCTATCGCTCGCAGTTGCGCGGCGGCTACGAAAGCGACCGCTTCCGCCTGATGCTCTACGAACGCGCCACCGGCAAGATCACCGACCTGACGCCAAACTTCGATCGCTGGGTCGATGCGATGGCGTGGTCGCCGGATTCGAAGACCATCTACTTCACCGCCGAGAACGAAGGCGAAGCGCCGATCTACACCATCCACGTGACTGATCCGAAGCCGTGGCCGCAAGAGTTGGTTGCCGGCTTCAACGACAGTCCCATCCCGGCGCCCGACGGCAAGATGCTGCTCTTCGATCGGATGTCGGTCGCCGCGCCCAACGAAATTTATAGCGCGCCACTGATGTTCCCACAGTGCCGAATAGCGGTGCCTCCCAATGCATACAGCGTCCCTGATTGTTTGCTGTCGAAAGCCCAGCAAGTGACGAACCTCAACGGACCCGTCCTCTCTCAAGTCCAGATGCAGCCGCTCGAAACCTACTGGTTCACCGGCGCGGCCAAGGAGAAAGTCCAGGGCTTCGTGGTGAAGCCGCCAAACTTCGAGGCCAACAAGAAGTATCCGGTGAAGTTCCTTATCCACGGCGGCCCAGAAGGCGCGTGGGGCGACGACTGGTCGTATCGCTGGAATCCCGAACTGTTCGCCGCCAGCGGTTACGTAGTGATCATGGTCAACTTCCACGGTTCGACTGGCTACGGGCAGAAGTTCATCGATGCCATCAATGGCGATTGGGGCGGCGCTCCTTTCCATGACCTGATGTTGGGCCTCGACTATGCCGAGAAGGCCTATCCATTCGTTGACAAAGACCGCGAGTGCGCTCTAGGCGCCAGCTACGGGGGATATGCGATCAACTGGATCGAAGGCCACGCCGTGCGCTTCAAGTGTCTGGTGTCGCACGATGGCATGTTCAACGTCGAGTCGGCCTACGGCGCGACCGAAGAGCTGTGGTTCAACGAGTGGGAGTTCAAAGGCACTCCGTGGACGAACCGCGACATGTATCGCAAGTGGTCGCCGCATCTGTCGGCGACAAACTTCAAGACGCCGATCCTGGTGGTGCATGGCCAGCTGGATTACCGGCTCGACGTCTCGGAGGGCTTTCAGTTGTTCACCACCGTGCAGCGGCTGAAGATTCCGTCGAAGATGCTCTACTTCCCCGACGAAGGCCACTGGGTGCTGAAGCCGCAGAATAGCAGGCTGTGGTACCAGACGGTGAATGAGTGGGTGGACCAGTGGACGAAGACGGGGAAGTAATAAACTTGTCATCCCGAGCGAGGTCGCCGCGGCGACCGAGTCGAGGGACCTGCTGTCGGCAAGCGAAAAACAGGTTCCTCCGCTCACGGCTGAAGCGCTGCACCGCACCGTCGGGTCGCCTTCGGTTATTGTCGCTTGAAGTACTGGACCGCTCGCTCATGCGCTTCGGCGTTGTCGCGGCTTTTGAACGTGCCGAGATTCCGGCGCTTGCCGGTCTTGGGATCTTTCTTGCGCGAGTAGAGCCGGTATTCTCCGGATTTGAGATTGCGAATCATGGTTGTCTATCTTCCCATGAATGAATGGATGAACAACACGCAGCGCTGGTGGCCAGAGATCAGCGCTGGGCGGCGGCCGTTGCTCTTCTCGCCTCGACTCGGCTACTGTGTTCGACGGCCGACAAATACGCGCCGCCCAGCAACAGCATTCCACTCCAGAACGACCAGAACATCAGGGTCACGGAAACCGCGAATGGACCGTACACTTCCTGAAAGTTCAGCCAGGGCAGCAGCAGGATGTAGATATACTTCGCCGCTTCCGACACCAAGCCAGTGATGATCGCCGCGGGCAGCACCGCGCGCGCCGGGACCTTGCCGTGCGGCAGTAGCCAGTAGATCAGGAAATAGATGCCAATCGTAGCCAAAATCGCCGAGGCTTTCATCACAATGAATCCCAGTCCTGCAAAGACGAAGTTTGGGCCGCCAATCACCACCCCCAGTATCTTCAGGTTCTGCGCCGTCAGGGCGATCGAAAGCATTGCCAGGCAACCGCATGCCAGGGCCAGTCCTAGCGAGACCACCAGGTTCATCAGGTAGGACCGGTTCTTCTTGAAGCCCCAGATGCTGTTGAGTGCTACTTCCAGGGGAAGAAAAATTCCCGTCGAGGTGATCAGCAACACCACGAACGACAGAGCCTGCCCTCGGCCCCTCACGCTGACCAGAAACTGCAAGTTGCGGATCACGAAATCCTTATTGCTCGGCAGATACTCGCGCAGCAGCTCCAGCACCACGTTGTACATGGCCTGCGAATGAATGACCCGGCGGATGAGCGTCAGCAACAAGACGATGAACGGAAAGAACGAGAGGACCGCATTGGCCGCCACCGAGAAGGCGTAGGTGTGAACCTCGGTTTGCGTCAGGTAGCGGAGGGTGGACCAGCCATGCCTGCGCAGGCGATGCGACAGGCTGTACGTTTCCGGCAGCTGCTGAAACAGATCTCGCCTATCGTCCTCCTCCTGCAGCTGCTTGGTAGCCGTCCCTGCAAGCAGCGGTTGATCTTGTAACTCGCTTGCCTTGCTAAGGTTAGGAGCGCTTGTGATAGCAGTAGTTGAGGATAGCGAAATTGTGGGCGGAGGGGATCCTTTGACATCTTCGGGGGTCGCTTCAGAGTTGCTGCTCATCGAACCTTAATCCTAACAGAGCACCATCTCTTGGCTCGGCCAGTTGAAGCTTAGGCGTCGGCTCCACCGTGGGAATGAGCAGATCGCCGTGATGAAAACCGGGCCTGACACCGCTCTTGCAATCCGCAGGATTTGGGCTATGATTAACCCCTTCTATGAAGCTATCTTTTCAACGCGAGCGCGAAGCGCCTTCCCGCTCTGTTCCCACTCAAGCAGATTTTCCAGCTGTTTCCGGCGCCGACATCGCCGGCATGGTTCATGGGCAACGGATGGGTGGCGACCTTTACCATTTCCTTCGTGCCAACTCCAACCGGGTGGTGTTCGGCTTGCTCGACGTAGCCGGATGTCACGAAGAGAACCAGCAGATTGTGTCGGCAGCACGGCAGACATTCCAGAAATTGGGCAGTGAGAGATTTGCCGACGAGGGAATCAACGAGGCCGATACCATGATGGAATTCTGCCTGGAGTTGAACCTGAGCATTCGACGGTCTGCCGCCGGCGTCCGCTCCTGTGCTGCTTTTTTGGGCTGCTATAACGAGGAGCTTGGCACGATCTGCTATGCCAACGCGGGGCACACTCCGGGATTGTTGTGCGATCCCTCGGGGATCACCGAATTGCCTGCTACCGGCCTTCCGCTGGGACTGTTTTCTGCATCCACCTATGAAGCGCCGACCGCTGCTTTGCAGCCGGGCGCGTCCTTGCTTCTGGTGTCGCGGGGTGTGGTGGAGGCTGCGTACAAGAAGGAAGAGTTTGGGCTGGAGCGCGTCAAACAGCAATTGGAGCGCTCCTCGGTGGAAAGCGCGAAAGGTATGGCTGCCGCCATTCTCGACGGTGTGCAGCAGTTCCTGCGATCGGCGCCAAAAGAGAACGATTTCACCGCGCTGGCGCTGGTCAGGGCGGCAAAAGGCCAAGTCGCTGTTGGCGCTTGAGCGCTCATCGAGAGCTATCGCCTTCACTCCGTCGCTCCCGGAAAAAGCTCTGCACCAGGTGCATGCACCGTGCGGCCAGCACTCCTGAGCTGACTTCGACCTTGTGGTTCAGCTTGGGATGATTGAGGAGCTGGAGCATGGAGTGCACAGCGCCTGCCTTCGCGTCTTCCGCTCCGTAAATCAGCCGGCGGATCCGCGCATGAGTGATAGCGCCGGCGCACATTGGGCAGGGCTCAACCGTCACGTAGAGATCGCAGTCGAGCAGACGGTAGTTGCCGATGGCCGTTCCGGCTTCGCGTAGTGCCAGGATTTCAGCGTGTGCCGTGGGATCGTTGGAAGAAACAGGGCGGTTGCATCCCCGGCCTACGATTCGGCCCTCACTCACGACGACTGCTCCGACGGGGACCTCGCCCAACGTCAGCGCACGCTGCGCCTCGCGAAGGGCTTCCTCCATCCAGAATTCGTCGGAGAGGGACATGGCGAAGAGGCTAATGCAGCGACTCGCAATTAGCAATTGCCGGCACTATTTCTGGCGCAGCATGATGCGCTGGATCGCAGTCGCCCGGCCGGTCGTGGGATCGCAATCGATCAAGGTTGCGCACAAGCGCACGTCGTTGGTCGCTGCCTCGAAGCGAGCCGGCATATTAGTCAGAAAGCGAGCGAGGATTTGTTCCTTTTGCACGCCGATCACTCCGTCGTAGGGGCCGGTCATTCCCACGTCGGTTTGCACGGCTGTGCCGCCCTTCAGCACCTGCTCGTCGGCCGTGGGCACGTGGGTGTGGGTTCCCAGCACCGCCGTTACTCTTCCTTCCAGGTACCAGCCGATCGCAATCTTCTCCGACGTGGCTTCGGCGTGGAAGTCTACCAGGATCACTTTGGCCTTGATCCTGTTGAGCAGTTGATCGGCGAAGCGAAAGGGGTCGTCGTTGTTGGTCATGAAAACGCGGCCTTGAAGATTGATGACGCAATAGGCGACACCGCTGCGCGTGCGCCCCTCGTACCAGCCAAAGCCCGGAGACCCTGCCGGATAATTTGCCGGTCGTAGCACACGGCGGGCCAGCGAAGCCTCATTTCCATTGGCGGAGTTCAGGTAATCGATAATCTCGCGCTTGTCCCAAACGTGATTGCCGGTGGTGATGACATCAATGCCGAGTTCGAACAACTCCTCCGCAATTTGTGGAGTGATGCCGAAGCCGCCGGCGGCGTTCTCGCCGTTGGCAATGGTGAGTTCGACGTGGTGTTGCCGTTGCAATTCCGGCAGACGCTCGTGAACGATGGTGCGCCCAGGGCGCCCGAAAATGTCACCGACGAAAAGTATGCGCAAGCTGCTGCAGTCCTTGATTAACGCTGTATTTCGATGTTAACACGCGCTCCGAAGATTGGGTTCCGCTCAGTGGGCCAGCTCAGCGGTGCGCAAGAAATCGTAGTTGCCCGAGGGACTTAGCTCGATTCCCCGCACTCGGTTGGTGTGCACCAGCACGTTATCGAGATACCAAAGATTGATGTAGGGCAGGTCCTCGGCGAGGATGCGCTGGACCTCGTCATAGATGGTTTTGCGTTTCTGCTGGTCGACAGTGCCGCGGGCCTCCCGGATCAGCTCGTCCACGCGCGGGTTGGAGTAGAAGGTGCGGTTGGCGCGTTTAGGGGCGAAGCTGGCGGAATCGAAGACGTGCTCGAAGATGTCAGGATCAAGATTGCTGCCGCCGACCCAACGCAAAGAATGTATCTGATAAGCGCCTTTGGTCACGTCGGCAAAGAACGTCGCGAACTCGAAGGTGCGGATATCGAGCGCGATGCCGGCTTCCCGCAGTTGCTGCTGCAGCACCGCCGCCAGCAGCCGAGTTGACTCGTCGGTAGATGTCTTCATGGTGAGGTGAAATCGAATACCGTTGGTCGCCGGGTAGCCTGCGTCATCCAGAATCTGCCGCGCTCGCGCCGGGTCGTGAGGATACTTCGCAACATCGGTGTCGTAGGCCCAGTGCTGGGGCGGCAGCACGCTGTACGCGGGGCGGGCCTGGTCACGCCACAGGTAATGAATAATAGGCTCGACATTGATGGCATACGCGATGGCGTGGCGAACGCGAACGTCCTTCAGGATGGGATCGCGCAAGTTCATGGCAAGGTAGGCGTAAATTGTGCCGTCCGATTTCGTGACCGTGAGTTCGCGATCGCGTTCAAGAGCAACCACGGTGTCAGCCACCAAAGAGTTTAGGGCGATGTCGGCGCTTCGCTTGCGCAGTTCGAGCGCGCGCGTGGTGGCGTCGGGAATTACCTTGAACTCCACGCGCTCCAACTTGGCGGGCGTCGCCCAATATTCGGGATTGCGTTCGATCACCACTTCCTTGTCCATCTGAGCGCGCACAAAACGGAATGGCCCAGAGCCGATGGGTTGGCGATTGAAGTCGTCGCCACTGCCGTAAGGCACGATGCCGATGGCGCCGTCGGAGAGGTTCCATAGCATCGGCGCAAACGGCTCCTTCAAGTGAAAAACCACGGTGTAGTCGTCAGGTGCGTCGATGCGGTCGACGGGCGCGTAGGTACTTGTTTTAGCGCTGCGGATTTTATCGCCGAGGAGCGAGTCGAACGTCCACTTGACGTCGCGCGCAGTCAGGGGTTGCCCATTGTGGAAGCGGACTCCATGATGCAGATGAAAAATATAGGTTTGCACATTGGGTATTTCCCAACTGTCAGCCAGCCACGGCTGTAGGTTGAAGTGATCGTCGCGGTGCACCAGCGAATCGAAGAGGAGTGTGTCAATTCGCTCCGACTGCGCATCCACCCCGACCCGGGGGTCAAGATTCGTCGGACTGCTCTCAATGACCATCACCAGCGTGTTGGGGTCGGGCTTGCTCGCACAACCGGCGAGGAACAAAACCACAGAGGCGCAGAGGCACAGAGACATGCGAGGCTTGAGGCTCGGGCAGTACTGGCTTCGTGCGTGGCCCTTGAGTTTGTTTGATTTCTTGATTCCTTGTTCTTCTCTGTGTCTCGGTGTCTCTGTGGTGAACAAGATTCTACGCATAGCTGACCTTGCCCAGGATCGCCGGACGTTCGGCGCCGGTCGCGGATGGGATATTTGACGGCAGATGGCGCCAAGTCTGGTACGCAAGCATCGCGAAAGCCACAGCTTCCTTCGCCTGCGACGGGAGCCCAAAGTCGTCGCTGGTGCGCACTCGCATTTTCAGCGGCGCCAGTTCTTCTCGAATCATTCGCATCAGGGTCAGATTGTTCGTTCCCCCGCCGGAGACGACGAACTCGCGAAAACGTACAGGCGGCTCCACCAATGGCAGCACAAACTTGCGCACGGCGACGCCGATGGAACGGGCGGTAAGCGCGGTTGCGGTGGCGACGATGTCATGCTCGTCAGCGCGGCGACAAAGTCGCAGGAGTTCGCGCGCGAACTCACGGCCAAACTGCTCGCGACCAGCAGTCTTCGGTGGTTTCTGCCGGAAGAATGGATTACAGAGCAACTGTTGCAGCACTCGCTCGATGGGTTCACCGCGTGCGGCGATTCGTCCATTGCGATCGAAAGGGCGCTGGAACAGGTGCTCGGTGACGGCGTCGATCACCATGTTGCCGGGGCCGGTGTCAAAGGCAACTACATCCTCGGGTAGCGCGCGCGGCGGAATCGCGGTGAGATTAGCGATGCCGCCGAGGTTTTGCACGATGCGCCCGTAACGGCGATGGCGGTAGAGTACGTAATCGAGGAAAGGCACCAGCGGTGCGCCTTTGCCGCCTGCAGCTATGTCCGCGGGACGAAAATCGGAAACCACCGGCACCCCGATTTTCGCCGCGATAGTGGCTGCTTCGCCGCTCTGCCACGTGCAGGCAATGCGGCGCCCCAGGAAAATCGCCGGCCTTCCCTGGTGATAGAGCGTCTGCCCGTGACAGCCGACCAGTTCGCATTCCAGGCGTGCGCGTCGCAGGGCAGTGCGGACCGCGTCTGCGTAGAGTTCGCCAAGTAGGAAGTGCAGCCGCGAAAGGTCCGCGACGCTCGCAGAGCTGGCATTCATCGTTGCAAGGACGGCTCGCCGAACATTGGCCGGATAGGGAAACTGGTAATGCGCCAGCAGTTCGAAGCGAGAGCGGAAGCCGCGTCCCTGGATACGCATCAGCGCGACGTTGATTCCGTCGGCCGAGGTGCCGCTCATTACGCCCGCGACGATCAAAGCGCAAGCTCCAGGGCGTGCATCCGCACTTCCTCGCTGAACTCCCAGAGGCTGCGGCGGAGCTTGTCCACGGTTTTTCGGCCTGGAGCGGCAGCCATGCGTGACCTCAACGCGCGCGACTTCTTCTTCGCCGCCAGTACCTGTCGCGACTTTTCGGCGATGAGTTTGGCAAACTTCTTGTCGCTCTCGGCCTGCTTGTAAACCGCCTCAAACGCCCGCCACACGCTTTCTTCCTTCTGGCAGACGAGGAACATGTCAGCCCCAGCGCGAAGGGTCTCGACTGCGGCATCCTCGATGGACGCGGCCGCCAGCACTCCACCCATGTCGAGATCGTCAGTGATGATGAGCCCACGATAACCGATCTTCTTGCGCAGGACCTCGCTCATCCATTTCTTCGACAGCGACGCAGGAGTGCGGTCACCCGTGACCTGCGGATAAGCCGCGTGTGCCACCATCACGAATGGCAAATGGCGCGGCAACTCGCGGTAGGGAAGCAGGTCCTCGTTCCACAGACGCTTCCAAGGCTTGTCAATCACGGGCAGTTCGTTGTGCGAGTCGAGACTTGCTTCCCCGAGCCCGGGAAAGTGCTTGCCGCAGCCAAGAATCTTACAGTCGCTAAGCCCGCGCAAGAATTCGCGCGCGTAGTGGATCGTCTTTTTGGGGTCAGCCGAAACCGTTCGCGAGCCCAGCACATTTTTCGATGGCTCAAGCTGAAGGTCGAGCGCCGGCGCGAAATCGGTGTTGAACCCCAACGCGCGCACTTCCTCGCCGATGATACGGCCATGTTTGCGGAAGAGCTTCTTCGAACCTGCGGCTGCGACCTCAGCGACGGCTGGCGCTGGTGCGATCACATCGCGCAGGCGATCGACCGTCCCGCCTTCCATGTCCACGCACAAAAACAGCGGAGTGGAAACCGCCTTCTGCACATCGCGCAGCAACGCGTGCGTTTGGGCGGCCTCCTCGATGTTGCGCTGGAAGAGGATGACGCCGCCGGGATGCAGCGTGCCCAGCATGGATCGCAGGCGCGCCGACATCGTGGTCCCGCCGCAGCCCATGATGAGCAGTTGGCCGACCTGCTGGCGAAGTTCGAGGCTGCCTTTGGACGACATAGAGAATAAGAGAGTGTAACGCTTGAGGCGCAGAAATTCAGGTACGCAGGGAGGTACGCCTTAGTCCATCTGCCTTTTGAGCTCATGCAGCAGCGTCAGCGCGTCCATGGGGCTAATGCGGTCGAGGTCGGTCTCCTTGATGCGATCCACGATCTTCTGTGACAGCGGAGTGAAGATGGTCAACTGCAAAGGCGCGGTCTCGGTAGTCTCATCGTGTGCCAGGTGCTTGACGGCGTTTCGCTCGGCGCTCTCATGCTCGGCCAAGACTTCGCGGGCGCGAGTGATTACGTCGGCGGGCAGGCCAGCGAGCTTAGCGACCTCAATACCGTAGCTCTTGTCGGCCGCGCCTTCTTCCACCTTGCGCAGAAAAACAATCCCGCCGCCGCTCTCCTTCACCGAGACGTGATAGTTCTTGACTCCGCTCAGCTGGTCCGCCAGCTCCGTCAGCTCGTGATAATGCGTGGCGAACAGCGTCTTGGCGCGGGTGTTGGCGTGGATATATTCGATGGCGGCCCATGCGATCGCCAATCCATCATAAGTTGAAGTTCCGCGCCCTACCTCGTCGAGCAAAATCAGCGAGCGCGCAGTTGCAGTGTTAAGGATCGCCGCCGTCTCGGTCATCTCCACCATGAAGGTCGAGCGCCCGCGCGCCAGGTTATCGGCTGCGCCGATGCGCGTGAAGATGCGGTCCACCATTCCCAGGCTTGCCGAGCGGGCAGGCACGAACGACCCCATCTGTGCCATCAGCACGATGAGCGCAGCCTGCCGCAAATAAGTGGACTTGCCTCCCATGTTCGGCCCGGTGATGACCAGGATCGAATGGGTTGTGCCGTTCAGATAGAGATCGTTTGGGACGAAGCGAATGGCGGCTCCGGGGATCTCTATCTGCTCGATGACGGGGTGACGCCCTTCAACGATTTCGATGTCGGCGCCGTCTTTAAACAGGGGACGGCAGTAGTTGCGATTCGCCGCGAGCGCGGCAAACGACGCTAGCATATCGATTTCCGCCAGCGCCAGCGCGGTCTGCCGTATGCGGCGCGCCTCGGCGGCAATGACGGTGCGCAACTCCGTAAACAGCCGCCGCTCGATCTCGACCATCTTCTCCTGGGCGTCGAGCACCTTGACTTCGTACTCTTTCAGCTCCGGTGTGGTAAAGCGCTCGGCGTTGACCAGGGTTTGCTTGCGTTCGTACTCCGCAGGCGCGAGATGCAGGTTTGCCTTGGAGATTTCGAGGTAATAGCCGAAGACACTATTGAACTTGACCTTCAGCGAACCGATGCCGGTCCGCTGCCGCTCGCGCTGCTCGATCTGCGCAATGTATTGCTTGCTGTTACGGCTCAGGTCGCGAAGTTCGTCGAGCCCGGCGTCCACTCCCGAGCGGATAACCCCGCCGTCAACCAGCGTCAGCGGTGGCTCGTCTTCGAGCGATGTAACCAGTCGGTCACGCAGGTCCGCCAGTTCGTCGCATTGCGCATGGAGCGCTAAAAGACGCTCTGCGGGGAAGTGCGACAGCGCCCCGCGCACGGTGGGCAGCTTAGCCAGCGATGTGGCCAGCGCCAGCAGGTCGCGCGGATTCGCGGTCTCCAGAGTTACTCGGCTCAGCAAGCGCTCCAGATCGAGAATGCCTTCCAGCGAGCGACGGAGTTCTTCGCGCGCGACCACGTCCTTCACCATGCCTTCGACAGCATCAAGCCGCCGGTTGATCTCGCCGGCATCAATCGAAGGCCGCAGCATCCAGGCGCGCAGAAGGCGCTTGCCCATCGGGGTGATGGTGCAGTCCAGACGGCGGAACAGAGTGGCATTGTCTGCGGCCCCGGCGAACAGTGGCTCGATCAGCTCCAGATTGCGCACCGTGACCGCGTCCAGCACCAGACAATTTTGCCGCTCGTAGAAGCCGATGCGGTCGACATGATCGAGCGTGCCGCGCTGCGTAGTGCGAACGTAATGCAGAATGGCCCCCGCCGCGGTTGCCGCTGCCGATCGGTTTGCCAGTCCGAATCCTTCCAGCGAGAGCACACCAAAATGATTTTCGACTTGCGGAATCGCGTAGTCAGGGGAGAACACCCAATCGTCGAGCGGAGTCTCGGCCCACGAGGCGTTTTCCAGCGACGTGATGCGCGGCGCCGATGCCGCTACGGGCGAAGAGGCGCTGCGGTGTGGTTGTTGGTCGAAGAGAGGAAGCGACGAAGCGAACAGCACTTCGCGCGGACGCAGCACCAACAGTTCCTCGCGCACGCGGCGCTCGCCATCTTCGCCCTGGAATTCAGTCGCACGGAATTCGCCGGTCGAGAGGTCCAATGCCGCAAAGCCGAAAGTATTTCCCGCTCGCGCCACGCAGCCGAGGAAATTATTTTCTTCCGAGCCGAGATGAATGTCAGCGGCAGTGCCCGGCGTGAGCACACGCGTGACTTCGCGCTTCACCAGCGTTTTGGCCATGCGCGGGTCTTCCATCTGTTCGCAGATGGCGACCTTGAAGCCTTTGCGGATCAGCTTGCCAATGTAACCTTCGGCCGAGTGGTATGGCACGCCGCACATTGGTATCGCGATGCCCTTTTCTTTGTTGCGCGACGTCAACGTGATTTGCAGCTCCCGCGACGCCACCACGGCATCCTCGAAGAAGAGCTCGTAGAAGTCGCCCAGGCGGAAGAAGACGAGCGCGTTGGGATGCTCTTTCTTGACCGCGGCATACTGCCGCATCAGCGGGGTGGACGGCTCAGTCATCGCATTGGCGCGAATTGCGCGGATTATAACACTCAAGAGTAACGCACCTCGCTGCGCGGAAGCGGTGATGGGTGTTACACTGCGAGGTTTTTCGAGGCAATCATTCCATGGCGAAGATCATCGGTTTCGAATGCAGCAAGTGCGGTGCGACGTTCATGGCGGAGACCGCCCAAAACGTTTGCTTGAAGGATGGCGGGCCGTTGTATGTGCGCTACGATCTCGCGGCGCTTCGACGGACCACGTCTCGCGAGTCGGTCAACGCGGGACCGAAGAGTATGTGGCGCTACGCGGCGGTGCTTCCCGATGCCGAGCCGGTGACGCTTGGCGAGGGATTTACGCCGATGCTGCCCAGCCGCAAGCATCCTAATCTGCTGATTAAGGACGATGGGTTGAATCCAACAGGCTCATTCAAAGCGCGGGGCATGAGTACGGCGCTGACCATGGCGCGTCATTATGGGCTCACCAAGTTGGCGGCGCCTTCGGCGGGCAACGCCGGAGGCGCGCTGGCCGCCTATGCTGCCGCAGCCGGACTCGAGGCATACGTCTTCATGCCGAAGGATGTGCCGATCGCGAATCGCTTGGAGGTGGAAGCCAGCGGTGCGCACCTGACCCTTGTGGATGGGCTGATCAGCGATTGCGGGCGAATGGTTGCCGAGCGCAAAGAGCAGGAAGGCTGGTTCGATGTCTCGACCCTGAAGGAACCGTTCCGCGTCGAAGGCAAGAAAACCATGGGCTACGAGGTGGCCGAACAAATGGGATGGAAGTTGCCAGACGCCATTCTTTACCCAACCGGAGGAGGCGTCGGGCTGATCGGCATGTGGAAGGCGTTCGAGGAAATGGAGGAATTGGGCTGGATCGATAAAGGAAAACGCCCCAAGATGATCTGCGTGCAAGCAGATGGTTGCGCGCCAATCCCTAAAGCTTTACATGAGGGAAAGGCGGCGTCAGAAATGTGGCAGGGGGCGCATACGCTGGCGGCCGGACTGCGAGTGCCCAAGGCGTACGGCGACTTCATCATTCTCGACATCGTGCGCCAAAGCGGCGGCACGGCGATTGCCGTCAGTGACGACGAGATTATGGACGGGGTGAAGGAGATGGCTTCGGCGGAGGGCATCTTCGCGGCTCCCGAAGGAGGCGCTGCGCTCGCCGCCTACCGGCAACTATTGCAGAGCGGATTTCTTACGAAGAGCGATCGCGTGGTGCTGTTCAATACCGGTTCTGGTTACAAGTATCTGGACGTGTTTGCGAAATACCGGGGCGTGGAAGCCTTCGTCGCGGGGCCGAAGCCGCCGGCCTCGCGAAATATCGGCGGCATTATCGGGCCGTATTAAGAGCAGCATTCGGCGCTCAGCCGAGCACGCCACGGCGACTGCTGACTGACTGCTGATTGCTGATTGCTGACTACTGCTAAATTACAGACTTCCGCGACCCCGGCCAATGTGAATACTGCCATTCACATTACTCAGCGCGATTGACGTTCCGCCGCTGCCCAGCGTACCGGTGAGGTTCTTACCTACGTATCCGCCGTGCACTTCGAGAGGGAAGTCCGATCGAATGCCGCCGCTTACGGTACTTGCTTTGACCTGAGCATTTGGCGAGTCAGGGAGTCCCAGTTCAATAGACCCGTTTACTGAGTTGAGCTTGATCTCGCGAACGTTGTTCAAAGCAGCGTAGTTCGCCTCAATTCCGCCATTGACGGTGGACAGATCAGCCCGCCCCGCCAAGTCGTCAACCCGCAGCTTGCCGTTCACTAGATTGGCAATCACCTCGCCGCCGACTTTCTGCACAGTGAGCGAACCGTTCACCAGGTTGACGCGGTCAAGGCGCGCATTCTGCGGCACGTGTAATTGGTAATGTACCGATGCCGGGTTGTTGTTGGTGTGACCCTCCGGATAGCGGGTCTTAATTTCCACGGAGTCGCTGCCGGCATTAACTTCGATGCGAGCTTCATCGAGCCGCTGCTGATCGCGCGCTTTCTTCACCGCATCAATCTGCACTTCGTTGCGGTCCCAGCCGGTGATCTCGACATTGCCATTGATGTTGTCCAGCGACACCCGGCCGTTGGCGGAGAGATGGACGGTACGGTGGAAATCCTGTGTGACCTGCGCCTGGATTGCGGTGGCCAACAGTAGCGCAAGCAGCGATCCTAGAATCGTTGCCCCCAAGGTTGCATGTTTACGAACGCTGAACATAAAGCCTCCTGTCGCGGGTTAGACGGGAGATGAGACGAATAGTTATGAAGCTGTTTGCCGCCCGAAACAGGCCGCCCGGATTCCTCTCTGGCTTAGTTTGGGGCTTCTCCGACGCTCGCGGCCCCCGCGCTGACCCGCTGTCGCTTGCCGCTGTGCAGCCACTTCCAGGCTGAAGCAACAATCTCCTCCAGGGACCGATTTGCGCTCCAGCGGAGGAGTTGCCGAGCTCGAGCGGGATCGGCAACCAAGCTCGGGGGGTCCCCGGGACGCCGTTCCGTTATGCGACGTGGAACGGAATGCCCGCTGACTTTCTCAACCATAGCCACCACCTGCCGGACCGAATGACCGCCGCCGGTGCCAAGGTTCAGCGCAGTGAAGGCGTCGCCAGTCTGGCTTTGCAGGAATTCCGCGGCCAACGCGTGCGCTTCCGCCAGATCGGTGACGTGGATGTAATCCCGAATGCAGGTGCCGTCGAAGGTGGGATAGTCGTTGCCGAACACTTCAAGCGGTGGCCGCAATCCGGCAGCGGCTTCCAGCGCCAGGGGTATCAAATGGGTCTCGGGATAATGGAGTTCGCCGATTTCACCGCTTTCGTCCGCTCCTGCCGCGTTGAAGTAGCGGAGCGCAACCGCTCGCAAATCATAGGTGCGGCTATAGGCATCGAGGATTCGCTCGAAGAATAGCTTGGTTTCACCATACGGGTTGACGGGCTGGCAGCGAGTGCCTTCGATAATCGGTACTTTCTCTGGTGTGCCGTACACCGCACACGAGGATGAAAAGACGAAATAGCGAACCCCGGCGTCCAGCGCTGCGTTCGCCAGCGCCAAGCCATTCTGTACGTTGTTGTGAAAATATTTTCGGGGGTTTTGGACCGATTCCCCAACATAGGCACTTCCCGCAAAGTGCATGACCAGTTCTATATCGGACAGGGCGCGGGAAAGCTGGGGCGCATCGTCGAGATCGGCAACCATCATTTCGAAGCCGTCGGCAAGAAACCTATGGCCCGTGGACAGATTGTCGTACACGGTGACCCGATGCCCGTGCCTCGCCAGTGACCGAATGGCATGACTGCCGACGTAACCAGCGCCCCCTGTAACCAGAATTCTCATGAGTGCCCGTTATCCTTAGTCTTCAATCTTCCGCTGCTGATCTTCCGCCACAGAATTTACGATCGGGATCTCCATCGCAAGTGGAGTCGAATCGGAAATCCATGCATGAATACTGTATACTCGGCAGTCCAAAACGAGAATTCTCAGCCAATCGTGTCCCATCAAGTGGGGCCCAACTGAAAGACGTTCCGTCTATGGGTTTGTCGGTTGCCATTGTCGCCATGAACGAGGAGGCCAGCATCGGCCAAACCTTGGAAAGCGTGCGTTGGGCCGATGAAATTGTGCTGGTTGACTCTGGGTCAACAGATCGATCCTGCGACATCGCGCGCCAATGCGGCGCCAAGGTGTTGCTGAAAGCATGGCCAGGGTTTTCGCTGCAGAAAAGCTACGCCTTTGAGAACTGTACGCAAGACTGGATCTTGTCACTGGACGCCGACGAAGTGGTCACCCCTGGACTAGCGGAGGAAATCCGCGGAGTGATCAAAAATCCTGACGCACTTAATGGCTATTGGATACCGCGCAAGAACCTGTTTCTGGGGAAGTGGACCCGGTTCGGAGGATTCTATCCTGATCCCAAGCTGCGACTTTTTCGCCGTGGTCGCGGCGTTATGACTGGCGCTGAACCGCATCCCCGCATCGCTTTGAAACCCGAGTTTGACCAGAGGGCTGGGCGCCTCAAGAACCCTATGGTCCACGATGCGTATCCCACTCTGTCCTCCTACATGGCGCACATGAATAGTTATTCTTCGGCGGGCGCCCGCGCGGCTGTGGCAAAAGGCTACCGTGGTTTCAGTTTTTTCGACATCGTCTTACGGCCGATGGCAACGTTCATCTACAACTACTTTTTCCGTCTCGGATTCCTCGATGGCCGTGAAGGCCTGCTGCTGCACCTTTACCATGCGGTGTACGTGTCCAACAAATACGCCAAGATATGGGAACTGACAAAAACACGTTCCTCCACAAAAGGTGGATCCTGAGCTCTTCCCATTCAAATCTGTGTCGCACTTTCGACGTATCCACGAGGGTCAACCGACATGCGGTGGCCGGTATACTTGTCTTGTAAACCATTGTTGAGATGGAAACGGCCTCTCTAGCTGTCGTTAGGTGCTGGGCTGGAAAAGGATGTGATGTAAAGAGCACATGCACCAAATCGGTAGCGAATGCAGCGAAGCTCAACTTGAGGTGCTGGTAGGGATGTCGGCAGTAAGCGTGATCGCGACCGTGCTCAACGAAGTGGAAGACATCGACGAACTGGTGTCGAGTCTCATCCAGCAAGCTCTTGAGCCCGCAGAAGTCATCGTTGTCGATGGCGGCTCTACGGACGGTACCTGGGCTCGCCTGCAGGCCAGCGCCTTAGCTCACGCAAGTCTGAAAGCCATTCAAGACTGGAGCTGCAGCTTAAAGCGGTCGCCGGGGCCGATCGCTCGCGGAAGAAATGTCGCCATCCATGCCGCATCCTCCGAGGTGATTGCGTGTGCGGACGCCGGTTGCGTTTACGGTCCCGACTGGCTGGAGAAGCTTACGGAACCTATTCTTAGCGGTCACGCTGAGTATGCGCTTGGCGGATCTTGCCTGGACGCGGATCGGCAAACCACGTGGGACATCGCGTCAGCGCCCTTCTTTGGAATTAAGCTGGACCCAAATCAACCAACGAAATCATGTACCGCTCGTTCCATGGCCTTTCGGAAAGAGTTATGGCAACGGGTCGGCGGTTTCCCCGAGACGAGCCTTACGGAAGATAGCCTCTTCGATCAACGCCTCCGGGCAATCGTCCAGCCGGCCTTCCCTGAACGCGCCAAGGCGCACTATAGGCCTCGTCATACCCTGAAGACTGCGCTCAGAGATCTTGGGCGCTACGCAACGCTCGATGGGGTTATGAATATCAGGCGAGGGCGTCTGTTCCGAAATCTAGCGCGCTGCCTTGCCGAGGTGCTTGCTGTTGCGCTGGTGGCCCGCACGGTTATCCCGCTGGCGTGCGTGCTCCTGTTGGAAATCTATTTTGCGTTTCGACTCGACTGGAAAAGTTTCCCCGGAAAGACTTCAGTGCGGCAGTTGAGCGCCAGGCTGTTCTTCTCTCTGCTTGTCCCCTGGTTAGTAACATGGAACCACATCGTGGGCGCACTCTCCAAGACCAACCAGCCCAACCGGCAAAATGTTGCTGGCTAATGAAAATCACTTATCACGGAGACACGGAGAACACGGAGTTTTTCGTTTCTATCGAGTTTTCTCCGTGATCTCTGTGGCTCCGCGGTGAATCTTCATTTGGAATCGCCCTAATCTTTAAAGCGATAGCGTACGAGATGGTACGCCGCGACAACACCGTCGGTCCAGCTGATCTTCTTGCCTTCGGCGTAGGTGCGTCCGTGATACGCAATCGGTACTTCGTAGATGCGAACTCCCAGCTTTGCCAACTTCACCGTCATCTCGGTTTCCACGCTGAAGCGGTCGGAACGCAAATTGATCTGCGAGAAAATTTCGCGGCGAAACACTTTGTAGCAGGCGGTCACGTCATGAATACTCAGGCCGGTGAGCACGTTGCATAACATGGAGAATGCACGGTTGAGAACGTACCGCCCATAGCGCGGGACGCGATGCGGACCACTGTGGAAGCGGTTTCCAAAGACCGCGTCGGCATGCCCCTCCAGGATGGGAGCGATAAGCGCAGGATAATCGCGAGGATCGTATTCCAGGTCGGCATCCTGGATCAGGACCAACTCGCCGCTGGCATGCCCCAACCCGCTTCGGACTCCAGCGCCTTTACCCTGGTTCTTCTCGTGCAGCACCAGCTTTACGGTGTTTGCTCCATTGCCCCCCAGGAGTTCTTGCAAATCGTTTTCCTGCAAGAATTCCCGCGTGCCATCGGTTGAGCAGTCGTCCACAATGATCAGCTCTTTATGCAGGCTGAGCGGTTGCCGCGCCACCTGCTGCAAAAGCTTCATTACCGTCTTGCGTTCGTTGTAAACCGGAACAATGACAGAGACCGTGTGGAATTGCGGCAGGGCCTCGCTTGGCGAAAGCTCAGGAAACTTTTCCGTGGCGTGATGCGTCGTTTTGGGGGGCCGAGTTTCGGAGACCAGATAAACTCCAAGGACCAGAAGCTGGGGATCGATGGGATGCCGGTAGCGCAGCTCCGGAAAACATACATAGTAAACCAGGGGATAGAAAATCAGCAGGGCCGCGAACAGGAACACGCCGTGAATGCGCCGCTTCCATGCCAACAGCAATCCCCAGATTGCCAACACGGAAGTCCCCAGGAAGAGCACATTCTTGGTAGCAATCAATCCCGCCACGTCAGAGACTCGAGGCATGCCGTCCCAGAAAAAGATAAAGCGCCGGAAGGTCAACAACAGGAAACGGCCGGGATGCTGTGCAATCCATTCCCTGGCCAGACGGCCCTGTTCCGCGGCAAAGGCGGCCTCGCCCATCTGCTTATACTTCGCGTATTGATTGACACTGCCCGCAGGATGGTACGCGAGCACGTAGATCCCCTCGGCCAGCGGGTTATTTCCAATCCGCAGTTCAACTCCAAAGTTGTCGCGGATGAATACGGGCCGGCCGAGTGCGTCATAATTGCGCACCAGCCAGGGCATGATCGTCATCCAGAAAACAAGTGCACTCAGCAAGGCTGGCGCGATATATCGCTTCCCGCGGCGGAGCAACTGATAGATTAGCCAGCAGCCTGCAAACGGCAGGAACGACAGCGCAGACGGGTTGGTCAGCGCGGCAATGCCCCACAGCACGCCGTAGCCAATCCATGATGAGGGCCGCTCGTCGCCCTCCATCTCCACCGTCAGCATGAACAGCAGGCTCAGCAGGAAGGCCGACAGGCTGGTCTCCCATATCTCACGCACCGACCAAAAGATAGTGTAGGGAAGCAACGCCCAGATCCACCCTGACCAGACAGCCACGGTTTCGTTGAACATGCGGCGGGCCGTGCGATAGATGGTCCAGCAGGTGAGCGCGGCGAAAGCGCTGTTGAACACCAGTAGCCAGAAAGCCGCGGCGTGCGAGTAGTTGCCGAAAAGCCGGAAGGCCACGGAGACGATCCAGGGATAGATGGGCGCGGTCCACGCCGAGGGACCAGTGTCGCCTCCAAAAGGAGAACTAAACCCATGGCCGCTGGCGAGTGAATATCCCAGGCGGCCGACCTCCCAACCAAATCCCCAGTTGTCTTCCGAGGTGCGGAGGCGATAAGTATGCGCCAGGATGATCCACAAGACGCGCACCAGAAATGCGACCAGTACCATCCAGCCGACGGAGTGCGCGATGTTGTGCCAACGCGATCGAGACGCAGATTCGCACGGGCGTACGGTGGGCGCCGGCTGCGCTGGCTGGGTTTTCAAATGCATGGAAACAACCGAAATTGTATCGTATGCAAGCAGGTGCACATCGCGCTTCGGGCCCAAGCCTCGGCAATCCGCTTGAATAGCCTTCTGGACGAGCCTAGACTGATTCTATTGGCAACTGTGACGCTCATCACAGCTTGGGTGTGCGGCCATCGACGAAGATAATGGGTCGAGAAAGAGCAGGTCCTTCCACCCGGACTGAAGTCCTCGGTCGCGATGACCGTCTGTAGGGGATGGAACTGGGATCGAGAGAAGGCATTCATGGGATGGATTGACAACCGGTTCGAGAAGAATTTTCTGATCACAACGGTCGATTACGTTTTCAACTGGGCGCGCAAGTCGGCGATTTGGCCCATGACGTTCGGCCTGGCCTGCTGCGCGATCGAGATGATCGCCGCTTCGACCTCGCGTTTCGACATCGCGCGCTTCGGGTCGGAAGTGTTTCGCCCCAGCCCCCGCCAAAGCGACCTCATGATTGTGGCCGGGACCGTTACGTTGAAGATGGCTCCGGTGGTCAAGCGCATCTATGACCAGATGCCCGATCCCAAATGGTGCATCTCGATGGGCGCGTGCTCGTCGGTTGGCGGCCCTTTCAATACCTATGCCGTGCTGCAGGGAGTGGACCGCATAGTGCCCGTGGACGTGTACGTCGTGGGCTGTCCGCCTCGCCCGGAGAACCTTTTCTATGGATTGCTGCGCCTGCAGGACAAGATCGACAAAATGACCATCGCCAAAAAGCCCACCGAAGTTCGTCTGCATGAAGGCATGATGGACGATTTCAAACGGCAGATCCGCATCGCCCAGGCAGCGAGTGACAATCCAGATCAGCTTGTGCAGCCCGTCGAGAACAGTGTGATCGCGGCCAGCCGCTAACTATTGCGTGCGGGCCGTGCCGTCCCTGGCTTCACCCGGACCGGGCACTGCGAACCGGTTGTGCTAGCGGCACTTGACCAGGCGCCCGACTTTACCGCGCGTAAGCGTGAAGGGTTCCGGCGCCTGGTCTTTTTCGGCAAGCATGATTTCCAGCCGCATGGTGTCGCCGTCGATGCTGCCCTTGTAGGTGGCAGGAAGGTCGCGAGGCGGATTGTCCCGGCTGATGGGCCCACCGCGCTCGGGCGTGTAAGTACCACGCACCGTGAATTCCCCTTTCGCATTGGCCTTGATTGGTTCCAGAATGTTCCCGTGCGCGCAGTCGAACTCCAAAGTAGCGCCTTGCGAGGTAACTTTCATGCTGGCGTGATGGCCGCCCCACACGTCGGGCGTCGTACTCGCGTCCTGCCCCCGCTGCGGGTTCGTTGCTGGCTCACTCGCCAGCATCAGAGCGCCAGCGAGCACGACTGAGAGAGTGCCAATCCAATGCAGTTTCATTTGATGTCGCTCCTTTGCACTCGCCACGAAATGCAGCCTCCATCTTAGACCCTAAAGCTGGCAGCTCGGGTGCACAGGCCGCGTATTCCCTGCGACGTTGGCGGGCTTTTCAGCATCTCCTAACAGACACCTTGCATATCGAGGAACCAAGCATGTACCACTACGATCCCCAGACTGCCCTGGAAGAGTTGAACGAAGAGGGCGTGCTGCCCAACCCGGTTCGCTTGCGCGACATGATGTTGAGAGCGCATCTCGATGCCGATCATTCGCTGGAGTATAACCGGCTGTTCGTCGAATATCAGAAGGGCTTCGGCGAACTGCTGGAACTAGGGCGTCATTTGCTGGAAGGACTAGCTGGACCACAGAAGAAGTAAGAAGGCGTGAACATTACGAGGAGCGCACGTGAAAATCTTGTTGCTGTTGAGCTTGATATTCCTGTTTGCAGGGACGGCGTTTGCGGCGGAATCGCGCAACGTGTCGTACAAAAGCGGCGATGAGACGGTGAATGCGGTGATGTACACGCCGCAGGGCAAGGGACCGTTTCCCGCGCTGGTGGTGATTCATGAATGGTGGGGGCTGAACGACGGGGTGAAGGAGCAGGCATCGAAGCTGGCCGATCAGGGATACGTCACGCTAGCCATCGATTTGTACCGCGGAAAGTTCGCCACAACCCCCGACGAGGCGCACGAGATCATGCGGGGTGTGCCCGGAGACCGGGCCAATCGCGATCTGCTGGCGGCCAGCAGCTACTTGCGCGCCCAGAAAAATGTCGATCCCAAGCGCGTCGGCTCAATTGGATGGTGCATGGGCGGAGGCTATTCTCTGGATCTCGCGCTGAACGACCCCAAGCTAAAGGCTGCGGTCATCAATTATGGCCATCTTGCAACCGACGAAGCCGCGCTGAAAAAAATCCATGCGGCAATCCTGGGCATCTTTGGCGGACAAGATCGCGGTATTCCACCGGCGGACGTAAACAAGTTCGAGGCCCAGCTTAAGGGGCTCGGCAAGACGACCGAGATACACATCTTCCCCGACGCCGGACACGGGTTCGAGAACCCAAATAACAAACAGGGATATCGGGCGGAAGACGCGGCACAAGCCTGGAAGCTGACGGTTGATTTTCTGGCCAAGCACCTGAAGTCGAAATGACGATCAATCCAGTATTGCGCTACCGGAAACGCCTGCTGTGGGTGCTACTTGGGGTGGTTCTCGCGTCGGCGCTGTGGGTGCTCAACGTGGAGATCACCTACCAGAGCAACGCGAGACATGTGCCCACACAGTTTCGGTTGCGGACGCACGCGCGACCCTACAACTGGAAAGCATAGAAATGGATCACACGCGTTCCAGGATCATGGCGATGCCCTGGCCGACGCCGATGCACATGGTGCACAGGGCGTAGCGCCCGCCGGTGCGGTGCAACTGCAGTACTGCGGTGGCGACCAGCCGGCCCCCGCTGGCGCCTAGAGGATGGCCAATCGCAATTGCTCCGCCATTTGGGTTCACGTGCGCAGCGTCATCTGCAATTCCCAGGTCGCGAAGCACGGCGAGCGTCTGCGCGGCGAATGCCTCGTTCAACTCGATCACGTCCATGTCCGCGATGCTGAGGTTAGTCAGCGCCAACGCCTTGCGCGTCGCTGGCGCCGGACCCATCCCCATAATGCGCGGCGCCACGCCCACGGCCGCTGAGGCGACCACACGCGCCTTTGGCGTCAGGCTGTAACGCTTCACGGCCTGCTCCGAGGCCAGCAGCAGCGCGCACGCGCCATCGTTGATGCCAGACGCGTTTCCTGCCGTGATTGTGCCATTAGCTTTGACGATTGGCTTCAGCGCGGCCAAGGCTTCGAGGGTTGTGTCGGGACGCGGATGCTCGTCCTGGTTTACGACGACGGGCGCACCTTTGCGTGCAGAAATCGTGACCGAAACAATCTCTTCCGCCAGAGCGCCGCTCTTGATCGCGGCCGCAGTGCGTTGTTGGCTGCGATAGGCAAATGCGTCCTGGTCCTGACGCGAGATATGGAACTCCTCAGCCACGTTCTCGGCAGTTTCCGCCATGGAGTCCACACCGTACTGGGGTTTCATCAGGGGGTTCACGAAGCGCCAGCCGATAGTGGAGTCTTCCACCTTCAGGCCGCGGGAGAAAGCAGCATCCGACTTCGCCATGACGAACGGCGCGCGTGACATGCTCTCCACGCCGCCGGCGATCACCAAGGAGTTCTCTCCGGTCTTGATCGCTCGGGCGGCAGCAGAGACGGCGTCCATGCTGGAGCCACATAACCGATTCACGGTTGTGCCAGGAACCGTTTGCGGAACGCCGGCGAGCAGCAGCGCCATGCGAGCGACGTTACGATTGTCTTCGCCGGCTTGATTCGCGCATCCCAAAATTACATCGTCAACCGCACTCCAATCCACGGAGGAGTTGCGCTCGATCAAGGCTTTCAGCGGAATCGCTGCCAGATCGTCGGTGCGGACAGAGGAGAGCGCTCCGCCGTAGCGACCGAAGGGGGTCCGAATTATGTCACAGATGAAGGCATCCGACATGCAATGAGACCTCCGTGTTCAATCATAATAGTCGAACGCACGAGATGCCGACTGTCGAAGCAAGACAAACCGGCTGGGATACACGGAGGTAGGGGACAAGAATGCCAACCGAGCGCCGGCTATCTGGTCAGGAGATGAAGCAGGAATCCAACCACAATCCAGAAGGGCGTGACCAGCAAAAGCGCGAACAGCAAACCTTCGGGAAAGCGCAAACTGATGGCCGAATCGGTCGGGTCCCAGGTCACGTCGGGGGAGCGGTATGCTCTATCGAATTGTTCCAGCCGGGTTAGCGCCCACATACGGAGCCGTTACTATACCGTAAAAGATGGTCCGATGGTGGCGCGGGTTGGCCCGCCGCCGATAAGGGATTTCTGCGGCGATCCTCTGAATCAGAGTTGAATGCGCCCCGTTCCGGGGGGAATCTCAAACCGCTTCATTTTGTTGTAGGTCGGCAGTAGGGATTCGACCCCTTTACACGAAAGCTGGCTGGTCACCTGAGTCTCATGACGAGAACGGGTATAAGCGGCCAGCCAGCATCGTCCGTGTTCCATGCGATTTGCGTTTCGCTTCGCTTGACAGTAAGGAGGATGCATGGCTCCGCCATCGTAAGTCCCATAGTCAGAGCCATGCGGTGAAGACAAAGCGTGTTAGCCGAGCCACCCTGCGTTCGAGTTGCCCGGTCCACGCCACGATAGTGCTTAGCAATGTGATACTTACGTGTTGCAATAATCATGGTGCAATCCTGATGCCACACACCTTGATTCATGGGTTGCACGGGCAAGACTCGATAAGACAGTAAGTTAGGAAATCGCTAGGTGAAGCCGATGGAGGATATCTCGTCCAAAAAATGTACATCCGGTGTCCAAAAGCTGGATTCGCAGTGAATGGCGAAACATGGCTATTGCTTCGACTTCAACCAGCACCCGGCGGTTGTTAGCACCAAGCCTTCACGCCAAGCCTGCTGGGTCATGATCCACTTGTTCCAACCGACGTTAGCGACTGAAGAATCGCCGCGCCGTTGGGACTGCCCCAGCCACTGCACGCGTCCCATCCGGGACCGGCTTTGTAGTCGCCGTTATCACCCGAGGTGATGTCGTTGAACGTTCCCGACGCGAGAGCAACCTTCTGGTACAGGTTCGGATTGAGATAGCCAACCGGCGTGCCGATCATTTGATTGAACAGCGCAACCAGGCCCGCCCACAACGGCGCGACCGCGCTGGTTCCACCCACCACGAATTGCGAGCCGTCCGCTTGCACCACATAGCCGGTCTGAGGGTCGGCATCCCCGGCAACGTCGGGCACGCCACGGCCGGCGCCTCCCGAATTTGCCGACGGCGGCACTTTCGCATTTGCCTGGTACGAGGGAAGCGGAAAGGTTGCGCTCACTCCGCCGCCGGTGGCGCCGCCGTTGGGAAGATCGTTCCACACAACTTCGCTGGCAATCGCACTGCCGCTGATATCCAGGCTCGTGCCGCCACAGGCCAGGCTGTACGGGCTCGACGCCGGGAAGTCCACCTGGTCCGAGCCATCGCTGGAGCCATCGGTTGAGCCGTTATCGCCAGAGGCCACGCACACGGTCACGCCTACGGCCGCAGCCGCCTGCAGCGCGCTGTTGTAGTTCTGCAGCGATTGCGCCGTCCAGCTTGATTCCGGCCCGCCCCAACTGATGGAAATGACCGAAGGCTTGTGGGTTTTGTCCATCGCCGCCTGGTTGATGGCATCGAGAAATCCCGCGTCGGTATTGGGGGCGAAGTAAACCACGATCTTCGCGCCGGGCGCGACCGCGCCTGCCACCTCAATGTCGAGCATCACTTCGGTATCGGGCCCGTTAGGGTCGCCGGTGGGCTGATTGGTCGCGGCATCGACGGATACCGCTGTGACCGACGGCACCGGCGCAATCCCCAGCGAGCTGAAATAAGTGTTGAGATCGGACTGCGTGTATCCCCCGCCCAGCTCGACGATGGCAATGGTCTGCCCTTTTCCGTTCACGCTGGTGGGGAAGTTGTACGCGTGGGCGATTTGCACGGCGGTGTAAGAGGTCGCGGCAGCGGCGCTGGCGTCGGTCGCCATGCGAAAGTGCGTCTTGGCTTGCGGGCGGTTGTCGAGTCCATGCACGCCGCGAACGATGTCGCTCAACTCGGCGGGAATGTTGACCGCGCCGCTGCGCCCACGGTAGGCCCTGCCCTCGTATTGGTACGTCGCCAGGTCCACCTGAAACGCTTTCGCAAACGCACTGCAACATCCCGCCAGGGACACCGTGCGCGCGAGCAGATTGACCTGGCCCACCTTCAATCCATGGGCGTGGGCGAATTTCTCCACCTCCTGCACGTCCTTGGGATCGGCGCCATACTGGGCAGCATATTCATCGCGGGAGACACGCCCACCCTTCGCCACCAACTCAGCCAATGACGGCTGGTTCTTAGGGGCCGGCCGTTCTCGCAAGACCACGGTCACGTGCATCGGTTCGTTGGGATCAAGAACCCCGGTTTTCGCAGCGCCCGGCACCGGCTGGCGTTCGCTGCCCGGCAATTTGACGTACTTGTCGAATGCCATCTATTACCTCCAGGATGTTGCTGGCTCCGGCGACCGATCGTCGGCCCCACATCCGATTTGAATGCCCCATTTTAACCGCAATTTCCTTCTGGGGCCGTTACATCTCGGATGTATTTGGCGACGGGCGGAGCGCCCCTTCAGAGGGCTTCTTTTTTTTGGCAGTTTACGGCTCGGCGGCAAGATTGTCTTGATGTTAAGATCAGCACGCCCGCTGATTGCGTGCGGCGGGAAGAGTAGGGCTTCGCTCTATTTTCCACATGGGAGACGAGAAGTGAAGACAACGAGACAGTTCCTGTACAGCACGGGGATGCTACTTCTGGTCTCCTGCGTGTTCGCCTGCAAGGTTTCAGACGATGCTGTTGCTGCCGCTCAACAGATGACAGCCACTTCAGCAGCGTTGAGCACCTACTATGGGGCCATGGCCGAGTCGCTCACGGATACAATTTCGCTCAACGAGCTCAATTTCACGTTGTTTGGGGTACCTTTTGAAGACGCTGATCGGGAGCAGATTGAGCAAGCTCGCGCCGAGATCCTCAAACGCAAGGACCTGGCACAGTCACTCGGGCGCCTGTCGTCCTCCATGACCGCTCTAACCAAATCGAAGGCCTCATCCGACGTTTCAACCGCGGCCACGGCTTTAGGAAACGAGATGGTCAGCATTAAAGCCCTGCCAAAGGGCTCTCCGGTTCCAGAAGCTTTGGGAAAGGCCGGCGATTTCCTCATTCAGATTGTGCAGCAGCACGAGGAGAAGAAAGCGGCGCAAGCCATGGACGGAACACTGGCTGCCCTGGTCGATCTGTTCGCAAAGGAGAAGCCGATATACGACTCGCTGGATCGTCAACACATTTTCCTTGCGAAAATAGTGGCGGCGTCTCTTATCAAGCGTCAGTTCGTTGACCCAACTCCGATGTTGCGACCCGCGCTTAAACCGTTCGGCCTCTCAGCGGCCACGTCCGACGAGCATCTCCAAAGCACACTTCGCACACTGGCGGAGAATCGCCTCGACACTTCCGCGGAAGCCGCGAACAAACGCGAAGCCGACGCCTCGACGGCCATGCTTGCAGCCCTGCAAGAGATGAGCTCGCGCATACATCTACTTGCCACGGAAAAGCCTATGCCAATCCGCGGAAATCCATTTTCGCTCAAGGTCGTGGAATCTTGGGCTGCTTCAGTGATCTAAGGAGAACGTTATGAATCCGCCCCTTGCAGTCTTGGAAAAGCAATACTTTTTTCTCCAGGGAAGCCTGCCTGATCTGATGAGCCAGGGAGCAACACCGGAGGAACTCGACGCGATACGGAAGGCGATCGTCCAGAGCCGCACAAATTACTGGAAGGCGATCAACGGTGTTCTTCATGACGACGATCCCGAGGTTAAGTCGCTCGTTTCCCAAATGAATGCTGCGCAGCTCAATCTCGAGGCCGGCCTAAAGACTCTGGGGAATGTCGCCAAAGTCCTGAACGTGATCACCAAGGCTGTCGACATCGGCTCACAAATCGCCGCGAAGGTTGTGGCTCTCTAACGAACATCGGGTTTTCCATGTCGGTCCGATTGGTTTTGGCACGGTTAAAGAATTCCATAACAGTATGGATGCACCAAACGTGCAATCTCCATTTAGGAAAGGGAAGGTATGGGAACGAGCTTGAACACCGCAAACGCGATGCTTAGCATTTTCGACGGCGAGAGTCGTCCGTTCGCAGGACAAGTCCTGATCCGAGTCCACAATGGGCAGGACGTGCCTCCCACAGGTGATTACCGAAACGGTCCGAACGTGCCCATCACTGTTCCTTTTCATGACGGAGTAGGCGATTTCTATGCCGTCAGTGTGTCCTCGCCCGGATACCGCGATAGCGGATGCTTCTTCAAAGCTGACCCGAAGGTGCTCGCCCAGCCGAAAGTTCTTCTTCTCCACCAGGAGGCCAAGCCGCAGTTTGCTGCTTGGGCCGAGTTTAAGGCCACACATCCAGAGGCAGCGTCCTTCCTGGCTGTGGGCGACAGCGAAGCAGGTGCCCAGGCACATTATGAAGCGCTCAGTCGGAACGGACCCAATTCGCTTGCCTGCTTGTTGAATTTGACACAGGCCATGGCCGAGATCGATCTTGACGGACGAACGCCGCTCAGCTACTTCAAGCAAATCTGCTGGGACAATACCATGGCGCAGGACAGGTTCTTCGGCTACGTTGATCCTGCCATCATTCCGATCGTGCGAGCAGCGGCAGCCAAGCGTGAGTTCGCAGAAGAGAAGGATTGTGAGAAGTTCCACCCGGGATCAACCTGCAGTTGGAAGCAGGTTGCGTTTCCTATTGCGAATGTGCAACTCACCTTCCATGAGCACGACAAAAAACTGATCGACGGCGTGACCTGCGTCAAAATTGAGCCTGACATTGATCTGTACCGGGAACTTCTCGCTCATGGATTTGGTGAGGTATTTCCCAATTTGCTTAGTCACGGTCTGACCAATCCATATGCCGTCTTCTCTTTGCGCTGGACCGTGGCACAAGACGAGAACGGCCCCACCTTTGATCCCGGCTATGAACTGGCCTGAGCTGTTTTACTTGCACGCTCATTGCGCAATCCGCCTGACGAAGGAGCGTCGCGCACCACCTTTGTCCATCTGGCGACGGCTACTTAATTGGCAAAGGTGGATGGTTGCCGTATTATGCAGTCATCCATGGGCATCAGGGTTTTCATCAGCTACAGCCACGACTCCCAGGAGCACATTGACCGGATGTGGGACTTGTCGGAGCGGCTGAGGAGCGACGGGATCGATTGCCGCATCGACCTGCAGGAGCAATCGCCGGACGTAGGATGGCCCAACTGGTGTGAAAGACAGGTTCGGCAATCGGAGTTCGTGCTAGTCGCCTCCACTGAAACGTACTTGCGAAGATACCAAGGCGATGAGCAGACTGGAGTAGGCCGAGGGGTGAATTGGGAAGGGTTCGTTATCACCCAGGCCCTATACGAATCCGAAGGCAAGAATAGAAAATTCATTCCCGTTATCTTCGAGGCTGGAGACAGAAGGCATATCCCGAGTGTACTTGGCTCTTACACGTGTTACGACCTCAGCGATAGCCAGGGATACAACAAATTGTTTCGCCGGCTCACCGACCAACCGGAGCGGCGGGCGATCCCCGTTGCTGGCGAGATTCGCAAGATGCTGGCGCGCGAGGGAAAGCGCGAAGAGAAAGATGATTCCAGTGCAGTAAGATCGTCGTTGCGTCCGATGCCTGTGGTCGAGCGCAAACAGGGCGGCCTTGCGGTGCTTAGCATTTTCGAAGGCGAGGGTCGTCCGTTCGCAGGACAAGTCCTGATCCGAGTCCACAATGGGCAGGACGTGTCTCCCACAGGTGATTACCGAAACGGTCCGAACGTGCCCATCATGGTTCCTTTTCATGACGGGCCAGGCGACTGGTATGCCGTCAATGTATCCGCTGACGGATACCGCGACAGCGGTTGCTTCTTCAAAGCTGATCCCAAGGTGCTGGCCCAGCCGGCAGTTCTGCTTCTGCACAATAGTACCAAGCCACAGTTTGCGCCTTGGGCCGAGTTTAAGGCCGGACACCCGGAAGCCGCAGCATTTTTGGCTGTAGGCGACACCGAAGCATCTGCCCAGGCGCACTATGATGCGTTCAGCAGGAGCGCACCCGATTCGCTTGCCTGCTTGTTGAATTTGACGCAGGCTATGGCCGAGATCGCTCTGGGCGGGCGAACGCCTCTCAGCTACTTCAAGCAAGTCTGCTGGGACAATACAATGACGCAGGACAGGTTCTTCGGCTACGTTGATCCTGCGATCATCCCAATCGTACGAGCAGCGGCAGCCAAGGGTGAGTTCGCAGAACAGAAGGGCTGTGCGACCTTCCACCCGGGATCAACCTGCAGTTGGAAGCAGGTGGCGTTTCCGATTGCAAATGTGCAACTCACCTTCTATGAGCACGACAAGAAAGTGATCGACGGCGTGACCTGCGTCAAAATCGAGCCCGACATTGATCTTTACCGAGAACTTCTCGCTCATGGACTTGGTGAGGTATTTCCCAATTTGCTCAGTCACGGTCTGACCAATCCATATGCCGTCTTCTCTTTGCGCTGGACCACAGCAGAAGACAGGCATCGCCCGGCCTTTGATCCCGGCTACGAAGTGGCCTGAGCTGTTTTACCTGCACCCTTACTTTGTCCTGAATCGATAGAAGAGGAACTCATGGATCTAGCTACGATAAAAGCATGGATCGAGCATTGGGAGGGCCGCCGCAACCAGACGTACGACGACAAGACCGGTAAAGCAATCACACCGGGTTGCGTTGTCTTAGGTCATCCTACGGTCGGGGTCGGCTTCAACTTGGACGCCAATGGCGCACAGGCCGCAATCGAGGCCTTGGGCTTGGACTACGACCAGGTCCGCTCCGGGGGGCAAACCTTGACGGACAACCAGATTGACGCGCTTCTTGACCAAACCGTGAACCAAGCCATACAGGGTGCTCGTCAGGTTGTGCCCAGTTTCGATGCTCTCCCGGACGATAAACAGGTCGTTATTGTCGATATGGTTTTCAATCTAGGAGTGCACGGCTTCTCGCAGTTCCTTCACGCGATCCAAGCCGTTAATAATCAGGATTGGGCTACGGCTGCTCAACAAATGCAGCAGTCCGCCTGGTTTCGCCAAGTGGGAGCCAGAGCCAGCGCCGACGTCAATCTGATGGCTGGTCGAATTACAGCGACACAGTTCGCGTAGTTCAGGCCGATAGTTATTGCTTCGCGCCCTGCTTCTGGGCGGGAACGAAATCTTCCATCACCGCCTTGCGCATCAGATCGGGCGGCAGCAGGCCTTGCGCCAGAATGAAGTCGTGGAACTTCTTCTGGTTGAACTTAGGGCCCAGCGCCTTCTCGGTGTCCTCACGCAATGCGATCAGCTTGGTGTATCCATAGAAATAGCTATTGGCCTGGCCGGGCATGCGATAGGTGAAGCGTTCGACTTCCTCCTCGGCAAAGGCATGTGACAGCACCACATCCTGCTCCATCACGCGGAAAGCATCCGCGGGCGTGATCTTCCCGGCCTGCAGCTCGGGATCGAGAAACGCGCGCGCAGCCCGTTGCAGCCTCAAGTCCAGCGAAATCAACTGACCTTCCAGTGGCATGTACGGTTTGATGAGATATTCCGAATACAGTCCCCAGCCTTCCACATTGGTGCTGTTGAACGCGTAGCGGACCCGCGCTAGCGAGACCCCGTGCTCCAGCATCGAGTCAAATTGCAACTCATGTCCCGGCCGCGCCTCGTGCGCGGTGAGCGTCCAAGCGGCTGCATCGTAGGTGAAGTCGTCGTACTTCTCGGTCGCGGTCTGTCCCGGGCCAGCCGGTATGTTCAGCGGCAGAACGAACTCGCCCTTCTGCCCGGTATTGTGGATGAACGGTGGCGGCACCATGTGCGGCGCGGGCTGCTGCGCGGTCTCGGCTGCGGTTGCAATGCGAATGCGGGCAGGCCGGTCGGGAAGCGACACAATTTGCTGGTCAACGATGATCTTCTCGATCTGCTTCAGCCGCTCCTGGTAAAACGGGAGAATGGCGTCGCCTACGAGCTGCTGTTTCTTTAGCTCGCGGATCACGTCGCGGTAATCGCTTGATGGCAGGCGCCGCTCCTTGGCAATCTTCAGCACGACGGACTTCATCTCTCCCTGGATCTCGATGAAAGCCTGGTGTGCCATGGTGGCGAGCTGCGCCGGCGGAATGTCGATGCCGAAGCTTTCCATGTCGAGCGCATAGTGTTCGGGCGGGAGGCGAAAATCGTCTCGCGCCTTGGGCAGCACCGTGGCTCGCACCCACGCGTCGTAGTCGGTGAGCTGCGTCTTCAGCTTGGCAAACGGCCCTTCCCATCCCGTCAGTTTGTACTTCTGCATAAGCGCGGCAATGCCATTCAGATAGTTGGAATTGCGCGCCATCTCGGTTTCGATCTCAACTCGAGCGGGATAGATCACGCCGGGCTTGGCCATCTGCTCGCTGATGCGCTGCTTCAGGATCTCGGTGAGCGCGGTGTAACCAGGCTCCAGGCCGGCGTATTCGCGGATGCGCACCACAGCAGCGGGCCGGCGCTCGGTGGGAGTCTGCTCGTCGAGCAAAACTTGTAGCCCGCCGAAGACCATCTGGCTGGCGTTGAAGAAGGGCACTTCGTGGGCGCGCTGGAAATCCTGCCGCTTGAAGTTGAGGTTGACCCTGCGGATCATGATTTGCAGGTCCTCGGCCACGTCCTGCTGCTGCTTTTCCGCCGCCGCACTCTTCAGCTTTGCCAGCACCGCTTCGGTCTCGTGCCGCTCCTGGTCCTCGTTGGCCAGCGTGGGCTGCGAAGCCTTGGTGTCGAACTGACTCAACCCCTGCTGCGTGCCAAACTCGGGTCGGTACTTGAAGACAACGTCGATCAGCATGTTGGCGTACCGGTTGCTGGTGGCGATCCAACTGCGATCGGCAGGCTGGGTTTGTGCGAAAGCCGGCAGGCCGAAAGCGGCGGCGCATAAAAGGGAGATCACGATGCGAGTCAAAATGTCCTCCTGGGGAAAGAACAGAAGCCGTCAAAGTATAGATGGGATTGTGGAATGGCGAAAGGCGCAGGCTGTGTCGAGGGAACTCGTTAGGCGCCGTTCCTGCGGGGCGAGGCAGACCATCGAATCGCTCCGCCGCCTTCTTCGGAAAGATTCCGCTCAAACTCGAGCTAGCGTTTCGATGGAGAAGCCAGGCTGAACCACGCAATGATGGTGGCAAACTTTTCATCCTGCGACCACGGAGAGCCGTGCGCGCGGCCAAGTTCGGTGACGCGGCGCAAAAGTACATCGGGCCTCAGTCGAAGACTCTCAGCCGCTTGATCGAGGAGTTCCCGCTCCTTGACGCAAATCGTGGCCAAGCGGCAGCGGTCACTGGCGTGAAGGACCGCTTCTCGAAAGAGTTCTCCATCGGCGGTGTGAATCAGCGCGTGCGACGCAAGAATCTTGTCCAGCGCGGGAAGCTGCTTTCCGGAAGCAAGGAGCAGGGCGGCCTGGCTGAGTTTGAAACCCTGCTTCTGCATATCAGCCTGAATTTCGTGGATGGCACGATAAGCAAGGTCTCTCGACTCCTTCCGTACACGCGAAATGAATTCGCTCGCTTTGTCGAACGGCAGTTCCGCCGCGGTGTGGTAAGGCTGCCGGAACTGGTAGGTAAAGGCCTCGACGAGGTGCGGTCGTGCACGCGCCAGAACGCAAGGGGCCCCATCCTCCACGGCGACCGCAACCAGCGCAGTCCACCCCGAATGCACTCGAAAACCAAGCGCTGCCTGTTTCATTGAATTTTCCGCCGTGGCAGACCGGGTTGAAGATATCACAAAAAATCAGGCACGGGATGGGTTAATCCCGTGCCTGGTGGGTGAGTAGCGCTTGCTGTCAGGAGAAAACTTAGTCATTGGCCGAGACGTTGTCGCGGCGTACATGCTCGTGTTCGTGCTCGCAGGTCAGCGGACATTCGCCCAGGATCGGACGGCAGGATGGGTCTTGCCCCACCTCGATCATCTGCCCCGGGACCTTGATCTCCGCGAACTGCTCTTCTTCGGTCGAGTGCTTCAGCGCCGACAGCGACGACTTGCCGCTGGCGATGACCTGCGTGACCTCGTCGAAGTAGCCTGTGCCGACGAAGCGCTGGTGCTTGACCGCGGAATATCCGTGGCTGTACTCACGCGCGAATTCCTTCTCCTGCACGCGCGAGTAAGCAGTCATGCCGGTATCTTTGTAGGCGCGCGCCAGCTCGAACATCCCGAGGTTAAGCACGTGGAAGCCGGCCAGCGTGATGAACTGGAACTTGTAGCCCATCTCGGCCAGCGCCGGCTGGAAGCGCGCGATGGTGGCGTCGTCCAGCTTCTTCTTCCAGTTGAACGACGGCGAGCAGTTGTAGGCCAGCATCTTGCCCGGATACTTGGCGTGGATAGAGTCGGCGAAGCGCTCGGCTTCCTTCAGGTTCGGCTCCGAGGTTTCGCACCAGATCAGGTCGGAGTACGGCGCATACGCCAGGCCGCGCGCGATGGCTGAGTCGAGACCGCCATGGATGCCGAAGAAGCCTTCGGAGGTGCGCTCGCCGTTCAGGAAGATTCGATCGTAGGGATCGATGTCGCTGGTCAACAAATGCGCGCTGTTGGCATCGGTGCGCGCCAGCACGAGCGTCGGAACGCCCAGCACATCGGCCGCAAGACGGGCCGCCACCAGCTTCTGCACCGCCTCCGTGGTGGGAACCAACACCTTGCCACCGAGGTGTCCGCATTTCTTAGCGGACGACAGTTGATCTTCGAAGTGCACGCAGGCCGCACCGGCTTCGATCATCGACTTCATCAACTCGAAGGCGTTCAGGGTGCCGCCGAAACCGGCTTCCGCGTCGGCGATGAGCGGCGCAAACCAATTCATGCCGTTCTTTCCCTCGGAATGGTGGATCTGATCGGCGCGGGTGAGCGCATTGTTGAGGCGGCGAACCAGGTTGGGCACCGAGTCGGCAGGGTAAAGGCTCTGGTCGGGATACATCTGGCCGGCGTTGTTGGCGTCGGCGGCGACCTGCCAGCCGCTCACGTAGATCGCTTTCAGCCCGGCCGAAACCATCTGCACGGCCTGATTGCCGCTCATGGCGCCCAGGGCGGCGACGTATTTGTCGCTGTTCAACATCTCCCACAGGCGTTCCGCGCCTACTCGGGCGAGCGTGTATTCGATGGGAAGGGTGCCGCGCAAGCGCACAACATCTTCCGCGGAATAAGGCCGAACGACTCCGTTCCAGCGTGGATCGGTCTTCCAGGATTTGGCAAGTTGAGCCGCAGTTTGATGCGCCATGTTGGTGATCTCCTCTCGGGTCCAGATAATGAGCAGGGTCTGACAAACCCTCGGGGCAGTGCCGAATGTCCAATTAGCTGAATAGTCATTCCGCAGGATGTACAAACCATAAACCGCCGGCGATGCGTAGGCAAGAACGTTGTTCACAATACTGAACACAAATTCACTCCTTTGCACCATGGCTTTCCGATTCCCATAGTGGGACGCAGGTTGCCCGCGCTCACCGGGGTTTAGATCGCTGGCCTGACTCCAAGCTAAGCTTGGCCGGCGCATTTGTCTGTGACAAACAGCTCACTCTCACCGCTCTGAGCGCATTTGCGGATGACCAGGATTCCGAACTCATATTCACCATGTCGCACAACTGTTAGACTGGTGCCATGGCGCGTCCAATTGAGAGCCCTTCGACCGCGGTGGAGCGTACCCTGCTGATCCTGGAAGCTGCTGGCCAGCGCGAGGGCGGCATGTCGAACGCCGATTTCAGCCGCAAGCTCAAGATCCCCAAGAGCTCAGCCAGCTACATTCTGCGCACGCTGGAGCAGCATGGCTACCTGCGCCGCGACCTGGAAGATGGCAAATACCGACTGGGCATGAAGGTGCTGAGCCTGTCGCGCGCCGCGCTGAGCGGGGTTGATATACGCGAAGCGGCGTTGCCCATCATGAAACACCTGGTCGATCAAATTCATATCACCACCCACCTGGCCATCCTCGACCATGGCGAGGCGGTGTACGTAGAGAAGGTGGAAGCGCCCAGCTTCATCAAGATGGACACTTGGATCGGCCGGCGCATGGAGGTCCATTCCACCGCGGTAGGCAAGGCGCTGCTCGCCTACCTTGATTCCGAGCAGCGGGACGCGATCATCCGCCAACGCGGACTGAAGAAACTGACGCCGCACACCATCGTCAGCGTGCCCAAGCTGATGAAAGAGTTCGAGCGCGTGCGCCAGTTGGGATATTCGGTGGATGACGAGGAGAACAGCCTGGGTGCGCGCTGCGTGGGAGCGCCCATCTTTAACAGCCGGGGTGGGATTGAGGCGAGCATCGGCTCGACCGGGACCATCCACGCCGTGCCGCGTGACGCCGTGCCTCGGCTGGCGGAGACGGTGAAAGACGCGGCCCGCCGTATCTCGCATCAGATCGGCTATCGCGGGCCGTATCCGCCAGCAGCAGGCTAGATCCCTTTGCTGTCATTCTGAGCGCAGTCGAAGAATCCCTACCGTGAGAACTCTTGCCGGCCATAGGGGGCCTTCGTCTCGCCAGGATGACAACAGCTCAGGATGACAATACATTGGCTGAATGCTGAATGCTGCTCACTCCCACTCGATCGTTCCTACTGCGCAATAGTCGCAGCAGCGGGCGACACTATCTCCGATGCGAACGCGAGCGGACGCTCATCCACGCGCAGAAACCAACGGTCACAAACGACGTTGCGGCAGAACGAATGACTCCTCAGCAGAGTTCGCCCGCAGATCTCGCGGACCGATTGCGGGATGAACCGAGCCAGCGATTCCAGGGCATTCCGCTTCTGACGCAGCCGGTCATTCAAAAGCTCGCGATAGAGTTCCAATCGGCTGCCACTGTAGTCGCCCTGTGCGGCGAGAATGCTGTGAGCGGCAATCAATCCTGACTCGATGGCCGGCCGGATGCCTTCGCCGCTTTCCGGATACGCCAGGCCGGCGGCATCCCCGATTAACAGAATGGAATCATCCAGAATTGCCCGCTCCGAGTGCCCGAACAGCCAGTAAGCGTGCCCCAAGATGCCTTTGCCGGGCACTTCGACGTTTCTGCTTCGCTTGAGAAAGCGAAGGAATTCGTCACAGTGTTGGGAGAGGCCGTGGTTATCCATGCGGCCGATGCCGACGGTGAGGACATCCTGCTTGCGGAAGCACCATCCGTAGCCGCGCAGGTCGCGACAAAAATAAAGCTCCGGCAGTTCGCCGGCGATGCTGGAGCTGGCGGCTTGTGCGGCGGGCATCTCGAACTCGATTTCGCGGGCGACCACCGACGGCGAGGAGGCTTTGTTGCCGAGGAAGCGGGACACCGGGCAAAAGTGTCCTCCGGCGCCAACCACAAGTCGCGCCTTGATGTCGCCATTGACGATCCAGCCATCCCCGGTCCGCTCGATGGAGTCGAAGGGGACACCTTCGCGGATGCGCGCGCCACAACGCCGCAGCAGATATTCGTCAAACTCGCTGCGCAGGATGCCGTAGCTGATGGTCCGACCGTAGTCGATGTCAACCTGGGGTTCGTCGATGCAGCTCAGGCGAAAGCCGGTGATCGGCTGCAGAACGCGCCCTGGCGCGTAGGCCTCGGAATCGATGTCCAGCGCTTCGAGTACCAGCGGCGTGATCCATCCTCCGCAAAGTTTATTGCGGGGGAAGGTGCTGCGGTCGATCAGCAGCGTGTCGAGCCCTGATTGCCGCAGTCCCCAGGCGCAGGAGGACCCCGCCGGTCCGCCGCCGACAATTAAGACATCGCAGGAGTCCATAATTCGTCGTCTAACTTATCTTGGTCCTGGCTGATGGTGCTGTACAGCCGGCTACGTGTCTGTGGAACCGATTGGCAGCGGGCCCCCGTAAATACAACCTGGAACAATTGCAGGGTGCCAACCCGGAAGGCAGCAATGGATCCGGCAAGATAGAGCCGCCACATGCGCGCAAAAGTCGTCCCTTGATCGCGGACGACGGTGTCATAGGCGCGCTCAAATCTGCTCAGCCAGTGCTCGACGGTTCTGGCGTAGTGCGGACGCAGGTCCTCGACGTCGAGCACGTAGAAGGGCGCCGGCTCCAAAACCTCCATCGACTCGCGGAGGGTGGGCGCGTAGGCGCCGGGAAATATGCGCTTTCGAATCCAGACACTAAAGGGCAGGCTGCGGCAGCGCCCGATGAAATGCAGCAGTCCCCGGCCCTGGTCGCCGATGGTACGTTGAATCACGCGGCCTAACTCGGGGTAATGTTCGCGGCCCACGTGCTCCAACATGCCGACGGATACAAATACATCGTAGCGGCCGGTGATATTGCGGTAATCGTCCTCCACAAACTCAACCATGGAGGAAAGGCCTTTCTGCTCGGCCACTTCCCGTGCCACTCGAATCTGCTCATGAGAGATGTTGAAGGCCTTGACCTTCACGCCATAGTGTTCGGCCATATACATGGCCAGTGCGCCCCAGCCACACCCGGCTTCGACCACCGTCTCTCCCGGCCTGAGCCATAACTTCCGGCAAACCAGGTCGAGCTTGGCTTTCTGGGCCTCTTCCAGCGAAGTGTCTTGACCGGGGAAGTAAGCGCAGGTGTACACCATCAGCTCGTCCAACCAGAGTCGGTAAAACTCGGTGGGGAGATCGTAATGATGGTGAACATTGCGCGAGGAGCCATAGCGGCTATTGGCCTGCGCCCAGGCCAGCCACTTCGACATCAGTCGCCAGCGCCAGTTCCGCACTACGCGGGATGACGGGTAAATGGATTCGAGGACGCGGACCAGATCGCCGTCAACTTCAATTCGGCCGTCGGAGTAAGCATCCCCAAAGACAACCTCGGGATTCATCGCCAGCCCGGCCAGGGTAGCGCGGTCAGCTATGCGGATAGTGCCAATCGGCGACGAGGTCGTGCTGGGCCGGTTTTCGACGTGGGGAAGCGCCAGAGATATGGGGGCCGCACCCACGGCCCGGCGCACCGCCTTCAGCAGGGAGCGATCGATCCAGGAGGCATTGTTCAGGGTCACAGTATCCTCCATTCAATACCGTAACAACCCGAGGGATGAGATACAGCCAATACTTAGATGAGCAAAGTCGTGGCGCGGAGAACCGGTCGTGATGGCGTCGAACAGTCGGGCAACAAAAGCAGGGGAGCGGTCGCCGAGCGACGGGGTTACTGTTGACATGATTCTGCCTAACTCATCGCAGTGAGCTGACGTGGTGATACTAACACCGGCCTAACCGCTCGCGGCACTGAAAAAAGTATGGGCCCACAAAGAAGGCTGTCGACGACTCGCTGATGGCTACCGCCCTGAAAGTATGTTAGTTTCTCTCAAACATCGTATCGCGACGATAATGCGTAGCCCGGCGACAACAAAGCGTTTGCTCCTGCTCCTCTGGGCCGCATTTATAATTCGCGGCTTGTGGTATAGCGCCGCCATGCCGATTTGGGAGGGTTACGATGAGCCCTACCACTTCGCGTATTTGCAACACCTGGCGGCAGGGGGATTGTCCCCAGGTACCGCTGTAGTTTCACTCGAAGTGCAGCATTCCTTGCACCTACTGCCGCTAGCTTGGGAGCTGTACCTTCAACATCCGCCACCACCTCTGATTACTTACGATTCCTTTTGGCAGCTTCCGGCGACAGATCGGGAGCTTCTTATTTCAGGCGTGCGCCGGTTATCGCCTGGAGAGGGAAACGAACCCGCGACAGAAGGGACACCAAATTACGAGTTTCAGCAGATGCCGCTTTACTACTGGCTTTTTTCGATTCCAATGGGTCTGATGGGGAGGACAAGCCTGCTGTCAAGAGTGATTGCGTTGCGCATTCTGAGCGTTCTTCTGGCTTCGATTGCCGTTCCCCTCGCTTTCAAGGTAGCTCGCCAAGTTCTTGGAGAAGAGGGCAAAGCTGTAGGCGTGACTGCTCTCTTGGTCTTGTTGCCTGAATTGATGGTGAATTTGGCGAGAGTTGGTAATGAAAGCCTGGCGCTTGTCTTGATGACGCTCGCCTTGGTGTATGCGTTGAAGACGGTCGAGCAACCCGAGCGCTGGAGCACGTGGATTGCGCTTGGGCTGGCTTTAGGGCTCGGGCTACTGACGAAGGCCTACTTCCTGGTCACCCTGCCGGCTCTGGTGCTGATCGCTCTTTATCTAATATGGACTTCGCTCTCATCCCATAGGTGGAAAAGGCAAACTATCAGGGTGACGTTGCGCGCGTGCGCAGCCGTAGGAATCATTTTGGCAGTCGCCGGCCGCTGGTACTGGCACGTCCACGTCCGCACTGGATCCTGGTCGGGACAAGCCGATGATGCCGCTCTGCATAATATTGCGCTCGCACAGAAGCTGATCGCTATACCCAGCGTTAATTGGAAGAGCGGTGCTATCTCAATCCTGCTGTCCCACATCTGGTTTGGCGGCTGGAGCTTTCTTCGCTTGCCTGTCGGATGGTACTTATTGGCGGCGGTGCCGATCGCAGTCGGAGTGTCTGGGGTAGGTGTGCGTTGGATGCGGGAAAGGGCAGGCGCCGAACCCGATTCGCAACGTCCCCAAATTTTGGTCCTTGGCGCGTTGTATCTCTGTTTCTGGGTCGGTCTGGCCTACCACGTGTTGATTACCTTCATGAATACCGGAGTATCGGCATCGACAGGATGGTATCTCTATTGCCTGGTAGTTGCCGAACTCGTCCTCCTCGTCTGGGGTCTTGAGGCTTTCTTTCGAACGAAATTTCTATTGCTGGCACTATGCCTCGGGGTTGCAGTGATGGACCTATACGGCATGCACGCGTTGATGCTGCCTTACTACGTCGGATTATCGGCTCACATGGGCAAGCAAGTGCCCACAGCACTGGCGTCAACTCTGTCGCATCTGCCAACTGTCTTCGCGCGGCTTGCCATTAACAAACCTGACTGGCTAAGCACTCCGGTGTTGGCCATCCTATGGTTCCTGTATCTCGGCGCAACCGTAGGTGGTCTGCTGATTTGCGCCATTTCCAAGGAGTTGGGTCGCTTAGAGGGCCGAATAGACTAACTGAGAATCCCACGAGGAAGCACGTTGTGCATGACGATAATGGCAGTCGTTCGTTTAGATTGCCAGCGCCAGGCCAGACGTTATGCAGCGATCGTGGTGGCGCTAAACATGCTTGCGGGCTGGTTTTACCATGCCCTCGCGCTCCAGCGATTTCTGAATGCCGGTCCACACCCGGGGACTGGGGTCTTCCATGGGAACCAGCAGCTTGGCGGCCTCCGCGATATAGCGCAAGTCGGCAATCAGGTCGGAACAGAGATGGCAGGTTGCGAGGTGCTGCTGTTGCTCAGCGCTGCCGCCGCCGTCAATAATGTAAGGCAGGACCTTCTGAAACTCCGCGCACGTCATGAATGCTCTCCCCAGGGAATCCGGATAAATGTGTTGCTTTCCATCATCGCTTCTCCAGGAGCGTTGGCCTGCCATTGCTGGAACCAACGCTGTAGGATTCCCTGCATCTCGCCCTGAGAAATGCCATCTCTACTCATCGTCTATCGTTTTGCAGCCCGCTCCGCCTGGCTCAGCTTCAGAAGGTCACGCAGTTTCATTCTTGCCTTGTGGAGCTGAGATTTGCTATTGCCGATGGCGCAGCCCATCATCTCGGCAATTTCGTTGTGTTCGTAACCTTCGACATCATGCAGCACAAAGATGAGGCGGTATCCCGGTGGCAGACTCTCGATGGAGCGTTCCAGGTTGACCCGATCGATGGCTCCGATCAGGGCATTGTCGCGGGCGCCGATGTCTTTTCTGGGACCATCTTCGCTTTGCGGCTCCAAGGTCTCCTCCAGCGAAACTTCGGGCAGCCCCTTCTTGCGCAAGTGCATCAGCACCACGTTCACCGCCAGGCGATGCAGCCAGGTGGAGAATGCCGATTCCCCACGAAAAGTAGCGATCTTGCGAAACAATTGCAGGAAGGCCTCCTGCGTTAGATCTTCCGCTTCCGCCGTGTTGCCGACCATGCGCAGGCACAGCGAATACACCCGCCGCTTGTGCAGACCGTACAAAGCCTCGAAGCATTCGGAGTCGCCCTGTTTGGCGCGGTCGATCGCTTCCTGCTCGGAGATGCCGTTGGCCAGAATTTTCTTAGCGGTCGTCAAATAGGTGTACTCAGTCTGCCGGTAGATTCGATGCAAGCACGGCAGTAGTTTGTTGCCTGCGGCACCGGCGGCGCCAGAAGATTAGAGCACTATCCAGGTTTTGTGAGCAAGAGGACGCGAGCAGGGGTTTGGCTTACAGCACGGCCGTCTCATGCAACATTTCGCCCCTGGCGAAGCGCGCCGGACTAAGTACCTCGATATTGTCCACAACCTTTGTGGTGCCGCGAAGGATCAAGTCAGCCAAGATCTTTCCCGTCGCCGGCGCGTGCATCACGCCGTGACCGCTGAAACCGTTGGCACAGTAGAAGCCGCGCACCTCGGGAACAGGCCCCAGAATTGCGTGGTGATCGGGAGACATCTCGTACAGTCCTGCCCACGCGCGTTTCGGGTTGACCGCCAGGTTCTCAAAGCAGGGCACCCGGTCAGCGGCGCGAGTCAACACCTTCTCGATGAAGGATGGATCAAAGTCTGTCTTGTAGCCGGGTGTTTCTTCGGGATCGTTCCATGCCAGCAGGAATCCCAGACCCTCCGGGCGGAAGTGAAAACCGTTGGTCATGTCAACCACCATGGGAATCGTGTGCAGCACGCCGTCGAAAGGTTCGGTCGGAATCAACATGCGGCGCAGCGGTTCGACGGGCAGCTTCACGCCGGCCAAGGCCGCAGCTTCGGCTGCCCACGGACCGGCTGCATTGACCACCACTCGCGTGCTGACCGGACCACGCGTGGTTTCTACCCGGCTGATTGCTTCGCTATCGCAATGGATGGCAGTGACTTCCGTCGAGCGCCAGAGAGCGGCGCCTTGCTCGCAAGCCCGAGCGGTGAATCCGATCATCACGCTATAGGGATCGACGAATCCGTCTGTGGCGCAGAAGCTTCCGCCCAGGATGTCGTCGCTGCGCAGTTGCGGGACCATCGCCACGATCTCCTCACGCGCCAGCATGCGCACGTCTGTGAGTCCCAGCGATTTTTGCAGCCGCTGGTTGGTCCGCAAATATTCCAGATGCGCCGGTTTGGTGGCGACGAACAAGTAGCCCTGGGCGCGGTATTCCGAAGGATGGCCCAGCCGTTCCTCGAAATTCGCATAGAAGGGAATGGAGTAGAGCGACATCTGTATGTTGGGCGCGGTGGCAAACTGGGCGCGCACGCCCCCCATGCTCTTGCCGGTGGAACCTTTGCCCTGATGGGATTCGCGCTCCACGATCAGAACGGTACGGCAACCAGCCTCCGTAAGATGCCACGCAATACTGGAACCTACAATGCCGCCGCCGATAATCACCACTTCCGCCGTTTGCATTCCGTTGGGCCTCGACCGATGCGAATATTGTAGCCTGTGACTGCATCAGTTATTTCCGCCGGCGCCGCACTCCCGTCACACCCCCTCGTGATCTTGCTCACAGACCCAATGTTTTATCCGGCCTAGCCTTACCTATCGGGGTCCATATATCGCGGGTCCGTGCGTTGAGGCGCGCCTCCACCCGCACAAAGGATTCACCATGCCTATCGTCAACTCCTCCTCCCAAGCCGTGGTTCGCGAGTTCAGCCTGGAAGAACTGAAACAGGCCGCCCGCTTGATGCGCGGCTATGACCTGGTTGCGCTTTGCGCCGCCGGCTCCGGCCATTCCGGAGGCACGCTCTCCATGATGGAAATCGTCGCGGCCCTGTACTTGAAGGTCGCCAACCACGATCCCAACAATCCGGAATGGAAGGAGCGCGACCGTATCATCTGGTCGGCTGGACATAAAGCCCCCGCTTTGTACTTGGGCCTCGCCTTTGCCGGATACTTTCCCGTCGAAGACATCGTTACCTTGCGCAAGCTGTATTCGCCATTCCAGGGACATCCGCACCGCTTGAAGCTGCCGGGTGTCGAGGTCTCCAGCGGATCGTTGGGACAGGGCCTCAGCATTGCGGTCGGCATGGCCCTGGCCGGCAAACTCGACGGCGGCAAGCATTCGGTGTTCTGCATTATGGGCGACGGCGAGCAGCAGGAGGGCAATATCTGGGAAGCGGTCATGGAGGCATCGAACTTCAAGCTCGACAATCTGGTTGCCATCATCGACCGCAACCGCTTGCAGATTGACGGCTGGGTCAAGGACGTGATGAACGTGGAGCCGCTGGACGAGCGCTATCGCAGCTTTGGCTGGGAAGTGATCGAGATTGACGGTCACGACATGACGCAAGTCCTGGACGGTTTGCAGAAGGCGAAGAACACTCCGGTCTCCGGCAAGCCCACGCTGATCCTTGCCAACACGGTGAAGGGTAAGGGTGTCAGCTTCATGGAGAACATTGCCGGATGGCACGGCAAGGCTCCCAGCTATGACGAGTTGGTGAAGGCCCTGGAAGAGCTCGGATTGAAACAGACCATCGCCTACGATGCGCTGCTGAATAAAGCGAAAGAGTATCAGAAGGAAGTGGAGGCAACGCTGGCCGCCAAGACCCCGAGCTTTGCGCACGAATACTGGTGGAACAGCACCAGCCAGATGAAAGTGAAGATGGAACCCACGCGCAAGGGCTTCGGAAAATCGCTGCAAAACAATGGCGATGACCAGCGAGTGGTCTGCCTCGGCCTCGACATTTCCGGTTCGATCACCATCAGCGACTTCTATTCTGGCAAACCGGAACGCAAGAATCGCTGGATCAGCATGGGCATCGCGGAACAGTCGGCGACCGCTGCCGCCGCGGGACTGGCGCGGGAAGGGAAGTTGCCGGTCTTCGGGACCTACGGGACCTTTGCCGCCGCGCGCAATCTGGACCAGATCCGGGTTTCCATCTGCTACGGAAATTTCAATGTGCTGATTGCCGGTGCTCACGGCGGAGTTTCGGTCGGACCCGATGGCGCCACCCACCAAGCGCTGGAAGATTTGTTCACCATGTGCGGTCTGCCGAACATGTCAGTCGTGGTGCCCTGCGACGCCATCGAGACCCGCAAGGCGACCGACTATCTGCTGCTCCAGCATGTCGGGCCCAAGTACATCCGTTTCGCGCGCGAAGCTACGCCCATCGTGACCCGCGAAAACACCCCATTTGTCTTTGGCGTGGCGAACGTGAGCCGTCTCCGCCGCGAATCGCCGGAGATGATTGACGCGTTCGAAACCGTGCTTGCTCCCAATTATGAAAACGAGCACGAAGATCTCAGCATCATCGCCTGCGGGCCGATGGTGCCCGAGGCCATGCGCGCGGCCTGGATACTGAAGCAGGAATTTGGCTATGAGACTCGCGTGGTCAACATGCACACCATGAAGCCGATTGATGAAACCGCCATCGTGCGGGCGGCCAAGGAGACGGGCGTTGTGGTCACCGCCGAAGAGCACCAGATTGGCGCCCTGGCGTGGCGCGTGAGCGGCGTAATCACGGAAAGCCCCGAGTTGATGGGAAGGCCGGTCATCACCGGCGCCATCGGCGTAAAGGACCGCTTCGGCGACTCCGGCGCGCCGTGGGAACTGATTAAGGAGTTCGAAGTCAGCGCCGAACATATCGCGCAGAAGGCGGTGGAGTTGGTCGCCATTGCCAGGATGAAGAAGGAAGAAGAGCGCCTCCAACTGACACGCTAAAGGCGGTTCTTGAGTTGGTGTGTGCCCGATAGAGCGGGTCTTCAGAGTGTCTGTGTGAGCAAAGTCTGGTATTCGCCGTTGAATGGAATTGCAGGTAATCCAGCGCCGTAGGCGCGGAATAGTTTAGCCCAGCACGCAGCCGAAGGCGGAGTGCTGGGTAGCGTGGGAAGTAGATCTGAGTCCCTTTAGGGACGGCACAGTTTTTTGAATTGTAGCGAGCTGAGCTAGTTGAGCGTGCCGCCCACGACCGTGTGCAGCACCTCGCCGGCGGAAGAGAACACCGCGACGTCGGCATCGGCGCCAGGTTGCAACAGGCCCTTTCGGTGTTCAATACCCAGCACTCGCGCGGGATTCTGTGTGGCCATGCGGATACTGTCTTGAAAGCTGACTTTCGCAAAACTCATCATGTTCCGAACCGCGCGATCCAGCGTCAAAACGCTGCCGGCCAGTTTCCCGTGTGACATGCAGCGGTTGTCGCGCACCTGCACTTCAAATGAACCCAGCCGGTAAATCCCGTCCGGCATGCCAGTCGCGCTGATGCCGTCGGTGATCAGCACCGCGCCATCCACTCCCTTGCAGCGCACGAACAAGTCAACAATGATCGGAGCCACGTGGACTCCATCAGCGATGATGTCGGCCGTTAGCCTGCGGTCGGTGAGAATTGCGCCCAACAATCCTGGATCGCGATGATCGAACCTGCGCATGGCATTGAAGGTGTGCGTAGCGTGCCGAACTCCGGCCTCTATGCCGGCGATCCCCTGCTCCAGGGTGGCATTGGAGTGCCCAACGCTGACACATACTCCGCGACGAGAGGCATCGGCGATAAGCGCCAGCGCACCCTCTAGCTCAGGCGCAATGGTGAGCACCCGGATGTGACCTCCGGCTGCATCCCACATTTGGTTGAAAGCTTCAGCCGAGACCGGTTGCAGGTCGATACCAGAATGGACCCCACGCCGGGCATGGCTGAGGAAGGGTCCTTCCAGATGAATCCCCAGCGGCTGCGCGCGAATGGGATCTGTGCCGACTTCACGGTCCGCGCGTTCCGCCGCCCTGGCCAAATCATCGAGAGACTTCAGCGTTTGCTCCAGCGGGGCGGTAACGGTCGTCGGACAATAACTGGTGACCCCATGCCGCACCATCAAACGCTCGATGGCGGCCAGGCTCTCCTCGCAGCCTTCCATGACGTCGTGCCCAGCGCCCCCGTGCACATGCATGTCGATCAGCCCGGGCGTCAGGATGGAATCGCCGAAGTCCACAACTCGCGCCTGAGATGGAATGGTCACGGCCTCTCTCTTGCCGACGGCCGCTATGATTCCGCTGTCCATCACGAGTGCGGCATCCTCGATGCGCTCAAGCGGAGTCAGCAGTTGCCGGGCTAGTAGAACGGTTGACACGTTGTAGGCTTTGATCCTTCAGCTATAGATCTGACCCTTGAGTGTACGATGCTCGGTTGAGTGTACGATGCCGCGGTCGGACGGCGGAACTGTTTCGGAGAAAAATGTATCCCTTTGCTAACCAACCGGCGCCCAGGTACCAACCAGCGAGCCAGCGTCTTTGAGGCACGACTGAAGTCGGCACTATTTTCAAAGGCCAGCGCGATAACGCAGGGCTAAGGATGCGGAGTGAACCGTGTCCCCGGTTCCGCGCGACGGATCCAGCAACGCGAGCTTTTAGCCAATGCACGGCTGGGCGGCAGCTCTGTTATAATCAGGTTCTGGCGATCGCTCATCTGCATCAGCCAAAGGATTGAGGCGCCTGCACTGCGTTGTTGACGCAGTCGCTTCCATGTCGGGGAGTGGCTCAGCCTGGTAGAGCACCTGGTTCGGGACCAGGGGGTCGGAGGTTCAAATCCTCTCTCCCCGACCAATATTTTAAATAAGATACGGCTCTTCTGAAATCACGAAAAATCGCGCTGTAGGCAAATTTGTAACAGTGAAATCCTTACAGATCGACAACTACGACCTTCAGAGATTGCAGCAGAAAGCGTTGTAGTTCATCAAAATTAAACGCCGCCGGATTTTCGAGGCAGAAGGCCCTATCACCGGACGGCAGCTTATTGCATGGCGTGGTCTTCGGCCGCTATGAACGTCCCTGAAACGAGCGGGAGAGCTCGACTACCAAGACCGGGACATGACTTCCCCTCCGATTCCCACAAGGAAGGAATTTAGTTGGGAGCTGAAAATTGTTAGGCCGCGACTGTATAGCGGTGATGCAGCCCACCGAGTCGCGGCAGAGAAATGACATTGTTCCCCTTCAGAGGTGCTGACACCGCAACCCGACCACCGGGAGTGTCCTTCCCGAGTCCGAGATGGGTCCGGTCCTCGTGGTAATAACGGACGTACTTTTTCATCAGCCATCGCAGATGCCGCTCATTGAGAACGATCACATGATCGAGTAAGTCCCGCCGCACACTCCCAATCCAGCGCTCCGCAATTCCGTTCTGCCAAGGACTGCGGAATGCGGTCCGAATCGCTTGGCTGCCCATAGCCTTCACGGTTGAGACGACATCAGCGCCGAACTTTGCATCACGATCAAAGATCAGGAAACGTTCCAGCTGCTGGCCATATTCCCACGTTTCGTGTAGTTGCAGCGCAACCCAAAGCGCGTTGGGATTACGGGTCACGTTGTGGAGGAGAATTCGACGCCGGTCATGGCTGATCATGAAAAAGCAGTACAGAATGCCGAAGGTGAGTGTCGGCACAGTGAAAAAGTCCATCGCGGCAATGGCCTCGCGATGGTTCCGCAGGAACGTCAACCAGCGCTTCGTGGGGTCCACAGGTCTCGGGGCTCGCCGAACCCATCTCGAAACCGTTGGTTCCGATTAGGTCGAAGCCAAGCTTGAGCAACTCGCTGTGAATGCGGGGCGCTCCCCAGGTTGGATTCTCGACAACCATTTGAAAAATCAAGGCTCGAATTTCTTTGCTCACCGGCTTTCGACCTCTCCTCGACCTGGCTCTTGAAAGCCATTTCCAATACAGCCGAAAGCCAGCACGATGCCAGCTGACAACGGTTCTGGGTGTCACCAGGGTGAGGGGTTCTTTCCATCGAACCCAAAGCCCTCGCAATACGACCCAAAACAGCTTGTGTGACGCAGTGAGGCGTTGGCGAGGCCGTTGGGCATGAACAGCCAGCAGCTGCTGACGCAGAGCGAGGTTTTCGAGGATGAGATCGGCGCGGGAGCGAAGAGGTCCCACCAGCCAGCCGAGAACGTGTCGAAGCAGCACAATCAAGGCACGAAAATCTTACCTGATGCCCTAACAGGGCGGTTCGTGAAGCGATTGATTCTGCGGGTGTACGAAGTTTTGACGAGGCACAGGCCGGAAACGGTCCGGCCAGGCGCGTTTATGCTCTCACGAGCAAGGGCGAGGCCCACCTGCGACTGCGGCGACAGTGCTTGATAAAGTCGCAACTTCAATGACGCGCTACGTGAAGCGCGTCGCCGAACTTGACGGCGCTACGCGAAACAGGTGACCTCCGGTTGGCCAGACATTGCGAAAACCCTCTACGGCTGTGGTTCAACTGCACCAGTACCAAAACTGTTACACCGTGGACTCGACCTGGGCGTATACTTTGGTCGTAAAAATCGCGGATTCGAACGGAGTTCTCCTTGCGCCAGCGCGGACTCGCACCGAGGCTGGGTGTTCTCTAAAGAACAAGATCTTCGGGGTTCGCCCGAGGAGTTGCAGGACGTTCTTTCGTACGGGGAGCACGTACAGAAATGGCGTTGGATGCAACAAAACGAGCCGCGGGCATCATTCCAACCCCAGCAGAGCAAGAGCTCCTCGCGTCCTTACGGAATGTAATTGGAGAGCGGCCCGACGGTAGTGGTGAAGTTCCTGAGAAGACTAAGCCCAAGACCAAGGCCGAAGGCAAAGCCCCATTTAGTTTCTTGCAGTTCGTCTTCATCATTGCTCTGGCGCTCGATCTCTCTTTGATTTACGTCTACGTGCTGGATCTGTTTCCGGGAGTGGAGCAGAACACGGTTATACCCCGTCTTGCTCAGCTTCTCCCCATCGTTGGCGGCACGCTCCTAGTCTCTTATCTTGATCAAATCCGAGCGTGGGTTTTAGGTCTCACCGCCAAGACGAGGCGAGATTTGGAAATCCGCTCGCGCCACCTGCCTCCGCTGAAGGAAAGGCGCCGCCCGTCACTGGCGCCGCGCTCGACGCCGTAGTCCCCGTTCAGAAAAGCTTGCCGCGGTACTACTTCCACGCTTACGTCACCGTGGACGAGAAGGGCGACGCTCGGTCGTTTACGGACCAAGTACAGATAGACGACTACTTGCAGAAGCTGCAGAAGTGGATACCGGACAGGATTCTCAAGTCTGATCCGGGTGACTGTGCACAAGCGAATCCTTGTGAGGAGCTTAACCTTCGGGAAGAGACCGCTGGAAACGAAGTCATCCTTGTGACCGAGATTCTACAGAAGCCGGTCGTGAACTCGGCGAGCATCATCCCGCACAACCCGCTCAGGGCCCAGACGGTCAAGAAGAGTACCTGGCTGGAAACGCGTTCTTGCTTGTCCAACGTCGCCAGCTATTCACTGATGAACCATGACAAGCTGCACCGCAAGTCGAATTAAAGGTCTGAGTTGGGTGTTGGCTCTGATCGTTCAGGGTTCCGCCGCGGCCCTGGCGCAGTCACCTCCCCAACTCTCCGAGCCACCGCGGGTTTATGTGGTTGACTTCGCGACCACAGGCTCCGATCCGCACTTTGCGAACCTGAGCTCGTTTACTCCGGATTTGATTCGTTTACAGTTGCTGGAAATGCCGGTGCTAGAGGTGGTGCGCACCGCATCCGCGCCGCCTTGCGGCGAGGCGAATCGCTCCTCCGGCCAGACCCAGGTCGCTCCCAATACCGGCGCGCATGTACCGAACGATTTCTTTCTGATTACGGGTTCGATTGCGTTCCGTTCCGCGGACATACAAATCAATGGCTCACTCGATAGGTGCAAGGACAAGAAGCTCGTACCCGTCACCTCAGATCAGGCGCTGTTTGTGCCGGGGAGGGCCCTGGAGCAGATTACGATCCTAACACAGTTTCTGGTTTACAAACTCGAAGCGATGCTTCCGGCGACCCAGGTCCGGATTGCAGCCATCCGCTCCCCCAATAAGAAGCTGGACACCGTTGCGGCTCAGCTCACGGAGCAAATAAAGCTGGAGATGACCCAGCATCCTGGCTTTCAGGTTTCCGATGCGCCCGAGACCACGGTCGTGATCGAGGGGGATCTATCAAGAAGAACGGGGGGTTTTCTTGACGCCAATGTGCGAATCCGCTGGGGAGAGGATGTAAAACCGCTGCCGACCACAAGCGGACGCGCCGACAACGTTCCCGCCTTTCTCCGTGACACAGGCAAGTTCGTTTTCGATATGCTGTCGTCAGAAGTCATTGGCGAACGCTTCGGCTCGACAGACTATTTGGAGACAGCGCTGCCGGAGAAGCTGGTGGAAGATGGCAAGCGGCTGCTGTGCCGCGACCAAGCCCCCACCTGCAAACAGGACCCTCAGGCAGCTTTGAGATTGCTGACCGCCGCTGCGGGGAGATCATCCCCTGCGGATCCCAAGACACTCTACCTTCTGGGACTGGCACAGTCTGCCGCCCTCGGATTTCCGGAAGCGATCGCCACGCTCACGCGCGTCGTGGAGATCAGCGACTCGGCCGGTACTCCTGACTCAGCTAAGCTGGCTATCCAAGCTCTCAATGCGATGGCTTCTGTCTACAACCAGGCAGGAGATACCCCAAAAGCCGCGACGTCTTATGCCAAGTCGTTGCAACGAGACCCCAGCCAGTCCGCCATCTACATTCGCCAGTCCGACACTTTGTTGGCGACAGATCCACTCGGCGCCATCAACGTGCTGCTGGACGGTCTGCGCCACGATCCGCAGTCGAAGTCCATTCATCCCGTCCTGCAGAGCGACGTCCTTAAGTTGAAGCCGGCTGACTTCGCAGCCGCTACTGATCTACTGCGCTCCGCAATGGGCAGCTTGCCCGTAAGCGACGAATATGCGCAGGCTTGCGCCTACGCCGCCTCGCAACTGCTGTACACCGACCTTGCGCGTGCGGAACAGTACTTGTCGCGAACGGATGGCCTCCGCTCGGCAGACTTAAGTCCTACAACGCGGAACTGGATCGCGCGCCTTCGGGCAGTTGGCGCTCTCCAGGAAAAGAATTACAAAACTGCCTATGCCTATGCCCTGCATGCTCAGAGCATTGTTGATGATGAGAAGTTCGATGACCAGAAGATGAGCACCGCGCTTCTCTCGACAATCCAGGTCGCCTGGGCACAGTCCCTGAAAAAGGACGACCCCGAGAGAGCACGAATGCTGAATCAGGCTTACGATCGGGTTAAACCGCTAGCTTTGGCTGGCGATGACCAGGGTTACCAAAGCTTCATGGAAGTCAACCACTTGTTGCACCGGGACGCCGAATCGAAACAGGTTTTTTTCAACTTGCTGAACAAGAACGTTGACGACCATTATGCCGCTCGCGGCGTCTTGTTCGTCTGCGAGGAGTATTTGCTCGACGCCGACTGTGCTTACAAGGCGGCAGATCAGGCTCTGAAAAACCCCAGCGATGACATTGACTTGCAGTTGGACGGAGTGGAAGCTGCGGTCCTCTTCAACCAGAACAAAAAGGCATTGGAATGGCTGACCATCGTCGAGCAGCATGCGGAGGCCGACAGTATGACCAAGGCCATCGCGGGTTTCTACCGATTCTGGATTTCGTACGCCGAGAACAGCTCCTCAAGCAAGCAGGACTTCCAGCATCTGCTGACATCCTTGAATGAATACCACCACGTCGTCACAGCCGCCTCTTCGGGGTCCGTTGACAAGTGGTCCTTCCTGGGAGCCAGGCATATCTTAAATGAAAACAAGCTGCCCGCAACGACGAACCTGCCCGAGCACAAGAAGCAGGTCCTACTGGTAATCATGGATGCGTTTGATCACCCGGAGAAAGGCACAGCAGGCCTGACCCGCCTGGCAGAACAAATGTAACCGCGGTGGCCCGCGTCCACTTCCTCCGCCTCGAAGGGCCGAAACCGAGAGACTGAGCCAATTGTTAGCGGAATATCCGCTCGATTTCACGATCTTTCGTCAAACCCGGAAAGTCACTGGTCACATTTTTTTCTGGAAACAAGAGCGGTTTTGTAGTATTTCTTCATCCCAATTTCCTGATTCGTTTTCTTGGCCTTAACTTGTGTTTTTCGGATTCTGCTCCTGTGCTGGAGTATTGCGTCGTGCGCCCACACCCTCGTCCTGTCTGCTCATTAGACCAACGGCCTTTTGTTGCCAAACCTCGTCCTGCGGCCGGACTTCTTGAGTATTGCAATCGGGAAACAGGTTGGGTGCCTGTCTACTTGACCGTCGAGGTGCAGGTTTAACTAGAAGCCTGAGGAGATGAGCCGTGAAAAGTGCTGTCCGTGCGCTGAGAAATGCGGCTGTTCGCGCGTCGCTGTTGGGTCTGTTAATTCTGGCTGTCAATGCCGTGAACTGGGCCGACACAACGAAGTTTTGTGGCGCAAATGGTCCCGAGACTCTAAATCCCTACGGCGATCTTAAGACCAACTATAAGACTAATCTAATCGTAAAGGGCCAATGCGATGTCAACGGCACCCCCGCTACGGGAGACACCCTTCTTTACGTGTTTCAAAACGTGAACATCATCGGGGGCGGCTCGTTGATTTTCCATGACGACTACAACATCGATTTCTACGCCGAGTCCATCTTGGTTCAGGGCACCTTTACAGGAACGCCGCCGAATGCGACGCTGCTTCCAGGCAAGCTGATCGCAGCATCGACAAACAAGGGATTTATCCCGCAAAGCAGTAAAGCTTCTGACGTGCTGCCTTTCCAGAAGCGGCTGACCTTCCATCTATGGGGAGCAGAGGACAATCCCGGCATCGTGTGTGTGGGTAATGCGCAGCCCGGAGTTACGCCCTGCGGCATTCCGGACGCCCTTTGGACGGCGAATACGCTTATGGCGGACGATCTGATGATGAATCCGCCCCCGCCACCACCCCTTCCTAAGAATACGCAGTGCAAATCCATTACGGGATATGACAAGGTGCTTCCCGGCGACGACTGCTTCTATCAGTACGAAATCCAGGACCAGGTGGATAGGGACGCGGGCAGGAAGGCATACTTCGGTCACAAAGTGTTGGCAGTTTCCTTTGGCGGAGTGCTGCAATTGTTTGGATCGGAGGGCGTGAGTTATCTTCAGCAGGGCCAGACGTGCACTCCCAACGTATCGAATACCGAATGCAATCCGGCATTCACCGGCACCAGTTGGGTACGGCTCACCGGAGTCACGGATGCAACCCACATTACGGTAAGCCGGGGCGTGGACTGGAAGGCGAACGACCATATCGTCGTGACCGGGACGGACTATCTGCCGTCGCACTCGCAAGAGGTCGTGTTGGCAGCGGATGCCGGCGGGGGGAAAAGCCTTACGCTACAGAGTCCCGGGGTGGAAACGCTAACGTATAACCATCGCGCAACTACTTATAAGCTGACTGACGTGCCTCAGGGTATCGGACCGCAGGATGATCCCAACTTACCCGATCTGCATCGCGAAGTGGACACGCGCGCCGCGGTTGCCCTGTTGAACCGAAACATCCGGATCATCTCGGAGGGAGATGAACCTTCGAAAAAATTCACGGAAACACCCGGCAACTACTTTGGCGGGCACACCATCGTGCGCCAGGGCTTCGCCAGCTATCAAGTGCAGGGCGTGGAGTTTCGTCAGCTCGGGCAGGGAGGCCGGAAAGGCCGTTACCCGGTTCATTTCCACATGTTGCGAAAGACACCCCAGCCGGTACCTACCTCCCTCGACCCAACTCCCGAACCCCTCAATTATCTGAAGGACTGCTCCATCTGGGATTCCATGACCCGATGGGTCACCGTGCACGCCACCCAGGGAATGTACCTCGCGCGCAACGTGGGTTACAAATCAATTGGGCACGGTTTCTATCTGGAGGATGCCACCGAAACCAACAACAAGATTTATGCCAACATCGGCGTTCTCGCCCGGGCTGCGATTATGGACACAACCCACAACCCACGGCAGGTGCCGGGAATTCTCGCGGACAATGAAGCTGTCGTCGGCCCGAAAAACATGGATTACATGCCGTTTCGCTCCGACTACAACCATCCTTCCATTTTCTGGATCACCAACGGTTGGAACGATTTCCAGTATAACTTCGCGGCTGGGGCGGCGACCTGTGGCGCCTGTTACTGGTGGATAGGAGCCGGCGTCAGCGGACCGTCGCAATACCAGACCTGGGACGGCTATGCCTCGCAGCAGATTAGAACGGATCTGCCGACGAACTATCAACGCGCGGGGATCACGCCGCTAAAGAATTTTGTGGGCAATTCCTGCGTGGCTGCCATGAGTTCGTTCCAGATGAACGGCCAGACCGGCGAGTGTCTGGGAATGCAACCCTCCGGCAGCGACGGTCTTGCGGCAGCTCCCTCCACGGCGCCTCCGGGACCGGTTGATTATCAGGGTGGCCAGCCTTTCCAAATCTACTATCCGGTGTTAACCGACCAGCACAACCCGACGATTTGCGTCCCTGGTCCGGGAAACGACTGCTCCGCCGGCGCAACGGGGAGAAAACCCTGCGACGCTGGCGATTTCTACGGCACCTGCACCATCACCCATCTGGACCACTACACTACCTCGTTTAACTTCGCACAGACGAATTTCGCAGCAGTCTGGCTGCGCAAAGGCTGGGACCTATTCAGCAACGGTGCCGTCACCGACGTACTGGGCGGCGGCCTGAACTTCATTACCGGCGGCGGTTACACACGTTCGGATGTGAATCTGGGAGAATGGCTGCTGGCGCGCAACACCGTCCTCATCGGCCACTCCCAGAAGCCCGGCGAGAATAATTTCGCCTCCGATGTGGGACCGTTCAATGAGGATTCCGGACTTAGTTGCGACAGCAGTACCACTTCGGCGCGTAACCATTGTGAATACGCCGCTGGCGGGGTGACCTTTAATCTGCCGATCTTTCCGGGTCAGAAGCTACTCAACATCTACGACGGGCCGTCACATCAGGATAGCAACGCTTTTATGGACATCAACACGGCGACCATCGATGACTGCCATGCAAGCGAGGGTGGAGACTGTATTACAAGCAAGGTGCCCTTAGCCTGGAATTTCGGCGTGTTGCAGGACAAGAAGAGCTCCTCCTGTTATTTGCCCAATGCCGCCATTGGATGGAAACAGCCTAACGGCTTCTATTATCCGCCGGCTTTCCACTCCCGGAATCTCTGGTTTAGCAACGTCGATATTCGGCACTTTGTCGTCGAGCCTCTGTTTAAGCCAATCACGCCTGGCGAGTATGACCCGTTTCAACAGAACCAGACAGGGGTGAATAACCGCTATTGCACACATAGTATCGACATGTTCAGCAAGAGCTTCAACCATATTGACCGGCAGACGGTGCTGAACGACGACGATGGTACGCTGACCGGGCTGGTAGCCATGTTGAAAGGTGCGCCGGCTGCGCGTCCGACCATCTCCATTAACGAGGACCCCTACTTCAACGCGCCTCTCTCCACTCCGGAGTGCCTGTCGGATATCAATGTAAAACCACCATTGCCCCTGCCTAAGGGCTTGCCGTTTACCGCCAGCACCAGTCCTTACGAGTGGCTGAGCACTGCGGTCATCGCGGACTGCGCCATTAACAACAAGCAATGCGTGGACCTGTCTGACTCCGACCTCGTGATCAGATGGGCGAGTGACTGCGGTAACTCGAATTGCCGGGGTGTGCCTTTGTTCCGCGAGTATCTGACCACTGACGAGTTCACCGACAACACCCGCCCGCAGATTCGCATGATGGGGCAGTCTACTGGCCAGCGCAGTACGCTCTCCCTGAACTATGGGGCGTATTACATGGATACAACCCAAAACTGCACTTCTCAAGGGGGCTGTCCGAAATGTGTCCTGCACGACAAGGACAACCCAAAAATATGCCTTAGGTACGACACCGAGTGGCATCCAAGCGTCTTCCTGGGCGGGCACACCTACTATGTCTATTTCATCTACGCCACCGATACGACGAAACAGAAATACGACATTTACGTTCCCAAAGCAAGCCTGAGCGAACTGAACGTGCAGCCGATCCGGATCGATCCATCGAACGGTTACGGCATCACCCCTGTTACCAGTAACCCCTTTATCAAGGCTGACTACAACGATCCGATCTTGACCGTCAACCTGGACCTCACCGCGCAAAGTGATGTATTTGCCAACAGCAAGAAAGCGTTCTGTAGACCAAAGAGCTACTGCACGCCCTCGGGAGATCAGTGTGTGTGCAAGGACAAGAACAACTGCCAGGATTCGGACTGCGCCTGGGGGCCCAGCGATATCGATTGCCCGGCCGATCCCGCGAATCCCAACCTTCAGCCGTGTTTCGGTTTCAGCTTTACCATGCCCGCAGGATTCAAGGCGCCGGACACACCGCTGCCGCCACCCGCCGATCGGTTTGTGGCTTTCACCGGCAACAAGAAAAGCGACCCATACTTTTCCAAAGGTATCGTGACCTTCGAGAATGGTAAGAGCATTAGCCCAGAGGATGCCTGTGTATATGACCCAGTTCCTACGCAGTAGCCGATGCTGGGTAAGGCGGAAGATGAGAAGCCGCGACGGGGTGCGGTGTTCTCGGTGACCATGCTCGGGCTTGCGTCTCATGCCGAACCCGGAAGACCTGCTGTGTTGTACTGACGGCCCGCATGGTAGTGTCCTAGCCCTAGGTCCTACCTTTGCAGGCTGATTGCAAGCTGTTGAATCAAAAAGGCTCGCGGGGGCCGCCAGCAGCTACCCCGATCGATGATCCGCAGGACAGCCCAGAGTCGACGAGGAGACAGAACGTTTGGTGGCACAGATGGCGAAAGAGAATCCCACCTACCCACAACTCCGGCATTATCTAGATTTGTAGCTATGGCAGACGAGTTTCTCTCCGGTTTCTGACGCAAGAACTTAGGTACCGGGGTTATACTTGGCAGCATTGACCTTGGCATCCAGCCGGGAGGTGCTCGGATGATGCGTTTCCGTGTGCTGACCTTGACGGTCTTGGTTATGGTGTGCGCCGTTCGGCTGCATGCCAGTCCTGAACCAAGCGATCCCCGCATCGTAATTAGCGGCGGCCATGATTCCGCTGGCCAGCTCGCGTGCATGTTTACATGCGTGGGGCTCGATTTCAGCTTCATGGCCGATGGTTCCGGTGGCGGCATATTCAGTTTCACGAACAATAGTGGCCAGAACTGGACCTCCCTGGAAATCGAAGCGCCTTTTCCCACAGGGGATATCATTTCCTGCGGAGGTAGCTCCTTCGCCACCTGCGTGGTGATGCCTCAGTCTGGCGACTTTACCATCATCGAGTTTTATGGCGGCGGTGGAATTCTGCAAAACCAGAGTTTTACGATCGATCTGGGAACTTCCGGTTGGTTGCCGAATGGAGAATTCCAGGCCTTTGCAAATGTTCCCGAATCCAGTACGTTGGCCTTTTGCCTGGTCGGCTTGGCGCCACTGCTCAGGCGCCAGCGTCATCGCTTCTTGAGGAGGGACCGCTAAGCTCCAAGGAAGCCGCCAAGGACCCGGACCGCGGAAGTTAGCCGGCAAAGAGGAGGCCGTCTTTCGATTGGCCTTAGGGTGGGCCCGCGGGCTGCTGTCTGGCTGCCGCGGCCTTGCGCGCGATCAGCAGGAAGCCATGCGCCGTGGCGTCTCTTTCCAGGGCTTGCAAGCGGGCGCGCCCTGCGCCCACCTTCGCTGATTCAATCTCTATCTCGCCCAACGCGAGCGCGGCCTCGAACTGGAGTTCCAGCAAGTGGTTCCGGGTTGCTTCCGTGAGCCTGCGTCCGAGACTGTCGAGGGCCTCAACCTGGTCACGTTGCTTCCCCGAGGCCGCTCGTATGCGGGCCGCGGCGGTGCCAACTTCGATCTCGACCGGCAGACGAAGAGCGGGGTCCTTTATTCGTCCGGCGAGTGCGGTGGCGTGCGCGATGGACTCGCTTGCCGCGGCAGGCTTGCCCTCGGCGAGCAGCGATCTAGCGAGGACCGTCTCGGCCAGGGCCTCCTTGTCAACCATCTTTTTCGTACGGAAATCCTCGGCGGCGGTGCGTGCGTTGGCTTCGCTGTCCTGCGGTCGCCCTTCGTCCAGCGATAGCGTAGCGAGCGCTAGCCGGCTCTCCGCCGTAGATTCGCCGATGCTTTCCCGGATCGACAGCGCTTTCTCGTGGCTCTTGCGCGCGGCAGCAAGCTCACCCTGTTCCGCCAGGACCTCTCCCAGGCCGAACTGAGCGTACGCCGAGCCCGATTTATCGGCGAGCTCGTCGTACATCGGCAGGACCTGGTCATACTTGCTTCTCGCACCGGCCAAGTCTCCCTTGTCATGCAGCACCTCGGCCATATTATTGAGCACGATTGCTTCACTACCCTTGTTTTTCACTTCCCGGTACATGTCCAAGGCCTGCTCGTACAGCTCTTCTGCACCATCCAGATTTCCCTGCCGCTGCAGTAAGGCCCCCAAGTTAGTCAGCGGATTTGCGGCCAAACCCTTGGCCCCGATGGCGCGGTAAATGGCCAGCGCGTCGCGATACTTTTTCTCGGCGGCCGCGAGATCGCCCTGCTCCAGAAACACGCCTCCAATGTTGTTCAGCACGGAAGCCTCGTCACCTTTATCGCCACTCTGCTGGTAGATATCCAAGGCTTGTTTGTATAAACGCAGCGCTGCCGAGAAGTCCTCCTGCCCCAGCAGAGAGTTAGCTTCGGCTGACTGCGCTTCGGCCAGTAAGAGTTTCCTCGACTGCTCATGGGCTTTGTCTCCCGCTTTCCTGGCCGCGGCTTGTCCCAGCTTCCATTCGCCCAGCAAGTTGTAGGCATAGGCTTCGGCCAAATCAATGCGCGGATCGTCGCGGCGGGGTGATGGAAGCGCACGTAACTGCTCGATGGTGGCAAGAGCGTCTTTCACTTGTCCGGCACTTCTCTGTGCTTTCGCCAGCCGCAGCCCGTGCTCCAAGTTATCGGGGTAGTCGTGCCACAGAGTTTGGTACAGCTTGATCGCCTCCGGCCACTGACTGGTCAGCTCAAGGTAGCGCGCTTGCACGGAAAGCTTGTCCTCGGGCGGAAGTTTGTCCGATAGGTCGAAGGCCTTCTTGGCTTCCTCCTGCGCCTTTTGGTTGTAGCCAAGGAAGTTCAAGGCCTCGGCCAGAGCGGAATGCGCCAGCGCATAGTCCGGCTCTGCGGCCACGGTTTTCTCCAAGAGGGTTCGCGCTGCCGCCGCATCGAATACCTGCAACCTCGCCAGACCTTCCGCATAAAGCCTGGCTACTTCAGGGCTGACCGGTATGGAAGCACTTACCGCCGCAGCCTCGGCTGGAGAGATGGCAGCTTCCACCCCCAACTTTGCCCGGAGTGTTGCACCTACACGGCCCACGAGTTCATCCATTTGCCCTGCGCTGCCTTTTTCCGAGAAAGACGCAATGGTCTCACCGGTTGCGGCATCCTGTAGCCTCAAATCCAGTCGGAGATCGCCTCCGTCCAATGGGGTGTACGAGCCCACCACAACGTCAACGTCGTCCACGTTCAGGTATTTGCGAATCCTGGCCAGGGTCGCCGGACTGTAGCCGTCAGCATCCTTCAATGCCAAGTCACCCTTGAGGTGGCTGATGTATTCATCGGGAACCGTCAACAGCTTGTCCCCGGCAGCGAGTTCGGTGTTGAGAAACCGGGAGAGCGCGGTGGAACGCCAAGCCTCATCGGGACGCTGAGAAACATTTTGAAAGCCCAGCACGGCCACCGAGCGCCGCTGTTTGACCACCGGTGGACGATAGCTATGGCCACCGATCGTCGAGGTGCCCACCCACTTGTAACCCAGTGCGCCGCCCAGCAAAACCATCAACCCAAGCGCGGCCCACATTAGCCGTACCCGCCAAGTGGAAGGACTCGATCCCCGCGCAGGAGCTGTCTCGCGAGATTGCGTTTCAGCAACGGCTGTGGGCGCGAGACTGGGGATGACCTCAGCCGTGGCAGGTACGGCGGTGGTAACCACTGTCTCGGTGCTTGCCTGCCTCGCCAGCACCACGGGGACAAAGCCACCGCTCTTGGATTCGGTTACTCGCGGCGCAGGGGCGGGAACGACTTTGGAGGTAACGGGAGCGAGAAAGCGATATCCATGTCGTGGAAGGGTTTCTACATAGAGGGGTGCATCCGCGTTGTCGTTGAGGACATTTCTGATTTGCTTGATGCAGTGGTTCATCCCCTGCTCAAAGTCAACGTAGGTCTCCTCACCCCAAAGTTGTTGCCGAATTTCCTCACGCGTCACCACCTGGCCGGCGTGACTGACCAGCAGGACGAGAAGTTGAAAGGGCTGCGGCGACAACTTAACAAGTGTTCCGCCTTTGCGCAGCTCGTCGGTCGCGAGATTTAGCTCGAAAACTCCGAAGCGGAGCAGTTTCTGGGTGGCGCTCAAGCTCATTACCTTCAAGTAGTGCGGCGCTGGCTACGGATTATACCCCGTTTGGGGCGCTGCTGACGCTCGGAAGTTCCGATCATTTCCTAAGCCAACCCTAGCAATATCAAAAGCTTAGAGGATCATCCAAGAAACTCACCTACAAATCAGACCCTAACCATTGAAGGCAACAGCGAAGCGACGCATTGTGTGCAAGAGAGCGGGGGCTGAGTAAGTCTCAACCAACGGCTCTTTGGGGGGAACGCACCCGGAGGCGGGGAAACAATCCCGCTTCCGGGTAGCGGCGAAACCAGAGGTTGTCATGAAAACGCAAGCAGCAACCGGTAAGCGACAGGGGAGGGCAAGAGAGTGCGCCATGTCTTCAACACGTGCGTTCTTGACGCTCTTGCTACAGGCCCAGAGTCGTAGGACCTCACATTACGCCAGTTCCTTGACGGACCGCGATTGGTGGCCGGGCTCGACGGCCCCACGCGGAGCGGTCTTTGCGGCGCGCTACATCTCGCGATGGACAGGAGGAAGCATGATCGGAGATTACAAGTACGCAGCCCAAATGGAGGCCGAAGAAATCGCAGAGCAGGAATACGGCTGTGATTTCTACAACCTACCCCACGATGTTCAATCCGCGGTTTATCAGCGCGGGCTTGACGGCTACTTTGGCCGTCTGGTTGACCGGGCCGCTTACCGGGCGAAGGAGAAAAAGGGAGGAACATGAAACCGCGCAAGCACGATGTCAGAATTGAAACCGATGCGATGAGCGCCGCCAATTAGGGAGCGCGATTGCACTTGCTGGCCGAAGCCGCGCTTCCGGTGAGGGGCAACTGCGCCGCCGTTGCTCCTCGCTCTTCCTAATCCATCGCCGCCACAGCCATGACCAGAACGAGGTCGCTATGAAGCGTAACGTACTCTATTGCTCTAGCTTTTCTTTCCTGTTGACCAGAACGCGATGATCACTGGAAAGAGTCATCGTCATCATAGGACGTACGGCAGGCTGGCTATTCGGGGCGAGAGCCGCTCTGTCCATGCGCGATCTCGTGAACGACATTTTCGACGAGCAACCGGGTGTAAGAAGGAAAAGCCCCAATGCCAGTCGGGGCTAGAACTGCTCGCGTCTGTGTGGACCGCGTCTGAGGAGTACTATGCCACAGACGCATCAATCTCGCTTAAAACAGAAATAGCCCTATCCCGAAGGTGGCATATCAAAGTGGTGTAGACGGATTGTCTTCCCGACAATGCGTTCAGGTTTGTATTTGTCAACCCAGCCGTATTTCTCAGGAAATACTCTGATCAAGAATTCGCTAACGGCTATCCAGCCGCCCGGCCTATTCCTTATAGCGAAGCCTATGGTCCCGGATTTGAAGACATGGGGCGCCGCATCCCGGATATTGCAAAAGCCGAACGCTGGCTCAACTATCGTCCCAAGTACGGTCTGGATGACATCCTTCGGGATGTTATTGCTTTCGTCCGGGCGCAAATCGGGAAAAAGCAGGCGATGTTCGTGGCGCCGGGCGCTCCGCCAGAGAGCTCGGTCTTGCATTATGGAATGCCCGGAGCCGGCAGGGCCCCTCTTCAAATTTATTCGCGTGATGCCCGCAAGCCAGATAGTTTCCACAGCCTACCCGCTCACGGCACTCCGTAACTCGGTTAACGCTGCAATACGAGATGGGGAAACCAGGTCAACTGCAAGGAAACCATGAAGTCTCCCTGCCGCTGGGTATTGAGCACCGGCACCAACCATGACTCATATTGCATGAAACCTTTCAGCTCCATCTGCTTGCGCACGCGAAGCGTCGCTGCCAGGCTCGCCAGGTGCTGCGTGGTTCCGCGGGAAATGTAGTCTGGTGCGATCTTCATGCTGCGATAGCCGAGCTGGATACTGCTGAGCGGGCTGATGGTATAGGTCGTCCACGCAGCGTAGCCGGTGGCTTCGCGGCCAATCCAGCTGCCCATCAAACTGTTGTTGTTCAAGTAAAGGTTGCGATAGACGACTTCGTAGTAATAGAAGTAGGCTCCGAGGGCTGGAGAGACCTCGCGATTGGTGTCCAGGGCCTCTACCCGCAAATCGAGTTTCGGTAGGCGCGGGAAGTGGCTGACATAGATTCCGGGATTGAATGCCGTTCTGCGGAACGCGGCCAGCGGCGTGAGCTCGTCGTGGGTGAGCATGTCGGTGTAGAGGGTGACCCATCCCTCCAGCTGCCAGGAGAAGTCGAATGTGCTGAAGCGGGCGCCGGGATCGTGGCGCGAGAATTTCACGTCGGCTGGCACATTCGTCAAGTTGGTAAAGCTGCTCCAGAATGACCCAAAGGTGAGAGGGGCATGGCCTTGGCCCGCAAAGATGGCGGTGCGGCCGAAGCCAATCTCGAGGCCTCGGAAGGGCCGGATGCCGTGGCGCGTGAACGAGATTTCCGCCAGGGGCTTGAAACTGATCTTTTGTCCGTACATGTAGGGTCCCTGCGGAAACTGGGTGTGGCCGGAAAGCTTGCCAAAGAAGTTGTCGAAGCGAAAGGGACCGAACAGGTGCGACATACCCGGGACCCAGTACGGCTCGGTGCGATTGATGCGCAGCATCCAGAAAGGTTCGGCGTTGTTGCTAATCGCGAACGAACCACTCTGCGTCGGTCCCCAGTCCAGGCTCTGTTTCCCAATGGATATGTCCTGCCCCAGCAGCCGGGTGGTGACATAGGTATCGAGCAGCCGAAAGCGGTCGATGGCAGGAAAGGGAACGCCGGGCTGCACCGGGTCGTGGTTGACTGCGGCCAGCACTTCTCTGGTCCCGAGCGGGTAGGCCGGCGCTGACGGCGCGTGCTGGTATTCGCCGTTGATGTAGAACGCCAAGCTGCCATCTTCGGCGCGCGCGGTGAATCCGGTGTAGTTGTTGAACCCCTGCTGATAAGGCCGGCCGTAGTCATTGACGATGGTCTGGCCGAGGTTGTTGCTGTTCAGCGGCTGGCCGGCAATTCCCACGACCCGGGTGTAAACCGAGGACAACTGGATCGACTCCACCGGCTTGCCTTCGATCGCCGAGAGCTCGTCGGCAAACTCTCCGCGGAGATACTTCATGGTCTCGGAAATGTCCGGGGGCAGGGCCGGGCTGCCCTGGACTTCTTCTTCCAGACTGGCGATCATGCGCGCGCAGTTCATTCTGGTCCAGGGGCGCAGACCCCGGTATGCGGTCTCGATGTAGCCGCGCGCGATCAGGCGGTCCATCGCCGGGTAAATCCAGCTATCCAGGGGGATGTAGGTGCTGGCCAGGTGTTCGGGGTCAGGTGCGGTCGGTTCTACCGCATCGTCGAGATTGACATTGTGTCGCGTGTTGTAGATGTGGCGTCCAACTTCATACCCGATCAGGCCGCCGACCAAGACGTCCGACAGGAAGTGCTTGCCAGCAGCGGCTCTTGCCAGGCTTACGCCGGCCGCCAGGCCATAGGCGCCGACTTGGGCGAAAGGATTGGGATACTCCCGCGCAACCACGGAAGCAAAGGCCCAGGTCAGGGCGGCGTGATTGGACGGAAATGACGTCCCGCCTTGGAAGAAGGAATTCCGGTAACTGGACTGCCCAGGATTTAGGCGGCCGGTACTGTACTGGACGGCATATTGCAATCCGAGGACGTCGACCATCGCCTCGCCCGCCAGGACACCGGTTTCGCGCAGGCGCTCATTCTTGGTGAGGCGGCCCCATAGATACGCCGAGCCGGACAGACCCGCCGCGGCCGCCAGTCCTGCGTTGGAGGCGGTGTTGTAGGCATGGGCCCCGGTCATGCCGAAGGAGCTGTCCGGATCGGTGACCAACAGCCCGGTGGCGATGCCACTTATGGGCACCAGCCATTTCGCATCTTTCGGCCGCAGGTGCTGCGGGCTCGTCCAGATGTCTTTTTGGTCCAGGGCGAGGTGCTTCAGAAAATTGGTTTCGTTGGGATGCGACAGGGTGAAATCCACCGAGTCCGGCGTACTGCGCGTTGGTGCTGGCGGGGCAGGGGTCTGGGAACCGGTTTGCTGTCCGGCAAGAGGACGGCTCAGACATACACTCAGCAGGGCCAACAAGAAGACAACCGTCCTCAGTTGGTCTCGCAACAGGTGCTTCCCAGGCAGATGGCTGCACACACCTATTACTACGGCAGTTCAGGGCCAAACCTGTAATGCCCGTCGCCGGAATCCCAACCCGGCGACGCGATGACCAGACTGCAAGGCGGGTTGGGCGATCAGTTCGTCGATGGCGGGACTTTCGTAAAAGCCTTGCCAGTCCTGCGGCATCCACCCGATTTGCTTCCGATCGCTGACCCTAATTGAACTGGGGTTTGTGGGAGCTATCGCCCAAAGCCAAACGCGTCACTTCCCCCGGCGGCAGGTGTCACTGACAAACGATTTCCCGCAAGGTGAAATGGTTCTGGGCATTTTTGAGCGAGCATTCCCCGGCCCGCTTTCCCGCCCTTCCGAGGGCGGGATTGCTGCGGTTCGTGGACGACCGGAGGAGCTTGCTGATGTCACCAACTTCGCCACGCATTCCAGCAGAGCGTGGGAAGCGTCATCGGAAGAAAACCAAACGTATGGTACTCGCCGAAAGCGAAGGAGGAGTATCGAATGACCAGAACGCTGGCTGAGGTACTGGAGCAGTCCGGTATTCCGATCCGATTGCAGGTTGGCGGCAAGGCTCCCGACGCGGTGGTTGATCGCGAAGTAAGCAAGGAACCCTGCCCCCGCGCGAAGAAGCTGCGGGATTTGTATTTCCAGACACTTTCCTCTGCGACCAATGAGTTTCCCTACTGGTATACCCGCAAGTACTCCGAACTCGAGGGCGAGATCCCGGTGGTCCGCCGGGCCGCAGCGCTGAAGGAAGCGTTCTCCCATCTCACTCCAACTATCCTGCCCGGCGAACTGTTGGTAATGGGTAAAGCGCACTATTATCGCGGTTCGTTCCCCATGCCATGGCTTTCGGAAGGTTATTACATGGCAAAAGAGGACGAGCTCTACAAAGCCGCATTGTCGAAGGGTAGCTCCAGCGTTGACGAACTTTCGAAGTTTGGCAGTGGCGGCGGCAATGTCACGCAGACCTTTGGCAATGTCGTCTCCATCGCCGGCAAGTTCGGCATGCGCCGGGAGGAAATTCCAGCCCTGCTACACACCGCCAGGGAATGGGCGGGCAAATCGGTGGACGATGTCGGCCATAAGTACGAGCAGATGGTGCCCACATACCCCATGAAGGAAGCGATCATGCGTTCCATCGTGTGTATGTTTGACTCGGGCTACACGCTGCCGCAGGGCCGTGAGGTCATTAACTATTACTATCCCCTGGAATACGGTTTCGATGGCTTGCTACAGATGGCCAAAGAGAAAAAGGCGGAAGTGGCGGGACGCGCCGATGGTGACGGGTTGGTCGGCATGAACCGCCTCTACAACTACCAAGCGGTCATCCTGATTCTGGAAGGCATTCAGAACTGGATTATGAACTACGCGAAAGAAGCGCGCCGTCTCGCAGACTTCGAGAGCGGGCCGCAGCAGAAGCAGGAATACCAGGAAATTGCCCAGCGGCTGGAATCGGTGGCCCACAACAAGCCAACAACGTTCCGCGAAGCCATCCAAATGATCTGGACGGTCCACGTTGCTGTCCTGAATGAAGATGCCATTTCCGGCCTGTCGCCGGGCCGCGTGGGCCAGGTCCTGTATCCGTACTACGAGCAGGACAAGGCTGCGGGCCGCATTACCGATGACGAGGTCCTGGAATGGATGCAATTGCAGCGGGTAAAATTCACCTGTATCGATTGTTTTGCTTCCATGGGTGTGGTCGGTGGTGTGCTCTCCGGCAATACATTCAACAATCTCAGCCTGGGAGGCCTTACCAAGGACGGCAGATCGGCGGCAAACGATCTTGAAAAGCTGATCATCGAAGCTGCCATCCGCTGCACCAGCACCCAGCCCACTCTCACCGTACTATACGACGACAAACTGCCGGAAGACTTCCTGCTCAAAGCGACCGAGTGCAACAAGACTGGCACCGGTTACCCGGCGTGGGTGAACAATCGTGGCGCGATCGACTTCATCCTGAACCAGTATGGTCCGGAAGGCATGACGGTCGAGGAAGCACGCGCGCTGGCCATCGGCGGATGCCTGGAAACCTCACCGTGTTCCTGGCTGCCGCTGCACTTGAACGCCAAGGAGTATTGGATTCCGGGTGGCTCGGGACAGCCGACCAGCGTCGGGGTGCACTTCATTTCGCTGCCCAAGGTCCTCGAACTGGTATTGTTCGACGGTATCGACCAGAGGACAGGACAGCCAGTCTATTCCCCGCACGGCAAGAAGCTGGAAAGCTATGAAGAAATCGTTGCGGTCTTCCAGGACTACTTCCGCAAGACGGTTGACTGCCTGACTACCAGCAACAATATCCAGCATGACATCTGGCGCAAGCAGAACATGGCGATTTTCAACTCGCTGCTCAAGCCGGATTGTCTGCTGAACGGCCACCTGATCCATGAACTTGGTTATCGCTACAACGGCACCTACAACGTCGAATCGTGCGGGACTGTTAACCTCGTCAACAGCCTGGCCGCGATTAAGAAGGTCGTGTTCGAGGATCGGGCGACCAGCCTGGAGGAGATCAAGCAGGCGTTAAGGGACAACTTTGGCTTCAAGACGGCCTCCGAAGTTGGCTCGTTCTCACTCGCCGATCAGGAGAAGAAGGAAGAAAGCGGCAAGTGGGACTACATCCACTATCTCTGCCTGACTGCGCCAAAGTACGGTAACGACGATCCGTATGCAGACACGATCTTGAAAGGCTGGGAAAACTGGTTTTGCAGGATGTGCCACGACTACGAGTCGCTGAATGCAAGGCCCCTGTACGCATGCCAGATCTCGGTTTCCACCCATGCGCCCATGGGCATGGCGACTATCGCCACCCCAGATGGCCGGCTGGCCGGGACCACGTTTGCGGATGCGTCCCTGTCGGCGTATCCCGGCACCGACCGCAACGGCCCCTATGCGCTGTTCGAATCGGCGACGGTCTGGGACCACTCCCTGTCGCAGAACTCACAGATGAACCTGAAGCTTCACCCCACCGCCGTGGCAGGCATGCAGGGATGCAAGAAGTTATTGGCACTTACTCAGGCTTACATGCGTAAGGGCGGTTTCCATATCCAGTACAACGTCGTGGACAGCAAAATGCTCCGCGACGCACAGCAGAACCCGGACAACTACCGCGACCTGATGGTCCGCGTAGCCGGCTTCACGCAGTACTGGGTGGAAATCGGCAAACCAATCCAGGACGAAGTGATTGCCAGAACCGAGTATGAGGGGGTGTGAAGCCATGAATACTGTTATGCAACACATGGACTGCCGCAACTTCGCCGCCTTGGATGTGGCCAAAGGTATTTGCCATCGCACGAAGGAGTTGGTTCTGGCGGATACGGAGCACTGCGAGCATTTTGTCGCTACGCAGAAATGTAAGTTCTGCGATCACTTCGTCGCCGGCGACCAATACCTGGGTACCTGCAATGCAGTTCCCAGCAAGCCAATGACGTATCCCGACCTGATCACGGTGACTTGCGAGATGTTTACGGCCGCTGCCGCGAAGGCCTAGGCAACAGGGAGGCCCGAGATTCTTGATGTGAAGGTGGGCTTGGCGAAGGTACAAACGTGTAGTTGATAATTATTGGTGAGCGGCACATGCATGAAGGTGTAAGCAAGGGCCTGATTTTCGATATCCAGGGCCACTCCATTCACGACGGGCCAGGCACGCGCACGCTGGTCTTCCTGAGCGGCTGTCCGCTTCGCTGTGCCTGGTGTTCAAACCCGGAAGGCCTCGTATTGCAGCCGCAGCTCATGTACAAGCCGCGGCTCTGCAAGGACTGTCCGGCGCGCTGCGTGCCCGGATGCCCCAAAGGCGCGGCGCGGCAGTCGGAGAATGGCGGTTCGCATATCCTCTTCGATCGCGTGCTATGCGACAGCTGCGACACGATGGAGTGCGTCAAAGTCTGCTACATGCGCGCGCTGCAGACCAGTGGCAAGTGGTATGCAGTTGACGAACTGATGCGGCTTTTCAATCGCGATCGCTGTTATTGGGGGCCGGAAGGCGGTATCACCTTAACCGGAGGCGAGCCGCTTCTGCAGCAGGAGTTCGTTCTCAATCTACTCGCGCGCTGCCACGACGCTGGCATCGCAGCTTGCGTCGAAACCAGCGCTTATGTTCCTCGAACCGTACTGCTAGCCGCGTTGCCGTGTATCCAATGGCTGTTCATTGACTTAAAGCACATGGATTCCGGCAGGCACAGGCAAGGCACAGGCGTGCCGAATGAACTCATTCTCGACAACCTTCGTTGGATCAGTCGCACAAACTGGCCGGGACGACTGGTGGTACGGACGCCGGTTGTTCCTGGCTTCAACGATACTGTCGCCAATGCAGAGGCAACCGCTGAGTTTCTGGCCGAGATAGGTCTGAGCGAGATCAACCTCCTGCCGTTCCACCGTCTGGGAGCCTCCAAGTATGGGCAATTGGGCATGAGTTATGAATATGCGGAGCAGCCCGCTGTGGGTCAAGAAGCTCTTGAAGCTCTGGCTGCGGTGTATCGTGAAAAGGCCATAACCTGCCACCTGGGCTCGGACACGCCATTCTAGCCCACGGAGAAGAATGTCTGTTGGTTCTTCCTCCAAGTGACGGCGATGCTCGTGGTCAGAGTGACAATCTCCTAACTATTTCCTCTTGCCAACCGCCCGCCGACCAAGCATAATAGCATGTTCGCTTTTTCTTCGTATACTGAGGGCGTGGTGCAGAACTACTTACCATTCGACTTCGAGCCCACGGATGAGCAGTGCCGGGCCATTGAGCATTTGCACGGCCCGATGCTGGTGGTGGCGGGCGCCGGCACCGGCAAAACCACCGTGTTGGCACGACGCATCGCCCACCTCATCGAGAGCGAAGCCGCCAGGCCGAAGGAAATTCTTGCCGTTACCTACACTCGCAATGCGGCCGCACAACTGATCATAAAGGTGGGCGAAATCCTGTATCCGCACCTCGACCGGCAGGCCGCGGTACGCAAGCTGATGGCGAGCGGCTTGCGGCCTCACACTTTTCATTCCTATTGCTACGGATTGTTGCGCGACGCCAATATCCAATTTGCGCTGCTCGACGAGAGAGACCTGCAAATTCTGTTGCGGCGCCGCATTCAAGATTTGCCGCTCAAGCGCTTCATCAAGGCGTCCGACCCGGGAGTGTTCCTCAAACATTTGCTGGAATTCTTCCGCAGTTGCCATGACGAGCTACGCACCCCTGACGACTACGACACGTATATCAGTCGCCTGGAGCGCGGCGAGATTCCGCTGCCACGCGTGGGGAAGTCGAAAGACGCCGAGACGATGCTGGACGAGGAGGTGCTCGACCGCTGCCGCGAGATCGCGTGCGTCTTCCGTTATGTCGAAGACCTGCTGAAGCAGGAAGGCCTGGGAACTTTCGGCCACATTATCACGCGCGCGGTCGATTTGCTTAGCCGCCGTCAATCTGTGTTGCAACGCGCGCAGAAACATGCCCGCTTCATTCTGATCGACGAGTTCCAGGATTCCAACGTCGCCCAGATTCAGCTGGCCAAGCTGCTCGGCGGGCAAGAGGCCAACGTATTCGCGGTCGGCGATCCCGACCAGGCGATCTATCGTTTTCGCGGCGCCACCAGCGGGGCCTTCGACCAGTTTCTGAAGACTTTCGGCCCCAGCCGGGTGCAGCGCGCCACGTTGGCGAAGAACCGCCGCTCCACGCCGCCCATCCTGCGTTGCGCCTATCAAACCATTAAGCTCAACCCGACCATCGCCAGCAAGGAGTTGCACGATGGTGGCTGGCCGCGTGAGCCGCTGGGCTGCGCGCGTCTTGAAGACGACCCGGCCCTGGCGCAGGCATTGCCGGTGCAGACCACTTTGCACAACGGCTGCGAGCAAGAAGCGAAGTTCGTCGCCGACACCATAGCGGCCATGCATCAGCAGCGACCTGCGATGAATCTTCACGACATCGCTGTGTTGTACCGCACCCACGCCAATCGCGATGAGGTGCTCGCCGAACTTCGCCAGCGCGACATCCCCGTGCACGTTCAGGGCGTCGATCTTTTCGACACCCCGGAGGTCCGCGACGCCATGGCGGCGTTGCAGATCATGGAGTCGTCCCATCCTATTGCGCTGGTCCGTGTCGCGGCGTTTCCCCAGTTCAGCGTGGACCCGGAAGAGTTTCGCGCTGCGCTCGCCCTCGCTGCCAAGAAGGCTTCCATCGAGTCGGTGCTGGAAAAAGTATCAGGCGGCTTTGCGGTGATGGAATCGGTGCGCGAGGCGCGACACGACCTCGCCAACGCCAACAGCCTGCTGGAACCGGCGATGAAAATTGCGCAACAAGGATTCCAACTCGCGGATTCACTTCCGCAGCGGCGCTTGCAGGAACTGGCCGAGCAATGGTGCGGCAAACCCAAGCCACTGGTGGGGCAGGGAACCCTGCGCGAATTTCTCGAGTACGTCGAGTGGTTTCGCGAGGCGGGTGGATGCCTTGCCGAGGATGGCGGGGAGGACGATCCAGTGGCGGCGCTGGCGCCTACCGACTTCAGCAGCCGGCCTCTCGAAGACGCGGTGCAATTGATGACCGTGCATGCAGCCAAGGGATTAGAGTTTCCCTGCGTCTTTGTTCTGCGCTTATCGTCTGGATCGTTTCCTCACAACTACAAGGAACCCTTGGTTGAGTTCCCCCAGCAATTGCGCAGCAAGGAAACCGCCGCCGAAAGTGCGCCCAAGCTCCTTCACGACGAGGAAGAGCGCCGCCTGTTTTACGTTGCCATGACGCGCGCCGAGGACGAGCTCTACCTGTGCGCCAAGATCAGCAAGGCGAAAAACGATCCCGCTCCCAAACAGTACGTGCGCGAGTTGGTGAACGCCGGGAAGTCCGCGCTGAAGGGCGCAATCGAGTGTCAGGTGTTGCCGCCGGACGAGATTGTTCCGACCCTGCAAGCCGCGGCGGAGCCACAGCCGCTGATCTCGCAATGGGTGCAGCTTCCCGCGCGGTGCGATGCGCCGCTCGGCGAGTTGAGCGCCAGCGCCATCGAGCAGTACGAACGCTGTCCGCTGGCATTCAAGCTCAGCCGCGACTGGTGTATCCCTGAGCAACCGGCGGCCATGATGCAATTTGGCTCGGCGATGCACCTGGCCCTTAAGGCCTATTTCGATGGCGTGCGCGCCGGGCATCCACCGGATGAAGAGGCGGTCATCGCGTGTTTTCGCGACGAGTTCAGCAAGGCAAAGATCGAGGAGGACGCGCAGCGCGAGCTTTACGACAAGGATGGCTGCGAGCAACTGCGGCAGTTTCTGCGCTCCGATCTGGCGCAGCCGGCGGGAGAAATTCTCAACAACGAGCGCTTCTTCCGCGCCGACATTGGCGGCACCCTGGTGAAGGGAAGAATGGACCGCCTGGAGCGGATCGACGGAGACCGCGTCAGCATCGTGGATTACAAGACGGGAAAGCCGAAGACGCAGGAGGATGCCGACGAGAGCCTGCAACTTTCCATTTACGCGCTGGCGGCCAAGAGCATGGGGTTTGCCGCCGACTCACTCGTGATCGTCAACCTTGCGGACTGCAGCGCCATCGAGTCGCGGCGCTCGGAAAAGGAACTCGCCGCGGAAGAGGCCCGGGTGAGCGATGCCGCCGCCAATATTGCGGCTGGAAACTTCGATCCCAATCCCGGCCGGCATTGCCGCTTTTGTTCGTATCGCAGCCTGTGTCCGACGCAAGAAGTGATCGTTATGCAGCCCGCCGCACGTACGGCTACGGTGAACTAGGCCGTCCTCGCGGAACGGGACCCTTGGCAGATGTGCGATATTCGATGGCGTGAGGTTGAGGCTCCCAATTCGACTTGTGCTACTCGCTCTTAGCTTGGTTATCGCGACTTGCCTTCCGCAGACAGCACAAGCGCAAAAAACTTACCTTGGAATGGATCGCAATGATTATCCCGGCGACGCGAACATGGCGGCGCTGCGCAAGACATTCGCCTTCACGGGATACTGGTTGAACAATCCGCCCGGTGCAACCGACAACACCTGGCAGGGCAAGCGCAAAGTTATTCAGGCGATGGGCTACGGATTCCTTCTGCTGTTTGACGGCCGGGATTACCGGCAGCTCAAGGCGTCCGGAGACGCGGCCCAAGTCGGAAGCAGCGACGCCGCAACGGCCGTGAAGGCGGCCGCACATGACGGCTTTCCCCGGGGCTCAATCCTGTTTCTCGATCAGGAGCAAGGCGGGCGCATGCTGGATGAACAGCGCGCTTACATTCATGCCTGGGTGGATGGCGTGGTGCGCGGAGGCTATCGTGCGGGCATCTACTGTTCGGGCATTCCGTTTCGCGAGCCGAACGGCGTCGCGGTGGCGACGGCCAACGACATTCGCGATCATGCCGGGGGTCGCGAGATCCACTTCTTCGTCAGCAACGATCAGTGCGGTCCGTCGCCGGGCTGCATTTTTCCGAAGCGGCCTCCAAGGCCCGATGGCAGTGGTGTGCCCTTCGCCGACGCATGGCAATTCGCACAGTCCCCGCGGCGTTCGGACATGACTGCGGCCTGCCGTCAAACCTATGCGCCCGATGGCAACTGCTATCCGCCCATCATGCCTGCCAGCTCGGGGATGCACGTTGACGTGGACACGGCAAACTCCCCCGATCCCTCGCACGCGCGAGCGAAGTAGCTTAGAGCAGTTCCGCAATAGATGTGTCCGGTTTGTATGGGTAGTGCGAGCCTTCAGGCCCGCGTATAAGGCAAGAAGAAAAATCGCTTAAGCGAGGGGTTTGGGCGCGGTGAACGCGGCGCTGAAGCGCCGCACTACCCGTACGGGCGGATGCACTAATTCGGGAAATGCTCTAGCCAAAGGCCGGCTTCATCGCAGCGCTGCTTCTGCGGCGGGCGCCGTCGAAGTCTCGACGCGAGGTTTGTCGAGTGGCCCGGAGATCACGTAGGAGCGGCCGCCTGCGCGCTCCAATCGAAGCGCCAGGCTGCGGTCATACGACGCCGTGCCCTTGACGTTGTAATTGGCGCCGCCCGATTGCAGCTTGCAGTCAGCCAGAGTAAACATTCCGTTCTCCAGAGCGACCTTGCCAATGAAGTTCGAAAACGCCAAAGGAGCGCCTCGGCCGTCGAGGAAAACATGGCGCAAGGAGCCGTCGCTCCAGGTGAAGTCGGCTGAGCCGGTTGCCGAATCGCGGAGGCTGGCGCGATCCAATCCGCGCATGGCCAGGCTGTATTGGGCATCAACTGCGCCGGCGGCCCAACTGTCGTGCATTAGAGTTCCCAGTTGCGCCATCGATACCCGCGTAATGCTTCCGGTCCCTGAGTAGGTTGGCGGCGCGACCGTGAAATCGGCGGTCCATGTCCCGTTGTGCCGGCCGGCGAGGATGTCGGCGCGCAGGTCGCGCACGCGCAGCTTGCCGGCGTCGAACTCAACGGCCGTGCTCACATTGTTAGCCACAGCGGTTCCCACCTCGAAGCGTGAGCTCGAAAAATGCCCGCTGGCGCGCAGCTTCAGCAGCGCATCTTCGCGCCGCTGTCCTATAGCTAGCAGGTGATACCACGGTCGATTGAAATAGCTGGGGTTCACCAGTTGATTCAGCCGCGCCAGTGACGCATCATCGGCATGAACGTCGAAGCGCAACGTGCAGCTCTCGGGAGCGGTGCAATGCACCGGGAAACTGGCCGATCCACTGATCTCAGGTCCTTTGGCGAACCCTGCCGTAAACGACGTGACGGTTACCTGCTGATTGGCCAGCGTTGCCGCCGCCGAGGAGACTAGCAAGGGCTCGGCCACACCCTGCAACTCGGCGGTCACGCTGCGCAGGTGCACGTTTCCCGAGGTGCCGGGAGGCGCAAATCCCACCCAGGTTCCGGCCACATCGAGCTCGACTTGAGCGATTCCTGCCAGACCCACCCCTGGTGTGCCGACTCCCAGCGCTTTGGCTATGTTCAGCAATCGAGCCAGCTCCGCTTCGCCCTTGAGATTGAGGCTGTAGTGGTCCTCATCGAATGCCGCGCTGGCGGTTGCGGGTGAAAGTGCCCCGAGCGGAAGCGGAAAGGGTTTGACAACAAGTCGCAATTCCGGGCTGGGTAGCGGTGGCATGGCTCTGCGTGGAGCGGAACGCCGAGCGTGTGAGCTGCCGGAAGCAATGGCATTGGGAATCGCGGCCTCAATGGTCCCGATCTGCAAGTCTTGCTTCAACACGCCGGATTGCAGCGCCAGGAGATTGGTGCGTCCGCCGCCTTGCCAGGCGGGCGTGCCTCCTGGCTGCCTGCGGACGGCGAACACTCCTTCAAACTCGCCAGTTGCCGTGAGATCAGCGGGCAGGTCCTTCTTGGCGTGGCGGGCCAACGCGACAAGTCGCGCCGCCGGAATGCGCTCGGCGGAGACGCTCAAATCGTACGCACCACCGGCCCACCCCTGGGCATTGCCGCGGACTTCGAGCACGCCAGCCCCGACCGGCGATTGGCATTGCAGGTCGCGCAACGCCTCGTCGGGCGAGGAGTAAGTCCCGGTGCAATGTACCAGGAGGCGCAGAGCCTCACCCAACGCGATGTCGTAGCGGCGAAAGTTATCAACCTGGGCGTCCAGTGTGACTCCCAGCGCAGCCGGGGTCCCAGTCAAAGATGCATTGGAGCGGAGGTTGCCGCGCCAGCCCCGGTCGCGTCCATAGATCAGCTTGGTGAGCTGCCCCAGCGGACCATCGCTGAAGGTGAACTTGAGATCGAGCGGCGTGTCGCGCAAACTTGAGGCCCGCTGGAAATACCCATCCAGCTTAAGCGTGCCGGTGTCATGCACGTCCACATCGGTGCGCATGGGGCGCGCTTCCAACCGGATGCCCCATTGGTTTTCCGACTCCAGCCAAAGCGCAAAATCGGCATCGGTGAAGGCAAATGCCTTCTTCACCTGGCCGAGCTTGAAGTTAATTCGCCCACTCGAAGCTTTCACATAAGGGAAGCGGGGGCGCACTTCCGGACGGGCTTTCGTGGTGGGAGCAGAAGAAACCTGCGAGGCCCGTTCCACCAGTTCCTCCAGGTTCCAGTGCCCGTCGGAACGGCGGACCAGATTCAGGCTGGGGCTGTCCAGGTCAAGCGTCCCGATTTCCAGCCGGCCACGCCAAAGCGAAGTCAGGCGCAGAAAGGCAGTGACGCTATCGGCGCGCAGCATCGGTTCTGCGCCATAGCTGGGGTCCTCAGCTACGACAAAATTGGAGAGCACGATCCCGGGGCGGGGTAGAAGTTTGAGAGCAATGCGGGAAACCGTGACGTCGCGCCCCAGGGACCGGCTGATGGCCTCCGCCACGCGTTTGCGGTAGCGATTCACGTTGACAAACGGAGGTACCAGCACTGCCAGCAGAACGATCAGCAAGATCGCCCACGTCATTCGCCGTGCGGTGCGGCCCGGCATCAACGCACCACGTGGAACATGCGGGACCAGCGCGTCCGATCAAAGAAGTGGAACAGGATGTTGAACGCCCACTGGATCCGATCTGTGAGGCTCTGCCGTTCGTACTCATCGCGCGGGGTGACGAATGACCAGTAGATGAACATGGGCCGTCCGATGATGTTCTCGCGCGGCACGAAACCCCAGTAGCGGGAATCGAGGCTGACGTCGCGATTATCGCCCATGGCGAAGAAGCTGCCGGGTGGCACTACCAGGTCGCCGTTCTGCACGTGTGAGGGCATGGTCAGCCGCCACTCCGGCGTTACCTGTTCGTAATCGCTGGCGGGCACGCCGGGGAACGTATCCCGGTACCCGTTGTAATCGCCTTTGCGGACAACGTACGGCTCATTCAGGCGCTCCCCGTTGCGGTACACCATGCCGTCCTGCAGATGAATGCGGTCGCCTGGGATACCCATGACGCGCTTAACAAGATAGAGTCCCGGCTGGGCCGGCGAGATGAAGACGAAGATATCGCCGTGACGAGGCTCACGATAAGGAATCAGCTTTCCGATCCAACGGGTTGCCGGAGCCAGCAGCATGCGATCAACAAAGAGGTGGTCCCCAATCAGCAGCGTGTTCTCCATCGAACTCGACGGAATGGTGAAAGCTTGCAGCGCAAAGGTGATAATGAACAGCCCGGTCACCAGCACAATGGCGATCGAGGCGATGAATTCCGAAGTTGTCTCCTTCGGCTTTTCCGGTTTTTCCGGCTTTTGCGCCTTCTCCGCCTTCTCCGGCTTCTCTGCTTTCTCAGCCTTGTTGGGCGCGGTCTTCACATTCTTTTTCGTAGCAGCCAAATGCACTCTTCCTTAGAAATCTGGTGTTACCCGCCATGCATGCATTTTCTTGTTATTGCACGGTCCGCAACATGCGGCGCCAGCGTACGTCGTGCAGCATGTGAGCAACGTCGTATGCCAGACTCGAAAGTTTATCAGACGGAGGACTGCCAGCGGCGGCGGAAGCCGATCGCAACACCGACCAGTAGATCACCAGGGGGCGGCCAACAATGTTTTCCGCCGGCACGAATCCCCAATAGCGCGAGTCGGAGCTGTCGTCGCGGTTGTCTCCAAGCACGAAGAATGAGCCTTCGGGGACGATCAACTCACCTTCTTCCAGGAGCTTGCGAATTTGCAGATACCAGGGCGACGACATTCCGAGCACCATCAAATTGCCGTCGGGAAAATTGTCGCGGAATCCATCGCGCTGCTCCCAATGAAACGTAGCGTAGGTATCGTCCTGGCGGACCCCGTTGACGTACACGTGTTTGTCGAGGAGCCGGACCCGATCGCCGGGAACGGCCACCACGCGCTTAACAAAGTGCTGCCGCGGATCGAGCGGATAGCGGAAGACAATGATGTCCTGCCGCCGTACGGGCTGATAAGGCATGAGCCATCGCCAAAACGCCGAGTGTCCGTCGTGCACCTTGTCCACCAGCAGGTAGTCGCCAACCAGCAGGGTCTTTTCCATCGAGGGAGAGGGAATCTGGAAGGCCTGCACAATGAAGGCGATGACGAAGACCGCGATCACAATCGTAATGGCGAGCGACTGCAGGGAATTCATGCCGCCCGAAGGGCGGCGCGCCGGGTGGTGCGGCCCGGAAGTTTTCGGCTCCTGCGTTACAGTCTCGACGGATAACTCGGTGCGGACTTGGTTCATGAAAGTGGCGAGAACTTGCTCGGGGTATCCGTTTCCTCTTTCCCAGAACCTCTCTTTAGGGATTGTAGAAAATCCCAAGCCTCCCGCGCAGCTCGTTGCTCGGCCAGCTTTTTGGTATTGCCCTCGGCGCGGCGGGCAAAGCCCTTGTCCCCGTTGGGAGCGGCCGGGACCTGCGCTTCCATGGTGAACATCTTACGATGGTCGGGGCCTTCTTCCCTGATTAGCACATAGCGCGGCTGCGAACGCCCACTGGCGTGCACCGCTTCCTGCAACGCCGATTTGTAGTCGATCACAGGCAGTTCCGTGCTGCCGTTCTGGTGCACTTCCGCCAGGCCGGGTTCCAGGACCAAACGCTGAATGAAACGCTGCGCCACTTCCAAGCCGGCATCGAGGAACAGGGCGGCAATGACCGCCTCCAGAGCATCCACCAGCAGAGTCACCTTGCTGCGCCCGCCGCTCCGTTCCTCACCCCTTCCCAAGCGAAGGTATTGTCCAATCTCCAAGTCTCGCGCCGGACGAAGCAGGTGGCGGGCGCTGACCAGGTGCGCGCGCAGCTTGGAAAGTTCTCCTTCCTGATATTCGGGAAAACGCTGGAAAAGTTCCCGGCTTACCACGAAACCCAGCACCGCGTCGCCCAGAAATTCCATCTGCTCGTTATCGGCTGCCGCAGCCGGAGTCCCCCCGGCCGCGTTCTGCGACTCCAGCTCTCGGGCATAGGAAGCGTGAGTGAGGGCCTGCTCCAGCAGGGCGCGGCGCTCGAAGCGATGTCCGAGAGCTTTCTCCAGCGCGGAAAGGTCATGAGGGTCAGGGTTCATGTGCGTTCGATGGCTTGAACAGCCGCGGTCCTCGGACTTCAATGCGGCGGATTCGGCGGTGTCGGAGCCGGCGGTGTCGGAGCCACGGTTTGCGCTGCCGGCGCGTTCGGAGCAGGTGTAACTGGAGCAACGCTGCTTGGAATCCCTGTACCACTGGCAGCAGCCATCAGCTTCTGCAGCCGTTCCTGTTGCTGCTTGGCCAAATTCTGCGCCGCACTCCCTTGAGGTGCATACTGCAGGGCCTTACTGGCGGAGTCGAGGGCCTCCGGATACTTTTTCAGCTTGTCCTGCGCTACTGACAGGCGCAAAAATATTATCGCCTCGGGCTGCGCCTTGCTGGCATCCACTGCCTTCAGGAACTGCTGCTCGGCGCCGGCAGGATCTCCCTTATTCAGGTCAACCATGCCCAGCGCGTCGTAAGCCATGGTTATAATGCTCGCCTTCACAGCCGCGATCCGCTCGGGTGTCGCGTCCGGCGGAACCATAAGTTGGCTAATGTTGTCGATCGCGCCTTGGGCATCCTTGGCCGCCTCGGCAAGACGCTGGTCGCGGTCCATATCGGTGTCGCGCGTGCCCTCCACTAACGCGGTGCCGACCTGTACCAGCGAAACCGAATTGGTCGGGTCCGCCGCTATGGCTTTGCGCCCCAGTTCGATCAGCTTCTCCGAATTGTTGGCCTGACCGTACAAGTTCATGGCACGAACGAAGAGGGCCGCCTTCAGTTCGCTGCTCGGGTATTTCGCCGCGAAAGCGTCTGCGGCAGCATTCATTTGGGCAGGATCAGTTTTGCTCGTTGCATCCTGGTAGGCCTTCAATTCATCCTGCGACTTCGCCTGCAGCAGCTTGTGCCCGCCCGCCGTGGAAGACGGCGCCTGCGGGTTGCCGGAGGAGCCGCTGGGCGCATTGCTCGGCGACTGTGGCTGTCCGTTGGGATAAGGATTCGGGGCGGGAGAAGGAGCCTGACCCTGGGGCGGCCTCATCTGCGCCACTGCCATCGTGGCCGCCAGCAGCAACGCCAAAATTGCGAAACTCGATCTCATTATCACTTTTCCTTTCTCGGGGGAAGACACGCTTGCCTTCCCCTCACTACCAGGCTATTCCTGCTCCCGCTTTCCGTTTGGGGGCTGGTAAGGTTCTTTGAGCCCGCGTTCCGCCGCCTTTTTGGTGTCCGCCGACGCATCCCCCGCGCTGAGGGCCGCCTGATATTGCGCGACCGCGTTTTCCCGCTCATCCTGCAAGTCCAGAATGCGTCCCAGATAGATGTGGCACCAGGCTGCGATGCGAGGGTCCTGGGTCGCATTCAGCGCCTTCTGAAAATTCTCCTGCGCACCTTGCATGTTACCGCTCATGGTGGCCGCCCGGGCCAGAACGAAGTAAGCTCGCGCCGGATCTTCCTTTTCATTGAGCGCTTCTTCCGCCAGCTTCTGGGCGCCCGCGGGATCGCCGCTCATCAACTCCCGCTCGGCCAATTCCACCTTCGGTTGAGATGTAGGTTTCGCGGCCCGCATCACCTCCGGCGCAGCTTGCGATGCAAATTCGATCTCGTTGGCGCGCTTCTTTTCGCGGTCCACGTCAATATGGTGCAGCCAGTCTGGGAAGGCGTCCTGCAGGCCTGTGTTTTCCTTCTCGAAGTCGCGCAATTCGTCGTAGAAGTACCGGGTGAAGATGAAGCCTTCGGCTTCGTCGCGCTGCAACATGGTCTGGCGGTCCTTCTCCGGCAATTTGGGGTCCAACGGAGTACGCGCTTCGATCGCCCGTATCACACATTCGACGACCAGCAGTCCAGGATCGAGCTTGTAGTCGTCCGCCATGGGCGCTTTCTGCACTGCCACCAACACTGGTTTTAGCTGTTGCAGCGCCGTCGCCCGTTTGGCAATCAGCGGGTCGAGCACGAAATGAAGGTAGGTGTGCCGCAGGGCGTCGATGTGGATGTTCTCGCCCTTGGGAGAGATCACCAGGTAGTAATAATCCTGACGATAATTGCGCGAGTTCACCTGCCCGGGCGCGCTCATCGGTTCCAGATACACGGTGAAGCTGCGGCCCAGATATCCGGCGAGCGGCATCCGCAGGTAGGTGTCGGTGGCGGTGATCATGTGCGCGACCGGCCCGTGATAGCGGTCGATCAGGGCAAGATATTCAGCTTGGTGCTTGAGCCAGATGGAATGCAAATTAGCGGAGGCGTAATACTGCTTGAGCAAGGGCACAAATCCCAGCACGTACGTCGAATCCGGAGGCATGTCGGATTCTTTGACGCTGGGAGCGAAATCTGGCGGCGGTCCCAGGTACAAGGCCAGTGAAACGTATTGCGCCAGGTCGTGCGCTCCATCGCTTTGCTGATGATCGCGATAGAAGCGGCACATCTCTTTCGCGGCAGCCGCAGCGGCAGGCAATTTGCTGGCCTCCAGCAGTTCGGCACGAACTTCCATGCGCACGGGGGACGACGACTGCAGGTCCTGATCGTATCCGCAGACGTTCATGGCGGCCACCACGCTGAACAACGTCTCGCTCACGTCGAGCGTGGCCTTGGATTGCGCCGGTGCGGCGCAGGCAAACCACGCCAGCACGAGCGGCAGGACAAACAAACGGCGACAACAGCCCAGAAGAGCCTCCTGACACGATTTCGGCGGGGAATCAGTTTCTACAGTTTACGAGCAGAGTATGTGGCGCGCAAATCGGGGCACTTCAGGGGTCAGCGGGAGACACGTGGCTCGGTCACTTGCCCTATCCCTTGACCTGCACCTTGGAAAACGACAGGACCACCCGGCTCGCCGTGGGCTGTCCGAAGGCGGTTGCGGGATGAAAGGTGGTGAAGATCAACATGTTCTTCAGTTGCGGCAGAATGTCCTGTGCGTTTTCCGGCGCCGACAGGATGCGGTAATCCTCTACCCGGCCATCGGTCCCGACGTAAGCCTCCACGACCAGCGACTCCGCATTGGCCACACCCGACAATTCAAAGGGGGTGAATTGCAATTCCGCCGGCGTGTAGAGCATGGTCGGCACGTCGTTGGCCGCTCTTACTTGCGCGGGATAGAGGAAACTGATCAGCAGCCCAAAAAAGATCAACGTGGTCACTAGGCCAGCCGTGGCCGGAACCATGGTTGCATTGAAAGCATTCTCCCAATGCACCCGCAGCATCTCCCATCGTGAACGTTGGGAGTTAGCCAGTTCCTGCGAAGCCGCGACGCGGAGTCGAAGCGCCAGGTCAGGCGGCGCGGCTTTTCGCCCTAGGGACCCAACCAGCATCTGAATCCGCTGTGCCGACGAATAAAATCCGGCGCAGTCCTCGCAGCCCTGCAAGTGTTCATCCACCTGGGCCAATTGGCTGCGCGTCACGGCGCCATCCAGATACGACGACATAAGACGCTTCGCAACTGAGCACTTCATGGCATGACCTCAACCTTCTGACCACCCACAGAACCATCCTTGCGCTGTTTTCTATGGCGCGCCACGCCGGGGTCCATCCCGAAATCCTCGAGGTGACGCTCCATGCGTTTTCGCAGCGCATCGCGTCCGCGCACCAGCCGCGACTTCACCGTTCCCAGCGAGATATCCATTACCTCGGCGATTTGCTCGTACGAGAGTTCCTCAATATCGCGCAAAATCACCGTTGTCCGGTACGGCTCGTTCAGGGTCTTCAGTTCGCATTCCACCCGGGCCCGTAATTCCTCGTCATATACGTTTTGCAGGGGAGACTTGCCTTCATCCACCAGCGTGTCCTTGATTCCGAGGCCAGGCTGCTCGTCTCCGTTGCCGCTCGCCGGCTCGATCGACGTCTCCTGAACTTTGTGCCGGAACCACCAGCGGCGATGGTTGGACGCCTCATGCACCGCAATCCGGTAGATCCAGGTCTTCAGGCTGGAATCGGCGTTGAAATTCTTGATCCCGCGAAACACCTTGATAAATACTTCCTGGGTAGTGTCGGCGGCGTCGGAGGGATCGTCGAGAATCCGGTACACCAGACTGTAAACCGGCTGGTTGTAGTGTGCGATGAGCCAGTAAAAAGCATCTTCCGATCCAGCCTTCAATTCGGCCACGATCGACGCTTCCGCGGTGCGGACATTCAGCGCACTTGCGAGGTCACCCAAGGTTGTTGCTCCCGCCATGACGGCGTACCTCAATCATAAATAGATTCGGAGCCTGCAACAACTTCCCGCGACGGTCCCGGCGCTACCACCACCCCGTTTCGCAGCCAACCAATCAATCTCGCCGTAGCTACACACTGCGCCCATCTCCGGGCTAAGGCTGGATGAGATAGACCCCAGATCGGGTGCAAATGTTCCCGCCAACACCTACGGCTTGGGAGCAGAACTTCCGGCGCCGGTGCTGTCTTTGGATTTGGCATCGGATGCTGGCGAAGGCGAACTGCTGCTGGAGGCTGCCGGCTTCTTCTTCTTGTGCACAGTCTTCTTTGCGGGCTGCGTGTCATCGACGACGACCTTCTTAGGAGGCGCTGCCGCCGCGGCCTGTTGGTACGCGCGAACCTGAGTCCGTAACTGGACCAGTTCGGACTGCGTGGAGGAAGTCAATTGCTCCAGCCGATCCCCCAGGTTGCGTCGCACGGAATCGATGGTCTCCAGTTGCTGCGCCAGAGCCTCGTAGTCGTCCTTTGGTCCAAAGGCCCCGGTGGCTTCCGTCAGGGACGCGAAGACGTCGTACAAAGCGTTGAGATTGCGATAGAGCTTGAACTCGGCGCCCAAGTCCTGCTGCGCCGAGCGTACTGCGGCGATCAGGCCAGGCAACGCGGAGGTGAGGTTGCGCCGGACGGAATCGGTGTTGGCCTGGGCTTGCTGTTTGGAGTCTGCGTCAGTTTTCCATTTGTCGATTCGCAGGCGGCCGAGATCGAGCGTGGCCTGCGACGCCGCGGTCTGTAGTCTGTCCAAATCGGGCAACACCGGGACCGTAGGTGCACTGCCAACGGATGGCGCATTTGCCCTTGCGGGTGCGCTCGGGCTGTTTGCCGGAGTCTGCGCCAACGCGGTAGCGCCCGCCAGCAAAAGGTACAGCAGGGACAATCTGATGTTCATCTTCCGCTCCCAGCAGAGAGGAACCTCAGGCAACCGTCGCAGACGAGATGGAGGGGATAAGCCAGGTTTCATACACTTAGTTGGATGCTGCCGCAGGAGATGGTGGCTGCCCCACCGCACGACGGCGCTTTCTTCAATACTTCACAATCCTGGTGAAGCTCGCGGGATCCAAACTGCCCCCCCCCACCAGCGCGCCGTCGATTTCACCCTCCGACATGAGCGCGGTGGCGTTGTCCGGCTTAACGCTGCCTCCGTAAAGGATCCTCAAGCCCTGGGCGAATTCTTTGCCAAACGCCTTCTCCGCTTCGTGGCGGATCACCATGTGGGCATCGGCGGCCATCTGCGGCGTTGCTGTCTTTCCTGTGCCAATGGCCCACACGGGCTCGTAGGCTATCGCGAGTTTCGCCGCTTTCCTTGCCGAGATGCCGTTGAAGGCGCGAGTGCATTGGCGGCGCAGCACGTCTTCGGTCAGGCCGGCCTCGCGCTCCTCCAGCACCTCTCCGACGCAAACGATGGGCGTCAGGCCGTTCTCCAGTGCGATCTCGAGCTTGCGGTTGACGGTGTCGTCGGTCTCGTTGAAGTACTGCCGGCGCTCCGAGTGCCCGATGATCACGTGCGTGACCTGGATCGCGGTCAGCATCGCGGGTGAGATTTCGCCGGTGAAGGCTCCTTCTTTTGCCCAGTGTATATTCTGCGCGCCGACGGCGACGTTCGATCCACGCGCCGCTTCCACGGCGGCGTGCAGGTCAAGGAATGGCGGGCAGATCACAATCTCGTCGCGCGAGTGGCCGGCGACCATGGGCAGGAACTCGGCGAAGAATGCCGTGGTTTGTTCCGGCGTCTTGTACATCTTCCAGTTGGCGGCGATGAGCTTCTTACGTGTCATGGTTTCAGTCCACTTTCAGAGACAAGTTGGCGGCCAGGGCGCGAGCGGCATGGGCGTACTGGGTGAAGGTTTCAGAGTCAAACAGCACGAACCGAACTTCGCGGACGTGAGCGGCTTTTTGGAGCGCCTCAGCCGCGCTGGTTATGGCGACTTGCGACGCCTGGTCCACCGGATACCGGTAGGCCCCCGTCGAAATCGCAGGGATGGCGATGGATGTGAGTTGAAGCTCATCGGCGATGCGAATCGACTCGCGATGGCAACCGGCCAGCGTTTCCGCCTCACCCTGCTGGCCGCCGCTCCAGAACGGGCCGACGGTATGGATGACGTAGCGCGCCGGCAGGCGTCCCGCGGGAGTTGCGACTGCTTGTCCGGCGGGAAGGCGGCCGATGCGCTCGACAATCTGCCGGCAAGCCTCGAGGATCGCGGGCCCGCCCGCGCGATGAATGGCGCCGTCCACACCCCCGCCGCCCAGCAGGGAAGAGTTGGCGGCGTTCACGATGGCATCGGTCTGTTGGCGCGTGATGTCACCGGGACCAGAGATCGCGAGAACGCGGTCCCCCATCGTTACGCGCAGAACCTGAGGGCTGGCATGCATGTCGGTTACTTGTTGCTCAGCGCTTCCACGCCGGGCAACTTCTTGCCCTCCAGGAACTCCAGCGACGCGCCGCCCCCGGTCGAGATGTGGGTGATCTTGTCGGCCACTCCGGCTGCCTTGACCGCGGCCACGGTGTCGCCGCCGCCAACGATGGAAACCGCCGCGCCATTGTCGGCCACGGCGTAAGCGATCTTCTTGGTCCCTTTGGCGAAGGCTTCGATCTCGAACACTCCCATGGGGCCGTTCCACACGATGGTGCGGGCGAGACCGATCTCGCCGGAGAACAGCTCCACCGTTTCCGGTCCGATGTCGAGTGCCATCATGTCGGCGGGAATCGGCTTGCCAACGCCAATCTGCTGAATCCGGGCATCGGCGGCGACCTTGTCGGCGACCACGTGGTCCACGGGCAGCAGGAATTTCACATGGTGGGCCTTGGCGTCGGCGAGAATTTTCGCCGCCAACTGTACCTTGTCCGCCTCCAGCAACGACTTGCCAATCTCGTGTCCCTGCGCCTTGAGGAAGGTATAGGCCATGCCCCCTCCGACGATGAGCGTATCCACCTTGCTCATCAGGTGGGTGAGGACGCCGATTTTGTCGCTCACCTTGGCTCCGCCCAGAATCGCGACGAAGGGCTTTTGCGGATGAGACAAAGCCTTGCCCAGATATTCGAGTTCTTTTTCCATCAGCAAGCCGGCGGCTCTCTTCTCCACAAAATGGGTGATGCCTTCGGTGGACGCGTGAGCGCGATGCGCCGAACCGAAAGCGTCGTTCACATAGAAGTCGCAGAGCTTTCCCAGTCGCCGCGCGAATTCCGGATTGTTGGCTTCCTCTTCCGGGTGAAAGCGCAAATTCTCCAGCAGCAACGACTGGCCGCGCTCCAGCTTCTCAGCCATCTCTTCCGCCTGCGCGCCAATGCAGTCGGGAGAGAAGCCGACGTTTTCGCCGCGTCGCAACACCTCATCGAGCAGAACGCGCAGTCGCTCGGCCACCGGCTTCAGGCTCATCTTGGGATTCGGCTGGCCCTTCGGACGCCCAAGATGAGACGCCAATATCAGCCGAGCGCCATGCCGCAGCGCGTACTCGATGGTGGGCAGCGTCTCGCGGATACGGGTGTCATCCATGACCCGGCCATCGTCGAGCGGGACATTGAAGTCAACCCGCATGAAAACGCGCTTGTTATTCAGCGGAAGATCGCGAATGGATAACTTCGTCATAGCTTGCACCAGTAGTCAGTAGTCAGTTGTCAATGGCTTCCAGTTGCCACGAGCTATTTCGCAACTCCAGTCCCGATGCCAAGACTGGCGCCCGCATCCCCAACTGCCGATCCCCATGCGAAACCGCGCGCTTCAAGCCGTCAGTCCTGGCGAGGAATGACTTACACCGACAACTGGCTACTGGCAACCGACAACTGTCCTACAGCCCCTTTCCGGCGATGTAATGAATCAGATCGCGGACTCGGCAGGAGTAGCCCCACTCGTTGTCATACCACGAGATGACCTTTACGCAGTTACCGGCCACCACGCGGGTCATGGGCGCATCAACGATCGACGAGCGCGGATCTCCCCGGTAATCGATGGAGACCAGTTCGGCAGTCTCGTATCCCAGGTAGCCCTTCAGCGGGCCCGCTTCGGACGCGGCTTTCAGCGCGTTGTTCACCTCTTCCACGCTGGTCTTCTTCTCCACAAACACCACCAGATCAACCACCGAGACATTGGGCGTGGGCACGCGCATGGCGAAGCCATCAAGTTTGCCCTTCAAATCAGGGATCGCCAGATAGACGGCCTTGGCGGCGCCAGTCGAGGTCGGGATCATGGACAGCGCGGCCGCACGGGCCCGCCGCAGGTCCTTGTGCGGAAAGTCGAGGATCACCTGATCGTTGGTGTAGGAGTGGATCGTGGTCATTGTGCCGCACACGATTTTGAAGGTGTCGTTGATGACCTTGGCAATCGGCGCCAGGCAGTTGGTGGTGCACGAGGCGTTGGAAATCACGTGGTGCTTCGCCGGGTCGTACTTGTCTTCATTGACGCCCAACACGATGGTGATGTCTTCGCCGCTTGCCGGTGCCGTGATAATGACTTTCTTCACCGGGCCGCGCAGATGTTGCTTTGCCAATTCCGCCTTGGTGAACTTGCCGGTGGACTCGATGACCACCTGCGCGCCTACCGACGCCCAATCCAGCTTGGCAGGATCTTTTTCGGCGAACACACGGATGCTCTTGCCGTCCACGCTGATGGAGTCGGCGGTGGCCGAGATTTTGTTCGGCAGGTTGCCGAGAATGGAGTCGTACTTCAGAAGATGCGCCAGCGTCTTGGGATCGGTGAGGTCGTTGACCGCAACGAATTCCAGATTTTTGTCGGTGAGCGCGGTCCGCAGAATGTTGCGGCCGATGCGCCCGAAACCATTGATGCCTACTTTGATTGCCATTTTGCCTCGCTAAGAACGTCAGATTGAAATGCCATGAATCCGAACTGCGCTCCACAACGAAAAGCCGCGTTAGGGAGCCAAACAAAAAGCCTAGCATCATGGGTAAGGCGAGGCAATGGCCTAAGTCACCAAACCTCGTGCAGCCGCTTCTCGGGTGTCGGAGACGGGCAGCCGATTGCTACCAGCTAGGCAAGCGTGTTACAAGTGCAACATGCGCAGATGGATGCGCGACCGCGGCAAGCGGCGCAAACCGCAAGACGATAAGCCAGGGCAAGGGCAGGAGAATCCCGCCCCCCTGCAACCGAAATTCCCCGAGCCCGCAATTGCTGAGGGCGACGCTGACCGGCAGCCCGATTTCGCAACCCAGCAGCCCGAGGCTCAAGCAGAACCCCAGATCACATCGCACGAGCCGCAGTCAGCCGCTCCGGCGGGTGAAGGCCAGGAGCCTGCACAGCCGCTGCGGCGCGACCGCAGTCGCCGCCGTGGACGACGTGGCCGGGGAGGCCGACCACAGCAGGCTGCGCAAGCCCCTGCTTTGCCTCGCCCCGGTGGTCCGACCGGAGAAGCGGGCGAAGCCGAAGAGCCGTCGGAAGCCAGCGAGCCCGCAGCCGTTGCTGCCGCTGCGCCTCGTCCACCAGCGCCGCACGAGGCCAAGAAGTCGAAGGGCGCGGTAGTGCTGGCCATCGGACTGCCGGGGTCGGGCAAGAGTACGTGGTTTAAGCGTCACAATATCTTTCCGCTATCCAGCGACATGGTGCGGATTTTGCTGTTCGACGACGTCACCGAGCAGCGCTACCAGGACTTGGTGTTTTCCACCTTGCGCTCCATGCTGCGCGGGCGGCTGCTGGCCCGGCGTCCCTGGAACTACGTGGACGCCACCAATTTGTCTTCCCACGAGCGCCGCAGTTGGATCAAGCTGGCGCATGACTTCGGCTACGAGGCCCATGCGGTCTTCTTCGATGTGCCGGCGGAGGTCTGTATCGAACGCAATCGCCGCCGCGAGCGCAACGTACCGGAAGATGTCATGAAGCGCATGGCGGCCAAGCTGCGTCCGCCGAAGTTCGAAGAGGGCTTCGCCAAGATTACCGTGGTGCGATTGAAGGGGAAGGCCGGAGAAGGCGACACCGCCGCCGAGCCTGAGCAAGCGGCCGAGACCCAACCCGGCGAATCCGAGCCACCTGACCTGACAGACGCCGAGTACTGATTCCTGGAAGCCATCGTAAATATTGGAGCGGGCCAGTCGAGCCAACGGCAAAGGAAGAGCCGCAAGACGCCGCTCTTCCGCCCTATTGCAGGTTTAGGCTCGCACGCGTGTGCAACGTAGCGGGCAGAGTGCATAAAGTTGCATTGCCGCTCAATCCGGCACACAATAACAACACCCGCGTTTAGCCGGGACGACTGTGGGGACGAACAAAGGGGATATATGCGACTGCGATGGATACTAACTGGCCTGCTGCTTCTAATGACAGGAATCGCCGCTGCACAGGTGAGTACCCGCGCAGTTGCGACTCCGGCCAGCGTTACAAACGCAACCGCGCCCGTCGCGGTCAAGAACGCCCCGTTTTCAGCCGAAGTGGTTACGCTGTACGATCGCGCTCTCGACAAGGGCGGTCACATCCACCGCGAAACGCGCGGCAAAATTTTCCGCGACAGTCAGGGCCGGGTGCGCACTGACAGCGAGGCGGCGCCCGCCCAACCGGGGGCGGAAAAATTTGACTACGCCATCATCAACGACCCGATCCAGAAGGTGATCATCAACCTCAACCCCAAGCTCAAGACGGCGGCAATTTTCCACTTTGCGAAGGCGGTCGGGCCCACGGCGGTCGGGACGGGCAACGTTGGGGGTGCGCCCGTGAACGTGGCTCCGATGCAGGCAGCCGCCAAGTCAGCCGAGCCGAAGCCAACCCCCGGTGTTAGTGCCACCTCGAAAATGTCAGCGACGCTCGCTACGACGCCGGTCGAGACCCGGACGGAAGCCCTCGGGAGCAAGTACATCGAAGGCGTTGACGCTACCGGTACCCGGACGACGCATATCATCGATGCCGGATCGCAAGGCAACGACAAGCCGATCGTCTCCGTGACCGAGACGTGGTTTTCGCCAGAGTTAAAGACGACGGTGTTGACGGAGACCGATGACGGCCAATCCGGCCATAGCATCATGAAGCTGGTAAACATCACCCGTACCGAACCGCTGGCGCAGTTGTTCCAGGTGCCCTCGGACTACACGGTGAAGGACACCCAACCGGCAACGGCAAGCGTGAAACATTAAGGGGCAGGCGGCAAACGGGATGGCTGAATTGGATTTTTCTCCCCCTGACGAACTGACCATATCGTTGTGGCGTTCTCTGCTGCTCAACGTTCTTGACCGGCTCTCGCCCGAGCGCCTTCCTCCGCTTCAGCTAACCTCCAAACCGGTGGATGTGGGAATCCTGGTGGGCGACCTGGTCGATCTACCTTGGTATCGCACCGTCTTTACCAATCTGGGCGATGTAATTTCACCGGAAACGCTGCCCCCGCTGGAACTGGAATCCAGGCCAGTGGATGTCGGCGAGCTCCTGGGGGATGACTTGAGCCGGGGATGGTGGGACACGCTGCTGGCCAGCCTTCGCGACCGGCTTGCGCCCGAGAAGCTTCCACCGCTGAATCTCACCTCGCAGCCAGTCCCGGTTTTCGGAGCGGAGTCAAGTATTCAGCTTCTGGACTGGTCCACACTGATCAGCACCCCAAAGGTCTTCCTGCAAGATGCGCCCAGGCAAGAAGGGCTGAAGAAAGACGCGCTCGGGGAAGAAGTCCTGACATCGAGAATGGAAGAAGCCGCGCAGCCGACGGTCCCAGCGGTTCCCAAGGACCCCGTACTGTGGGCGGTTCGAATGCAGTTGGCCCGCGACCTGGGTCGTACCCGCTTCCGGCGCAGAATCTGGATTGGACTGGCGGCGGCAGAAGCTGTTTTCCTGATCGTGGCCATGTTCAAGTTTACCTAACCGGAAATCTGCAACGACTCGGCGGCCTGCGGGCCGCTTTTATTTCCGGCTACTCACCCTATTTCGCCATTTCCCCGGATTCACTGGCAGTGTACGATGGTTGTCGCTCCCAGTTGGACGGCTGGAGCGGCATCGCGGACTCTCGCGACGGTGAAGGCGGCGTTGTGAATCTTAAAACCAGCACCCGGGTAGTGAGTGGCATTGTCATCGTGGACATCATCGGCCAGCTACGGCTGGGCGAGGGAACCAACGTGGTTCGTGACCTGGTTCGCGATCTGATGGGCAAAAACTACAAGAACATATTGCTGAACCTGGCCGATGTGCGCCACATCGACAGCGCAGGCGTGGGTGAGTTGATGAGTTGCTACACCTCAGTCCGCAATCAGGGCGGTCAATTCAAGCTGATGCACCTGAGCAAGAATGTCCACGATCTGCTGCAGATCACCAAGCTTTACACCGTGTTCGACATCGAGGAAGACGAAGGCAAGGCCATCCAATCCTTTCAGTCGGCGTGATCGACCTGACGGTGACGAAAGCTGAGGATGGGGATTTTTTGTCCTCAGATCGCAGTTGCGGGTGTCCCAGGTTCGCCCCTCTGTTGGGCTAAGCTGGGTCACCAACCGCCCGCCGCGTTCGCGGCAAACAAGCCGTCCCGAATGTCGTCGCGATTCCGTGCTTCAGAAGTGGCAACGAAAGTCAGCATCGGTAGAATAGCCTGAACGCCAACTTTAACTGAAAAGAACTTGGGAGAGCAGGCCTCGCAAGAGAACTCCCAACAGAAATGGCTCGCCTATTCTCCTCTCATCGTAATCGCGGTTGCCGCCATTATTTATCTGGGCTGCATAATTTCTCCGCCGTCGCTGATGGACGATGTCGATGCCGTGCAGGCGCAGATCGCGCGGGGCATGCCGCGCTTATGATGGTGCTGTTCTTTCGCGCTGCGCGCCTGGCCCCGGTGGTGTTCGATCCCTATCTTTCGTCCCGTCCATTGGCGAAAGCGTTGATGGAATCCCCGCCAGGAGCGCTGATCACGCAGGGCTTTTACTGGAAATTCGCTTCGGTCTTCTTCTACACCGGCCGTACCGGGCTGTTGCTAAGCGACCGCCGGATGAACCTGGAGCATGGCGCAAACGCTCCGGGCGCGCCCGAGGTCTTCATCGACGACGCGCAGTTCAAGGAGTTGTGGCGGGAACCGCATCGCTATTACTTGCTTGCGTCCCAGTCCGCCCTTCCCCGTTGCGAAGAACTAGTCGGGGCCTCACGGCTGATTATCGTGCGTGAAAGTGGTGGTAAGGTCCTGGTGACGAACCAGGCTGGGCAGTTTTGAAGGTCGAGCGACGCCATTTTTCATGTCGAACGGCTGCACGGTGGCCTCGGGCATGGACTTGAAAGCAGTAGTTCTTGTAGCATTGCCGGCGTGAAAAAAGCGAAATCTGGTAAACGCAGTTCTGCGGCGAAAGGCAACGGCGCTCCGAAAAACGTTGAGGAGTACCTTGCCTGGCGTCCCGGAACCCGCCCGCAGCACCTTGAACAAGCTGCGCGCGGCGATTCGCTCCGCTGTGCCACCCGAGGCTACCGAGACCATCAGCTATCGGATTCCTGCGTTCAAGTACAAGGGAATACTGCTGTGGTTTGCGGCGTTTTCCAACCACTGCAGCTTGTTCCCCACGGCCGCGGTCGTGGAAGCCTTTAAGGACGAACTGAAGGGCTTCTCCACATCTAAAGGGACCATCCACTTCCCCACAGACAAGCCACTGCCGATTGCACTGGTTAAGAAACTGGTGAAGGCGCGGGTCGCGCAGGTCGAAAGCAAGAAAAAGCCCTGACCGGGTAGCAGCCAGCCCAGGTTGGCGTCCAAAAGACGGACGCGAACCTGAGGCAGAGTCGGTCGGAGTCCAGCCACCTCCAAGTCCTCCAATAGTTGTTGACAAAGCCGACGAACGGAGGCAGAATCGTGCTCCTCCGCCAGGGGTCGCGTTCGGTCTCCTGGCACGCACTACTCTCGGCATTTTCGTTTGAGAGGAGAATCTTATGGTGAGCTCAGACAAACATCGGATTCGTAGCTTCGCAGATGGTTGCAGGATAATGGTTGCGGCCTCGGCGGTCGCATTCCTGATGATCCTTCTGCCACTCCAGCTGCATGCGCAAACGTTCTCCGTAGTGCACTCGTTCACCGGCGGAGCGGACGGAAGAATCCCGGCAGCCGGGTTGACGATGGATCGCGCAGGAAACTTATACGGAACGGCCAGTGCCGGCGGAACGCAATACTGTAGCGGCAACGGCTGCGGCGTGGTATTCAAGCTGTCAAGTATAGGCGGCAATTGGATATTTACAACGTTGTACAACTTCCAGCAAGGTTCAGATGGCGCAAATCCCACGGCTCGAGTCATCTTCGGGCCGAATGGCAATCTCTATGGCACTACGTCGCAAGGAGGGGGAGTAGGCGATGCCTGCAATGCATTGCTTGGCGGTTGCGGCACAGTTTTCAAGCTGAGCCCTCCCGCCTCTGCCTGCAAGTCTGCACTCTGCCCCTGGAGGGAAACCGTGCTTTATCGCTTCAATGGTGACGACGGCGCTAGCCCGGGGGGTGAGGTGGTGTTCGATCAGTCGGGTAATCTCTATGGAACAACTGCTTTTGGCGGCACCAGCGGCGCATGCAATCCGTACGGTACTTTTGGATGCGGAAATGTTTTCGAACTCATGCCTGCCCAGGGCCTCTGGACGGAAAGTGTTCTTTACAACTTCCTCGCCGATGGGAATGATGGAACTGAGCCCTTCGCCAATGTAATCTTCGACGCCGCCGGGAACCTTTACGGCACAACGTACGCGGGAGGCGCTTACGGTGGTGGAGCGGTCTTCCAACTGACACCATCACCCGCTGCCTGGACAGAGCATGTCCTCTACAATCAATTCAATTATCCCGGGGGAACGGCCCCGTGGAGCGGCCTGGTTTTTGACGCGGCTGGCAACCTCTTCGGGACCACCAGCCGAGGCCAGCCCGACCATACCGGTGGCACTGCTTTTGAGCTGGCGCCGTTGGGCGGCGGCACTTGGGCCTTCAGCACCCTCTATATCTTCCTTACCGGTGACATCGCAGGGCGAGGTCCGGCGGCGGGTCTGGTTATGGACAGCGCGGGAAATTCTTATGGCACCAGCTATACAGGTGGGGCCTACGGAGACGGCTTCGTTTTCAAGCTGACGCCCCAGGGCGTCTTCACCTCGCTTCACGATTTTTGCGCCGGAGGCTACCCCTGCACTGACGGGTGCGCGCCGGAAAGCACCGTAATGTTCGACGCCAGCGGCAATCTTTATGGAACAGCCTCAGGCTGTGGACCGCATAATGGTGGTGTCGTCTGGAAGATCACGCCGTAGCGAAAAGTCTGCGCCTTCGATTGGCCGGCATCCTAGTGGCAGGCTGCTGCAATCTCATCCCCGATGTGCTGGGCGGCTTTGGCTGGGTCGGGGGCTTCCAGGATGGGCCGGCCAACCACCAGATAAGTGGCTCCGGCGGCGATGGCGTCCTTCGGAGTGACTACCCGGACCTGATCTCCGGCAGCGGCGCCGGCGGGGCGCACTCCCGGAGTCACGATGGCAAATCCATCCCCCAGCGCCTTGCGCAGTTCGCGAGCTTCCTGGGCGGAGGCGACCAAACCTCCACAACCAGCCGCGCGAGCCAGCGCCCCTAATCGAAGCACCTGGCTCAGGACATTTCCGGCAATCCCCAATTCCTGCAGGTCAGAATCCGACAGGCTGGTCAGCACCGTGACCGCGAGCACCATCGGCTTCGTGGGAGACTGGCTGGCTGCCTCGACGGCGGCCTTCAGCATCTTGCTGCCGCCAGAGGCATGGACGGTCAGCATGCTTACGCCGAGTTCGGCTGCCGAGCGGACCGCCGCCGCGACGGTGTTCGGGATGTCGTGATATTTCAGGTCGAGAAACACCTTGCGGCCGGAGGCAACCAGGTCGCGGACGACCTGCGGCCCCTCGGCCATAAAGAGCTGTTTCCCGATCTTGTAGGTGGTCGCAGCTTCGCCGATCGCTTGGACGATTTGGCGGGCTTGGGTGGCACCCGCGACATCGAGCGCCACTATGAGCCGGTCTTGGTCTTTCATCGGCTCAAGTTTACCGCATGAAGACGGGATTACCGCGCGCCCGCGTACTCAGCTATGAGTGGGGTCTCGACGACCTCCAGCCGAACGGGATCCACGCCGTCGTGGCCCATGCCGAGCATTTTGGCCGCGCTGTAAGACAAGTCAATGATCCGGTTCTTCAGTACTGGTCCGCGATCGTTGATGCGGACGACGACTGACCGGTCATTTTTCAGATTTGTAACCTTGATCCAGGAACCCAGCGGCAGGGTGCGATGCGCCGCTGTGAGTTGGTCCATGTCGTACGGTTCGCCGCTGGCCGTCGGCTTATGCTGAAAAATGCGGCCGTACCAGGAAGCCTTCCCGACCTGAGATTTCCGGGTCTTAACTGGCTTCACTACGGGTTTCACCTTTTCCTGAATCTGTCCTGGGGCCCCTTGCTGCTTCGAATCCGGTGTGCTATTACCGGGTGCCGCGCCTAGTGCGGTGGCAAAAACCATGGTCACCGCGACCTGGCTGAGTACTCGTAACATTTAAACACCTCTCATCGTTAAGTTTGGTCCTCCCGGGGTCTGTGTCAGTCCTTTAAGTCTATCCACCGCAACAAGTAGGAGTCAACCCGACTACGGTGGAAGTCCTACCTTCGTGCTTGCCTTCTGGGGAAAATCGTGCTACGGCTCGTCCGCAAGAAAAAGGCCCCCACGAAGCAAAACGGCGGTAAACAGGCTCGACCTGCCCGGTAGAACACGTATTGACGCTAGGCGCTTGTGATTGAGATGGGGATGAAGCGACAAGGGTTGGAAGGCTTAGCCAAAGAATAAGCTACTTATTTACAATCAGTTACGAAGCTCTTAAGGGGAAACCTTGGGCGCACACGGGTTTGGAGGGAAGCTTGATCGCCTGCGAGCCTAACGCCTGACTACCTCAGCATGAGCGATTGCGGTACAGTCGTCCAATGACCTGGCCGTCAGTCATCTTGAGCATTGCGGGCTACGATCCCATTTCGGGAGCCGGAATCACCGCCGACATAAAAACCGCAGCCGCCCAAAATTGCTATGCCGTCACCTGCATTACGGCGTTGACCGTGCAGTCCACCCAGGGAGTGTTCGGCGTCCAACCCCTGGATCCGGAACTGGTAGCCCGAACGCTCGCGACCTTGGCCGACGACCTGGAAATCGCCGCCGTCCGGGTTGGAATGCTGGGATCCGGGGACGTCGCCGCCGCCGTAGCCGACTTCCTGGAGGAGCGGCGGCTGCCGAACATCGTCCTCGACCCGGTGATCCGGTCCTCGTCGGGCGCAATTTTGCTGGACGGGCCCGGGCAACATGTCCTCCTCAAAAGACTGCTGCCGCTTGCGGATGTCATCACTCCCAACGTCGATGAGGCGGCGACGCTGGCCGGGGTTGAGCCAGTCGCGACCGATGCTCCGTGGGAAGAAGCGCTTCCGCGTTTGCGGGCCATGGCGGTCAAGCTTCGCGAACTCGGCAGCCGGGCAGTCGTAATCACTGGCGGCCACCTTCAGCCAGCCAACGACTACCTTCTTTACGGGTCGGCCGGCTCGGTCATGGAGGAAGTCTTCCCCGGGGTGCACCTGGAGTCCCGCTCGACTCACGGCACGGGGTGCGCCTTCGCCACGGCCCTCGCCTGCCAGTTGGCGCGGGGAACCAGCCTGCCGGAGGCCGTCCGGGCAGCGAAGGAGTACGTCCGCAAGGCAATCGCCGCCGCCGCCTACCCGATAGGAAGAGGCAGCGGGCCGATCAACCACGGGGTGTGAGCGCGCTAGACGGCCTGGATTTGTCATGCGGCGCGACCAGAAGTTCCTGGGCCATTTGTAGCTCCTTTTGGCGGCTTGCCATATCGGGTAAACTTCTCAGTAGCCACCGGTGATGAAACCTTACCGACTGTACTTTTGCTTCCTAGTTCTGGGCTGCATTGCGGTGGCCAGCCGTGGCCTGTCACAATCTGGCCCGGCTCCTGTCCCCACGCGTTCGGACAACGACCCGGCCACGCGCAAGGGTTTCGACTACTTCTACAACCTGGAATACGACAAGTCGGTCCGCGAGTTCGAGGCCACCCAGCAAGCCCATCCCGACGACCCATTCGCCGTCAATCACGTCCTGGCCGGGGTGATTTTCAAGGAACTGTACCGCATTGGGGCGCTCGACACCGAGGCCTATGCCGCCGACAGCTTTCTTACCAAGAAGCATCCCGAGCCGCTCGATCCCAAGGTGCGCGATCGAGTCAAACAGTTAAGCGCCCAGGCGCTGTTGCTGTCGCAAGCTGAGCTCGACAAGAATCCCAACAACGTTGACGCCTTATATGCGCGGGGTATTACGCGAGGCCTTCGCGCCACCTACATGGGCATGGCTGAAAAAGCCTGGTTCGCCGCCCTGCGCAGCGCCGTGAGCGCGCGCCACGATCACGAGCGGGTGTTGGAACTGGATCCCAAATACGTGGACGCCAAACTTCTGATCGGCACTGACCTCTACATCGTTGGCAGCCTCAGTTGGCCGGCCAAGGTGGCCGCGTCGGTGGTGGGGATCAGCGGTAACAAGCGCAAGGGCCTGGACTATCTGCGCGAAGTAGTGGCCGGTGCCCATAGTGAAGTGGCCAGCGACGGCAAGATCGTGCTGGCCCTGTTTCTTCGCCGGGAAGAGAAATATGACGAGGCTTTGAAGGTGGTCAGCGGAATGCAGTCCGAATTTCCGCGCAACTTTATGGTGGCCTCCGAGTATGCCCACCTGTTGAATGCCGCCGGACACGGGCAGGAAGCGATTGCAGCCTACCGCAAAGTCCTGGCGGGCTGTCGCAGCAATGCTTATGCGGGGTGCCGTATCGAGGTGCCGGCTTATGGATTGGGCCAAGCGCTGCGCGGCCAGCGCCAGTACCAGGAAGCTGCCGAGGCTTATGATCTGTCCGCCAGCCACGGCAACGATCTGGAACTGCGCCAGCAGACGACCCTGGCTGCCGGCCAAATGTATGACTTGCTGCAGAAGCGCGACACTGCGCTGGAAAAGTATCGGACGGTGATCGCCGAGGACTCCACCTCCGGCGAGGCTGACTCGGCCCGTCACTACATGAAGCAGGCCTACAAGAGCCCGTGAACCTTTTGTCCTCCTGAGCGAGCGCAGCGAGTCGAAGGACCCGCTATTCCCGTGGGTTCACTTACTGCCGCGGCTGCGTCTTCAGGCCGATGTAGATGTCCACCTGCGCATTATTTGGATCGGCGGCCCGTTGATCGTACAGTTCGAAGTCGGCGTGGTAGGCTCGCTGGCCATTGGCGGGTGATTGATAGTAAGCCCAGATTCGCATCCAGGTTTCGACCACAACCCTGGCTACCGGCCCACGCTCGCTGGTGAACACTGCATATTGTCCGGCGGGAACGGTCGTTGTCATCATCCCTGCGGGCGCTTTGGTCTCGGGTCCCACCTTCGCTCCGAGTACCAGCGTATAGTCGCCGTTGGCATCGCTGGCGTAATCGGCATAAACGGCGTAAAGCGTCGGACCAGTCTTTTCAGGAACATGCTCGATCACATGTTCCTGCATCACGCGTTGCCACAGCTTCGGAATGGCGCCGTCCGGCCCCGCTTCTTTGGCGTTATTGGTTCGAGTTGCAATCCCGATGACCTCAAACCCGTCGAGTTGAACAATCTTAGGATGCACAGGAGTTCTCTCCCACGGCCCAGCCCGAGAATCGCTGCGCACTGAATCCCGACAGATCAATGCGCGAAGGCTGTCCTAACGCCTGCGCGGCGAGCGCTTCGCCTAACGCTGCGGAATGCTTGAAGCCGTGGCCGGAGCAGGCGGACGCGAAAACAACATTTTCATAGTTGCGAAACTGATCGACGATGAAGTTCGCGTCGGGCGTGACCGTGTACAGGCAAGTTGCAGTGCGCAGGCATTCGCCGGACACGTCCGGAAAATGCGGCGCGATGTACTCGCTATACATCGCGGAGATCTCAGCATCGCTGACGGCGCGCGGGACCGCATCCGGATCGACCGTGGCGTCGTATTGCTCGGCGGCAACCTTCAGCCCGCCGTGCGGCCCATCCAGGGCAGGGAAGCCGTACATCATGTCGCGTGGCCGGTTGCCCGCAATCCAGATGAACACCGGAAAGCGCTCTGGCGCGTACTGTTCGGCGTGCCCCGCCAGCGCAAACCAGTACATCACCTGCCGATAGACCTTGAAATACGCCGCGTAGCTCTCGCCCAGCAGCTTCTGCATCTTCTGTATCCAGGGGCCGGCGGCCACGATGACCTTGGCGGCGGAATAGGTATTGGCGCTGGTGATCACCTCAACCGTGCCGTCTTGCATCGGCTTGCAATCGACAACGGTTTCTGAGGTGCGGACTTGGGCGCCCAACTTCCGCGCCAGCGAGAGCTGCGTTTCAATGCAAGCCTCGGGACGAAGAAATCCCGCGCCCGGTTCGAAGTAGCCGATCTCATCGCCGTGCAAACGGAATTGCGGATAACGATAGCGCAGCTCGTCCGCGCTCAAGACTTCATGCGCGATGCCGAACTCGGTAGCTGCGGCGATGGTGTCTTGGATGAACGAGGTCGAGCCGTGATGATTGCCGGGCATGGCCGGTGAAGCCAGGACCAGTCCGCCGTTGCGGACGAGCAGACTGCGGCTGGTCGCGGCCTCCAGTTCCTGCCAGATCTGGTTGGAGCGCAGCACCAGGGGCACGAACTCGCGGCCCTCGCCAATGGCCTCGCGGGTGATGCGAGTATCGCCGTGCGACGAGCCCTGATCGTGCGGCGGATCGAAGCGATCAATACCAATCGCGCGCGCCCCCAGCCTTGCGGATTGATACAGCGCCGCGCTGCCGACGGCGCCCAGTCCGACCACCAGAACATCCGCAACCTTGGGCATAGGCGCCATGATAGAGCACCGGGCCTGCCCATCGAGACAGCGCGAAGTTTTCGGTCGCGTCCCCGCCACACTGGTGTAGAATGCACGCATATCCCAATACAAAAGAAAATTGTGAATTGCAGCTTACCCGGGGCAGTTGAGCGGCCTGCCGTGCCGCTAGTGTTTGCAGATGTTCCGGAGTGACGGGCCCCATACGCTTTACCGGCTTCAACTTCAACAATTCAATAAATGGAGGAAACAAATGAGGGCCACAAAGCTGTTGGCAGCTCTTGCTGTGATGTTGTTCGCATTTTCGGTGGTCGCGCAGGAGAAACCAGGGACCGTAGCCGCACTGGAATTTCAAAAGCCCAAGAACGGCATGGTGACGCAATATGAGAATGGGCGCAAGCAAAAGGCGGCTTGGCACAAGCAACAGAACGACTCCCAGCCTCTGTTGGTATGGGAGACACTCACTGGCCCGGACACGGGGACTTACATCGTAGGCCGGTTGGGTCAACACTGGGCCGATTTCGACAAGCCGGCAGTTCCAGATCAGGCTGACCTGGCGGAGTATCAGAAGGTGGTGGGCAATTACGTGGAGTCCATCGTGGCTCGCTACTATGAGGCGATGCCGAAGGTCAGCAATCCCCCCAGTCCCGGCAGTGCCCCGAAGTTCAGCGAAATCGTTACCTTCCATGTGCGCTATGGCAAAGGGTCGGATTTTCGCAGCGCCATTTCCCGGATTTACGACGCCGCCCAGAAGACCAAGTGGCCGGTGAATTTCGAATGGTATGCTCTGGCGAGCGGCGGCGACACGGGGACCTACGTGCTGGTTCTGCCGCGCAACAGTTGGGCCGACTTCGAGGAGAAACCTGACGTGAAGCCTTTCCGCGAAATGCTGAAGGAGGCTTTTGGACAGGCGGAAGCGGATTCCATCGTCGATCGAATTGATCACTCCGTGCAGGGTGAGACCAGCGAAATCATCCAATTTCACCCGGAATTGAGCTACCTGCCGGGTAAGTAGGGAAGAAGCAACTAGCAGTAAGCTAAAGCCGCAGGACTAACTGCGAATTGCTGAACGCTAGTTGCCAATTGCTAATTGCTTTTCAATCAGGAGAGACCATGAAAACCAGAACAATTGCACTCACCATGATGCTGTGCTTTGCGGCAGCGGTGGTGTGCCTCGCCAGCGACGTCAATATGGGCACCTGGAAGCTGAATGAGGCCAAATCGAAGCTCGCTCCCGGAGCGACGAAAAGCCAGAAGGTTGTTTACGAGGCGGTGGGCGACCAAATGAAAGTCACGATAGAAGGCACCACCGCAGACGGTAAGTCCCTGCATATCGAGTGGACGGGCAAATTTGACGGCAAATTCTACCCCCTCACCGGCGATCCGAATAACGACGAGCGGTCTTACAAAAAGATTGATGCTCGCACGCTGGAGGGCACCAGCAAGAAAGCTGGCAAGGTTACTTCCAACACTCGCATTGTCGTGGCGGCCGATGGCAAAAGCCGCACCGTCACCTCGAGCGGGACTAACGCGAAGGGCGCAAAGGTCACGACCGTCGCGGTCTATGACAAGGAGTAGGGACCTCTGCCGAACTCTAGGATAACGGTCCTGGGGTGTATCAGGGCACGACTTTAGTCGTGCCGAACGAAGTGCAGAAACGGTAAGGGTTTAGCCCCTGGAAAACAGGCTTCTCAGGGGCTGAAGCCCAAGTCGTTGTTGACCTGCTGCGGCACGGCTGAAGCCGTGCCCTGATACAAAACTATTTCTGAGCTGGCTGGTGACTGTTAACTGTTAACTGCTAACTGCTAACTGCTACTTGCTAACTGCTAGTTGCTTCTACCGCTGGACCGCCTGGATCGCCTGCGGCCGCACTTGCTCGTTCTGGATTTGCGAAGCATCCCAGCCTCCGCCCACAGCCTTCACCAGATAAACCGAAGTCACCATCTCCTGACCGAGTAGCTGGGTCGCCAGGCGTTCGTTGGTCAACAAGGCCGACTGAGCGGTGATGACGTCGAGGTAGGAGGTCACACCGCCGACGTAGCGATTGTTGGCAATTTGCAGCGCGCGTCGTGCGTCGGATACGGCCGCGTTCTGGCTGGTGGTCGCCTGCGAAAGCGCGTTCAGTCCCGACAGCCCGTCTTCCACCTGCTGGAATGCGGTCAGCACCGCCTCGCGATAGTTGGCGACCGATTCGTCGTAGGCAGCCTTGGTGGCCGCCAGGTTGGCGCGATTGCGTCCGCCTTGAAAGATAGGCTGTAGCAGGTCGCCACCCAGCGACCAGATGGCGCTGGGAGCGCTAATCAGGTTGGCGATGCTGGTGCTTTGAAAGCCGCCGCTACCGGAGAGGGTGAGTTGCGGATAAAACGCTGCGGTGGCAACGCCGACTTCGGCGTTTTCGTACGCCATGTTGCGCTCGGCGGTCGCGACATCGGGCCGCCGTTCCAGCAGGTCAGAAGGCACGCCCAGCGGAATCGGAGGCGGGGTCGTGTGCAACGGGGCCACCGGCACGCTGAAAGCGGAAGCGGCATTTCCGGTCAGCATCGCGATGGCGTGTTCGTACTGCGCGCGCTGCTGCTGCACCAGGGAAAGTTGCGTGACCGTGGAATCAAGCAGTGTCTGCTGCTGGGCCAAGTCGAGTCCGGAGGCGACTCCGCCGGTATGACGATTCTCCACCAACTGCAGCCCCTTCTGCTGAATGGCAACCGATTGCTGCACGACCTGAGTTTCGGCGTCAAGCTCGCGCAGACTGAAGTAGTCGGCGGCGAGTTCGGCGGTCAGCACCAGATTGACGTTGTACATGTCCGCTGCCGTGGCTTGCAGAGTCGCATTCGAGGCTTCCAGAGTTCGCCGGTATTTTCCAAAGAGGTCAGGTTCGTAACTGAGCAGAAAAGGAATATCGTAGGTGCTCTGCGTGAGCGGCCGCCCAATGGTGACAACTTGCGGCCGATGTCCCGAGTAGCGGTTGCGCGATGCATTGGGATCGGCGCTGGCTTGCGGGAAAAGTCCGGCCGAGGCTACCCGCGCCAGAGCACGCGCCTGGTTCAGGCGGTCTTGAGCGGCGACCAGCGACTGATTCGCCTTCAGCAGTTGCTGCTCATAGTCGTTCAGCTCGGCATCGTGGAAGATCTCCCACCATGCGCCTTTGGGAAGCGAATCCTTCGGCGCGGCGACACGCCATGGGCCCTCCGTCTTGTACGCCTCGGGGGCTTGGACCGGCGGACGCTGATATTTCGGTCCCACGGCGCATCCCATCAGCAAAGCGCTGACGCCGACACCGACCGTCAGGGTCAGCCACTTCATGACGGATTGCCTCCCTGGTTTGCGGGAGCGATGTTGACCTGCTGCCCTTCTTCCAGTGAATCGGCGGGATTGATGACCACCTGGTCCTTCACATCGACGCCACCCAGTATTTCCAGCGTCGAGCCGTAATCGCGGCCGATAGTTATGGGGCGCAGTTGCACCTTGTTGTCGCTCCCCACAACGGCCACGCGCGGGCCTTCCTGGCGGAAGAGCATGGTGTTGACCGGCAACGTGACTTTCTGCCCGCTGATGCCCGGCCTGAAATGAACTTCACCGAAGGAGCCGGGCAGCAGGCGTCCATCTTTGTTGGGCACGTCAACTTCCGTCAGCAGCGTGCGCGTGGTGGGATCGATGGATTCGGCAGTGCGCGCCACCGTGCCTCTAAACTTCTGTCCCGGCAACTCCTGCAGCGTTACCCAGGCCTCCATTCCGTTCTTGATGGCGGGCGCGTAACTCTGCGGGACGCTGACGTACACGCGCAGGGGATCGACGCGGGCCATGTCGAACAGTTCCTTGCCGGTGCCGCCGGCGTTGATCAAGGCGCCGGGATCGACGTTGCGTTTGGTCAGCACTCCGCTGAAAGGCGCGTACACGTGTTTGAACGCCTCCAGTTCTTCCAGACGGCGAACGTTGGCGTCATTTGCGTCCAGGTTGGCCTTGGCCTGTTGATAGCCGCTGGCCTGCTGATCGGCTTCCTGCTGCGAAACCGAATCGGTGGTGCGCAGGCTGAGATAACGGTCGGAATTGATTTTGGCCAGGTCCATCTGCGCCAAGATCTGCTGGCGCGTCGCCCGGGCCTGCATCAACTCCTGGTCCACTTCCGGAGTATCTATGTCGGCCAGCAGTTCGCCCTTGGTCACCCGGCTGCCAATGTCTTTGTACCAGTGCAGCAGGTAGCCGTTGGTGCGGGCGTAGATGGGAGACTCCTCGAACGCCAGCAACGAGCCGGGCAATACCAGTTCTTCGTCGGGCTTCTCCGAGGTGGGATGAATGACGGCCACGGTGGGAACAGATTCCCGTTCCGTTTCCCGGGCGAGCACGCGGCTGCTGTGGATGCGCATGAGCATGGTGATTACGGCGCCGGCCACCAGCGCCAGCACCACCACAGCGATCATGAACAGCGCCTTGCGCGGAGTCGCCGGAGGAAGCTTGGGCGGCGCCGTAATTTCGGCCGCGTGATGCTCGGGCTCCGCAATATCAGGTCGATTTGAACGCGAATCCATAGGTATGAGTCCTTCGGACTAATTGCTAATTACTACTCTTTCCCGCCTGGCCTCGCGATGGCCGTGAATCATGGCAAAGATGGACGGCACAAAAAACAGGGTTGCCACCGTGGCGAACAACAGCCCGCCGATCACCGCGCGTCCCAGCGGCGCGTTCTGTTCGCCGCCTTCGCCCAACCCCAACGACATGGGTACCATGCCGATGATCATGGCCAGGGCAGTCATCAGCACCGGACGGATTCGAGTGTAGCCCGCTTCCAGCGCGGCTTGCGCCGCCGGTATGCCGATGTTCATGCGCTCGCGCGCAAACGAAACCAGCAGGATGGAGTTGGCCGTGGCCACGCCCATGCACATTACCGCGCCGGTCAGCGACGGCACGCTCAACGTGGTGTGGGTCAGCAGCAGGATCCAGCAGATGCCGGCCAGCGCTCCCGGCAGGGCGGTGATGATGATAAACGGGTCCAGCCAGGACTGAAAATTCACCACGATCAGGAAATACACCAGCGAGATCGCCATCAGTAGTCCGATGCCCAGGCCGATGAACGACGACTGCATGGTCACCACCTGCCCGCGAACGATGATTTGCGTGCCCCGCGGCAAATGCTGCTGGAACGGTTGCAGCACTTTCATCGTGTCCTTGGCCACCGCGCCCAGGTCGCGGTCCTGGGTGCTGGCGTACACGTCGATCACCGGTTGCACATTGTAATGCGAGACCACCAACGGCCTGGTTGCGGGGGTCAACTGCACCAGGTTGCCCAGCACCTGCGAGCTCGGCACGCCGGGATCGTTCACCGGCATGTTCATCAGGTCTTGCAGAGAGGTCATGCGGTATTGCGGGGACTGCACCGCCACCTGGTAGGTCACGCCGTTCTTCGGGTTCAGCCAGAAGTTAGGCGCGGTCTGGAAGCTGCCGCTCAACGAGACCAGCACGCTCTGCGCCACGTCGCGCGCATTCATTCCCACTTGCGTGGTCTTGGTGCGGTCAATCTGCAGATGCAGTGTCGGCAAACTTAGTACCTGCTGTACATGCACGTCGGCGGCGCCGTTCACGTGACGCAGGCGGTTGGCGATTTGCTGCGCCATGACGTAATTGCCCTGCATGTCCGCGCCGGTGACCTGGATGTCGATCGGCGCCGGCAATCCAAAGTTCAGAATCTGGGTCACGATGTCGGCCGGCTGGAAGAAGAACTCCACGCCGGGGAATTGCCGCGGCAACTGCTCCCGCAACTTCCGGATATAACCGGCCGTGGAATGATGATGCTCGGCATTCAGCCCCACCAGGATCTCGGCATCGCTAGTCCCCACGACGCCGGAGTTGCTATACGACAAGTTGATTCCAGAATACGGCAGCCCGATATTGTCGAGGATGGTGACCAGCTCGTCCTTGGGAATCTGTCGCCGCAGATAGGCTTCCACCTCATCGGCCAGGCGCGCCGTCTCCTCCACGCGCAGCCCGGGGCGGGCCCGCATGTGCAGGCGCATCAGGCCGGCGTCAACGTCAGGGAAGAAGTCTTCGCCGAGAAAGAAAACCAGCCCTAGCGAGAGCACGCAGAATGCGAGAAAGCAGGCGGCGAACAGCTTGCGATGCTCGAGGGTGGTTTCCAGAAGCTGGTAGTAACCGTTGCGGAAGTTGTCGAACCCACGCTCGAATCCGCGCTGGTAGCGGCCGAAGATCGTTTTGGGCCCGTCGGCGCGATGCTCGTGCCCGCGCATGATGTACATGACCAGCGTCGGGATCAAGGTCCGCGAAAGGAAGTAGGAGGCCAGCATCGCGAACACCACGGCTTCGGCCAGCGGCACGAACAGGTAGCGGGCCACGCCGGTAAGGAAGAACATGGGCACAAACACGATGCAAATACAGAGGGTGGAGACGAACGCCGGCACCGCGATCTGCGAAGCGCCATCCAGGATGGCCTGTTTCATCTCCTTGCCTTGGGCGAGGTTGCGCTCGATGTTCTCGATCTCGACCGTGGCGTCGTCCACCAGGATGCCGACTGCCAGGGCCAGACCTCCCAGGGTCATGATGTTGATGGTTTCGCCCAGCGCGCTCAACAGAAGCACCGAAACAAAAATGGAGAGCGGAATGGAAATCGAAATGACGATGGTGGGACGCCAGTCCCCCAGAAACAGCAGGATCATGACCGCGGTGAGGGCAGCGGCGGTGACCGCCTCCTTCAACACTCCGTTGATGGAAGCGCGCACGAACAGCGACTGATCGAACAGCGGCTTGATGGTGATGTCGCGGGGCAATGACTGCTCGGCAATGGGCAGGATGCCCTTTACGGCATTCACAATGCTGAGGGTGGACGCGGTGCCAATCTTGTAGATCGACATCAGGGTGCCGCGCACGCCGTCCTGACGCACGATGTTGGTTTGCGGCGCAAAACCGTCGCGGATGTGGGCCACATCCCGCATGTAGATGGTTGCACCGTTCACCGTCTTGACCGGCAGATCGTTCAAATCTGCGATGGTCTGCGGGCTGCTGTTCATCTCGACCTGGTATTCCAGCGGCCCGATCTTGGCGGTGCCGCTGGGGGTAATCAGGTTCTGCGTGTTGAGGGCGTTGACGATGTCGGTGGGAGAAAGTCCGTGGGCCTGGAGCCGCGGCAGGTCAAGATCGACCTGCACCTGGCGTATCTTGCCGCCGTAGGGATAGGGCATGGCCGCGCCATGCACGGTTGCCAGTTGGCTGCGCAGAAAATTCTGGCCCACGTCAAACAATTGCTGTTCCGGCAGGGTCTTGCTGCTGAGGCCCAGTTGCACGACCGGCGTGGACGACGCCGAGTAGGAGATGACCAGCGGCGGCGTAGTCCCTGGCGGCAGGCCGCGCACCGTGGTTTGCACCATCGCAGTGACCTGGGCCAACGCAGTTGGAATGTTGGCTTGCGGGCGGAAAAAAATCTTGATCACGCCCACGCCGTTGACTGACTGCGACTCTATGTGCTCTATGTCGTTGACGGTAATGGTGAGGCCGCGCTCGGAGTTGGTGACGATGCGGTCGGCCATCTCCGCGGGCGCAAAGCCACCGAAGTTCCACACCACGCTGATGACCGGGATGTTAATGTCGGGAAAAATGTCGACCGGGGTGCGCAGCACCACGATGGGCGTCAGGATGATCAGCACCAGCGCCATCACGACGAAGGTATAAGGACGCCGGAGCGCTAGGGCAACAATCCACATCGGTCGGGTAGGACTCCAATCAGGGCCGGACCGGCAGGTCGCTTATAAGCGTCAAAGCCGGGCCATAAGAAATCCGATTCGATACGCTACGTATTGGATTCAAATATATGCTATCGTGGGGCATGGCGCAAACGCCTTCTGCTGCTCAAAAACGGTTGCCTGAAAACAGCGCAAAGCGCCTGCCGGGGCGGCCGCGCAGCGAACAGGCGCGCCAGGCCATCCTGCGCAGCACCAGCCGGCTGTTGCAGCGTACCGGTTTCGCGGAGCTCTCCATTGAGGCCATCGCGGCCAACGCCGGAGTGGGTAAGGCAACGGTGTATCGCTGGTGGCCCGACAAAGGCGCGCTGGTGGTGGACGCCTTTGCCTCCAGTGCGGAAGAGGAATTGCACTTCCCCGACAGCGGCTCGGTTTACAAGGACATGAGCCTGCAGATGAATCAGTTCCTGGCGATACTTCGTTCGCGGCGCGGTCGCATCGTGTCGGCGGTGATCGCGGGCGGCCAGTCCGACCCCGGTCTCATGCAGGCCTTTCGCGAGCGCTTTCTTCTCCCCCGGCGGCGCGAAGCCTACCAGACCCTGCGGCGGGGAATGGAACGCGGCGAACTCCCCCGCAACTTGGACCTCGATCTGCTCCTCGACATTCTCTACGGCGCAATCTATATGCGCTTTCTCATTCGTCACGGCCAACTCAGCGAGCAGTTCATCGCAGACGTCTGCCGCCTGGTGCTCAATGGCGCGGCAAAAAACGGCCGCCACTCTCTGCGGTTGACGAGACGAAAACGGCCTGCAGACCGGGAGGGACCTGCTTTTCCCACGGCGGTCGTTCCAGCGCGAACGAAAGCAGATTCCTCGCTTAGCTCGTAATGACAATTGAAAGACGAATCATTATCTGCCAATCTAACTACGTCTTCTTGTCTTTCCGGGTCGCTTTGCGGGTTTTCTCGAGGGCCAATTTATTGTGGGAGCCGAAGGCCTCGCTCATCGCTTGCATCCGCTCCGCCTCCTTACGTACCTTGGCGGCGTACGCGAGCGGATCGACTCTCTTCTTTTTCATGTCCCACAGCATGACACAAATCTGGATACAGTCAACTAACGCCAATTTTCGGCTGGTGTCTGTGGTGGATAGCTTTGAAGGGGCACGCCTTCAGCCGTGCCGTTAAGTCCCTCTATTTTTGTCATCCCGACCGAGGTCGCCGCGGCGACCGAGCGGAGGGACCTGCTGTTTCTGTCCGTTGCAAGTCTCAAAAGCAGATCCCTCGCCGGCTGAAGTCGGCTCGTGATGACAAAAAGGAAGGACTTCCTACGGCGCGCCTAAAGGTGCGCCCCTTCAAAGCGAGATGCGGCCGACCTTTTCCGCAGCCTGTGAAGCCGTGTCCCTTCAAAGCGTGAGATCGTCATGAATAGTCCAGGTGAAGGCCCGCTCCTCTGGACTCCTGCGTTTGACAGGCTTCTCTCCCGCTGAGTACGATTCGGGCGCTGCCCTTGCCTATGAAAATCCCTCTCTTATCGCGCACTCTCCTGTCGAGGCCAGACGCATCTCGAATCCGCCGCAGCATGTGGCTTTGCGTGGTGCTGGCCTTCTCACTGCTGGCCACGGCGACGGGGCCTTCGATCGGCTCCGCCGATTCCACCCGCTATCTCAACGACATTAAGACGCTCTCCGCCCCCGACATGGAGGGACGCGGCGCTGGAACCAAGGGATTGGGACGCGCCACGAAATACCTGGAGCACCGTTACAAGGGCCTGGGACTTCAGCCTGCGGGCACCAACGGCTACTTGCAGCCGTTCACCGTAACTACCGGCGCGAAGTTAAAGTCGGACAATGAATTCATCGTTGACGAAGGCGGAAAGAAACAGCCGCTGACCTTGAACCAGGATTTCGTGCCGGCCAGTTTCTCTTCTTCAGGATCGCTCACCGCTCCCGTGGTCTTCGCCGGCTATGGCGCCTCGGCCGAGGAATTTGGATATGACGACTATGCCGGCCTGGACGTGAAGGACAAGATCGTGGTGGTGCTGCGCTACGAGCCCGAAATCTTTGGCGTAAAAAGCGGCCAGCACGGGTTGACGCAGCATTCGCAACTGATCACCAAAGCGATCAACGCGCGCAACCACGGAGCCAAGGCGCTGGTGTTGATCAACGGCAAGCTGGCCGACGGGGAAGAGGACCTGCTGATGCGTTTTGGCGGCGTGAGCGGGCCGCAGGACGCCGGCATCATGTTGCTGCAGGTGAAGAACGCGGTCGTCGATAGCTGGCTCAAGGCAGTCGGCAAGTCGCTCGCCGACGTTCAGCAGCAGATCAACCACAGTGGCAAGCCGGACTCGTTCGCATTTCCCGCAGCCCTGCGACTGTCGCTGAAGGTGGATATCGAAGCCACCCACGCGCGGGTCAACAATGTTCTCGCATATCTGCCAGGCAAGACCGCTGAATACGTCATCATCGGCGCGCATTACGATCACCTCGGACGCGGCGATTCCAACTCGCTGGCGCCGTCGCAGATCGGGAAGATCCATCCTGGGGCCGATGACAATGCCTCGGGAACCGCCGGTGTGCTGGAACTCGCGCGCTTGTTTGCTCCCATGAAAGGCCAGCTCGACCGCGGCATTCTGTTTATGTCGTTCTCGGGAGAAGAGCTTGGCCTGCTGGGTTCGGCGGAGTGGGTGAAGGACCCGACGCTGCCGCTGGACAAGTGCGTCGCCATGCTGAACATGGACATGATCGGGCGCATCAAGGACAACAAGGTGTATATCGGCGGCGTGGGGACCGGTTCGACGTTCAAGACCATCCTCGAGCAGGCGCAGAAGCGGGAACCAAATTTCAAAATCGAATATTCCGCGGGCGGATATTCCGCCAGCGATCACACCTCATTCGTGGGTAAGAAAATTCCGGTGCTGTTCTTCTTCTCCGGACTGCACGCGGATTATCACAAGCCCTCCGACACCTGGGACAAGATCAACGCGCCGTCGGCGGCGCAGTTGCTCAACCTGGTCGGTGACGTTGCGTTGCAATTGGCGGAGGCGCCATCACCGCCGGCCTTCATCACCGTGGTGGAAGATAAACCCGTGAGCGGCGGTGGCGGAGGCTATGGGCCATACTTCGGGTCCATTCCTGACTTCGGCGAGGTGAAGGACGGGGTGCGCTTCTCCGACGTACGGCCGGGATCGCCGGCGGCGAAGGCCGGACTCAAAGCGGGCGACATCCTGGTGCAGTTTGGCGACAAGCCGATCCACAATCTGTACGATTTCACCGACGCGCTCCGCCGCAGTAAGGTGGGCGAGGTGGTACAAGTGAAAGTACTGCGCGACGGCCAGCCCATTAGCGCCAGCGTGAAGCTGGAGCAGAGAAAGTAAGAGCCGCGAGCGACCACCGGTTAACCTAGGGTATTTCGGATAACCTGGAATGTGATGCAGTCCAATGGGAGCGTTTTTTGATCTCGAATCTCTTCTGCAAATCCTTGGCGGTACTGTTGCTGTTTACCGCCACAACATCTCTGCCGTCTCGGGCGCAGCAGCCACACGAAGCATCCGCCGCCTCCCCATCTTTGCTGGTGCCGGCCGAGGAGCAGCACCTGCGCAACCTTCGCCAGCTTACCTTCGGGGGACAGAACGCCGAGGCCTACTTTTCCGCCGACGATCGCATGTTGAGCTTTCAACACCAGGGCGAAGGCGTTCCGTGCGACCAGATCTACACCATGCCGGTGGACACGCCCGATGGCAAACCGGCCACCCCCAAGCTGGTCAGTACCGGCAAAGGCCGCACCACGTGCAGCTATATTTTCCCTTCGGGCAAGCGCATGTTGTATTCCTCCACCCACGCCGCCAGTCCTGAATGTCCGCCCAAGCCCGACTACTCAAACGGTTACATGTGGCCCATCTACGACGCTTACAAAATCTACACCGCGAAGCTGGATGGCAGCGACCTGCGCTTGCTGACCGATGCCCCCGGCTACAACGCGGAAGCTACCATCAGCCGCGACGGTAAACACATTGTCTTCACTTCAACACGCAACGGCGACCTCGATGTCTACACCATGAACGCCGACGGCAGCCACGTTAAACAGCTGACCCACGAACTGGGCTACGATGGTGGCGCGTTCTTCTCGGCCGACGGCAAGAAGATCGTCTATCGCGCCGAGCGTCCCCAGACCACGGCGGAGATTGCCGATTACAAGGCGCTCTACGCGAAGGGGTTCATTCGTCCGGGCAATCTGGAAATCTGGGTGATGGATGCCGACGGAAAACACAAGCGGCAGGTGACCCACAACGGCGCCGCCAACTTCGCGCCCTTCTTCCATCCCGATGGCAAGCGGATCATCTTTGCCTCCAACCAGGCCGATCCGAAGAGTGGCCGCGCCTTCGATCTCTACATTATCAACGTCGATGGGACCGGGCAGCAGCGCATTACGTTCTATCCCGACTTCGACGCCTTCCCCATGTTCACCTCCGACGGCAAGCGGCTGGTGTGGGCCTCCAACCGCAACGGCAAAGTCCCGCACGAAACGAATATCTTCATTGCGGATTGGGTGGAGTAGGCGCGGTGACGGGGGTTGCGATACTCGCCAGTCTCGTTTACAGCGGATAATTACTGCCGCCTTGGCGTTCACCGCGTGGCCAGCGGCGCAGGCACTAATCTGGCAGATCGATGTGGAGCACCCGCGCCCATGCAGGATTCGCGCGGGGCGAGGCTTTATTCAGCCCGCGTCGACGCGTTCCGCGCCCTAGAAAATGCTTCCATCTAGCCCGGCAATGAACTGAATCCCTTGGATTATCAGTTTCTTTAGCCTCTGGTCATTGGTCAGGTAAACATCCACCTGTGCTATGGAAGCACAAGCCAAGTGGATTGCGTCGGCCGGGGAAATATTGTGCTGCGCCCGTATTTTCGCGTAACGATCCGCGGCTTCCATAGTAAAGGGGAGGAGGCGTACAACCGGGCTATCAAAAAAAGCGCGGATCTGTCCTGCTTCTTTGGTGCGGCCTGTTTTGTAGGCACCAGTCAGGATCTCACCGACCGTGAACATGCTGGTGCAAAGCTGATCGCCACGCTGTGACATTCGCTCATGGATTTGCTCCACCTTCTTTCCATGCTGCGGGTGCGCCTCCAGCCAATAGATAAACAGCATCGTGTCCCAATAAACCAGGCTCACTTTTTCTCCCCCGGTCCCCCGCCATAGAAGCCGTTCCGCTCACGCTGCAGGAAGGACTCGCCACCACCGAGTGAGTGCAGTGCCTCCTTCAGCAGTCCTCGCAATTTGTCGAATGCGGGTACCTCCGTGATTGCGCCTTGCGGTTCGTGCTCACGCCCGAGCAATCGATAGGTGTAGGTCATCCGGGTACCCATTCCCGAAGGGGGGCCAGACTCCTCCTCAATCACCAAATTGTTATCGCGTAGAAAACTCTTCGCAGTGAGGGCGTTGCATACATTGGGCACCCGGTTCTTCAGTTTGAGCGATCGGTGCACGTCTCCAGCAACAATGCGGACATGCTGTAGCCCTTGGCGCCGGGCCGGTTCAAGATATTCCCTGCGTACAAACCCTCGGATTTCGTCTGCCGAACTTGCTGTCATAACATGCCCTTCCTACCTGATCGGCCTATAACATACATAACACAACATACAATACAATACAATACAAGACATGCAATGACAACCAAGCATAGCCAGTTCAATTTAGGTGCGAAGCGAGGGGCAGACAGGCTCTCAGATCTGGTAATCCATCTCGATTGCCTGCTGCAGCTTGTCAGTTCCGTTGGTCGGCGCCGGGGACGGCTGACGCCCTTGCAGGCGGCACACTTCGTCCTTCAGTATTTTGACTTCGTTGGCCACCGCAGATAGCGCCTCCGACAGCGGATCGTTGATCTGCTTGGGATCGGTGATCACCACCCGCTTGCCTTCGCGGAGAACAATGTGGCCGGGCACGCCAACTACGGTTGAGTTGTCGGGCACATCGCGCAGCACTACCGAGCCGGCGCCAATGCGGCAATTTTCGCCGATGGTGATATTGCCAAGTATCTTTGCGCCCGAGCCAACCACGACATTGTTGCCGATGGTGGGGTGCCGCTTGCCGTGTTCCTTGCCGGTGCCGCCCAGCGTGACGCCCTGGTACAACGTGACATCGTCGCCCACGATGGTGGTCTCGCCGATGACCACTCCCATTCCGTGGTCGATGAAAAAGCGCCGCCCAATTTGTGCGCCGGGATGGATCTCGATGCCGGTAATCAGCCGCCCGAGTTGCGACAGGGCCCGGGCAGGGAATTGCCAGCCATGGGTCCACAGCCAGTGGTGGAAGCGGAAGCCCCACAGCGCGTGCAGCCCGGAGTAGAGCAGAATGATTGCGAGCGAGGAGGTCGCCGCGGGATCGCGGTCCTTGACAGCAGCGATGTCCTCACGCACGGATGCAAACATTTTTCAAACGCCTTCCGCCACCATGGCGAGCGACTCATTGCGGAGCTGCTCGAACAGGAGGCTGCTCAGGTAACGCTCGCCGAACGACGGGACGATGACGACGATCAGCTTGCCTGCGTTCTCGTCGCGCCCAGCAACTCGCAACGCGGCAGCCACCGCCGCCCCTGACGAAATGCCCACCAGCAGACCTTCTTCCTTTGGCAGGCGGCGCGCCATCGCCAAGGCGTCCTCACTCGACACTTGGATGACTTCATCAATATAGTCGGTGCGCAGAATGCTGGGAACAAAGCCGCCGCCGATGCCCTGGATCTTGTGCGGGCCGGGTTGCCCGCCGGAGAGAACGGCGCTCTCCACCGGTTCGACCGCGACCGCCTTGAACGACGGCTTCTTCGGCTTGATGTACTCGCAGATCCCGGTCAGCGTGCCGCCGGTGCCGATGCCCGAGATCAGGAAGTCCACTTTGCCGTCGGTGTCGTTCCAGATTTCCGGCCCAGTGGTCTCCAGGTGGATCTTGGGATTCGCCGGATTGTCGAATTGCTGCAGCATATAGCCGTTAGGTGTTTTGGCGAGCAACTCATCGGCCTTGGCGATTGCGCCCTTCATGCCCTTGATGCCCGGCGTCAGCACGATGTCCGCGCCAAAGGCCTTCAGCAGCACACGGCGCTCCAGGCTCATGGTGTCGGGCATGGTGAGGACCAACTTGTAGCCTTTCACCGCTGCCACGAACGCCAGCGCAATACCGGTGTTGCCGCTGGTGGGCTCAATCAACACCGTCTTGCCGGGCTGGATTTTCCCCCCGCGCTCGGCTTCGTTGATCATGCTGACGCCGATGCGGTCCTTCACGCTGCTGCACGGGTTCTGGCTTTCCAGCTTGGCGACGACCGTGGCCTTGGCGCCGGCGGTTACCTTGTTGAGGCGCACCAATGGAGTGTTTCCAATCAACTCCGTAACGTCATTCGCAATCTTCATAGCGATCTCCCAAAAACTTGGATTCGGGCAGTGGATATACGGTTTGATTCAGTGGAGGCGGGTAAAGAATCAGCTAAAAGCAACAACAACAGCACGAGGTTTGTTGGCTGGCGCCAACCTCGAACTGAAAGCGCGTGTATGTGGGGTTGCCGAACATAATGCGAATACGCGTATAGCTTAGCATTCCGCCCTGGTTATCGCCACTGCCGCAATTGCAGCGGTCTCGGCGCGGAGAATGGTATTGCCGAGTGACACGGCAAGCCATTGCGTCAATTCGAAGAGCTGCAACTCATCTGTGGTCCAGCCACCTTCGGGACCGACGGCGAGCGCCAGCGAGGTCACATGGTCGTGTGCGCGCAGCACTTCGCTGAGCGTGGCTTCTGGTGCGGCTTCTGCCAGAACGATTCGCAAGTCGCAACGCGGTTGACCGCAGATCTCTCGACTGAAACTAGAGTCCTCGCGAGGCATGACAGCGGGGTCGTGGAAGTTAGCGAGCGCTTCCTTCAGCTTTACTGGATTGGCGATCTCGGGGGGTGCGATGCGGCGCGACTGCTCGGCAGCTTCACGAGCGATCCTCCGCCAGCGCTCGGCCCGCTTGTCCGCGGCAAGAGCAAGATGCTTTTCAGTGCGCCGCGCAATCACGGGGATGATCGTGGTGACGTTCAGTTCCGTGCACTTCTCGATCGCCCACTCCATGCGATCGAATTTGAAGACGGCGAGCAACAGGGCGATGGGAACAGCCTCGCGGGCCGTGACTTCTTCACCCAGGGTGAACTCCACTCGCTCGTCCTGCACGCTGGAAACGGTGGCCCGCCGGACTTGCTCGCCGCAAGCGACTTCGAACTGCTGGCCGACGCGCGCGCGCAAGGTGCGAGACAGGTGTGCGGCGTGCGCGCCGGTCAAGGCGGCGCGATCGCCGGAGAACTCGTCGGCAATCCAGCGGCGTCGGGTCATGGCGTCATCAGCAACAAGGCGTAGATGCGGAGGGTCTTGTCCAAGGGTATCTATTGCCGGCTTGCGGCACATTCATTTCTTGGCGGACCGCCGGACGCGGAGTCCCCGATGGGTCACTACTGCAACCGCGCCGGGCGAGTTCTCGAGATCGAGAAGCTCCAGAGCAGCCTCGACAAGTTCCAGATAGGCGCGGCGGCTCTCTTCCTGAGGACGTAATAGGATGACACCGGCATGAGTTCCGGGTGGATGCAACCGTAGGTCGGCAAAACCCTTATCGCCAGTAATCAGCCAGCGTCCTTCAGCCTGGATTCGTTCCCAGAGAGTCTCATCCGGGAGTCCTTGCCATCCCTGTCTTACCACCGTTGTCGCGTCATAGCCGTGGCTAGTAAATACCTCAGCTATCAGCTGAGGTAGGTCCTCGTCAACCTTGATGCGCGCGCTCACTGTCCAACGGCGTGATTAAGTGGAATAAAGTCGGCGTTATTTACGGCTTCCGCCGCAAACTTGAGGGCGGCACGGATGTCTTCGGCGGTGAGCTGTGGATAGGCGGCGAGCAACTGTTCAGGCGTGTCGCCATCAGCAATGCTGCCGGCAATTACGCTCACCGGAACGCGCGTGCCCTTGATGCACGGATCGCCATGATGGATTGCCGGGTCGATCGTGATTCGATCACGCCAGTTCATCTCACACCTCAAGTTGAGTTTACGCCACGCTACTGAAACATATCCTTCACTTTGTTCAGCAGCGAGCGGCTGACGGGCTTGTTTTCCACCGAGGTCGTGGCCTGCAACTCCTGCAAGAGTTCGCGCTGCCGCTTGCTGAGCTTCGATGGCGTCTGCACTTTGACTTCGACGTGCAAATCGCCCCGCCCGTGACCGTTGAGCACCGGCACACCTTTGTTCTTCACCCTGAAGGTGGTCCCAGGCTGCGTACCTTCGGGAATTTTCACGACACATTCCCCATCGAGCGTGGGGACGGTAATCTCGGTGCCCAGCGCCGCCTGCGCGAAAGAAATTGGCACGGCGCAATACAGGTGTTTGCCTTCACGCTCGAAGAAGGCGTGCTCCCTGGCGTGCAGCACCACGTAGAGGTCGCCGGAAGGTCCACCGTAAACGCCCGCCTCACCCTCGCCCGAGTAGAGCATACGCGCGCCTTCTTCAACTCCCGCGGGAACTTTTACCGTGACCGTGCGCTGGCGCGTGATGCGGCCATGGCCTCTGCACTGGGAGCAGGGATCGACGATCAGTTTGCCCGCGCCCTGGCAGGTGCCGCAGGTGCGCGATATGGAGAAGAATCCCTGCTGATAACGTACTTGCCCGCGCCCGGCGCAGGTGGTGCAGGTGATCGGCGCTTTGCCCGGAGCCGCGCCGCTGCCTTTGCACAGGTCGCATTCTTCCAGCCGCCGCACCTGCACTTGCTTGGTGACGCCAAACACGGCTTCCTCAAACTCGAGAGTGAGATCTTCGCGCAGATCGGCGCCGCGCTGTGCACGCGAACGGCTGCGTCCCCCCTGCCCGCCAAACATGTCGCCAAATCCAAAGAGGTCGCCGAAGATGTCGTGGAAATCGTTGAAGACCGTGGCGTCGAATCCGCCGTTGCCGCCCGCGCCGCTGGAAACTCCCGCGTGACCAAAGCGGTCGTAGCGCGCGCGCTTTTCGCTGTCGGCGAGAATCGCATAGGCTTCGCTGCACTCCTTGAAGCGCTCCTCGGCCGCAGGATCGTCGGGATTGCGGTCAGGATGGTGTTGCAGCGCCAGCTTGCGATAGGCGCTCTTGATCTCCTGGTCATTGGCCGTGCGGCTGACGCCCAGCACTTCGTAGTAATCGCGTTTTACGTTGGTAGCCAGAACTGTTTACCCTTTTCGCATTGATTTACGGTTTGGGACGGCGAGCCACGCGCACCATCGCCGGACGCAGTAGCCGGTCCTTCAACTTGTAGCCACGCTGCAACTCGTCGATCACGTGGTTGTCCTCGACTTCGTCGGTGTCCACCATCTGGATCGCCTGATGCAAATTGGGATCGAACGGCTCGCCCTCCGCGGCCACGGGCTGCACCCCCAGCTTCGCCAGCGCGTCGTGAAACTGTTTGTCGATGAGCTCGATGCCGGCGTGAAAATCCTCCAGCGATGCCGCCTTGGTATTCAGCGCGCGGTCCAGGCTGTCGAGAATGGGAAGCAACGTCTTCATCGCATCGCCGAGCGCGTATTCCCGGAACTCCTGCTGCTGTTTCTGGCTGCGTTTGCGATAGTTTTCAAACTCGGCCTGAATGCGCGCCGCGCGGTCGAGATAGGCCGCGCGTTCAGCGCGAATCCGTTCCATCTCCGATTGCGGCTCTTCCGCTGCGGCCGTGACGGCGCTCTGCGGGGCAGGATCGTCTCCACCTTCTGCTGGCGGAAGTTCGTGGTCCAGTTCCAACTCCGCTTCGCTGGAACCTCCATTGCGTTTCTTGGCTGGCATAAGTCTTTTTACGTCGATTCGTTCCAAAGTTGGTCGAACAGCCGCGCGATGTACGACACCGCCGTGATGGTGTGCTCATAATCCATGCGGGTGGGGCCAATCACCGCCAGCGAACCCATCACCTCGTCGCCCACTCGCGCCGGCATCCCAATCAGCACGAAGTTACTTAGATGCGGCATGGCATCTTCCAGACCCACAACTACGCGGACCGCTTCCTGGCGAACGTCGAGGTACGCAGACAGTAGATCGACAATGCGCTGCTTTTCCTCCAGCGTGGCCAGCAACTGGCGCAGACGCTCCTGGTCCTGTTCGGTGATCACCAGGTTCGACGTGCCTTCCACGAACACCGCCTGAGCGGGGCCTTCGGTGGCCAGCGCGCCCTGCGCGTAGAGCTGCTCCACCGAACGCATCAGGCGATCATATTCGCTGCGCTCCTGCTGAATCCTCTTGCTGATCTCGTTGCGCAGCGACTCCATCTCCCAACCGCGAAAGTTCTGATTGATATAGGCCGCGGCCGCTTCCAGATCGGCCACCGGCAAATCCTGGCTGAGCCGCAGCACGCGGTCGCGCACCACCCCGTTGCGCATCACCACGACGGCCAGCACTTTCTTGTCGGCCATGCGCTGGAAGTACACATGCTCCAGCGCGTTGCGCTGCCCCTGCGCCGAGCTGACGGTAACGCCTACGCTGTGCGAAATCAGCGACAGCACATGCGAAGTGCGCTCCATGAACTCAGGCACGTCCTGCAGACCTTGCAGGCTTCCCTGGATCAGATTCTCGTCGGCGGGCGACAAACGCGCTTCCCCGGTCAACTGCTTCACGTAGAAGCGATAGGCTTTGGTGGTCGGGACCCGGCCAGCCGAGGTATGCGGCTGCTCCAGGAAACCAGCGTCGGCCAGATCGGCCATCACGTTGCGAATGGAAGCCGCGCTCAGGTTCTCGGGGTTGGCGCGGGCCAATGTGCGCGAGCCCACCGGCTCTCCGGTGGAGATGTAGGACTCCACGATGGCGGTGAGGATCTCGCGTTCCCGTCTGCCGATGTTGGCCGATGCGTCCATGATTTAAGGTCCGGCGGAAGCTAACCTGTGTTCTTGCAATTATTTACAGACGAGCAAGATACAATTCCGCACTTTTATTCTAGGGAGCAAAGCGGGCTGATGTCAAGGTTGGCACTCAAAAGGCATGAGTGCCAAAGGCCCAGATGGTGGGCAAAGTCGCGCGGGGTAGAATAATGCCATGAGTCCAGAGATTTCCGATCTTCTGAAACGGGGCGCTCGCCCTCTCCGTTGACGAGCGCGCTGCATTAGCCAATACCCTGCTGGACAGTCTTGAGGGTGCGGATGAGTCTGTGCAAGAGGCTTGGGATAAAGAAGTCCCCCGCAGAATCGAAGATCTGAAAGCGGGCAAAGCGGTAACCGTCCCGTGGGAAGAACTCCATCGCGAACTGCTGGCCATGGTGAATGAACGCTAAGCGTGTTGAGTATCACCGACAATGGCTTTCGCGCCGGAAAGCGCCGCCTTTTGTGACCATTTTGTGACATCTATTTGTGAATCGTCGTGTTCTTACGTTCATCTGAACTTTTGAACGAGAAGGTGTGGGTTTGGTATCACTTCGACGGTTTTGCATTTGCGTAGTTTTTGGAGTTCTCACGCCGGTGCTGTTGAGTGCCGAGGCGGCTACGGCTCCGGTTGCGCAAGACTCGCAAATGCTCGATCGCGGTTTCCGGCAGATGTACGGCCTTGACTTTCCGGCGGCCCATGCCACCTTCCGCAGCTACCAGCAAACTCATCCCGCCGACCCTATGGGTTATGTATCCAATGCTGCCGCATATTTATTTTCCGAGTTCGATCGCTTGCACATACTGGAATCGGACCTCTTCCTGGATGACAAGGCATTCGACGGCCGCAAGAAACGCACACCTGATCCGGCGCTGAAGATGGAGTTCGAAAAGGAGCTGGCCAAGAGCGATGAGCTGGTTGCCAGGATTCTGGCCCAGAAGCCGGATGACGAGAACGCCTTGTTCTCACAGGTCATGGCCAATGGGTTGCGCGGCGACTATGCAGCGCTTATCGAAAAGCGAAATCTGGCGAGTCTGGGCTACATGAAGGCAGGACGCACCATCGCGCAAAGGCTGCTGGCCATCGATCCGGCCTGTTATGACGCTTACCTCGCCATCGGCGTGGAAAATTATCTACTGGGAATCAACCCTGCCCCGGTGCGGTGGATCCTGCGCATGGCCGGCGCGCAAACCGACAAGCAGGAAGGTTTACAGCGCCTGCGCCTCACCGCCGACAAAGGCCGCTATCTTGCGCCCTTCGCGCGCCTGCTTCTCGCGGTGGCGGCGTTGCGTGACAAGGACCAGCAAACCGCGCGCACTCTTCTGGCGGGACTGGCGGAGGAATTTCCCGGCAATCAGCTCTATGTCACCGAGCTGGCGCGCATTCCGTAACCACTATCCACTACCCACTAGCCCCTGCTGTGTAAACTCCACCAGCAATTGCAGCCGCTGGCGCGCATGGCCGCTGTCGATCGCGTAGGCGGCCAATGGCACGGCGTCGCCGATGCGATCGGCGTGTCCGGCGGCGACCAGCGCCGCGGCGGCGTTGAGCAGAACTACATCGCGGCGGCAGGAGCGCTCGCCATCGAGAATGGCGCGGATGATGGCCGCGTTTTGCTGCGCGTCGCCTCCCGCGATGTCGTCGAGCGGCGCCCGTTGCAAGCCAAAATCTTCCGGCGCGACTTCGTACACGCGCACCTGACCGTTGCGCACTTCGGCAACTTTGCTGGGGCCGGAGATGGTGATCTCGTCGAGTCCATCGCGTCCATGGACCACCAGCGCACGGCGCAATCCAAGTTCGCTCAGCGCCTCGGCCAGCTTTTCCACCAGGTCGGAAGAATAGACCCCGACTACCTGCGCCGAAGCGCGCGCGGGGTTAGTCAGCGGCCCCAGCAAGTTAAACACGGTGCGCAGCCGCAACTCGCGGCGCGCCGGCTGCACGTACTTCATCGCCGAATGCATGGCCGGGGCAAACAGAAATGCGATGCCGGTCTCGCGCAGGCAGGCAGCAAGCCGCGCCGGTGGCAGATTGATATTGACTCCCAACGCCTCCATCACATCGGCTGAGCCGCATTTCGAACTGATGCTACGGTTGCCGTGCTTCGCAACCCGCACGCCAGCGCCGGCGATGGCCAGCGCCGTCGCGGTGGAAATGTTGAACGTGCCGCTGGCGTCACCACCGGTGCCACAGGTGTCCACCAGCGCGTCGCGCTCGGTGCCGCTGAGGTCAAGCGCTTCGCCGTCTTCGGTCTGCAACGGTGCGGCCTCGTCGCGAATGGCCTGCGCGAAGCCGACAATCTCCTCCACCGTCTCGCCCTTCATGTGCAGCGCGACCAGCAGCGCCGCAATCTGCGCGTCGGTGGCCTCGCCGCGCAGGATCTGCGACATGACCTCGCGCGCCTCCTCGCGGGTGAGGGAAGTGCGGTGGTTAGCGATTTTGTGCAGCGCGTCGAGGAGCATGGGAACAGTTGTCAGCGGCCAGTTGTCAGTTTCCAGTCTGCGGCTGCCAGCTATCAGCTATCAGTCGTCAGCACTCGGCATTCAGCCCGCGAACATCATACCTTTTGTTCTGTCATCCTGAGCGCAGGCGGATCGCAGTCCATTTCGCCTGTCATCCTGAGCGACGAGGTCGTCCGCCACGGCGGACGACCGAGAAGTCGAAGGACCCCTATCAGGCCAGAGTAGGATTGGCCCCGGTCACACGGCAACGGCTCGGATCATGGCTGCTTTCGAGTCCGCGGCGAATTCTTTCTGCAGCCGACGCGCGAGTGGGTATCCGACTCGCGATAAGAATTGGTTGGGACGCGAGAAGGCCAATAGATCATAAGAGACAGCGTCGGTCTCACGATTCCATTCAACCAGGAATCGTTCCTCCCCCGATTCCGCATGTTCTGTGAGCGTGCCATAGGCGAATCCGAAACGCTTTGTCGGTCCGTCCTCGTCGATCAGATAGACAATACGACACGCATTGAGCCAGAACAGGCCGATACGATGCGCGAGGACCGCAACGTTCGAACCTTCTGCAATTGGAGCTGTTGGCCAGCAGAGGCGGACCCACGGAATATTGAACATCTCCCATTTTCTGAGCGCATCGATCGACCGGTACCACACAAGAGGTCCGGAGCCAAGCTGTACGCGATTTCGATCTACCGCGAACAGAGGCGGCAGCATCGCCGAGTTTGTTGCACCCAGTTCGGAGTAGGAGAATTCCAACGATGAAGCGCACGCCAGAAAGCGATTGAACTGTTGTTCAGAAGGTTCCGAGAAAAAGAGCACTGTACCCCCCAATCGCCAATTGCTCGCGACTCTCCCCGTCCGTTACAATCATAAGTTTCCTATTGTTACGCCATCCTCATAAGGAGCAATCAAGTCCAGCCTGTCTGGTCTGGGCCGCACGCCACTCGGCCGCGGCCGTCATACAAACATGAAAATACACGAGTATCAGGGAAAAGCCATCCTCTCGAAATACGGCGTGGCCGTGCCCCGTGGGCACATGGTCGGAAGCCGCGAAGAAGCTGAAGCCGCGGCCAACGCCTTGTTCCACGATGGCGCGACCGGAGTTGTCGTCAAGGCACAAATCCACGCGGGCGGCCGCGGCAAAGGCGGCGGCGTCAAACTCGCCAAGTCGCCCGAAGAAGCCGGCGCGCTGGCGGCCAAGATGCTGGGGATGAATCTGGTCACCCACCAGACCGGTCCCGAGGGCAAAAAAGTCCAGCGCCTGCTGATTGAAGAGACCCTGCCGATTGCGCGCGAGCTGTATCTGGGCATCGTGCTCGACCGCGGCAACGGACGCCTGGTGTTCATGGCTTCGGCGGCGGGCGGCATGGAGATCGAAGAGGTGGCGGCGAAAGATCCCAACGCCATCATCAAAGAGCACATCATCCCCGGCTTCGGGCTGCAAGCCTTTCAGGCGCGCAAGATCGCCTTCCGGTTGGGCCTCGACGCCAAGTACATCGGCGGCGCGGTGAAGTTCATGATGGCGCTGGCGCGCGCGGCCGAAGATACCGACGCCTCGCTGGTCGAAATCAATCCGTTCATCACCACCACCGACGGACGCCTGTTCGCGCTCGACGCCAAGATGAACTTCGACGACAACGCGCTCTATCGCCATCCCGACATCAAGGAGTTGCGCGACTTGAGCGAGGAAGACCCGTTCGAGGTCGAAGCCAGCAAGTACAACCTGAACTACATCAAGCTTGACGGCAATGTGGGTTGCATGGTCAACGGCGCCGGCCTGGCGATGGCGACCATGGACATCATCCAGTACGCCGGCGGCATGCCCGCCAACTTCCTCGACGTGGGCGGCGGCGCCAACGAAGAACAGGTCACGCACGCCTTTGAAATCCTGCTGAGCGACAAGAACGTGAAAGCGGTGCTCATCAACATTTTCGGCGGCATCCTGCGCGTGGACACGCTGGCCAACGGCATCGTCAGCGCCGCCCGCAAGACCAACATCCAGTTGCCCATCGTGCTGCGGCTGGAGGGAACCAATGTCGAGCAGGGCCGCCAGACCTTGAAAGAGAGCGGACTGAAATTCATCGTGGCAGAGACCATGAAAGACGCGGCCGAGAAAGTTGTCGCCGCCGCCAAGGGGGTCCAATGAGCATACTGGTTGATAAGTCAACGCGATTACTGGTGCAGGGACTGACGGGGCGCGAGGGCACTTTCCACGCCAAGAATGCCGCTGCATATGGGACGACGGTGGTGGGCGGCGTGACTCCCGGTAAGGGGGGCACCACGCATGAAGGCTGGCCCATCTTCAACACCGTGAGCGATGCAGTGGAGAAAACCGGCGCCAACGCGACGGTGATCTTTGTTCCGCCGCCGGGCGCAGGCGACGCCATCATGGAAGCCGCGGATGCCGGCGTGCCGCTCATCGTCTGCATTACCGAAGGCATTCCCACCATGGACATGGTGAAGGTGTGGGAGTTCCTGAAGACGAAAAACTCGCGCCTGATCGGACCGAACTGTCCGGGGATCATCTCGCCCGGCAAGTGCAAGATCGGCATCATGCCCGCGCACATTCACAAGGAAGGCAATGTCGGCATCATTTCGCGCTCGGGCACGCTGACCTACGAGGCGGTGTACCAGTTGACGACCCGGGGCATCGGGCAATCCACCGCCCTCGGGATCGGCGGCGACCCGATCATCGGCACAAACTTCGTGGACGCGATCAGCCTGTTTAACGACGATCCGGAGACGGAAGCGATCATCATGATCGGCGAAATCGGTGGCACTGCCGAAGAGACCGCAGCCGAGTTCATCAAGAAGAATGTCCGCAAGCCGGTAGTCGGCTTTATCGCCGGGCAGACTGCGCCGCCGGGACGCCGCATGGGCCACGCGGGCGCCATCATCTCCGGCGGGAAGGGAACTGCCGCGGAGAAGATCAAGGCGATGGAAGCCGCGGGCATCCACGTTGCGAAATCGCCGGCCCAGATCGGCGAGACGCTGGTGCAGGCGACCGGCATGGCCGCGAAACGGTGAAGCGAGTTGTCAGCCATTGGCCGTGAGTCATAGTCTGATGGATTTCATAGCGCCGAAGGCGCGACAGAGCTTAGCCCAGCGCTTCAGCGCTGGGTCGCTGTGGTTGAATGATAAGGAGTCCCGTAGGGACGGCAGAGGAAATTCAAACTGTCGTACCTACGGCACTCTGCTTGTTTGCACGACTCACCCAGCGCTAAAGCGCTGGGCTAAGCTCTTTTGCCCCGCAAGCGGGGCTCGTGTATTGCCGTTTTGAAATGCGATGCGAGATATCGCAACTAACCAAAAACGAACGACCAAATTATATGAAAACACTCCAACGCACTCTCTCCATCGTCAAGCCTGACGCCTTCGAGCGCGGCGCCACCGGCGACATCATCAACACGCTGCTGGAAAACAAATTCCGCATTGTCGGCATGAAGATGCTGCACATCACCAAGGCGCAGGCCGAGGGCTTCTACGCCGTGCATGTGCATCGTCCATTCTTCGAGTCGCTGACCGACTTCATGTCGAGCGCTCCGATCGTCGTGATAGCTCTGGAGAAGGAAGACGCCATCGCCGATTACCGCAAGCTGATGGGCGCCACCGATCCGGCGAAGGCCGAGGCAGGCACCATCCGCAAGAAATGGGCGTCGAGCATCGAGCAGAACGCGGTGCACGGTTCCGATGCCGAAGACACTTCGCGTTTCGAGCTCAGTTATTTCTTCGCCGGATACGAACTGTCGAAGTAAACTATCTACGCCATCCTGCGCGATGCCGGATTGCCGCTCTGGCCGAGCCGCAAGACATGCTGTCGTCTTTGGCGGGCATATCCGCAGGACATAGGGAGGGCCCGATGCCACACGTTCAGATCACCATGCTGCAAGGCCGCAGCACCGAGCAGAAACGCCGGGCGGCCAAGCGCATCACTGAGGTCTTGCAAGAGGAACTCAAAGTCAGCCCGGAGAAGCTGACCATCACTTTTGTCGAAGTGCCGCGCGACAGCTATGCGCGAAGCGGCGCATTGATCAGCGATCGAGAGCCTCCGACATAAGAAATGCCGCAGCCGAACAGTTAAGTTCCTGAGTCTTCCCGCAGAACTCTGATGTTCCGCCGGCTAAGTCATGCATTAGAATGGCAGGAAGAGAGTTCGCTGGGTCGGGCGGCGCTCAGCTACCCTGGAGCGGACAGGCCGCCATTTTCTATGTCATCCCCCGAGTTCCTCACGCAGGGCCAGCCCGCCGATTTTTTGCGCGAAGCCATCCTGCGGCACGTTCGTTACACCCTGGTCCGTCCTACCTCAGACTTGAAGCCCTCCGATTACCTGAAGCCGGTGTCGCTGGCCATTCGCGATCGCATCGTGGACCGGCTGCTGGAGACCGAGTCGCGCTACCGCCACAAGGATGCCAAGAAGCTGTACTACCTTTCGATGGAATTCCTGATGGGGCGATCGCTGGCCGACAATCTGTCGAACCTGCGGGTGGAGGAACTTTGTCGCGAGGTGCTGGCCGGTCTGGGCGTCAACCTCGACGAGGTGCTGGACAGCGAGCCCGACGCCGGACTGGGCAACGGAGGCCTAGGCCGGCTGGCAGCCTGTTTCCTGGAGTCGCTGGCTACCCTGGGCATGGCCGGCTACGGCTATGGCATCGACTACGAATACGGCATGTTCAAGCAGGAGATCTTCAACGGCTTCCAGCGCGAGAAACCTGACCGTTGGAAGGCCAATGGCACTCCTTTTGAGATCGAGCATCCCGAAGACGCGGTCAGCATTCCGCTGTACGGTCGCGTGGAAACCGGCAGTGATCCCGACGAGAACCTGAAGCAGAGCTGGCTGAACCCGAAGATCGTGGTGGGCATACCCGCGGACATGCCCGTCGTCGGCTATTTGGGACAAACCGTGAACTGGCTGCGATTGTTTAGCGCCCGCGCCTCGGAGGATTTCGACATCGAGATCTTCAATCGCGGCGATTACATCCGCGCCGTCGAACAACAGATTGCCTCGGAAAATATTTCCCGGCTGCTGTATCCCGCCGACTCGGTCATGAGCGGCAAGGAACTGCGCCTGGTGCAGGAGTACTTCCTGGTTGCCTGCGCCATCGGCGACCTGATGCGCCGTTTCCGCCAGCAGCATAAAGACATTGAGGCACTGCCGTCCAAGGTCGCCATCCAGATGAACGACACCCATCCCAGCCTGGCAGTCGCCGAACTGATGCGGGTTTTGCTCGACGACGACGACTTGGAATGGGACCACGCCTGGGACATCACCCAGCGCACTCTGGGCTATACCAATCACACCTTGCTGCCTGAGGCGCTGGAAAAGTGGTCGGTGCCGCTGCTGGAGAAGGTGCTGCCGCGGCATATGCTGATCATCTTCAACATCAACCATCGCTTCTTGCGCGAGATGCAGCAGTATTCCTTCCTCGACGGCGAGAAGTTGCGCAAGATGTCGATCATTGAGGAAGGCTACGAAAAGCAGGTGCGCATGGTGCACCTCTGTATCGTGGGCTGCCACTCGGTGAACGGCGTGTCCAAGCTTCACAGTGCTCTGATCGTGAAGAACTTAGTCCCTGAATTTGCAATGATTTGGCCGAATAAGTTCAACAATAAGACGAATGGCGTCGCGCCCCGCCGCTGGTTGATGGAAGCCAATCCTGGGCTCACCGATTTGATCAGCCACACGCTCGACGAGCGCAAGTGGGTCACCGATCTCAACCGGCTGCGTGAGCTGGAAAAGTTTGCCGACGATGCCAATTTCCGCGAGGCCTTCAAAGAGGTCAAGCGCCAGAACAAGCTGAAGCTGTCAGCAGCCATCGAGAACCAGACCGGAGTGGTGGTGGACCCGGATTCGCTGTTCGATGTCCAGATCAAGCGCATTCACGAGTACAAGCGTCAATTGCTGAACGTGATGGGCATCATCCACGATTACCTGGGCATTGTGGAGCGCGGCGCGATGCCCGACGTGCCGCGCACGTATGTTTTTGCGGGCAAGGCCGCTCCCGGTTATTGGGCGGCCAAGCAAATCATCAAGCTCATCCACAGCGTGGCCGAGGTGGTGAACCATGATGAGAAGGTGAAAGACAGCATCAGGATTGCCTTCCTGCCCGACTATCGCGTCTCCCTGGCGCAGTTGATCATGCCCGCCGCCGACCTGAGTGAGCAGATCTCGATGGCCGGCATGGAAGCCTCCGGGACCGGCAACATGAAGCTGGCGATGAACGGCGCCCTCACCATCGGCACCTACGACGGGGCCAACATTGAGATCGCCGAAGAAGTGGGCGCGGACAACATCTACATCTTCGGATTGCGCTCGGAAGAAATTCAGGAGATGCAGAAGAAGGGCTCGTACAATCCGCGCGATCGCTACGACAACGACGCCAGCGTGCGCGAGGTGATGGACGCGCTGGCCTCGGACCGCTTCTGCCCCAACGAGCACGGCCTGTTCCGCTGGATCTTCGACGAACTGGTGCATCGCGGCGACCGCTACTACCACATTGCCGATTTTCCCGATTACATCGCGACCCAGCAAGTCATCAGCGGCGAATATCGCAAGGAAGAAATCTGGTGGCGCAAGGCCGTCCTGAATGTGGCCCGCATCGGCAAGTTTTCCAGCGACCGCACGGTCACCGAATACGCGCGCGACATCTGGCACATCGGCCCCTTCGAAAAATTGAACCGCGCAGTCAAAACGCCGGCCCGTCCCGAGGCGCCCGCTGCCAAACCCAACGGCGACGCTGCCGCTTTGGACACAGTTGCGCCACCCACCGAAGCGAAAACCCACCAGGAAGTGTAAGGCCGCAACAGAGTTGGCGGCTCGTGAAGGTGTCATCCTGAGCGTCACATAGGGATGAAAAACTATTCCCGGCTGTCATCCTGAGCGACGAGGTCGCCGCGGCGACCGAGGAGTCGAAGGACCCCTATCATTGCGAGAAATTACGGTGTGGCTGGCGGGTACAACAACAAGCCGAGGATTCTCGCGGCCATAGGGCACCCACCCTCTCGCCGAAAGCGGGCGACAAGGGTGGGGCACCCGAAGTTAGTAGTCGCATGGAAAGGGCGGGCCACCCCCGCCAACTTAGGAGGGGAATCTAGTTAGTTACTACCGCGTGCTCGGCGGTACTTTTAAACTGGTTATGAGTTGAATGTTGGGCCTTGCTCTGGGCACTGCGTGCGATTCAATGCGACTACTAAACCGCACTGAAATTGCCTCCTTTCGGAAAGTGAAAAGAGGCAATGAAAATCAACCGCCGCTGGCTTTCTGAAGCGAAAGCCTTCCTCATCGAAGTCACAGCCTTCGTGTCTCTACTCCTCGTCCTGGTCAAAATCATCGTGACCGAGGCACAGCATCTGTTCAAGTGAGGGTTCCTATCGACCTAGTGTCTTTCCAGTTTAATTTCGAGATTTGCAGGTATTTTCCCTTTGTCCATAATTCCGACTAGACAGTTATAGTACAGCTCCGTAAGTCGAACCTGATTGGGAATGACAGTCGTTTTCTCATTGACCTTGGCAATATCAAATAGGGTCTTTGACCAGGCGATGGCTAGTTGAGTTGCTTGTGTTAATAGCACTTCATGTCTACGGGCCTTACGCTCCCGCCATCTTCCAAGTTCGCTGATAACGGTTGAAACCACTGCGCCAATGGCAGCAGAACCGAGGACGAGGACCCAAGTTGGCGTGGTATTCACTACACGCTCTCTTTCTTACACTCTTCACAGTGCTCGCGGTGCCAGGACATCGAGCGAGAGATTTCGCTCTGTTTGGCTTGGGCTTCTTTCGCAATCTGTTTTGCTTTCCTGTCACCCACGCCGCGCAGGTGGCGATTCTGCTCGTAGGTAAATTGAGCCCACTGCGCCCTGGCAGATTTCAATTGAATTTCTAAATCCTTATATTCTTTACAGGGCATTGTTGATACCTATTTGCATCCACACTTGTTGAGGGGCACGTCGGCGTTATGCTGAGCAATTTCGGCCGTTTTTAAATCATATGCGGAATAGACCTTATCGCGTTCCGCTTTCTCCTGCGGGTCAAGGTCCTGTCGGGCCCCGAGTAGTCGCTCGAAAGCCATCTTCCGAGTGTGGGCAATGTTTAATTCTCTCTCGAGTGCCTGTCGCTTCGCGCACATAGCGTGACGCATAGCTAAATTCTCCTGTGGATAACTGTCTTGTCAGATTATCCAGAAATGCCGGGTGTCCCACTCATTCCTGCCTTTGGAATGAGTGGGAAGTATCGTTATAACATCTCATGGCCTTCGATTCGAACTCTCACTCTCCCACACATTCGAAACCCGCGAATGTGTGGGTTCCGCGAGTGTGTAGGTGGAGTTAGCTTCCAGACTTCCGAACCGAAGGGATCATAATCGGGTTCATCGAATGCAACAACCGTGTTTTCTTCAATGACGTGATCAGGGAAGGGATCAAAAACGACAAGGTTGTACCCCACCGCCTCAGGATTATTGTAGGCAGACGGCCGGGTGCTATCGTAAAGGATTCCGCGAAGCCTTCTCTTGCGTGCCAAATCTGCAATGAACTGTGGAACCCGATACTCGGGCCTGGTGTCTTCGACGTCGCTTGTGGGCTCAGAAATAAAGCGATTGTCTACCACATTGCGCAGAACCCACTGCTGAGCCCGGTCCTCACCCCAAACCACTGAGCGCAAGTCAAGCACGGGAACAGACTCGATCACCTTCACTTTTGCAATGGAAACGGGCTGTCCTGGCTCGGGCTTTCGCATGACCTCAACCGCAGCAGTTTTGTCATCCGTTCCGAGGTACCACGCTGCTTGACCAATCTGGTTATAGCGATTCGCCTTTGTTGATTCGTGAGGCGGGCGTGGCCCGAATTGCGGTCCGGTAAGTCTTCTTGTTGCTCGATACCAAACACGCGGTTCAACGACAGTCTTCTTGGCCCTCTTCATGGCCTTGGAGAGAAGCCTGCCGAATGGATGCTCCGCACCCAGCATTGGGTGTTTGATTAGCAAGTCTCGAAAATGTCGGAGCTGAGAACTATAGAGCAGGTCAAATCTCCGCGCCAAGCGAACCTGCCGAAGCTGCTCCGCCGTAGGTGTTACCACAAACGCGCCCGACTCCACCTGTGACCCGCAACGTGGGCAGGTGTGTCGCCGAAGAAGGCGTTTTAGTTCCCGGGGTTTTAACCGCAGCGGCCCGAGTGCGTCCTCGATGATGTCGAAGGCTTCGCTATTGAAACAGATTTCGCACGCGTAGAAGCGTTGATGTGCAGCCTCTACCAGCACCCGCGTACATCGTGATCGTTTTCGACGAGCGCCCATGAATCTATTATGACCCGGCCGATGCGGTTGGAGGCAGATCGCTGCCGGGTGACTGAGGATCGCCAGGTGCCCCGCCCATTCCTGCCTTTGGAATGAGTGGGAAGTATCGTTATAACATCTCATTACCTTCGATTCGAACCCTCACTCTCCCACACATTCGAAACCCGCGAATTTGTGGGGCACCCGCCCCGCCCTTCCGCCTGCCGGAGGTTGCAGGTTACGGCGAGCGCAGCTAAATTAGTGCGAGAGTTTGGAGCTTAACATGAAAAAGTCCGTCCCGGTCAGCCACCCCACGAAGCCAACACCGGGTTTCGTGGGGACCCCGGTGGAATCTGCCTCTGCATTCATCGACGAGAAGATCAAGCAACTTGGGGACTGGCGAGGAAAGATGCTCGCGCAAGTGCGCGCAATCATACACGCGGCCGACCCGGAGATCGTCGAAGAACGGAAGTGGGTCAGGGCGACATCGCCGGGGACTCCCGTCTTTTCCCACGGCGGCATCGTCTGCACGGGAGAGACGTACAAGAACCACGTCAAGATAACATTTGCCAAGGGAGCTGCGTTGCAGGACCCTTCCGGTCTATTCAACTCCAGCCTCGAGGGGAATGTCAGGCGCGCCATCGACATCCACGAAGGCGACAAGGTCGATGAGGCGGCCTTGAAGGACCTCATCCGCGCTGCCGTGGCGCTCAATCTCAACCACCCCAACGAGTCTAAAGGCTGGACTCGCCGGGGACCCCGGGCGGGCAAGAGTAAGCCGAAGCCCCGGCCCCGTGCCCGTGCCCCAGGTTCGCGTCCTTCTCTTGGACGCTAACCTGGGCCGAGGAAGTACGGGATTTGTGAATTCTTCAGCCGCCTGCCCTACCGCCGCCCCAGGAAGCCTTCCAGCTTGCTGATCTCCGCGTTGGCCTGGTCGAGATAGCGACGGGCCCGCTCGGTATCGGAGCCGTCCAGCGCCTGCTTGGCTTTCTGCATGTCGCTGCGCATGCTGGCGCGAGCGGAGACCATGTCGCCACGCAATCCCAAACCGCTCTGGTGCATCTGCTGCTCCAGTGCATCCAGACTGCTTTCGACTGCGGCCGCCCGGCTTTCCAGGTGATCGTCTTCAATCTCCATCGCGTCCAACAGTTTTTTCTGCTGTTCCAGGGCGGCTTGCGCCGCCAACTCTTCCGCAGTCGGCCCCGATGGACGGTTCAGACGGGCCATCTTCGATTTGTCAGGCGCAGCGCCCTTGTCTGGCGCTTCCGCTGGAGTTTCAGTTCTCGCAGCCGACTGGTCCGGCGCTTGATTGCCCGCCGATGGGGCGGGTATGGCAGCCGCAGCCGCATTGGCCGCATTCTGCTTATAGCTGCGATAGGCTCGAGCTCCCGCCAAGGTCGCCAGCAAAAGTATGACTGCAATTGCCAGAATCCAGTACGGCTGCCGCGATCCCGCCTTAGGCACGGGCGTGGTACCCGTCGGGATGGGCGTCGCCGCCGCATAGGCAGGACTCACCGCAGGCTGGCTTACCGGTGTCGGTGGCCTTACGTCGGAAACTCGGCTAGGCGGAGCCTGCACAGGCGTCGCCGCCGCTGCGACCGCTTTGGGCAAGCCAGGCAAGCCGCAGGAGCCTCTGATCTGCGACAAGGCGTTGCGGAACGCGTCCGCCGTCTGAAAACGTTCCGCCGGATTCTTGGCCACCGACATGACGATCATGTCGCTCAGCGGCTTGGGCAACGAGGGCTGCACTTCGATTGGGGGACGCGGCGCCTCTTTGATCTGCGCCTCCATGATGGAAAAGCTGCTGGTTGCGTTGAACATCCGCTGGCCCGTCACCATTTCGTAGAGCGACACGCCAACCGAGTACAAATCCGAGCGCGCATCGGTCTGCTGCGCTTGCACCTGCTCGGGCGACATGTAGTCCAGCGAACCCAGGGTGGTGCCGGTCACGGTGAGCCCGAGGTCGTTGCCCGAGCGCGCAATACCGAAGTCCATCAGCTTTAAGACGCCGCTCGGCGGCAGCATCATGTTGGCCGGCTTGATGTCGCGATGAATGATGCCCTTGGCATGGGCATAGCTCAATGCGGCCAGCACCTGGTCGATGTAATCCAGGGCCTCGGCCGGCGGGAAGGGGCCGCGCTCCATACGATGGGCCAAGGTATCGCCTTCGACGTACTCCATGATCATGATGAGCTGGTTGTCAGCCGAAAAAGCGGTCCGGAGCGCTGCGATATTGGGATGATCGAGGCTGGCCAGCAGCTTGATCTCGCGGGTGAAGCGGGCGCCCAGGTCCCCCTGGTTCGCCAAGTCGGGCAGCAGAATCTTCATGGCCTCGATGCGGTCCGAAATGAGGTTGCGCACCAGGAAGACCTGGCCCATGCCACCGTGGCCGAGTTCCCGGATGATCTCGTAATCACCGATTTGTTTGCGTACTGGATCTGTCATAGCAAAACCTCAAAAATTCGTGAGAGGACGGCCCGCGAACTCAGGAGCGATGCGCGGCGAATTCGACTTGAGCCCGACGGAGCAACTGTCCGCAGGACGCCATGGCGCAGGGTTCGTTGACACGGGAGCGCCGTAATTATGCGCTCCCCTCCAAGCAGGGTCAAGCTGAACCGCGAGTGCCGATTTGGGCAAAATCCGCGGCTCCGCTAAAATGAGTCAGCCGCCGTGGAGAGGATTGTCCCATGAGAAAATTCGCGTTGCTGGCTCTGACTTCGGTGCTGGCCGTGGTCTGCCTGGCGCAGGGCGATCGCGTGCCCGCCTACCACGATCATGCCCTGCAGCCCGGCGATGCCATGCCCATCCTGCCCAAGGACCAGTGGTGGGGTGAGTCTTTCCAGTATCCCTACCAGGTGAAAAGCTATGAGCTGGCGGCCAAGATTCCAAGTGTGTTGTACCAGGTGCCGTGTTACTGCTATTGCGACCGCATCGGGCACGGCAGCCTGCATAGCTGCTTCGAGACCACCCACGGAGCGCATTGCGGAATCTGCATGAAGGAAGTTTTCTACGCTTATCAGCAGATGAAGTTGAAGAAGACGCCGGCCGAGATTCGCGCCGGGATTATCAAAGGCGAATGGAAGTCCATCGATCTGGAATCGGCGGCCAAAAGCGACTAAGTTCATGAAGGATTTCTCGCACCCAATTTTCGTGAGTTGACGGCCATCCCAAGTTGCGGGTATAACTCAGCACAATCAGCCTGCGTGGGACCCGGGGTTTTGCACCTCTCTGAGCAATTCCCTGTCGCGCCCAACCCAAGGACGCCATCGGATGACGAAAAAGGCCGCCGAAAAGGATAAGCAAACGAGCGCGAAGCCTAAGGGCAATAGCGACTTAGTTTCGTCCGCGGCAGGCTCGGAGGTGCGATCCCGTGGAAGTAAACCGATGAAGTTGACCGACGATCCTCGTTTTACCCAGGCGGTGCAGAACTACGAGGCCGGCCTGAAGGCCCTGCAAGCCCACAAGTACGATCGCGCCAAGGCGTGTTTTGAGAAAGTAGTAGGCGGTCCCAGCCCCGAACTCGCCGATCGCGCCGCGGTCCACCTGAATAGCTGCAACCAGCGAATGAGCCACGTGGTCAACACCTTCAAGACTCCCGAAGAACAGTTTGATTACGCCGTGTCGCTGATGAACATGGGCGATTACGTCGGCGCCCGCGAGAATTTTGAAGCGCTGACCAGGAATTGCCCCAAGCTGGACTTCGTGTGGTATGGAATGGCGACCTTGAACTGTCTGACCGGCCACTTCCCCGAGGCCATCTCCAGCTTGCAGCAGGCGATTCGCCTCAACCCGGCCAATCGCTACCAGGCGCGCAACGATGGCGACTTCAAGAACCTGGCCGACGATCCCAGGTTCACCGAACTGCTTTATCCCGATACCAGCGCAGGCACTCCGTCTCCGCCAGACCAGTGGCGTTATTAGCTGGGTATATTCTTACCGATAGCACATGCAAAACTCCTCCAACTCCGCTGCGCCGCGGGCCGTAAAAGTTGTCGCCATGGGCGGAGGCACGGGACTGTCCACGCTGCTGCACGGTTTGAAGCAATATGTCGCCGCTGCGGGAGAAGCTCCACTTCCAGACATGCTGCCGCGCATCGACGATCTCTCCGCCATCGTGACGGTGAGTGACGACGGCGGTTCCAGCGGACGTCTGCGCAAAGAGCTGAACGTGCCGGCTCCCGGCGATGTGCGCAATTGCATTGTGGCGCTCTCCGAAGACGAGGCCCTGCTGTCTCGCCTTTTCCAGTACCGCTTCCCGGCCGGCGAGGGCCTGGGGGGACACAACTTCGGCAATCTCTTTCTTTCGGCCATGACGGCCATCGCCGGCGACTTCAGCCAGGCGGTGAAACATTCGTCAGAGATTCTGGCCACCCGCGGACACATCTATCCGGCGACCACCAGCAACGCGCAACTCTACGCCATCATGGACGACGGCTCCGTCGTCCGCGGAGAAACCAACATCACCGCCAGTCAGCGGCGAATCGTCGAGTTGCGTATGACGCCCGCGAACGCGAAGCCCCTGCCGGTGGCGCTGGCGGCCATCGAGAGCGCCGACCTGATCACCATCGGTCCGGGATCCCTGTTCACCAGCCTGGCGCCTAACCTGCTGGTGCGCAACGTTTCCCAGGCGATTGCCACCAGCCCCGCGGTCAAAGTGTTTGTCTGCAACTTGATGACGCAGGCCAACGAGAGCCTGGGGCTTACCGCTTCCGATCACATTCGCGCGCTCTACAAACACGCGCGTCATCAATTCTTCGATTACGCGCTGGTCAATCGCACGCCCACGTCTCCCGCGCTGGCGCTGAAGTACGCCGAGAAGCAGCAGTCGCAAATCGAGACCGATGTGGACGCCATCGAGGCACTGGGGGTGAAGCCGATCGTGGGCGAGTATCTGGTTGAAAAAGTGGATTCCCGCGAAGGCCTGGTCGCCCGCCACGACACCCACCGCGTCGCACATGACCTGCTGCAGCTTATGATGGAATTGCGCGAATCGCCGGTGACGACGCTTCAGCGGGAGCGGTAAGCAAATGGCAAAGCCGACTTCCAAATCCGCCAAGTCTGGTAAGAACAAACCCGGCCGGTTCGCCATTGCGATTCTCGCCGCGGGCAAAGGCACACGGCTGAAGTCGCGCCGCCCCAAGGTCCTGCACGAGATCGCCGGAAAGCCCCTGCTGGCGCACGTGGTGGCGGCCGCCCGCGAGGTAGTTCCTCCCCAGAACATCTTCGCGATTGTCGGATACGAAGCCGAGCGGGTGCGCGAGGCATTGGCCTCAACCGGGATCAACTTCGTCCTGCAACGCGAACAGCGCGGCACCGGGCACGCCCTGATGGAGGCGCGCAATGCGCTAAAGAATTTCAAAACAGTGTTGGTGCTCTCGGGCGACGTGCCGCTGATCGGGGCGAAAACAATCAAGCGGGTCCGCGATTTTCACCGTGCGCACCGTGCCGCCATGACCATACTCACCGCCGAGCCGTCCGATCCTACGGGATACGGCCGAATTTTCCGCAAACAGGTCAAAGGCAAGGTGAGCAACGAAGTCGAGCGCATCGTCGAACAGAAATCGCTGCGTGGTACGGAAGGCGAGCAACGCGAGGTCAACGCTGGCATGTACGCGTTCGCGACCAAGCCGCTCTATGCCCACATCGGCAAGCTCAAGACCGACAACGCTCATCACGAGTACTACCTGACCGACATGGTAGCGCTGCTGGGCAAGGCCGGCGAAAAGGTGCTGGCGCTGCGCGCCTCCGACTCCAGTGAAGTGTTCGGGGTCAACACGCGGATCGAATTGGCAGAGCTGGACGCTAGACTTCGCGATCAGAAGGCCCGCGAGCTGATGCTGGCCGGCACCACCATCTTCCGTCCCCAGACGTGCGACATTGATGCCGACGTTGAGGTTGGCCCCGACACTGTGATCGAGCCGTTTGTCCAGCTCATTGGCAAAACGAAAATCGGCGCCGATTGCCGCATTCGCTCGTACTCCGTCATCACCAACTGCGAAATCGGCGATGGCGTTCTCATTCGGCCGGGCTGCATCCTGGAAGATTCCGTGGTCCGCAACGGCGCGCAACTCGGACCCTATTCGCATCTGCGGCCCGGCAGCGACATTGGCGAAGGCGCGCACGTCGGCAACTTTGTGGAGACCAAGAAGGCGCGGCTGGGCAAAGGTTCCAAGGCCAACCATCTCACCTATCTTGGCGACGCCGAAATTGGCGAAGGCGTGAACGTCGGGGCGGGCACCATCACCTGCAATTATGATGGCGTGAATAAGCACGGCACGACGATTGAAGACGGCGCGTTCATTGGAAGCGATGCCACGCTGGTGGCTCCCATTCGAATCGGAAAGGGCGCCTATGTCGGCGCGGGATCGTGCATTACGGAAGACGTTCCCGCCGATGCACTGGCGCTGGGGCGCGGCCGACAGGTCACCAAAGAAGGCTGGGCGTCGGAGCGGCGTGCCAAGCTGGACAAGGCCGGCAAATAGTTGGAACTCAGCAAAAAGGGAGACCCGAAGGCCTCCCTGGATTTCGGGTGCTGAAAAGTTACTGATTCGGACTGGCTGGCTGGTCCACCGTGATTGCATGCGCCAGCTTGAACGTCACTGCCGACTCCGCCGGAATCTCGACTTCCTTGTTGCCGGTTAACCCCGCGCCCGCGGTGCCGGCGCCAGCACCGACCAGGCCGCCGATCAGCGCGCCCTTGCCGCCGCCCGCCAGGCCGCCGATCAAGAGACCGGCGCCGGTTCCGCCTCCCGCCATCACAGCCGTGCGCTTGCCTTTACCCTTTACGACCCTGGTATAGGTGAATGTCTTGATCGCCACCGGCGCTCCGCCGACGTTGACGGCGGTCAAGGCGATCGACAAGATACCCTCACCTTTGAATTTGCCCGGCGATTTGACATTGACAACCCTTCCGCTCACGCCCGCACCGGCTGGGATCGCTACCACTCCGCCGATCGCAACCGGGCGCGCCAGAGAACCTGTGAAGGTGTCGCCTGGGTTCGCGGTTTTCGATGTGATGCTATTTCCCATGCGAATCACGATGTGGGTCCCAGCCGGAACCACCAGTGGCGGAGGCGGGGGCGGCGGCTGCGTGGCTTGTGCGCTCTCCTGCGCGGGCGCCGTTGGTTGCCCCTGCGGGTTCTGCTGCGCGGGCGTCATCTGGCTAGTCACTGGCTGGCTGCCCGGCGGCTGGCTGGTGGCCGCAGATTGAGACTGGTCCGCCGTGGAAGCGTTGCCCGCCGGCGCTGCCGTGTTCTGCGTTTGATTTTTCTTGCTACAGGCCGCGAAGCTCATGGTGAGAACTGCGATGAACAGGAGCGTGAGTAATCGAGAACGCATTAACATTTTCCTTTCGCTGGGCCGCAGGACGAGAGTGCATGCAGCCGCCTGCGGGCGTGAGACCATTTGATCCTGCGCTGCCGGTAGCCGGGGCCCCCGACAGGCGCCCCGCCACGGTGGGCCTGGCGGGGTGGAAGCGAAGGCCACAAAGTCACGCCAGACGAGTGGGCTACCGCGCTACAAAGACTAGCCTAACGCGGGTTAAGAATCATGCAAATTGTATCGTCTTTCCCGGAATGCATTACTCATGAGGATCTCAGTCTTTGAAGGGGCACGGCTTCAGTGAGTGCGTGAGAACTCACTTGCGCCAGAAGGATAAATGATGCACAAAGGGGGTATGTCACGATTTCTGGTGTACAACCCCGAGCAAGCGTACTTACTGCCGCCCAG
>PLXE01000006.1 GCA_003151335.1 Acidobacteriaceae bacterium
AATCGACAGATGCTGGGCTTCGTCAAAGACCAATAGCACCTTGCGCTGGCCGAGATCTAATCGCAGATTGCGCAGAATCCGGTCGACGGTACCCAGCCCGATTGCCCCGCAGCTCTGGGCCACTCGCTTCATCAGGTCCAGCGAGCGGATTCCCTGACGAACATAGACGTAGTAAGCTCTCCGGCCTTCTCCGTTCTTGGCGATCTCCGAGCGGTTCAACTCNNGCGCCTCGTAGAAGTACTGGCGCAGAAGACGGGCATTCTCGGTTTCATAGAGCTTGCCTGAGCTCACTACTGGCGTCGCAATGGGATGAGCCGCAATGAAGCCGCGAATCGCTGCCCGGATGGGGCCGTCGTTGGAGGAGATCCAGCTGTAATTGCCATTCAGAAAGGAGTAGACCGTCTCCCGGGCGTAGTTGATGCGGCGGGCGAAGTCAGAGGGGGCCATGCCGGTCCGGGCCAGGTAATCCTGCAACTCCAGGCGAACTTCGGTGGCTTCCGGCAAGCTTGCCGCCAGCAGCTGCCGGCGTACCGCGTAGGAAAGAGCCATTACCTACTCTCCTTCTGTCAGTTCCCGGACAATGTCGTCGATGAAGTCGGGACGGGCTGCGGTTTGCAGATCTTGCGGCCGTATCAAGGTTGTTGGCGACGATTGCTTCTCCCTGGGCATTTCGGCTCGATCCTGGAGATGAGCAATCTCACTACGGTCCCCGGCACGAGCCCGTATCCCCGACAAGCCAGTAACGTAATCTGCGATCGCCTTACGAGCCGTACGCCTGATCCGCATCGAAGCTCGAATGTCTTCGTGGCTGACCGGCCCGCGGGTGATCAGCTTCTGGGCCCGCAGTCGTCCCAGGAACCGGCCGTCCAAGTCCAGAGCGATGGCTTCGCCCAGATTGGCTGGGTCACAGGCCACCAGGGCATCCCGCTCGATCTCCAGAAACAGCTTGGCCAGACTCTCGCCATCGGCTGGTTCGTAGCGTTCGCCATACAATTGCACACATCCGCCCTCTGACACCTTGCGCCGCTGACGGTCCCAGAACAAGGCATAGAGAACATCTGGACCCTCAATCAGTCTTTTCTGGCCGGGCAGGAGCAGTTCGTTATAGACCTCGTCCGGAGTCCGGCCTCGCATGCCTCGTCCGCCATGGGGATGCTGCGAGTTGTATTCGGCGATCCATTGCCGCGCCGTGGCCACAAATTCGCTGGCCAGGGGCAGAGGGGAGTTCTTCCGTTTGCCTTTGAGAAAGGCCTGGTGCTCCTTCAAGGCAGCAGTGCACTGCTCCGGCCGATCCTTGGGACCCGGTCCGCAGTAGGACGGCCAGAGGCAATCAAAGCGCTTTCGTACCGTCCCAAACCAGCTCTCGATCAGCTTCGACTGGGGATGACGGGGCAGGCAGTACTGGGGCTCGATTCCCAGCCTGACCAGTACACCACTACATTCCGGAGAGAAGTCGATACGGCCGACTTTCTCGTAGTCTTTGCCGTTATCCACATAGAGGATCTGGGGAATCCCAAAGCTCTCGATTCCGACTCTTAGGGCCGAGCTGATGGTGTGTGAGCTGGGGGTGGCCGACCAGGCCGTTCCGACGATCTTGCGGGAGCGCATGTCGATCATGGCAGTCAGCCAGGGCCGAACCGCCGCATTAGTCGATACTCCGGAAAACAGGTCGTTGCGCACCCAGACGTCATGCTGGCCATGGTCAGAGACCCAGATCTGGTTAGGCACCAGCGATTCGAAGTCGGTCAGCAGGTAGGGCTCACAACGTTCCTGGAACTGGCGCTCGCCTTCCCGGCTCAGGATCAGCAAGGGCTTGGGCAGCTGTTGCAAATAAGACCGGACGGCGCTGTAGCTCGGTGGTCTGGTGCACCCTGGCTCCAGATTCCGCAGATCGCGCAGCAAGGCCTGATACACCAGCCGAATCGACAGCCGCTCACCCAGGTACTTGTTCTCGAGAAATGCGCGGACCGTGGGATGGGCCTTGAGAAACCGCGATTTTCCCTTATCCGAGCGAACTCGGTCGACCAGACCCGCATAGCCCAGCTTGCGGTACTGTGCATACCAGTTCCAGAGAGTTCGAGGGCTGACGTGGTGCTGATCGGCGAGGTAGTCGACCAACGAGCTCATGCTTCGCACGGCAACTCCCGCGATGGTACGAAACGTTGGTCGGGATCGCCGGCTGCGCCTCGAGAATTCCACGAGCGGTGCAATGGCCTCCAGGCGCATCAAGGCCTGTGCGTTCTGCATTGCGGAAAAGTTGAGGCGCTCGGGCTCAGTGACCTCTGGCAAAGCAGCAAACAATTTGGATTGGTTTAAATCCGGGCGCAGCGCCAGAGCCGTGCAGGCTGGTCCTGACAGCAGCGGTTGCTTGAGGAATTTTAGCTGCGCTTCAACCGGCAAGGACGATAAGGCGTATTCGCGCTGGGCTCGTCCGTCACGCCGCACGGTTTTCGAGGGCCGGTGCCGCAACTGACCCTCTCTCGCCAAGCGACGCACATATTGAGGATGCCAGCCCGTCAGATCAGTCACTACTCGGATGGTGATCCAATGTTGTTCCGTCATCTTCAGGCCTGTTGCCAACCACAAATCTCTGGCACTGAGTGCCTGCTCGGCCTCAAAGTTGATGAGCGGCTCGATGACGCGGCAGCCTGTGCGGGAACTAAGCCTCTCCCTCGGAGGAGAACGCAACCTTCTATAAAAGACTAACGGTCTCGCATTTCCTTAACGACGGGGTTAAACTGACTTGCCAAGTTGAATCTCTGTTTAACGATAAAGTTATAACTAAAACGTTAAACGATGTCAAAGGGAAAATGACGCCTGCTCGAAAAAAACGTCCGCCGCGCCCGGAATGGGCGGTTCGCATCGAGCGGTTTAGGAAAAACGAACTGCGGATTACTGGGACAGCCTTCGGGAAGGCGCTTGGGGTCTCGGCTATGGCCGTTTCACGGTGGGAGAACGGCGACAACGAGCCGGCTGGGGACTGTTACGCCAAAATGGGGAACATGGCGCCGGCGGTGAATACCAGGCTGTACTTCTGGCAGCGGGCTGGAATCGATATTGAGATCCTCAGCAGCACCACACTTCCGAGCGGCAGGCCGTCCGCGCGCAGATCGCCCGGCAAGAGATCCTCAAAGACCTAGAAATAGCCCGTTTGCAGGTTCGTGTGATGTTCGCGGGATCGCTCCACGCTCATGCACCGATTCATCACGTAAGTTATTTGGGTTGAATAGGTTACTGGATTCTGCCCTGCGTCCGAGCCGTAGGTTCGCGAGAATGTACGAAAAGCCTTGACCGGTTCATGAAGAATCAGTCAGTTACAAACGCCCAACCCTGCCGCACTGAAAATCAATTCCGCACAAGTAGGTCCGAATTTCGGCGAATTTGGGCGCGATAAGACCCGCTTAAATGCCGCCTAAAACCGCGCTACACCGCGCTAAACCGCGCTAAACCGCGCTACACCGCGCACTGCAGAATATCCCCCTTCCCCACAGGTGGTTGTAATTGTTGGAATTCCATTGCAGTAATGTTTGAATTGCGTTGCAGCAAGGTTGAATTATTTTGCAGTGAATCAGCAGGTCAACCAGAGGTCCCAGGAGTCGGGGGTTCAAATCCTCTCTCCCGACCAATCTCGTCAACCGGGCCCGAACAGTCGGTTCGGATGCGGGCGGGACTGAAGCGATCGTTGAGCCCGCGCGCCGCCTCATCCCTGTAAGGCAATCCGAACTTTCATGCTCTGCAGCAAGTTCGAGACGCGGTCACGGAGGAAATGGCTCGTTTTTCAGAACCGAGTTTCGTACACTTGTGCAAGAAATGCCCGCATCTCCAAATGACTCCGGTCTTCGCGACAATTACTCCCGTAGCAACGTTGCTGATTTTCTACGCACGAAGATCCGGGACGGCTCTCAGTTATCGGTCATGTCGGCCTGCCTCTTCAACCTGCAACGCGTAAAACTCTTCTGCGAAGGAGTTCTTAACCCGCATTTCCTTTTTGAAGTTGGCCTAAACCGCCGTATGATCGGGCCAACGCCAGTCGATGAGCATGGAACGCGCTGGCTCCTGGAGAGCAAGGGGGCGGAAACAGAAGATGTAGCTCACAAAGATGCTGCGGCCACTCAGTGGTGTGAGAACGCTACGCAACTGAGCGGAACAAAATGGCAGTACCTGAAGGTTCCACAGAAGGCATTCGACTTGTTGCAGCCGAATCGGTTGCAAGAGTTGAAGGCACTGGCACCCGCAAAACTGTTGTGATGCTTTCTGGATGGTTGAAGGAGCATTCTCTTGGTTACGCCCGTATCAGTTGCGGTCGCCAAATCGGATTTCGCCACTCATTTCGCGGGACTGACCGGAAACCAGCCGTATCCGTGGCAGCAGAAACTGTTCGATCTTTTCTCGACAGGACAGATCTCCCCCAACGTCAATCTTCCGACCGGGTCGGGCAAGACTTCGATCATGGGGATCTGGCTGCTTGCACTGGCGCGGCAGGCGGTCGAGCAGTCGCAAGCGATGACTATTCCACGGCGCCTGGTCTGGGTCGTAAACCGGCGTGTGGTCGTTGATCAGGCGACCGAAGAAGCCGAGCAGATTCGCAAGCATCTTGCCCCAGACGCGGGAATTGCGCAGCTTGAACCCGTGCGCCACGCGCTTCGCAGCTTATCGCTGGGTTGCGACAATCGGGAGTTGATTGCCATCAGCACCTTGCGCGGCGAACGGGAAGACAATCGCGAATGGAGCGAAGATCCTTCCCGCCCGGCGATCATCGTCGGCACTGTGGACATGATCGGCAGTCGCTTGCTGTTTTCCGGGTACGGCGATGGCCGCTACTGGCGGGCTCAGCACGCGGGGCTGATTGGGCATGACACGCTGATTGTCAATGACGAGGCCCACCTGACTCAGGCGTTCGCGGCTCTTCTGTCGAAAGTCCAGCAAAAGCAGCGCGGTTCTCTCAAGCCCTTTCGCACGCTCAGCCTCTCCGCGACCCACTCCTCTTCAGAGTGCTGGCCGAATTCGCTCGAAGATGACCGCAAAGACGGACGCTTCCAGAGAGTCTTTGAAGCGAAAAAGAAAGTGCAGATACGCGATGCCGGAATGCAGTTTTCAACCTTGCTTGAACTGGCAATGGAACAGGGTCCGGCGCGCACTCTCATCTTTGTACAGCAGCCCGACAAGGTAACTGAGATTGCGGACAAGCTGAAAAAGAAAGCAGGCGATCAAGCGGCGGCGCGAATTCTTACGCTGACGGGCACGATGCGTGGCATCGAACGTGACCGGATCGTGGAAAGTCCGGTCTTCAAGGCATTTGCCAGTCACGAACGGCCCACCGAATCCTATTGGTTGATTGCGACGAGCGCCGGTGAAGTGGGAATCAACATCAGCGCCGACCGTCTCATCACCGGACTGGATACCCTGGACCACCTGCTACAGCGCTTTGGCCGCCTCAACCGTTTCGGGGAAACGACCGGCACCGCTTATGTTCTCGTCAGCGATGCTGACAAGAAAGACGAACGCAAAGCAGCCGCGATGGGTTTCTTGCGAAACCTCGACCCGAGCGACAAGGCTCCAAGCGGCAAGGAGTCATATAACGTCTCTCCGGCGGCGCTCTTTGGACGCGAGTTGCCAGCCGACGCCTGCTCCGAAGTGCCTCTTCAGGCGGAGTTGCACGATTGGCTGATCGACGTCTGGAGTCAGACCTCTCTCGCCCGTCATCCCGCTCGGCCGGAAGTGGAACCATGGTTGCACGGGAAGCAGGACGATGTTCCCGAGACCTACGTCGCATGGCGCGAAGACGTTCGCGATCTGGTCCGTGATGGCATAGGCGACGAGGAACGCGAAGAGGCGTTACAGAAGTACCGGCTGATGGCGCACGAGCAATTGCGAGAGCCCACAACGAAGTTGCTCGCAAAACTGGAGGAACTTGCTCGTTCCCAAAGCGGCGATACAGCATTCCTGCGCCGCAAAACGGACGGCAGCGTCGATGTACGGCCCCTGAGCAGGTTCGCGGAAATTAAGAACGATTCGGAACGAAAACGCGCCATTGCAGAAATCGCATTTTGCCAACTCATACTTCCTCCTGGCTGCGGCAGCATCAGCGACGGCATGTTCGTCCCACTCTGGAGCGCAAATGAAGAAACAGACAGGGACAATGGAGACAAAAAGCCGGACGACTATGACGTAAGTGGATGCACATGGGAGAGAGGCGCAGGCAAGGTGATCGCAAACCCGGACAGGGCCAGCCATCGCGCCACCAAGAACGAAGATGGCCGATGGACGATCAGGCGACTCGGCGTACTCGAAAAAGAGATGGAACTGCGGGATGATCTGGAATTGGAAACGCTTCACAGCTTCGCGGCGACCCACGGCTGGCGATTCCTGTTGAAAATAGCCCCTGAAAACGATGCCGGAGAGAGCGAAACCGCCCTGCTCTACTTCGGCAAGGCTCGGCAAAAGACCGCATCAGTGCCGGTGGTCTTCATTGATAAGCACTGCGCTGACGTGGCTGACCTGGTAAAGAAGCTTGCCGGGTATGCTGGCCTTCCCGAGGAGCTTGCGTTAGCTCTGCAACGAGCGGGACAGCTTCACGATCTGGGCAAACAGGAGAAGATCTGGCAAAAGGCTGCGGGGAACCTGCGAATGGACGGCACGCTCGAAAAGGGCGTGCCTGTAGCAAAGCCCATCAAGATCATGCAGGGACGAGTGCTTGGGGGATTTCGTCACGAACTGGCGTCATTGCGGTATGCCGAAGAATCGCTTCGCGAACAAACCTTTTCGCCAGAACTTCGCGATCTTGTCCTGCACTTTTTGGCCGCCCACCACGGTCATGCTCGCCCTTGCTTCGAGAAAAGAGCCTATGATCGCAACCATCTTGCGGACAGCGCGCGCATTGCTCTCGAATCAGCGCAGCGTTTCGCACGGCTGCAGGAGCGATATGGACCATGGGGCCTCGCGTACCTGGAATCGATCTTGAGAGCCGCGGACGGAATGGTTTCCGCCACTTCCGCCGAGGAGCAGCCCGACAATGCCTGAACTGCGCATCCCATTTGATCCCTGCAATCCCGGACAGTTCTATGCTTGCTGCGGGCTGATCGAGCTATTCGAACTGAGCGGCGCGCAAACGTTATCGAAGTTCGTGGTGAATTGGAAGCGCCCGAGAGAAGCAACGTTTGTTCTAGCGAGCGACGCCGCGCTTGAACTGGGGGCGATCGCCAACGCCGTCAGAGAGGCAAGGTATAAGCCGCTCCAACGTCCGGAAGCCGAAGACAAGACACCGGAAACGGACTCGATCGCGCCAGCGCAGGTTGCGATTTTCGGCCGCGAGATCGTCCTGGACTGGTGGCTTGGGTGGTTTCGTCAAAAGGCGAGTCAGCTTAAATGCTGGGCGGGCCAAGTAACGACGCAGAAGCTTATCTGCGTCCTTCCAGCGCTGCTTGCCGGAGAGAACCTCTCGTTTGACGAAGGCGTGCTGACGACGACTCGCTTCGGAATCGATCCACGCTCCGCCTGGGTGGCGCTCAATCTCGGCTACTCACCGAACGAGCAGGGACAGGAATCGCGAACGTATCCGGTAGTGGAGATGCTCGGTGCTTTTGGCCTTCAAGGCTTCCGTCCGGCTGGGAGCCGCGCGGAGGGATTCACTTACCATTTATGGCTATCGCCCCTGCCGCGAGTTGTGGCGCGCAGCGTGTGTGCGAGGTCTTGGCCGGGATGCGAATCGGCTGCCTATCGGTTCAGCCTCGGGGTACGCGGCAGTTACAAATACTTCAGCTTTGCCGAACCGTTCACTTCATCATCTTAGGAGATCTTTATGACATCACAGTTTGACGCCTGGCTTGCAAGCGACGGTCCCGTCGCACTGACTATCACCGAACCGCTCGACCCTGCCAGTGGCGAGCAGAGCGTGATCTTTCCTCCCACCTTTGCTCCGCCGCAGGAGAGCGAGAACGAAAAACCGAACTACGTGATTGACGAAAACCGGACCTGTCTAGTCGATAGTCTTGGGTCGCAGGCGAATCGGCTGGAGCCTATGTTCAAGCGCCCGGACCTTGCGGAACTCACGCCGCGGTTCACGGTCAAGATCAACGAGCAGCGCACGCTGGACTTGCTTGAGGCCGGCCATCGCGCGGCAGATGCCGTGGTTCGCTTCTCTGACAAAAAGGAGACATTGCACGCCGCATTTCTTCAGTATCGCGATAGTGGGAACGCCCAGGCACTGGCCAAAATCGCTCCGACCTCGCTCGTTTTTGGCGCTTGGGACTCGCGGGACACCGGTGCCAAAATCCCTCGGCTTTTCGAATCCACGATTCGGGCATACGGAGTCGAGCGCCTCACCCGCTCGGCACAGTATTTTTCCGTCCTCGAGAGGGAAGAAGTCGAGGGGATGGGGCTAGATGAACTCGGGCAGAAAGTTCTCTCTGCGTATGGATTGTCGGATAGTCCGGCAGGACTCACCCCTGGCGGAGTCGTTGCGAAAGAAGGAATCAAGCGGGAGGCGCTGCTGAACCTGGTCGCGCTTCGCGCGCTCGGAGCGGGTGACGCGGAATCCACACGCAAGCTGCAGCGTTACATTCTTGGCGTTGCGCTGGTGGCCTTCGTGGCCCCGGCACACCTCTATTTGCGGCAAGGATGCCTGCTGGTCGGGTCCGAGGTAAAGCCTGCCACGAAACAGGTCATTTGGCGCACCGGCAAGCGCGAACCGCTGGCGTTGACAGAAGAGCATGCGCTGGCGTTTGCCAAAGCTGCCGCCAAGGAGTTTGGGGTCGGCCCGGCAATCCAAGCAGTGTTTGACCCCAAGCTTGTGAAGAGCACGGCGGACGAAAAGTCCAAGAAGAAGACGAAAGTTGCGAAGGCACAGTGATGGACGGTTATATCTGCATTACCGCAACCTTCCTCGCCGATCGCTACCACGGCCGCGAATGGCCACCCTCGCCGGCTCGACTTTTTCAGGCGCTCCTGGCGGGCGCACAGACCGGCTTGTACCGACAGCAATGGGCAGTCGTCGAGCCGGTCTTGCGTGAGTTGGAGCGGCTTCCCTCTCCGGAGGTGGTGGCGTGTGACTTCCGGAATCTCCCGTCTTATCGAATCTCCGTGCCCAACAACGATTCGGACAAGGCTGCGAGGGAATGGAACGCGGGCCGGCCCTTTGATGCGGCGCGCCTGCGAACATTGAAGACAATCTCCCCCCGGGAAATGGTCCCGCATTCCTGTGCTCCGCATGTTTACTACCTTTGGAAGACGGCGAATAGGGATCTGCCAATTGCGGCGCTGCGCCAGCTCACGTCTTTTCTTCACACCGTTGGATGGGGAATTGATATGGCGTATGCGGATTCGCTTCTGTTGGACGAGCAGGAGAAACGATCGCTCGCCGGAAAACCAGGCTACTCGCATTACGTGCCCGGACAGCGAGGTCAATTGTGCGATGTACCCGTACCTGGATACCTTCAGGATTTGACGGAAGCGTATCGGCGCTTCTGTAAACGAGGCAGCGGCGATGGCGTCGATCCGGCAACCCGTGCCACAAAATATGGGCAAGAACGCTATCAGTGCGTTGGCAGAGCCGAGCTTCCGGTCGCGAAGTTTGTGCTCCGCAGACTCGACAACGCTAGCACTCCGTACGCCGTGCCGTGGGCTTTAGGAATGAAGGTCGCAGCGTGGATGCGGCATGCCGCAGCCGAATCGCTCCGGCAGTGGTGTTCAGACGATTTCATCGACAGCTATGTGTTGGGGCACGGCAATGGACACTCCAAACACATGTCCTTCGTCCCTGTTCCGAATGTGGGCACGATCTACCCGGACGGGGCGATACGGCGAGTGCTGGTGCTCGAACCGCCTGACAGCGACGGCGAGATCGCGGCCCTGCTGCAATGGAAGCTTGCCACCTCAGTTCTGCATCGCTTGGTGGAAAACGGCGGCGGAGCTCGCAAAACGGAACCTGCGTGCCAGCTATTCGAAGCGCAAGACGACAATATTTGGCCATACTACATCCGCCCCGCCCATGCTCCGAGTTCGCTATGGCATACGGTCACCCCGGTTGTGCTCCACGGATACAATTCCGAGCATGGCAAATTTTCGTTGAAAAAAACAGAGCAGCTCTTGTATCAGGCATTGGAAAAGTCCGGATACTCGCCGCAATCGATCATGGAACTTTTCTTCCAGCCAGCTCCACTTTGGGCAGGCACGGAAGGCGCGCTCGCAATGCGGGTCCCCGAACATCTCGCAAAGTGGCCCCGCTATCACGTTGGCGTGCGTTTTCGCGAGCCCGTTCCCGGGCCTGTCCTGGCCGGCATCGGGAAACACTACGGCATTGGTTTATTTGCCGCGCCGCGAGAGAAGGGACACTGATATGCGCAATTCCTACCTGGTTTGCTACGACATTTCGGACGAGAAGCGATTAAGGAAAGTATTCAAACTGATGCGGGGATTCGGAGACCACCTCCAGTATTCCGTCTTCGAATGTCAGTTCACCGCGTCGGACTTGGTGCGCTGTCGCGAGTCCCTGCGCGGCGTCATCAAGCATACGGAAGACCAGGTATTGTTTGTTAACCTAGGCCCATCGGAAGGAAGAGGCGATCGGGTCATCACAGCCTTGGGTAAGCCGTATACCAACATAGATGCGCCCTGCATTGTAGTCTGACTCAATATCGCCGGATAGGAGAATCACCTTGACACCTGAAGCCACTGCCGTCCAACCGGTCCGTGTGGAACCCGATGATGTTCATCATCTCCAGAAGAAGCTGCCCGACCTGCTTCCGGCGCGCATGCTCAATGAGTTTGTTTACTGTCCGCGTCTTTACTATTACGAATGGGTAGAGGGAGTGTTCGAGTCAAGCGCTGACACGCTTGAAGGCCAGGCAAAGCACAGCCGTGTAGATACTGAACCAGGCGCGATGCCAGCAGCGGATGGAGTCGGACCAGAGGTGATTCACTCCCGCTCTGTTACATTGTCCAGCGACCGCCTTGGGCTGATTGCCAAACTCGATTTAGTCGAAAGCGATCCCGACAACAGCGAAAGCAACTCAGTACGTCCGGTGGATTACAAAAAGGGCAGACCACGCGAGGCCGACGGTGCGCCCGTACCATGGCCCTCTGACCGAGTTCAGATAGCAGCCCAGGCATTGGTGCTGCGCGATAACGGATACCGCTGTGACGAGGGCATTCTCTACTATGCCGCCACGAAGCAGCGCGTACGCATAATCATTGATGATGCGCTGATCGCCGAGACAGAGCAGTTCATCACCCAGGCGAAAGATGCGGCGAGTAGCAGCCAAATTCCTGATCCTCTCGTGGACAGCCCCAAATGCCCGCGCTGCTCGCTCGTAGGCATCTGCCTTCCCGATGAGACGAATGCTCTGCACGCGCGTTCGCTGAAGTTTGAGGATGGCTGTGCAGTGCAGATCGAAATGTTCGATGAGAACCGCAGGACTGCCGCCGCTCCTGTCCGCCAGTTGATCGCTCCGCGCGAGGCCCTGCGGCCACTGTACCTGAACTCTCAAGGAACGCGCGTAGGTAAGTCGGGAGAGGTAATCCAGGTCCGCGACGGTGATGAGCTGAAGCAGGAAGTCCGGCTTGGCGAAGTCTCGCAGATCAACTTGTTGGGAAATGTTCAGCTTTCCACTCAAGCGGTGCAGGCCTTTTGCTCGGCAGAAGTGCCCGTTTGCTACTTCTCGCAGGGCGGCTGGTTCTATGGAATTACGACCGGTCTGAACTCCCGCAATGTATTTCTGCGCCATCGGCAGTTCATGTCGGCGGAGCACGACGGAACTGCTCTTCGTCTTTCGCGCAAACTGGTGGCGGGCAAGATCCGCAATCAACGTACTCTTCTGCAGCGCAATCATATCGAAGCGCCCGAACAGGCACTGCGGCTGCTGAAAGCCCTGGCCGAAAAAGCAGAGGCTGCGACGGAGCTTGAAAGCTTGCTTGGGATTGAAGGTTCGGCAGCGCGCATCTACTTCAGCGAATTTGCGGGGATGTTAAAGAGCGCAGAAGATGATGACGCCCATAGGAGCGAACGGACTGAGTTCCGCTTTGATTTCACGGAGCGCAATCGTCGCCCGCCCCGCGATCCGGTGAACGCGCTTTTATCCCTGGCTTACAGTATTCTCGTAAAGGACTTAACTATTACCTGCTACGCGCTGGGTTTTGATCCGTACTGGGGCTTTTATCATCAGCCGCGCTTTGGCCGACCAGCGTTGGCGCTCGATTTGATGGAGCCGTTCCGCGCGTTGATCGCGGATTCAGCCGTTCTCACGGCTATCAATACGCGTATGATCACGCCGGCGGACTTCGTGCAGTCGGGTCCCGCAGTGTCGCTAAAGCCAAGTGGTCGAAAGGGATTCTTCCGAGCTTACGAGCTGCGCATGGATACGCTCGTCACGCATCCTATGTTTGGCTATCGTGTGAGTTATCGAAGGGTGTTGGAAATTCAAGCCCGTCTCTTGGCGCGATTCTTGAACGGGGAGATTGATGACTACCCGGTTTTTGTAACGCGCTGAACCTCGCGAGCGGTGCCTTGATGTGAAACATGCAGGGGTCACTCGAAGATGGATAACCAACGAGAAGAAAAGAACTTGCGCCTAAAGCCTGATAGCCATTATGCTCTTGGTTGTTGCCGGGAGCATGGTCACTCGCAAGTATCTCTGCAACGTCTTGGTGATGCAGGGTTTAGCCAGGCGGCATTTCCGCGCTGAATTCAGCGCGGCCCCATTGAAGCGTGTTGCTTATAGACGCGGTAGCCTTATCTCGCTCTTATTTCCGCGCTGAATTCAGCGCGGCCCCATTGAAGCGGTCCCAATTGGTGAGCTGGTTGTCGGTGGCAAACTCATTTCCGCGCTGAATTCAGCGCGGCCCCATTGAAGCTCGCCTGCTCCTGGCATCGCTATCCCTTCGAAGCTATTTCCGCGCTGAATTCAGCGCGGCCCCATTGAAGCCTAATGCTTGCACTCTGCCCGGACCGCGCGAGCGGCATTTCCGCGCTGAATTCAGCGCGGCCCCATTGAAGCAGGCCTATCAGGTGGTGCCCATGGGGAACTGGCGAAATTTCCGCGCTGAATTCAGCGCGGCCCCATTGAAGCGGCGAAATGGCGTCCAACTTACGGAGGGCTGCGACATTTCCGCGCTGAATTCAGCGCGGCCCCATTGAAGCTAGTCGCTGGCGCGGTTAAGGATCTGAAGTTGAAAAATTTCCGCGCTGAATTCAGCGCGGCCCCATTGAAGCGTTTTTCCAGGTCACGGGTTCGATGATGCGGCGGCCATTTCCGCGCTGAATTCAGCGCGGCCCCATTGAAGCCTGCAACACGCGCTTGCGAAGCACTGGCGTGCCTAGATTTCCGCGCTGAATTCAGCGCGGCCCCATTGAAGCTTGGTGTTGGCGGGCGAGCTCCCGCTCAGGCCGGCGGCATTTCCGCGCTGAATTCAGCGCGGCCCCATTGAAGCCTCTCCAGCACAGTTTCTCGGGTGTAAATTCTTGCATTTCCGCGCTGAATTCAGCGCGGCCCCATTGAAGCGGGTTCTGCTGGGCACGGACCACGCCCAACATCACATTTCCGCGCTGAATTCAGCGCGGCCCCATTGAAGCAACACCAACTCTTTCCCGTACCCCACGCCTGTCGCCATTTCCGCGCTGAATTCAGCGCGGCCCCATTGAAGCTTTAGCACCACCATCAGCAACGCCAAATCCGTGGGCATTTCCGCGCTGAATTCAGCGCGGCCCACGGCAACGAGTTTAGGCGTCGAATCCAGTCGCTACGCGGTCTCGGTGATTCTCTGCTTTGGACTGCTGAGCCTGACCGTAATGCCCTTTCTTGGGCACCTTCTGCATCTCAGTCCGCTGCATTTTGGCCTATGGGCCGGCCTCGCCGTGAACAATACGGCGGAGGCCGTGGCCACTGGCTTTACCTATTCCGAATCAGCGGGTCACTACGCCACCATTGCTAAGCTGTGCCGCACCCTGTTTCTCGACGCCGCTCTGCTTTACTTCGTCCACGGAATGATCCGCGAGAAGCTGACCAACACGACTGTCTCCACAGCGCGTAGCTTAGTGAAACACTTCCCAAAGTTTGCGCTCGGTCTGATCGTGTTCTCCGCGCTGGCGAGCTTTCATTTCTGGTCGCAGGGTGCGCTCGATAATCTGAACCATCTTTATCGCTGGGCGTTTCTGCTGGGCTTCGCGGGCGTGGGGCTGCGAACCAGCCTTAGCCGTTTGCGCACCCGTGAGCAGTGCATACTCAAGAGTTCGCTGATATCAGGACCTAACTTTTCTGTGGCGGTGAATGGCCAGACGCGCGGGACTTCTTCGTAACCGGCTGAATGAGCGGGCACTTCTGTCGTGGGCCCAGACCAATGAAAGCTTGCGTGCAACCGATTCAAGCCGCCCGGTCATAGCGGTGATGCAACCCGCCCACGCGCCGCTGGCAAATCACTGTACCCTTTTCCAGAGAGCGTGCCCTGCCAGCCGGCGTCTGCTTGTCCAGCCCGAGGTGGGTTC
>PLXE01000033.1 GCA_003151335.1 Acidobacteriaceae bacterium
ACGCTCCTATCCGATGCCATTGATATGTTTTTGCAGCATGTGCGCGTGCACTCGCCGGATAAGCCGCGCACCGTCAGGCGGTACGCGGCGGTCCTCGACCACGTGAAGCGAATCTTGGGCGGAAAGATGTTCGTCGAAGCGATCACGCGCGCGGATACCGACGACTACAAGGCCGTTCGCAGCGGCGAGTCGAGCGAGCAACACCCGCTCCGGCGAATCACGCCCCGCACGATCAATTACGAAATTAGCGTGCTTCGGACCTTTTTTTATTTCCTGATCGGTGAGCGGAATCTCGCGATCGCCAACCCGTGTGCAAAGTTCAAGCCCTTGAAAGATCCGCGCCTCAAAGCCAAGCGCCGCCCACCGACCTACCGCCAGGACGAACTGAATGGAATCTTCACTACGTGCGAGGAGAACGAAAAAGCGATCTTTGCGACCTTCCTCCTCACGGGGCTGCGGGAGGAGGAACTTTGTTACCTTACATGGCCGGATATCGATCTTCGCGATCGCGACAACGCCACCATACGCGTGAGCGGGGAGGGCAAGGAGGGCTTCTCGCCGAAGGATTATGAGGAACGAGTGATTCCGATTTCGCCCGAACTTGCGGGCCTCTTAGGACAACTTCCACGCCGATCAGAGCGGGTCTTTCCGACAAAGGCGGGCAACCGGCAGACACACCTCTTGCGGCGACTGAAAGTGATTGCTGACGCTGCCGAGGTCGCGGGCGCCACCCTCCACAAGTTCCGGCACACCTACGCGACCCGTCTCCTTGAAAGCGGGTGTGACATTGTGACCGTGCAAAAACTCATGGGACACAGCGATCTCGATACCACGCGGCAGTACCTTGATCCGGACGAGAAACTCAAGCGAAGCGCGGTCAACAAGCTCTCCCTTGCCACGTTGACTGGCAAATGAGACAGCGGAAACGGCCACCATGCTCGGTCGATATTTCCCGCCGGTCGCGAAATGCCTTTGTTGATAACTTCTTGTTTCCGACCATACACCCACCATCAGTGATCGGCCTTACGGAAGTCCTCTTTTCTTGACGACGAAGAGTCAACTCACGCAAAGTCCTGTTTTCGTCAAGTGACATTCCGAGTAGACCGTATGCCGCAGGACCGGACACATTCGTAGACGCTGGCCGACTTCCCGTTACTAATCCAGCTTCGATGACTGCATCGGCATCATGTGCTCGTTGACACGAGGGACCGGCGAACCAGAAGAGGCTTCCACTTGTGGAGGTTGCAAGTTACGCTGAGCGCAAGTAAATTAGGTGCGATAATTGGAGCTGTACATGAAAAGGCCGTCCCGGTGGAATCTGCGTCTGCTTTAATCAACGAGAAGGTCAAGGAACTTGGGGACTGGCGCTGGAAGACGCTCGCGAAAGTGCGGGAATCATACGCGGGGCAGACCCTGAGATCGTCGAAGAGCAGAAGTGGATGGGGACTCCCATCTGGTCCCACGGCGGCATCGTCTGCACGGGAAAGACGTACAAGAATGTCGTCAAGATGACATTTCCCAAGGGAGCTGCGTTGAAGGACCCTTCAGATCTATTCAACTCCAGCCTCGACGGAAATGCCAGGCGCGCCATCTCATCCGCGCTGCAGTGGCGCTCAGTCTGAAGGGCAAGAGCAAGCCGAAGCCCGGCGAGCGAGCAGCAAGCGAAACGACCAGCTTCATCGCAGGTCCCGGCCATCTCCTCCCATAGACGTGTGTCACCATCAGTACATTCAGATTACCGATGAAACACAAGCGACAACACGTCGTTCCCAACTGCTACCTTTCGGCGTGGCTTGAACCAGTCCCCCCTGTGGGGCAGCAGCGTGCTCTTTGGAAATTTGCAAAGGACGGAACCGGGAAACACCGAAAGTCCCCAAAGAAGACGTTTGTGGAGTCGGATCGGTATACGGTTCTCCTTAAGAACGGGAAACGTGATCTTCGGGTCGAGCACACCCTAGATCAAATCGAGAACGACTTCTCCGGAGTCCTGCGTCGCGTGCAGCGACGCGAAAAACTCACGATGCGGGACAAGGCAAAGCTCGCGATCTTCACCGCGGCTATGATGGGCCGGACGCGACGCCGGGCCGATAACTGGAAAAATACCTGGAAGGACTTACGGAGCATGGTGTCAAAATACGAGGGCAATGGGCCGGAGAGCAAAGCCTCTGGGACTCTTCCTCTAAATGAACCGTTGCCATCGGGGGCCGTGCAGATATCTGCGGAAGAGATTGATGGGTTTCTAGTGAACTCGCATCCGGAGTATCTCATTAACACCATCGAAATCTCCGCTCCGATGCTCTTTGCCATGGATCTTTCCTTCTATTCAACTGACGACGAATTGGGCTTTCTTACTTCAGACGAGCCCTGCATCATGCATAACCCCACGGCCTATCGCTACCACCCGATGATGCGAAGCCCAGGTCTTCTTCAACGTGACGTGCAGGTTCTATTGCCGCTCAGTCCAAAGCTCTTGATCGTTTTCAGCCATACGCGTACCTATCCGTACATTACACCGCTCTCTATAGAGCATGTCGATACCATCAATCGAATGATCGTTTGGTCGGCGGACAAAGAGATTGTGTCGTGGCGGGGAGAGTTGAGAGAAGAATGGTTTGCTCCCCTCGAATCTTCGCCAGCGGATGCATGGAGAGAAAGCCCGAGCGAAGATAGGGATCAATTTGAGCCATTGGAAGGGCCAAAGATGCTCGACGAAAGTCGCTTTCCCACCGGTCATCCCTTTCGAAGACAATCGTCCCGATGAAGGAATCCCTGAACCCGATCTGATCAAAGCGCCAGCATAGGTCGCGTTGACATTGCTGTCTCAGCTTTGAATCAGTTATGGTCGAACCTCAGCCTTTGCTCTCCAGTACGCACCGCAAAGAAGCGGACAAGTCGGCTTGCCGTCAACCTCGATCCAAGCTAGCGCCAAGCACTTTCCGCTGTCGAAGGTCAGTGTGGGCTCCGGACGAATTTCACGGATTAGAGCCTTCCCTTGGTGGAGCCCGCAAAGTTGAATCGTTGGCGCATCTGTGAGAAGAGCGTTCAGGTGGAAGAAAAGCCTACCGAGGAACTGATTCACGGCCTCAATATCCGCGTCCATACGACCAAAGATGTCATCGATGATGAAGGCTCTTTCTCCGGTACCCAGTCCTGTATGCATATAGGACACTCTTCCGGTCGCATCATCTTGATGCACGGAGCCTATGTCCGAATGTGTGAGTTCATCTCGTAACGTTCTCAGAGGCTCGTACCAATCAGCATCTTTGATCGCGGAAAGTAACCCGGCTGGAAGTACACCATCGAAAGCACCGGTTCGCGCGCGGGCGAATGTTTTTCGAGTCGAGTCCGGCATTCCTCGTACTGGATAACGGGCACTCAAAACCTTTCTGGCGCAATCAACGGCTGAATAAAGTTCTGTAAAGACGTTCTCTACAACCGCAGCCAATTCGGTCGCGCGATCAGCCGGTGTATAACCCTTTTCGTTCAGTTGCTGCTTGTCGATCGCAAGTGTGGGCTTGATGCGCATCGCAAGCGCCCGTAAAACTATCGCTTTTCTAAGGTGATTTCCTACACCGGATACTGCGCGGCGTTCGATCGATTTTGCTCCGGGAAACGAGGTCGCGAAAAATGTGGCAAATACGTCTATCTGACCCCATTGCTCAGGAGCAAACGTTCGTACGGTGTAGGCTATCGTCCGCATCTTGTTTGCTGAGTGCGCTTCTTCGGAAGAGGATAACGCGCCGGAATCGGATGATGCGCTCTTGGTTGGATCGAGCAACATATTGCCCCCTATCATCTGCCAGCAACAAGTTTAATCGGTATCAATCCTCATAAACGCGCCAGCATCGGGAGATCCTCGCCCGGCACCAGCTTCCGGATTCCCGCCGCCATGCCGACTTCCCAGTAGTAATCGAGCAGCAAGACGTGACCGTTTTGGGTACATCCAATAGCAAGCTCGATTATGCTGGCCTCTTGTGCGATCAGCGATGATCGATAAGGGTGCTAGCTCATTGAGAAGTCGCATGACCACTGGCCTCTTCGGTTGCCAACAGTTAGTCGCAGCAGGTAAGATCGAGCCTCATCGAGAATCAAGCGGTTGTGGGTATGCTTATTGAGCTTCCGTTTATGGTCTATTTCAGGCATTCACTGTGACGACCGCTCGGCGAGTATACACCCAAGCGGAGGAACTCGCCCTTACCACTCAAGTTGGTGGATACTGTCCGCTCTGCGACAAGCCGCTCTTCTACACCAAGAAGGGCCGCAACTACAAATACTACGAACTCGCTCACATCTATCCCCTCAATCCGACCGATGAAGAAGTTGAAGAACTTAAGGATGTCACGCGTCTACATGCCGACGTGAATCATCCCGATAACCAGATTTCACTCTGCGTGAAATGCCATACTCGCTTTGATAAACCAAGGACTTGCGCGGAGTATCAAGAGCTTGCGGCAATCAAACAGAAGTTGATCGATAAGCAGGCACAGCGGAGCCTCATCAATGAGTATCCACTTGAAGCTGACATCGAACGCGTGATCGCACGCCTCCATGAGATTGAGTCCAGCGACAAGGCCAAGGCCGATCTACAACTCGATGCAAAAAGTCTCGATGAAAAGTTTGATAATTCGCTTCCAGGGCTTACACGCCGAAAAATCAAGCACGCGGTTACTGACTACTATCCACATATAAAGCGCGGTTTTCGCGACCTCGAACTGCAAACACCAATGGCGGCAGAACTCATCTATTCCCAGGTGAGGACGTACTACCTAAAACAAAAGAGCCTCGGACTCTCACAACCACAGATCTTCGCAAACGTCGTCGAATGGTTGCGCGTGACCACACATTCTGAAAGCCCTGAGGCACCTGAAATCGTGGCATCATTCTTTGTCCAAAATTGCGAGGTGTTTGATTGATAACACCGAACAAGGTTTTGTCCTTGAAGGAGTCGGCGCTCGGACGTCTAGGCGTGCTCTTGCGAGATCGTGGCGAGGACATCGACCTCGTCACTCTGTATCACAACGTCGCTGACCAGTTTGAGAGCGTCGATCAGTTTCTTCTCGCCCTCGACACGCTGTTCCTTCTCGGGCGCGTTGACGTGAACCTCACTACGAGAATCGTTACCTATGCTGGTTGAGATTCGCTGCAAGATGTTTCGTACGGAGGTCGTGCGCTTTCAGCCGGGCCTGAATGTCGTTCTCGGAGACGAGAACGCCACCAATTCCATTGGGAAATCGACCCTCCTGATGGTCATCGATTTCTGCTATGGCGGCAACGATCTTCTCACGCACAACACTGACCTGGTCACTGAGCTTGGACACCATGATTACTTTTTTGCGTTCCGATTTGAAGGCCAAGAATACCGTTTTCGCCGCGGGACTTTTCAGCCTTCGCTCGTGTACGTGTGTGACGAAGGGTACGAACCGGTACGCTCGATCTCGACTGAGGAATACACCGCTTTTCTCAAACAGTCTTACAAAATTATCCTGCCGGATCTGAGTTTCCGAGCACTCGTTGGCCTCTATTTACGGGTATGGGGAAGGGACAACCTTTCTGTAGAGCGACCGCTCCATGTGGTTCAGAATCAACCTGCACACCAATGTGTGGATAATCTCATCAAGACCTTCGATCGATACGACACGATCCGCGACGTGACGGCAGTGCTGACATCCACGGAAGAGAAAGTAAAGGCCATCACGGCAGCAACGAAGCACGATATCGTGCCCGCAGTTAGTAAGCGGGCCTATGAGGAAAACCAGAAACGCATCAGTACGCTCGAAGGAGAACTCGCAGACATCCGGGCGAATCTTGCCAAATATGCAACCAATATTTCTGAAATTGTGAACAAGGAAGTTTTGGAACTGAAACTGGAAAAAGATCGCCTTCTAGCGCAGTGGCTCACGTTAGCGAACCGTCTCCAAAGGATCCAGGGCAATCTGCATGACAGCAGGGCGATACGAAGTGAGAGCTTCCAGGACCTTGTTAACTTCTTTCCGGAGATCAATCAGGAGCGCCTCGCAAAGGTAGAAGAATTTCATCGCAGGGTTGCGAGGCTGCTGCGAACCGAACTCAGAGAGTCTGAGGTTCAACTCGAACTGGAGATCTCTCGGATCGATAGTGCGATCGGTGAAATCGATGGGAAGATGTCGCAAACTCTGAGTTCAGTGGAACAACCAACCCTCATCGTTGACCGCGTCTATGAGGTCGCACTCGAACTTGATCGCACCCTGGAGGCAAATCTGCGCTTTGACGAGGAGAGCGCCCTCCGGGCAGAGCTGCGCAAACTACGCGAGCAGCTCGTTGAAGAGAAAAGGAAGGTGCTCAAAATTGTGGAAGACACCGTCAATGATGGAATGCGCAGGATCGTGACATCCGTGTTCGGAGAGGATCGCAAGAGCCCCCGGCTGAGCCTCCAAGAGAAGAGTTATAGCTTTGAAGTCTATGACGACACGGGCACCGGTACGGCTTACACTAGCCTGGTTATTCTCGATCTCACGGTTTTGCAAGCAACCGCTCTACCGGTCGTCGCTCACGATACGCTCCTCTTTAAAAACATCGAAAATGATTCCGTTTCGCGGCTTCTCCAGGTGTATCTGAGTACGGGCAAGCAAACCTTTGTCGCGCTAGACGAGATTGAGAAGTACGGATCCGCGACGGCGGAACTTCTTCGTAGTCGCAGTGTGATCGCGCTAGACAATCAGCACGTCCTGTATACGAAAGATTGGCGCACCTAGTGCAATCTCTGCGTCCGAAACGCTCCGGCAAGCAGTCTAAACCCCTTCAACCGAAAATAAGTATAGATAAACGCGCTTGTAGTCATGAAACTCCTGGATTGGTAGCCATACGAAGATCGAGGCGCGTCGGGCAATGTCAGTTGCTGCAAAATCACCATCGCATGAGCGGAGAAAATGGCGCGACGCTGTGAGAACTCTCCAGGGACCGGACTCCGCGGGCGGTTAATGTGGTGGCGACTCCAGACCGGACGAGCGCCGAACCATCATGCTGCAAGTCGTAATTAGCGTGCGTCGCTTACTCTCTTACTCTTGCCATTCACGCAAGTTCTTCCACCTTTTATTTTTCCGCCCTCCGCTTAGGATGAGATTACGCTTCGATTTGACCTGCGTCGAAGTGTCGATAGAAACAGGCAGGTCACCTTCATGCCCCGACAAATGATTGGACCACTGTCATACATAGGAGGAAAGCACGCGCTTGCGAAGCGCATTATTGCAATGCTTCCGGCGCACACCACCTATGTCGAAGCATTTGCCGGAGGCGCTCAAGTTCTTTTCCATAAAGAGCCGTCCAAAGTGGAGGTGCTGAATGACCTCGATGGCGAGGTGGTGAACTTCTACCGAGTATGCCAGGCGCACTACGGTGAGCTGATCCGCTACCTGCGGTTCACGCTGGTCAGCAGGCAGTGGTTTGCGATCCTCCAGAAAACGCCACCGGCGTCTCTCACGGACATTCAGCGTGCGGCCCGGTACTTTTACCTGCAGAAGAGCGCCTACGGCGGACTGGTTCAGAGGCAAAGTTACGCCATCCATGTCGTCCAACGCCCGAACTTCTCGACTGCCCGCATTTCAAGCGTCATCCGTGGCTGCCACGACCGCCTGCAGCGGGTTCAAATCGAGTCGCTCCCATATGAAGAAATTCTCAAGCGCTACGACCGGCCAACGACGCTCTTCTATCTCGACCCGCCGTACTGGGGACGCACCCTGTACCGCCACAACTTCACGAGCCATGACTTCGAGGCGCTCGAACAACGGCTTCGGAGTCTGCGCGGTAAGTTTGTGCTGTCGCTGAATGATGTGCCAGAGGTTCGGGAACTGTTCCACCGCTTCCACATCGAGAGTGTGGAACTCGCCTACACCGCCCAGCGGCGCTCCGGCAATCGCTACCGCGAAGTTTTTATCACGAACTTCCGGCGGTAGCGCACCTCGCGTGCGATCTGCACCTTGAAAACATAACGCAATCGTTTCCTGCTTCTTGCGGCTGCCTCGGCAGTCCTCCGTTCGCATGTTCAATCATCATGCTTCCATTCGTTAAACAACTCATTTCGTCGGTCGGGCGCCTCCTGCGCGGAGGTCGCGGAGCACGGCAAGAGCGCGGGAGTCTGGATCTGGGGTTTCGGGTGAACGACGGGGAGGTGACGCGGCGGCATGTGAAATTGAGCAATGTGCGCCGCGCGATGCATATTGCAGTGCTTGGCAAAACCGGTACCGGCAAGAGTTCTCTCTTGCGGCACCTTTGCCAACAGGACATCGAAGCTGATCGGGGATTTCTGTATTTCGACCTCCACGGCGATGCGACCCCGTTTCTTCTCCGCACGATCAACGCGCGCGAGCGGCGGCTCCGGCGACACCTGAGCAACAAGCTGATCCTCGTGGAGCCAGCCGATCCCTATGTCTCGGTTGGTCTCAATCCTCTGGAACAGGGATCGTCGCCCGACTTTGTCCGCGTGGCAGAGTTCGCGGAGGTCCTGAAGCAGCGCTGGGCGCTCGATCGCTTCGGTGCGCGCACGGACGAACTCCTGCGGAATACGCTCTATACGCTTTCCGCAAATGGTCTCACGCTCGTGGAGCTTGCGCCCTTTCTCGCCCGGAGCGCGTTCCGCACCGCGTGTCTCAAGCACGTGACGAATGGCGAAATCAAGGCGTATTTCGAGAGCCGCTACGACCCGCTGAGTACCTCCATGCAGGCCGTGATGCGGGAGCCGATTTTGAACAAGACCTCGGCCTTCACGACCGATCCTCACTTCCGCCATATCGTGGGACAAGAGCATTCGACCTTTTCACTCCGCGAAGCGATGGATGAGGGTTACTGGATCATCGTGAATCTCGACAAAGGTCGATTGGGAGAGCAAGCACTCACCTTCGGTAGCCTGGTTCTCACCATGCTCAAGAATGCGCTCTTTGCACGGGAGAAGCGATCCCTCTTCACCGTCTATTGCGACGAGATCCAGAACTTTGTGGCATTCCATGGCGGCATCGAGACGATGCTTTCGGAGGCGCGGAAGTTCGGCGTCGCGATCGTATCCGCGAACCAGTTCTTGGACCAGTACCCGCCGGAGATGCGCGCCGCGATCCTCGCGGTCGGAACCCATGTCTTCTTCCAACTTTCGAGCGGCGATGCCGGGCAGATTGCGCAGGCGATCGATAGCGGCAGGCGAATGTCCGAGCTTTTGAAGAATCTTCCGCGCCGCCACTTTGTGATGAAGAGCGGTCCGGAACGCGCAGTAGAAGCGAAAGTCCCGCAGATCGTTGCGCCTCCGGTCGACTACACCGATCTCGTCACGCGTTCTCATGGTCGCTGGGCACGATCTCGTGTGCTCATCGAACGGGAAATTGCGAAGCGCCACGAGCTTGCCGAACGGAAGCCGGACGAACTCCTCCATGATTGGGAATAACGGGCGGGGAATCGTTCTCCAGGCGCGCGACCGGCAACTTCTCCAGGAACTTGCCGTGATGCGCGTTGTTGATCGCGAGCAAGCAAAGATAGTTGCCGGGTTCGGATCAACCACGCGCGCCAATGTCCGATTGCTCGCGCTCACGCGCGCGGGACTGCTCCGGCGATTCTTTCTCGGCGCTGGCGCTGGACGAAAAGCGCTCTATGCATTGTCCGCCAAGGGTGCTCAGCTCGTCGGCGTTCCAATGCGCGGACCACGGCGGCGGAACGACGAAATCCTCGTTGCCGATTTCTTCATTCAGCACCAACTGACCGTGAACGAAATCTATTGCGCTTTGAAGTTCGGACCGCTGCCACCGGGAGTTGCATTCCGACGCTGGCTTCCGTTCTTCGCGCCGCTCTCGGCCACCGCACGATTCATCCCGGACGGCTACGTGGAGTTCGAAACTCCATCAGGCATCATGGCTGCCTTCCTCGAAGTGGACCTCGGACACGAGAGCCTCACGATTTGGAACCAGAAGATCAGAAACTATCTCGACTTCGCCGTTTCGGGAAACTATGAGCGCGAGTTTGGCGAGACCAAGTTTCGGGTGCTCGTCGTTCTGAATTCAGAACGACGAAAGCACTCGATTCGAGGGGCTGTGGGGAAGCAGACAACAAAGCTGTTCTGGTTTGCGAACCTCCTATCGCTACGCGTCGAAGGCCTCTTTGCCTCCGTGTGGCGGCGCGCACAACCGGGCGACCCGCAGCCCCTCGTATAAACACCCCGATGAAATACTGCTATGAATGCGGACGTACAACGGGAAGCCGACCTCTCTTCTGCAACTTCTGCGGACGGAGCTATGACGTAAAGCTCTGTCCGAGACTTCACGTGAATCCGCGAATGGCTGAGGCGTGCTCCCGCTGCGGCAGCCGGAATCTCTCACTTTCGCAACCGAGAGTTCCTTTCCTATGGCGGGCTCTTGCCGTCGCGCTCCTCCTTATTAGTGGGGTCTGCCTCACCGCTCTCTCGGCCCCATTTGCGATTGAGGTATGGAAGAGCATCGCTGTGCGTGGAGCACTATCCGGCGAACTCGTTGCGCACGGACTCATGCTCGCGGTTCTCTGGGGCCTGTGGAGCATTCTCCCCGATTGCCTGAGGATCGTGATTCGGCGCTCGCTCAAAAGGAGAAGCGATAGTCCAGATTGACCCACATTTCTCCTCGCGTCGCTGCGGGCAATGCTACGGGCAGTGCTGCCCGTAGCCGTCAGCCGAAAAAGCCAATATTTCTCGATCTTTGCTCGTAATCTCTGAAACCTCTCTTCCGTGTGTCTCTCGTCGTTCTGAGGACCCGAGAGCCCACGACCAACGGCCGAGGATGCCAAGGGGTTCATCTCCGACTGGGGATGAGCCACAGGCAGCCAGGCTCAACGCTAATCGCTCTTGACCAAACGAGACGATCCATCAAGCCAAGGCACAAAAGTGCAGAGTTTGCCGCTTGACGGTTCGGCGCTCGTCAGGTCTTGAGCCAAAGACCACGATTCAAAAGGAAGGAAGCCGTGACAGCACAAAAGCAAGCGGAACCCCAGGCTCCAAAACCCGCAGCACGCTCAACCGAGAAGGGCGGGCGGAAACCCTGGAAGAAAAAAACGCCAACTACAGTTGTCCTCGAGCAGATTGATCGTCTGCGCGACGACGTGACCAAGAAAGAAGAGGAACTCAAGCAGGCCAAGAAGCAGCTGCAGAAGCTCGAAGAGGTCCGCAAAGTCCTCGAATCAACCTAGCTCTTTGTATCAGGAGCCTCGCCATCGGCAGGCTCCTTTTTTTCAAAATCTCAAATTGCTATTGGGCTTCTCTGAAAAGCGAATCCTCACTCGTGTGCCGTAATATACGCTCTCGTCAACGGGCCGAAGTAGCCTGTCGGACGGATGCCGACGCTTGCTTGGAATTCTCTGAGGGCGTTGTAGGTAAGGAAGCCGAAGACTTGTGACGTGCCATGCGCCTGGAGCTTCGCCGCGGCAGGGCCGCTTGCCTCTGAAATAAGGAATGTCTGAAGGGCTTGGACGTCGGGGCCTTGATCCCAGAGGTGAAGGTTACGGGAGAATGAGAAGGAAGCAGGGGTCGTTGGCGTGGTCATGATTCCCTGGAGACATGAGGACACGGGCGTCTGGGGCAAGCTGAGCTTCACTTCCAGACCCTGCAGGGTTGTACAGAGGGAAAGGAGCTCTGCATTGGGTGATGAAGTGGACTCTGTTGGGATGGTAGAGGTCGACTGTATCGTCGAACTGGACTCTGACGGCGGAGGTGGAGCGTAACCCGTGCCGCCACCGCCGCTTGCCACCGATATCGTGGGACCATCAATGGAAAACGTGATCGGATAATCACTCGTATCGTCAACACCAAGAGAATTCTCACAGCGGACATAATAGGTGTCGGCACTCGGCGAGACGAGACCGGACACCTGGGTGCTCTGGCTTGTTCCTCCCGTCGTCGTGAAGAGATTGGGTAGGGAGCTGTATTCAAGATCAACACGATCATGAAAGATGGGGGTTTGAAACAGGTCGAGGCCGCCGATTTGTTCGGCATCCGGCAACCTGACATATCGAAGATGCTGCAGAGGCAGAGCTCGTTTCATATTCGGCGGAATGCAGCGTTGAAAGAGAGTGACTAAGTGCACTTGATGTGGCTACACAGAAAGGCGAGGATGGATTTCCAATGAAGACCAATCATTAGCCTAACCACGGACCCCACGTTGTATACGGCAAGACACGTTGGCGTGGCCTGATATACTGTCGTCGAACCAGTTCGGGACCAGACTCCTCACAAGAGATAATGAAGAACAGGCTGTCGAGAAAAGGAGATTAGCGTAAAGCCGCTGGCTAGGAAAACTCGTTACTGAACCGTTATGGTCAATTGTCGGAAATCATTCCTTGCTGCCTCGTCTCCGCAGCCCCACGTAGGACAAGCCTCTGGGACGGAGGCGAACAGGTTTATCGTCGTGTTGCGGTAGATCGGCCCGTATGTTGTTGAGCCTTGTAGCCCACTACTAATCTGTATGGCTTGATTAACGCCGTCGTTACCCACTAAATAGGCCAGTCGGCAATTCCTCGTTGCCCATGAGATCGTGGCAGCGCCACCTTTAACGACAGACTGCGGCTCAGCCGTAAGAGATGTAATTCTGCAAGCAGTTGCCACGTTGGCTGACGAAGCAGAGTTGGACTTATCTTGTAACACCGATCCTCGCTGCCCTAATAGATATGGTATGTACTCTTTCGGCACATAAATATACGCGATTGCTAAAGCCACTATTACGACGATGACTGTCACGCTTGCAGCAAACATCTTCCGCTTCATTAACTTAATTGTAGCAAATGTACTTTCAAGGCTATTGTGCATAAGTAAGAAAAGGCCCTGCGTGCAACGCACAATCTGCTCCCGTATTGAAAGAAATGAGGATGGTTAACTGTGGAAGAGTGGGTCAGCGATAAATGGTTTGTGATGGATCTGGCTTCACACTAAGCCGTCATTGTGTGAGCTTGGTCCGGACAGGGAAGCAACCGATAGATCAGGCTCTAGGTCGACAAAAATCTAACGACCGCACTGACCGCCGAGCAAGAAGAGGTTTCGGGAAAGTTAGGATTCCTGGCTATTTTTTGCTCCGTGACCTGGCGGAAAGTCCGGTCGCGCAATTCCTTACTCAGGGTTTCCTTTCGGCGATTTGACGAACGCGCGGGAACCCGGGACTGAAAGCAGCACACCAATCCTCGTTGTTACGTCTAAGGGCTTTGCTTGCAACGTTGTCGTAAAGCTGAGCGTTTGCCCCCTTGCAATCATTTGGTTACCGCCATCATAGAAGACCATCCGGAAATAGTATCTGGTGTTGCGAGCCAGCCCTGTGATCGTGTAAGAAAAGGCCTGCGTGCTGTAGTTGGCGACAACAGGACAGTAGCCCCAGTAGTACTGATATTGACAGGTCACGTTCGGGTTGGTGAGGGTTGGATCGGTGCTCCACTCAAAGTATGCGCCCCCGTTGTCCCCCTCGGGATTTACCGTGCCGTTCAGAAGCGCACTGCTGCCGGTGATGGATGTCGCCGCCAGGGTTGTAACTACCGGAAGCGCTGTCGTAAATGACAGGATTGCCCCTTTGGTGAACATCTGGTTGTTGCCATCATAGAAGACCATCCGGAAATAGTATCTGGTGTTGCGAGCCAGCCCTGTGATCGTGTAAGAAAAGGCCTGCGTGCTGTAGTTGGCGACAACAGGACAGTAGCCCCAGTAGTACTGATATTGACAGGTCACGTTCGGGTTGGTGAGGGTTGGATCGGTGCTCCACTCAAAGTATGCGCCCCCGTTGTCCCCCTCGGGATTTACCGTGCCGTTCAGAAGCGCACTGCTGCCGGTGATGGATGTCGCCGCCAGGGTTGTAACTACCGGAAGCGTTGTCGTA
>PLXE01000069.1 GCA_003151335.1 Acidobacteriaceae bacterium
CTTCCAGCAGTAGAATGGTTTCCGTACCCCTGGGATAGTCACTCCGCATTTCGGAGGCAGAATTCGTCGGTAGTGATCGGGCCTTTTCATCCACGCGCGGCAGATAGATGTCGAAGGTGGAACCCGCTCGGGGTGCGCTCGAAATCGAAATATATCCGCCACTCTGTTTAACCATTCCATAGACGCTGGCCAATCCGAGTCCCGTGCCATGTCCTTGTGGTTTCGTGGTGAAGAAAGGCTCAAAGATTCGGGCCCGCACCTCCTCAGTCATTCCCACTCCCGTATCAGTGACCGAAAGGCGAATATATTTTCCCCGCTTGGCATAGGGGTAACGGACCAAGTCGGCGGTACCGAGTTCAGCATTTTCACTGCGGATCGTAAGCTTGCCACCGTTGGGCATAGCGTCCCGCGCATTGGTGGCCAGGTTCATCAGGATTTGCTCGATTTGTCCGCGATCTGCCCTGACTGAGCCCAGCCCTGTAGCTAGGTGTGTGACCACCCGAACGTCCTCGCCGATCACGCGCTGCAGGATCTTATCAACTTCGCGAACCACCATATTCAGGTCTAGGACTGTCGGATTGGCGGCCTCTTTGCGGCTGAAGTCGAGCAGCTGGCGTGTCAATTCAGCTGCGCGGCTGATGGCTTTCTTGATCTCCTCCGCCTGATGCTGCTGGACTCCGGAATTCACGGTGTCGAGCAGGAGCTCGGCGTTTCCGAGAATGACGCTCAGAAGGTTGTTGAACTCATGCGAGATCCCTCCCGCCAGCAGGCCCACGGCTTCCATTTTCTGCGCCTGGCGGAATTGCTCCTCCAGGCTGCGCCGCTCGGTAACGTCTTCCACAATAACTTCGTAATGGCTGACCATGCCGTCCGCTTGGCGAACGATCCGGCCGTTCAAGCGGACCACGATGATCCTGCCGTCCTTGCATCTCCAATTAACTTCCGCGCGCACGCATTCATTGGCCGTCCCGTAGCGGTTGAGAATCGCGGCGCGTGCCGCCGGGTTCTCGTAGATGTCACGGTCCAGATTCCGCGCCAACAATTCTTCTTTTGACCTGTAACCCAGCATGGCAACCAGAGCCGGGTTCACGTCCAATAAGGTCCCGTCGATTTTCGATCGATAGATCCCATAGGTCGCGTTCTCAAACAGCTTTCGATACTTCTCCTCGGATTGCCGCAATGCTAGTTCTGCCCGCTTGCGGTCCGATGTGTCGAGAAAAGTAACCACCGCACCGACAAGTTCACCGGCTCTGTGCATTGGATAAGACCAATACTCGGCCGAGAAGCTCGTTCCATCGGCACGCCACAGCACTTCATCGGTGACGTGACTGGCTGTACCTTCGCGCACGGCAGCATAGATTTCGCATTCCTGTTCTGGATAGGGAGTCCCATCTGCCCGCGTGTGGTGCATGACCGCGTGAATACTCTTCCCCAGTAGGTCTTCGATCACCTGGTGGCCGAGGAGACGCACGCACGCAGGATTACAAAACGTGCAATTACCCTTTAGATCGAGGCCGTAAATCGCTTCTGCTGTCGAGTTCAACAGCAACAGGTACTTCTCCTCACTCTCCTGAAGGGACTGTTGAGCCTTCTTCACGTCAGTAATATCGACCCCAACGCCGATCATGTGGGGCGCCCCATTACCAACCATGACGCCGTGCGCATCGACCCAGCAGGTAGTTCCATCTGGCCGCACCAGTCGATACTGTGCTGCGTACTCTCCGCCTCCGGCCACCACCTTGCGGATTGCATTCTCGACTATGGGCCGGTCTTCCGGGTGAATTCTTGTAACAGCATCGGCGACCGAGCCAGAAAACGTGTTTCGGGTATATCCGAACTGGCGGTAGGTCTCGTCAGACCAAATCACCATATTGGCTGCTACGTCCCAGTCCCACAATCCAATACGCAGGCCAGCCTTCTGGGCCAATTCCAGGCGTTGCTGCCATTGTTGAGCCGCTCGTTCGGCCCGTTTTCGTTCCCTGATGTCGCGGAGGACCACCTCGATTGCCGGTGAGCCATTCCAGCAAATTGGAATAGCAACCGCTTCGATCTCTACGGACGAGCCATCGCAGGCGAGCAGAATGGACTCCATGGGAGGAGACGCTAATCCGGTCGAGTAACAATTTCGGATTCGATTTTTGATTGCCGGCAGGTAGGCGGAATGGACAATCTCGGAAAGGTCTTTTCCGAGCAGTTGCTCCAGTCGTTCTGCGGCGAGCAATCGTACGCAGAAGGGATTGACAAAAACTACTTTGTTTTCGCTGTGAACCAGAATGGCGTCGGGCAGCGCCTCCAGGAGTTTTCGAAACGTCTGTTCGCCTTCCGCCAGCGCATCCAGCGAGGGAGTTCCATCATCATTGCTCGCGATGGCCACCTGTCTCGTGGCTTCGGTCATAGCCATACCGATCTCGAGGGCTGTCTAACTCTACACTCACATCGAATAGGGTGCTGTGATATAAGTCACAGTGCAATGGATACTCAGGCAACTTAAGTCATCGGGCTTCCCCGTGAAGGGACTCGACAAGCCCGACATCTACGTGGATAGCAAATCAAGAACCACGCGCATTGAGGAAAAATCGAAAGTGCCTAGAATTCCACGATGGGTATATAGTGTCAGGCTGTTGGAAGCTAAAACGGAAATTCCTGTTATTATGCTGCGCGCGGGAGAATCCGTGTACTTCGAACAGTTCTACCTGGGATGTCTGGCCCACGCCTCCTACCTGCTGGCATCGGAAGGCGAGGCCATCGTCGTCGATCCGCAGCGTGATGTCGAGATTTACCTGCAAGCGGCCGAGCAACACGGCGTCAGCATCCGCCACATCTTCGAGACCCACCTGCACGCCGATTTCGTCTCCGGCCACAAAGAGCTGGCCGCCCGCCACACCAGAAAAAGCCCGCTCCGGCCGGAGCGGGCCCATAGTGCATGGGGTCGGCTACTTCACTTCCCGACCAATCCGTTGTCAACTCCGACGCCGGTGCAAAAATCCCAACCCGCAACCGCGCTGTGAGTGCCGCAGCTTCCCGAGGTGATATCGGTAAAGTACGAGCTGAATCCCAGATTGCTGTAGATCAGGGTATTCTCCGCGTTGCTGCTGGTCTTGAAGCCTCCCGCGTCGTTAATGATTCCTGCCAGCGAAGGTGAAGCCACGCTGGTGCCATAGACTTCGAGCCAGCCGCCGTAGCAATTCGAGTTGTACACCGCAACTGGGGAGCCGCCACTGGAGTCAAAGGAAAGGTCGGGCGTTCCGCGCTTGCTACCCACGATGCTTTGAATGGCATTCTGGAATGAGGGCCGCGGCTCATACCGGCTGGCTCCGCCACCGCCGGAGCTCCAGGCAGTCTGATTGGTGTAGGAGCCGCCGCTGTTGCGATTCACCTGCGTGCCCCCGGCCGAAACCACGTTCACCGAAGAGCTGGGATAAATGACGCCGGGAGAATCGCCAGAAGAGGCGAAGTACACTACTCCGGCCTGGGTGAAGTAGTGGTCTGAACTCGTCTCCCCGCTGGTTTCGCTTCCACCCCAGCTCATGGAGACTTGGCCCTTGCCACCATGGGCTGCGATGTAGCTATTTGCAGCTTGTACTGCGGAGTACAAGGCGCTATTGGTGGCGGAAGAGGCTTCCATCAAAACAATCTGGGCATTGGGCGCCATGGCATGGGCCCATTCAATGTCCAGGGATTCCTCACCTTGCCAGCCGGAACGGCAGCCGTTGGTTGGTTTCTTCCCGCTGGCATATTGCACGGAGAAGTTAGCCTGCGGCAGACCAAAAGTTGTGGAGAAAGTCGAAAGGTCGGCGGCCGCCGAGGGATAGTCGTAGGCATCGACGATTACAATTACGCCGCTGCCGGCGGTGGGGACCTGCGTGGTGCCGTTGATGGGGCAGCCCGACAGAGGATTGGAAACCACGTTGTAGACGCATCCCAGGGAAGCGGGAGTTTCTCCCGCCGGTTGGGCTGCCGGGATGATGGAGCCGGTGGGTGCATAAATGATGTAGTTGGTGTGCATACGCAGGCCGACGTCCTGGGGTTGCTCGATGCTGGACGCGGGGTAAATGCCGTTGCCGACGCGGACTTGGCCGCTGAGCAAGGTGGCACATGCGAGCAAGATTGTCACCGCACTGATAAGCCGAAAGGTCGTGTGAGATTGGGGCAGAACAGATTCGATCCGCATTGTGGTCGCTCCTCCTTACGTTAAGTTGGTGGTAAATACGGGTGCAGCCTTCTGGGATTGCCGGGTAGAGCGTTGAAGCGGAGAGAAGCTTACAACAGTTTGGTACTCATAGGCTATAGTTTTTTAGCCCAAAAGCGCAGTATTAAATAGGCACTAAGATGCTAGTTAGGCACCTCGCGGGTTGAATAACGGACACGCACGTAGAACGAGAAATCTAATGCGCTGAAATTCTCATGATGTATATGATGTATACAGTGTGAAGCTGTGGGGATCTAAACCAGAAAATTCCGATTGCTATCTGCGCGCGGGAGTAGCCATGTACTTTGAGCAGTTCTACCTGGGATGTCTGGCCCATGCCTCGTACCTGCTGGCCTCGGAAGGCGAGGCCATCGTCGTCGATCCGCAGCGCGATGTCGAGATTTACCTGCAAGCGGCGCAGCAACAGGGCGTCAGCATCCGTCACATCTTCGAGACCCACCTGCACGCGGATTTCGTCTCCGGCCACAAAGAGCTGGCCGCCCGCACCGGCGCCACCATCTACATCGGCGGCAGCGCCGGAGCAATGTTTCCGCACGTCCCGGTGAAAGATGGTTTCGCGTTGCGGGTGGGAAACATGCGCATCGACGGGCTCGAAACTCCGGGCCACACTCCCGAAAGCATTTGCCTGGTCATCACCGACGAGGAGAAATCGCAGCGGCCCTGGGCGGTGCTCACCGGCGACACGCTGTTCATCGGAGATGTGGGGCGCCCCGATCTGTCGAAGACGCACACCCCCCAGGAACTCGCCGGGCTGATGTACGACTCCTTGCACGGCAAGCTGCTGACGTTGCCCGATGACGTGCTGGTCTATCCCGCGCATGGAGCCGGCTCGCTGTGCGGGCGGAAAATGCGCGCCGAACGCTTCTCCACCGTCGGGACCGAACGGCTCACCAACTATGCGCTGCAGATCAAGCGCCGCGAAGATTTTGTGCGGCAGATGACCAGCAATCTGCCGGCGCGGCCCGATTATTTTCTGGAGGACGCCGCGATTAACCGCGCTGGCGCCCCGCCGCTGACAGAATTGCCCGAGTTGAAGCCGATTTCAGCAGCCGAGTTGGGTCTCATGCTGGAGCGCGGCGCGATTGCGCTGGATGTGCGCCCTAACGATCAGTTTGCCGCGGGCCACGTGCCGGGCTCGATCAACGTCGCGCTGTCCGGTCAGTTTGCTTCGTGGGCAGGGGCGGTGCTGGGCTTGTCGGCCAATCCGGTGCTGATCGCCGAGACCACCGAGCAACTGGACGAGGCCCGGCTTCGTCTGGCGCGAGTCGGCATCGAAAATCTGGCGGGCTACCTCGATGGCGGGCCCGCCGCTTGGCAGCGGGCGGGATTTGCCTTGCAGCCGTTGCCGCAGATCACGGTCCAGGATCTCAACTCTCGCCTGCGAGCAAACGGTCTTCAGGTGCTGGACGTCCGTCGCGAAAGCGAATGGGAGGCAGGCCACATCAGCGGTGCCGATTGGTATCCGTTGGATCGCTTCAAGGCCGCACTGCCGCCGATCGAGCCGAAGCAGCCGCTCGCCGTCCACTGCCAGGGCGGTTATCGCAGCGCGATCGCATGTAGCCTGCTGCAACGCGCAGGCTACAACAACGTCATCAACGTGACCGGCGGCTTTGACGCGTGGGCAGAAGCGCAACTGCCACGAGAGAGCGGTACCGCGGTCAGCGCTTGATTGCGAAAGGAGCGCCCCCAGGTTGGCCCAACCGAGGGCGAACCTGGGGCGCCATGCTGCAGTTACGATCTTGCCAGCCGCTCCCGGTTTCAGAAGGCGTTGACGCCGTTCGGAGTGCCGTTGAGGACTAGAGATTCCACCTGCAATAGAATTGGTTTTCCAACGCCATCGACGAAAGCTGTCCTCATTCGCTGCGGCAAGAAAATGAGGCTCGCAGCGCGCTGGAGAAAGACGCTTCGAGAGCTTCGAGTACAAACTCTGATTCATCGTAGGAATGCGGCTTTGCACTCTGATGTGTTTCCGGCGCAGACTTGTGGAAAGCTCTTCTGGGCTACATACACGTGCCTCTGCTTCATACCCTGAGGCTCGCATTTGCTTGGAAGTGGTATTTGCCTACAGCAGAAGTGACGGTTAGAAGAGCAACCAGGAAGTGACAGCTACAAAAACGTCTGCACGCGATTTTCAGCCGTTTTCATAACGGCTGCATCTGTTTGAAAGGATTGGTCGGGGCGACTGGATTTGAACCAGCGACCCCCTGCGCCCAAGGCAGGTGCGCTACCAGGCTGCGCTACGCCCCGACTCTGCTGCTTCTTCTGATTCTAAACTACTTTCCACGGCATGGAGAGTGGGACCGGTTCCTGGGCCCGACGTGCCGCAGCCAAGCCGGTTCGAGCAGGCACTCTCATTCGCGTGAGCGCAACCAAGCGACCGGCAACCCGCTCCAGCGGAGTGGTCGCTATAATGTAATCTTCATGCTTGGCCTCGTCTACGCCGCGGTTGCGTACGTGCGCAGCCCGGTCGGGATCTTCGTGGAAGAACTGCGCCGCGAGTTGCACGCCGCGCACACCCATGCCGACGCCCACCTCACGGTGCTGCCGCCGCGGCCCTTGCGGGGCACCGAACTGCAAGCCCTGGGCATGCTTAGAGAGGTCTGCCAAACGGTCGCACCCTTCGAAATCACCATGGGCGACGTGGAGAGCTTTGTCCCCATTACGCCCACCGTCTTCCTGCGGGTGGCGAGTGGCGCCTATCGCATGCGCGAACTGCACGACCTGCTCAACCAGGGCGCCCTGGCCTACGAAGAGCCTTGGCCCTACATGCCGCATCTCACCATCGTAAAAACCGATACCGTGGAGGAGGCCCTGAAGGTGGAAGCCATCGCCCGTCAGCGTTGGCAGGCCAACTTCGGCACACGCGCGGTCCGGATCGATTCACTTACGTTCGTCAAGGGCATTGGGGAACGCTGGCTTGACCTGGAGGCAGTACCGTTGCGCGGCGTAGGCGTACGGTGACCGAGCCGGGCGGAGCGAAACGGTTTCGGGGCGTGGACGGTGGGTTCGACCCATGCCCCCCCACTGGACACACTTCCCTGTTGGCCAGCCTGGGTTGCCTCGACCGGACTCGGAGCGCGAGAGGGCAACAGTCGCTTCAATATTCCTCGGTCAGCGATGAGATTCAAGGAGACGGGATGCCCATCTCCTTTCCGAGATTGAGCTGGTCGGACTGAAACACGACGAGCGCTTTTTCCAGATTCGCGGCAGCGTTCCCCAGCCACTCCGAGGTAAGCACGCCCTGCTCCAGTTGCTGCGAGATGGTTTTGGCATCCTTGCTGACGGCAGCGTCCGATTTGGTGAGCTTCTTGGTCAGGTTCTTCAATCCGCCTTCCTGTGAATCCGACAGCGACTGCCGAAAAGCTCGATTTTCGTTCTGCGCTTCCTCAACGGCGCTCTGTAGCACGCTCGCCTTGTGGGTCAAAGCCACTGAATCGCTTGCGTTCGAACCCAAGTGCTGAAGATCGTGCGCCTGCTGCCGCGCGGCTTCCGTGCTCTTCATCATCAGGCGAAACTGCCCAGTCTGTTCCCCGCTGGCTTGTACCGCAACAGCATGCTTGAAGGACGCCATGTCGGGATTTTCGGGCGGCGCAGTGGTCTTACCTCCGGTATTGGTGGAGGCGCCGTGCCGGCCTCCGTATTGTACCAGGACGGCGAGCGGAAACAACAAGAACAACATGGCAACGACAGGCCAACAGTGGTTCCTTGCGGCCATAGGGATCCTTCGACTCCTCGCTGCGCTCGTCGCTCAGGATGACACCCACGCAACTACGTGCGGACCAGTCGGCTGCCTCGTCTTCGTCAAACTACTGCGGCGGCGGCGGAGCTTCCCCTTGCGGCTGATTCTGGCCCGGCCCGCTGCGGTCGCGACCCTGGCGGTTCATCATCTGCATGTGCTCGTACTTTTGCTGCTGCTCGGCATTCAAGATCGGCCTGATCTGCTCCGAGGTGCCCTGCCGAATCTGCATCATCTTGCTCATGCGGTCCTGCTGCGACAGGGAGGAGTCCTCCTGCAAGCTCTGCATCTGCTTATTTTCGTTCTCCAGGATGGGCTTGATCAGTTGCTGCTGGGCATCGCTGAGGTTTAACTGCCTGGTCATGTGCTGCAGCCGCTGCTCGGCTGTCATGGGGCGTCCCGGGCCGTGACCATACGGGCCGCCGCCCTGTTGCGGACCCATCTGCGCGTAAACCGCAGTGCTGCCGGCCAGCACCGCGAGGACCGCGGCCGCGTGTATCAGTGTCACTTTCATCTTCATTGTCCAACGCTCCTCGACACTCGTTGCATGATTAACGCCGCCACGTAGGCCGTGGCCGCGGTGAACGGCGCGTTCGACGTCACCATCGTCAGCCAGAGACTTCCGAGTTTTCGTAACATCCGCGCCACCGTCACTGCCTTGCAAATCGAGTGTCAATTTGACTGCGAGTATTTGAACTACGAGTGCTGAAACCCGATTCGCGCGCATAAGTTCCCATGTTGCGCGTTGCAAAACAAATGGAACTTGCAGGCGCGGTCGGCGGAATTTATTAAATGGCTGGTTTCATCGCAAATGTTTCGCTCCAGTGCGAGCGCGGAGACGTTAAATGCGGGCTCTTGGCTGGAACGCCTGGGGGTTTTGGGGTGGGTGGTGGGATTCGAACCCACGACAGCCGGAGCCACAGTCCGGAGTTCTACCACTGAACTACACCCACCGTATGCAAAAATTATAACATTCGGCAACCGCTCACTTTCCGGAGAGTCAGGCGACTCTGCGCTGACTTTGCGGCGCTGAGGCAGGTCGAAAGCTTTGGGGCTTCAGTTCTCTGAACAGCCGCCCATCATGCAGCAGTTGTTTTGTCCACAACCCGCCGGCGGCGCCGCCGCGCTGCTCTTGGTGCTGACGGAAAACGTCGACAGCTGGGGTTCGAGTTTGCGGGTGTGGCAGCTAGGGCACTCGGCTTTCTGCTCACCGAAGAGGATGGCCTCGAAGCGGTGTCCGCACTGTTCGCAGCGGTACTCGAAAATCGGCATTGCAACTCCAATCAATTTCACGGAAAAGTTAATCAGCACAAGCGCAGACTTGCACCCACCCGCACAGTCAGGAATGATACAACCATTATAGATGCAGGAGCGTAATCCCACCTCGCAGGGAGCAGGAGCGGAGCAGCCTTCATTTACGGAGGATGCAGCCTTGCCTTCCCCTGCGACAAGCGGCGGACGCGATTTCTTTGGCGAGCCCTTCCAGCCGCGGCGCGCCCTCCGCGGTGGCCACGCGCAGACCATCGCCGGCAATTTTCTTCCTCGTCGCAACCAACTGCCTCCGCCAGAAGATCGCCTGTTCCAAGTCGAACCCGATGTTCAGGTGCTATGTCACTGCCATTGGCAGGCGAACCGCAGCGGCGCCATGACGCTGATCATCGTGCACGGACTCGAAGGCTCCAGCGAATCCGGATATGTGATTGGCACCGGCAGCAAGGCCTGGTGCGCCGGCATGAACGTGGTCCGCATGAATATGCGCAACTGCGGCAACACCGAGTCGCTGGGACCGACGCTCTACAACTCCGGCATGTCTGACGATGTGGGAGCCGTGGCCGAGGCGTTGATTGCGGAGGAGCGTCTGCAGAAGCTGGCGCTCGTGGGCTTCTCCATGGGCGGGAATCTGGTGCTGAAGCTTCTCGGCGAGTGGGGCGGGGATGCGCCCGCGGAGGTGGTTGCGGGGATTGGCGTGTCTCCCTCGATGGACCTGGCGGCTTCGGCCGACGCGCTGCACGATCGCGCCAATCGCATTTACGAACTGAAATTTCTCTGGGGCTTGCGCCGGCGGATGCAGCGCAAGGCGGCCTTGTATCCCGGCGTTTACGATTTGCGTTATTTGCGCGGGCTGCGCAGCCTGCGTGACTTCGACGACCAGATCACGGCGCGTTACTGCGGCTTTCTCGACGCTCAGGACTACTACGCGCGCGCGGCGGCGTCCAACGTGATTGATCGCATTACGGTCCCGACGCTGATCGTGCATGCCGCCGACGATCCCTTCATCCGCATTCTGCCCGCAACCCAGGAGAAGCTGCTGCGCAATCCGCATATCGCCTACTTCGAAACCGAGCACGGCGGACACTGCGCCTTCCTCGCCGAGGCCAATGGCTACGACGGCCGCTGGGCCGAGCGCCAGGCCGTCGCCTTTCTGCAGCGCATTCAGCGCGGAGATCCGGTTCTGCCTGCCAATCCGCGCCCTGATTTGCGATAATGAGTTGGCGAGATGCCGCCCGTGCCCAACGACGCGGTCGCCTGTGGGCCCGTAGCTCAATCGGATAGAGCATCAGCCTTCTAAGCTGAGGGTTGCTGGTTCGATTCCAGCCGGGCCTACCACTTCTTCCATCGAGACCAGAAGGGTCGCCATGGCGAGGGTGGCGATTGCGATTCACTCGCACTGCCTGTGGGCCCGTAGCTCAATTGGATAGAGCATCAGCCTTCGAAGCTGAGGGTTGCTGGTTCGATTCCAGCCGGGCCCACCACTTACATCGCGGTAGCTCTTTCCGCAGAACGATGCCGCCGTACACTAGCAGCTTATGCCCGAACTTCCGGAAGTTGAGACCGTTGCCCGCGGACTGAACCAGCGGATCGCTGGCGACGTGATCGACTCGGTCTGGCTGGGAGAAAAACCTGAGCCGCTGAAATCGCCTGCCACCGAGATCGCGTCCGTGCTGGAGCATCGCCGAATCGTGCAAGTGCGGCGCGTAGGCAAGCACATTGTTTTCGATTTGCAACGTTCCCGGCGAAACCCGTCGAGAAAGGCGGCAGCTATTGACGGGCAATGGATTGTGCACCTCGGAATGACTGGCCGCCTGTTGATCGCCACCCCGGAGATCCCAATGGCCAAGCACACTCACGCGGTGCTGAAGCTGGCCTCGGGAAGGGAACTGCGGTTCGTCGATCCTCGGCGCTTCGGCCGCCTGGCGGTGGTGCGGATCGAGGCGAAGAGCGCCGCTGGATTTGCCGCGCCCGGCGATGAGCCGCTTAAGTCGCTGATCGGGCCATTCATGGCGCTGTTTCGCGGACGCAAAACTCCCATCAAGAGCGCATTACTGAACCAGAAGCTGTTAAGCGGCGTGGGAAACATTTATGCTGACGAATCGCTGTTTCGCGCCGGAATTCGGCCACGCCGGCGAGCGGCGTCGCTCACCCGCGCCGAGTTGCAAAGATTGCACATCGCACTAAAAGCGGTCTTGCGCGAGGCCATCAAGCTGGGCGGGTCGTCGGTAAACGATTACGTCGATGCCGAAGGCCAGGAGGGATTCTTTCAACTGCGGCATCGCGTGTATGGCAGAGAGGGCGGGCCCTGCCTGGTATGCGGCGCCGCCATCAAGCGGGTTATCATCGCAGGACGCAGCAGTCATTATTGTTCGCGCTGTCAGAAGTGAAGCGGTTGCACAGCACGGCTTCAGAGGCTGCTGAAAAAAGTGATGGTAACTCAGAAGGCACGAGCCTTTCCACAGGTAAGTAGGGTATGTAAGTAGCATGCGTGGAGATGAGAAGCAGCAAGACGCCATGTTCAGCTACATCAACCTGGAGCAGCGAGTTCCCGCCGAGCACCCGTTGCGGGCGATCCGGCAGATGGTCGACCAGGCCTTGCGCG
>PLXE01000039.1 GCA_003151335.1 Acidobacteriaceae bacterium
AGCGATCGCGGCGGCGGCGCTCGATATCGGTCTCGGTGCGTTCACCGCTGACCTTGCCGTAGTCCGTGCCGGTCGCGCCGAAGGTCTTGTCGAACTTCTTCAGCAGGTCGGTGAACTTGAAGTGCTTGGGCGACTTGAAGGGATCGTAATTCTTCAACAACGCCAGCGTCATGCCCGCAATCGACATCCACTTGCCGCGCGCGGCATCGTTCACCTTGGCGATGTCTTTCGCGATGGTGTCGCCGTTCAGGAACGCCGTCACCGGCACCGCTTCCTTGGTTTCCTTGTCGATCATGACGGCCATGCCGACGCCGCAGTTGGGGTGGCAGCCGCAGCTCAGCGCTCCCCAGTCTTTATCGGGCCCGTGGACCAGGTCAGCCCAATCGGAGAAGGTGCTCATGAACGAAATCGGAAACCAGTCGCGAACGGGCTCGCCAAGTCCAGTCTGGCTCTTCACGTCGTGCGCCAGATGAGACAGCGTGTAGCGCTGCGCCTGACGCCGCTCATCGGTGATGGCTTCGTCGCGGCCGGTGAACGATACCGGCTGGAAGGAGAGGAACGAGATACGCTTGGGATTGTCGAGCGCGAACTGAATGATGCGGCCGACCTGCTCGTTGTTGAGGTCGTTGACGATGGTGACGACCGGCACGATGTCCACGCCGGCGTTGTGCAGGTTCTCGATGGCCTGCAACTTTACGTCGAACAGATTGCCGACCAGGCGGTGCGAGTTGGCGGCATTGCCGATGCCGTCGAATTGCAGGTACGCATAGCGCAGACCCGCTTCAAAAGCCTGCTTGGCGAACTCGGGACTCTTGGCGAACTCGATGCCGTTGGTTGCGGCCTGCACGCTGTTGTAGCCGACTTTGCGCGCATAAGCCACCGCGTCGAGGAAGTAGGGCGACAGCGTAGGCTCGCCACCGGAGAACTGCACCGACATCTGGCGGCGCGGCTTGATGGTGATGGCGTTGTCGAGCATCGTCTTGATCTCGTCCCACGTCAACTCGTGGACGAAGCCAACCTGGTTCGCGTCCATGAAGCAGGGATCGCACATCATGTTGCACCGGTTGGTCAGGTCGATGGTCAGCACCGATCCGCGGCCGTGCAGCACAGTGCTGCTGCCGTGGTGATGCAGCTTCTCGTCGTTGTGGGCGCGGATATCGCGGCCGGGGAAAACCTCTTCCAGGTGCTTGAAGAACGCGGTGTCCATGGCCATCACGTCTTCAAAGTGGCCATGCGTCGGGCAGTCCTTCACCATCAGGATCTTGCCGTCGCGCTCGATGATCTGCGCCTTGATCTCGCCGGCCTTCTCGTTCATCAGAACTTCGAGTGGCAGTTTGCCATCGATGATCTCCTGGCGGATCTGCGGGACGCACTTGGGGCACAGCGAATCGGTCGAGCGGGGCCAGCCCAGCGGCGGCTTGGACTTCTGGTACGACTTCAACAGTGGTTTATCGGACCACTTCGGCGTAAACGAAGGATTGGGATGGATGCTATTCAACTTGTCGAAGACAGCCCATACGCCTTTGGCAGCAACGGTGACCGCTTTCTCAACATACTTGACCGGCTTGTGCATTTACCCCTCTCGTACTCAAGAAAATGAATTGAGGATGGCCCACCCCACAATCACGGGCCAGGTTCCACACTTCTCTACTGTTACTAAGTTAATGGGGGAGGGTTGAAACGGCCAACCAAGATGGAGCAAGTGGGCGGATTTAGCGGGTCAAAGGGAGGTATCGAACATTGAATGGTGATCTGGATCACAGGGCTATGTTATTGAAAAAACGAGGACTCTTACGAGTGTCACATGGGCCTGCGGCCCACCCGATAGGAATGAAAAACCTTTTATCGGGTGTCGTCCTGAGCGACGAGCGCAGACGGGGTCCCCAGCAAGCACCGGGTTTGTGCTTGCTGGGGTGTTGGAGCGAGGAGTCGAAGGCCCCCTATACTACCCACTCACTCTCGCCTGGCATGATTTTCGACGGAGCGAAAGGAGCATCGAGTCCGAGGCCCGTCGCACTCGAAACGGTTTGAACTTCGGGAAGTCCATGGCACGGACCGGGGGCCAAACAACGATGTCTTACTTCTCATGTTAGAATGTAAGACATGGAACAGTTCGAAGGTGTGATTACGTCGAAAGGCCAGTTGGTGATCCCAGCCAAGCTACGGCGTGTTTACCGGATCGGGCGGGGCACGCGAGTCCGGTTCGCGCGCATTCAAGGCGGGATCGCTATTTATCCAAAGTACGAGGATGCCATTCAGCATTATCGCGGGATTCTGGCTGGTTTGGGCTTGCCGGACGACATCGAACGCGAACCGGACCGGAACATTGAATGAGGATCCACGTCCTGGACGCCAGCGCGCTCTATCGCTATCTCACGAACGGCGCGGCCGAGGAGATCGTCGCTCGCGTGCTAATGGACGCTGCGGCCGCCGGGAATCCGGTCCTCATGTCTGTGGTGAATTGGGGCGAGGTCTATTACACGCTGGCAAAGCAGATCGGCCTCAACAAGACTGAGAACCTGATGATCGGATTGGCTGACAAGCTTCCGGTTTCCGTCGTTGGTGTGGCAGTAGAAGATGCTGTTCGCGCTGCACGTCTCAAAGCCCAGTACAACCTGCCTTATGCCGACGCTTTTGCCGCTGCACTCACACGAGGTCAGCATGTGCTCGTAACCGCCGACGTCGAGCACTTTGAGCGCGTTCCCAAACTTCGCCTGCTAAAGTTGCCGCGTGCCAAGAAAGCGGACGCCTGATATAGCTGCACATGGCCTGAAGCTTTGGAAACGCGCGCCGTCCAAGGTGCGGGTTGGCTTTTTCCCGCGAAGGGCGCAACAATAGTGGCTGGCGCGTCAGCCCTTAGTCTATATTCCTGACAACTTTATCGGGAACACTGTATCGTGCATTGAGGAGGAGAATTTCTGATGGGCGCTACGGGTATGTGGGTGCGCAAACTGGACTCCGCATCCACCGGCGATCCGCTGGTGTTGGTGGTGGTGGAAGGCACCGACCGCCGTACCCTGGTGCTGGAGCATTTTCCCTTCACCGTCGGCCGCCGCACCGACCGTGACCTGGTGATGGCCGATCCGCGGGTCTCACGCGAGCACGCGCAATTCATTCGCGAGCCCGACGGCACCTACATCGTGGATCAAAGCAGCCGCCATGGCACGTTTGTGAATGGCGAACGGGTCGATCGGCGCAAGCTGGCACGCAACGATCGCGTGGAATTCGGCCTGCAGGGCGCTGCCTACGCGCTCTTCAGCCCAGATCGTTCGCCCTCCAGCGCCGCGCAACAGTTCCTCAGCCAGTTCTCCAGTTGGAAGCCTGCAACCGGAGCGGGGTCCGACCTCGAAATGCTCAACGTATTTCTGGAGGCGGCGCGCAAGCTGAATACCAGTGGCGTGCTGGACGACGTGTTGCAGACCCTGCTGGAAGCCGCCCTGCGCTTGACTCACGCCGAACGCGGCTTCGTGTTCCTGCGCGATTCGGATGGGGAACTTCGCCTGGCGGCGGGGCGCGATAAGAAGGGCGAGAGCATTCACGACGACAGCGCGATTTCGCGGTCGGTCCTGCGTGACGCCGCCAAGAGCGCGTCCGAGTTTCTGGTCACCGATACCGACGATACCGGCAAGCTGGCAGGGCGCGAAAGTATCGTGGCGCACAACTTGCACAGCGTGATCTGCATTCCCCTGCGCAAGACCGTGATTCAGGACAAAGCTAAAGACCAAACCAAGCCGGGAGAGCAGGATGTCCAGGGAGTGTTGTACCTGGATGCGCATTTTTTGTCGGGCAAGTTGTCGTCGGTGAGCCACGATATTCTGCGCACCATCGCCAACGGCGCGGCCACGCTGGTCGAGAACGCCGCCCTGGTGCAATCCGAAGATGCCGCCAAACGCTATCGCCAGGAGATGGCCATCGCCGCGGAAATTCAGCAGGGCCTGATGAAGGTGACGGTCCCCGATGTGCCGTTCGCCAAGGTCAACGCCGTCAGTTATGCCTGCAAAGATATCGGCGGCGATTTCTTTGACCTGGTTTACACCGAGGGAGGACTGTCGCTGATCGTGGCCGATGTTTCAGGCAAGGGTGTTTCTGCGGCGGTGGTGGCCTCCATCCTGCAGGGAATGTTGTACTCGCAGTTGGCCCGCAACTCGTCGCTGCCCGAGATGATTGCGGCGGTCAACCGCTTCCTGTGCGACAAAGTGGGAGGCCAGAAGTACGCCACCCTGGTGATTGCTCGCCTGTTGGGCAGCGGGGAAATGGAACTGATTAACTGCGGGCATGTGCCTCCCCTGCTGGTTTCAGGAGATACCATCACCCGGCTCGAAGACGGGAACCTGCCCGTGGGATTGGTCGCTGGCGCGGAGTTCCAAGCTACCCGCCTGCAACTGAAGCCGGGAGATCGTTTGCTGCTGGTGACCGACGGCGTCACCGAAGCCGAGGATGCGGAGGGCGAATTCTTCGGCATGGAGCGTCTGGAAAACTGCGGCAAAGACGGGTTTGCCGCCATCGAGCAGGCGGTCACCGCTTTTCGGGGCAATACGGCGTTGACCGACGATTGCACGATTACCGAGATGTTGTTTCGCGGGCTGGCGTGAAACATGCGAGGGCGTTGTGTCGGTAATGTCCCATATGGATAGACCATTCGCCTTTGGAGTTGTCATTACGAGCGAAGCGAGGAATCTGCTGTTGCTTGCGCCTGGAACGACGACAGTGCGTCGTTTCCGGCAGGTCTCAAAGTTGGTCGGCGCGGTGGTTTCGCATTCCGCTTTCGGGCCAGAGGTGATTGGGGAAAAAGCTTCTTCTTGGGCCGATTTTGTGGTGTAATGTAAGAGCGTTCATTTATACGGACAGTAGTCCGAAGTCCATTACGGAGTATGCCAGTTTTGCCACTTTTTAGCTTCTGGTCAGCGGTCCGCAGGGCGGCCAAGTTCGCTCCGCAGAATTTACGTCGCAAGCTGGCTCCTGCGCTGGTGCTGTGTCTGCTGGCCTTGATGGCCAGCGCTCCCGCGTCCGCGGTGACGGGCACCAAGGTGCACAAGACCCGCCATGCGGCCCTCAATCCCAGCCTTCATTGGCGTGTGAGAGGTTGGGTCCCGATGTATCCCGGCTCGCATGACATGCTGGTGCATGAGAACGAAGAGCTGAACCGCCTGCAATTGCCTCGCATCGCCGATGAGGGAGAGCTCATACGGTACGAGGTAGCGCGGGTGCTGGTCCCGGTCAACGAGACCGAGGCGCTGAAGCTGGCAGCCGACTTGCCGGAGAGCCGGCGCTACTGCCGGCCGTGGACACGCGATTTCCTACAGGATTTCACCCAGGCCTACTACGAACACTTCCACACTCCATTGCAAGTCAATTCGCTGGTGCGCACCATGGAGCAACAGGGACGGCTGCGGCGTCACAACCGTTACGCGGCGCCGGAATGGGGCGACACGGCTTCCACCCACTTGACCGGAGTTACCTTTGACATGTCGCGCCGCGGCTTGACCGGCGAGCAGTACGGGTGGATCCTCGCGTACATGCTGCCCCTGAAAGAGTCGGGCATGATTGACCCGATCGAGGAGAGCCAGCCGGTCCTGCATGTGGTGGTTTTCGAGAAATACTCCGAAAGTTTCGACGAAAAGAACAGTTGGTCAGAGGCCAACGAACCTACCGAAGCTGGTCTGCTGACGACCACCGGCGCCAGCCAACCTTAGCAAGCCGTCAGCTTTCAGCCAAATCCCGCTCTTCGCTCTTCGCCAGATCGCGACGCGCGAGTCGAAGCACCGGATGTTCTGGGGTTTCTTATCAATCGTTGTGTATCAGGGCACGGCTTCAGAGGC
>PLXE01000067.1 GCA_003151335.1 Acidobacteriaceae bacterium
CCTATGGCGTGGAAACTCTGAAGTTTGGCGTTGACTACATCATCCCTAAGCCGTTCGACCCGCGTGTCCTGGTTTGGGAGGCATCAGCGGTTGCGCAGGCCGCCATGGACACCGGCGTGGCGCAAATTCCGGTGGACATCGCCGAATACCGCGAGCAACTCGAGAAGCGCTTGGGTAAGGCGCACGAGGTGATGCGCTTTATGATTCACAAGGCCCAGGCGAATCCGAAGCGCGTCGTTTTCCCGGAAGGCTCGCACCAGAAGATCCTGCGCGCCTGCCACGTCCTGATCGAGGAGAACATTGCCGTTCCGATTCTGCTGGGCCGCGCCGATGAGATCCGGCGCACGGCGGCGGAGTTGGGGCTGCCGCTCGACGGGATCACGATCATGGAACCGGCGACGGCTCCGCGGCGGCAGGAGTATGTCCGCGAGTTGTATCGCCTGCGACAGCGTCGCGGTGTCTCACTGGGCTCCGCAGATAAGCTGATGAACGATCACAACATTTTTGGCTCGATGATGGTCCGCATGGGTGACGCCGACGCTCTCGTCTCGGGCGTGACCCAGAACTATCCCGATACGATTCGTCCGGCGCTCCAGGTGATTGGGGTTCGTGAAGGGATCCACAAAGTATCGGGCGTATTTCTCATCATCACCCGCAAGGGCGATCTGTACTTCCTGGCCGATGCCACCGTTAACATCGAGCCCACCCCCGAGGACCTGGCCGAGATCGCTCTCTGCGCAGCCCAGGAGGCACGGCGCTTCGATATGGAGCCACGCGTGGCCATGTTGTCCTTCTCCAGTTTCGGCAGCACCAAACATCCGCTGTGCGACAAAATGCGCCGAGCCACAGAATTGGCCCGCTATGCCGATCCGACGCTCATCATCGATGGCGAATTGCAAGGTGATATCGCGGTCAGTGCCAAGAAACTGGAAGCCGCCTTCCCGTTCTCGCCGCTGCAGGGCGGCGCCAATGTCCTGATCTTCCCCGACCTGGAAGCGTGCAACATCGCCTGCAAACTGCTGATGAGTGTGGGCGGAGCCCAGGCGGTTGGGCCAATCCTCATGGGCATGGCAAAGCCGGTTCACCTGCTACAACCGGGCGTGGAAGTGGAAGAAATCGTGAACATGACCACCATCGCGGTGGTGGACGCTCAAGACTCCACGACGCCCATTACCCGCGACCTCGAAGCGGCAGCAACCTGTTAACCGCAGCCAGCCTCTTGGTTACCCGAGCAACACTTAAGCGCGCCAGTAATGGCGCGCTTTTTCTTTAGCTGAATACCTGGATCGATGCCCCAGGCTAAGTGCAATCCGTGCAGCGAGAATCGAGCTTATGGTCGGGACAACAATTCCCCCCAGCAGATATTCGGGTTGACTCTCGCGTCACCCTTCGCTGGTCTCTGAAGTACCCTTGCCTTGGCCTCATGGCCGACAGGGCTACCAACCGGCGTCATCAACTCTTTCTTCAGGCCGCAGCCGGGTGCATTACGGGCTGCAGCCTTGTCGTCAACTTGATCGGAACCTTCAGTGCACGAGAGATTGGGCACCTGCTTTTGGCAATCTTGGCCGCGTGCGCAAATTTCTCGGCATCGGATTCTGGGACGCTGGAAGTCACCGTCAAGTGAATATCTGTGATTTCCCAACGCCCCCTCTTCTCGGCCAATGTCAGCACCGCTTCTGTTCTTACAGATTCCTCTCTGAGACCAGCCTTGGCCATCTCCTGCGTTACCATGAGTGATGCGCAGGAAGCCACTGCCGCCGCCAGCATCTCTGACGGGCTCGTGCATGGTTCATTACCCGTCCCTGAACCAAAGGAATACAAGGCATTCGTAATTACTCCACTGGAGGTCGTAACCGAACCTTCTCCGGCTGCCGGGCCTCCCCTCCATATCGCAACCGCACTACGGATCATAGGCACCTCCATCGTGTGCACCCTGATCGTCAATTCAGAGCCGCAAATGCGGCGACTTATGAACATGAGTACCGAATTGAGTTGGCATCTTCGTTTTCGATAGCCAGCTTAAGTTCATCGTACCTCCGTTTATGGTCCCTGGAACTAAACTGGCACATTCTTATCTACCGCCATTCCCGATTTGGGCTTGCCAAAAATGTGAGCGGACTCACTCGGACTGGATCGCGCAATGGGAACGGTCGCAGGCTCTGTGATTACCCAGGTTTCCGTTCCCGCCAGCGAATTCTGTTCAACCGACAATGGGCACCCGCTATAATTCGCCTTTCCATGCCCATCACCCCCGAAGATCGGGCTCGCCAAAGCATCGACCAGCTTCTGACAGCCGCCGGATGGATAATTCAGAACCGTGACGCCGTCAACATCACCGCTGGTCGGGGAGTTGCCGTCCGTGAATTCCCCATGAAGAAGGGGCATGGCGAGGCCGACTACCTTCTCTTCGTCGATGGCGCTGCGGCTGGCGTAGTTGAAGCCAAGAAGGAGGGCGAAACTCTCACCGGCGTCGAGATTCAGACAACCCACGGGGGAGGCGGTATCAGCATTGGGTTCGATGCCGTTAGTCTGCATCTGAACATGCTTCAACTGGGGATTGTAACGGTCAAGGTTGTCTATGACGAAGAGCGACAGCAGAAGCTCATTAGTGGTCTACTGGACTACCTTCTTCATGGGGATCTACCGGCAGCGGCGCTCGATCCCTTCGCACGCAAGTACTGGCCCGACCAGCTGATCTCGTGGAATCGCCTCCTGGCTGGACGCTGGCGCGACCCACTTGTGGGGCGAGACGTGCTGATTGGCATCCTCTTTGGATGTGTGCAGGCTTTCTCTATCTATCTCGTCTACGCATTGCCGTTGTGGTTCCGCATTCCCAGGACCACTCCCTTCCAAATTGATTCGCTGTCTCTAGGAACGGCTGCACAGGCATTGGGATATCTACTCGGTGAGCAGTCACATGCCATCATCAGATCCCTCGGTGCAGCCCTCATCCTGGTGTTCGCTCGTCTCCTGCTTCGCAGAAAGGCATCAGCCGTGGCTGTCACATACTTGGTTGCAGCGACCCTGATTGCGGGTGGCGAGAATTACTCGCTTACAGTTCCCCTTGCTTTGCTGATTGCTTTACTGAACGCCTTGGTATTGACCATCGTCCTGGTTCGGTTCGGCATCCTCGCCTACGGTACGTGCGTTCTTATCAAGAACGTTGTGCTGCGCTTCCCAGCGACACTGGACCTTTCGCGATGGTACGCAGGCAGATCCGTGCTTGCGCTGTCGATGGTTCTGGCCTTGGCGATCTACGGATTCCGTTGCGCCTTGGGAAGACAAGCTGCCTTTGGAGGCCTGATCGCCGAGGACTAGATCGCTTCTGCAGACTGAGTGCGCCGCTGATCTCAAGAGCCAGGAGGTCGGCGACTCGTAGCTTCAAAGCGCCAGCGTTACGCCGGAAGCCGATCACACGCCGAGGTGCTACAGGTCACCGACAAACCGCCGCAGGCGTGAAATACTATTTGTAGGGGAGTGTTGCGGTGTCTCGTACCAACTCCCAGGCAGCTATCTGCACGCTGGCTCTTCTGTTTCTGGTCCAGCCCGGCTATGCCTCGCACCAGGTTCCCGACTATCCCGTGCGACCGGCGGGCGAGTATGCCAACAGAGTGACCAAAGCCGGCCTGATCGTCGCCGTCGAACCGGTGGAAGACCCCGAGCAACAGAAGACGTATTTCGGTTCTCACCTCAGCTCCGCGGGGATCCTCCCGGTCTTCATCGTCATCCAGAACACTTCCGCAACGGACGCATACCTGTTCGACAAGTCCGCCGTCGGGTTGGGAGATGCAGGAGAGGATACCGGCAAAGGTGGAGGCAGGACCGCGTTGCAGCTGGGATCCGGCGGGCTTGTCGACTTGGTCGGCAGCCCTATCCAGCAGAGAGAAAACCTGATGAAGAAAGGAGTGCGGAGCACGACGCTTTCGCCCGGCTCCTCTGTGTACGGATTTGTCTATGTCCCGGTGCCGAAGCACGCTCCTCGGAAGAAGATGCATCTGCAGGTGCCGCTGACCAACGTGCAAAGCGGTGAAATCGAAGTTGTGAACCTGTTCTTCTAGGAGAGAAGCTATATGTCGACCGCTCGCCGCTGCCTTCTCTCGCTTGCCCTGTGCTGTTCGCTGCTGCTTACCCTTTCCGTGATGGCCCAGAACCAGACGCCGCCGGTGCCGCAGAAGCTGTCACTCACCGCCGCGCTAGTTCTCACGCCCGAGTTCTGTGCAACCGTATTCAAGGGGGGTATTGCGGAAACGTACCTCGTCGGCAAGACCGCCTGCATTGACTTGGAGCCTGTGCTCAAAGGCATCTTCACCAGCCTTACGCGGGTCGATGACTCCTCTAAGGCCGGCGATGCACAGGTTGTGCTGGAACCTAAGTTCTCCGATGCGCACGCCACCTCCGCGGGCAGCGCCTGGACCACCCGTGAAATGGTTGTCCTGGTGGAGTGGACCGCACGCGACCAGTCTGGAAGGGCCGTCTGGATCGAAACCGTGCAGGGATCAGGCAAGCACAAAACGGGCAATGTATTCCAGCAAGGCAGCAACGTGAAGCACCTCGTGGAGGATTCGGTGCAGAATATGGCCGAGCAGTCGGCGGCCAAGATGTCCTCGTCGCCGCGGTTACTCAAGCTGGGCGCCGAGCCGGTCAAATAGGCTGGACTCCGCGGGGTTCGGCGAGCGGTTTGCTTTGCCGAATCGAATCGTCTCCTTCCAGGAGGAAGGACGTCATGACTCGCCATCTGCTTTCTTATGTGTTGGTCCCGCTCTTGTTAGCGGCGCTGGTCGCGCAGCAGGCACCCCAGGTATCCACCCCGGCATCCCAGGCTGCTGCGGTGGTGACAGCCGCTGGCCCGGCACAGCAGCCCTCTGCAAGCATTTTGCCGGACGGCACGCCGATGAAGCTGCGGTTGCTGAACAAGCTCGATTCGCAAACCGCCAAGAACGGCGACGAAATCCCGTTCGCGGTCGTCAACGACGTCGTGGTCGGCGGCGTCACCGTGCTGCGCCGCGGCTCGCCCGCCACTGGCGTGGTCACCCATGCCGAAGCCGCCAAGACCGGGGGCCGCGCCGGTAAGCTGAGCTTCACCATCAACGACATCAGGCTCCTCAACGGAGGCAAGGTTCCAGTGCGAGCATTGAACCGGAAGAGTGGAGAAGACCGCAGCGCTCAAATGTACTATATGGCGGCGGAATTTGGGCTCGTGGGGGCCGCATTGGCCCCGTTCACCCAAGGCACAAACACAACCTTTCCCCGTGGAACAGAGATCACGGCCTTCGTCGACGGAGACCTCCGCTTGGACCTGGCAAGCTTTGATGCAGCCCCATCTGCGGAGAGGGCAGGTGATGAATTCAAAACGGTCTTGCAGATCAGGTCCATTCCGGATGACGCCCAGGTTCAAATCGACGGCACTGCCGCCGGCAGTACGCCCTTGAATGTCACGTTGATGGCCGGAAAGCATGAAATCTTAATTAAGAAGGCGGGATACTCCGACTGGAGCAAAAACCTATACGTGAGTGGGGGCACAGCCCACGTCGACGCGGTACTGGAGGCGCTAACCGCGAAGTAGCTCGCTACTAGCGTTAAGAACCACTCTCCTGCATGCGAAAAAAACGATAAGTCCTGCCTCGCGCGCTGCTCGTGCAACTTCCGTCAAGTGTTCCGTGGGGACCGGGATAGCGCATGACCGGCAATAGCTCCGTCCGCGCACGATATTCTCAGTTGTAGACGCGCTCGTACGGATCTGTACGGGGGGCGACGAGCGATGGTCGTCCCTACCGCGACGATTATCGGCCGATGCGGTTCGGCGTGCGACTCATCGGCCAGTTGAAACGGCGACCCACACCAGAGGCTGGCCCCGACAGTTGTCCAGAAGTCGTCTTCGGGGAAGTCACTTGGACGTGTTGTCGCCGACCCGCTCCGATGGAACGGGCGCCGCGGCTACGGTTCAATGCCGATGCAGTCGTTCACGGCTCCGCGGATCCGCTGCTTGCAACCGAGATAGCGTTCTGTTGTCTGCACGGAAACGTGCCCGAGTAGGAATTGAATCTGGTCCAACTCTCCGCCGGAGGCATGGCACAACTTCGCGCACGAACGCCTCAGATCATGGGGCGCTATTTGGGCAAGCCCGAGTTTCCTGGCATACTGTTTCACCACATGCCAGACTACCGTTCTGTTACGCCATCACCCCAGTGTTTACCTGCCCGACAGACACATCGGAACAATCTTCCGGCCGAAATTCCGGCTGCAGCCACCCAAAGATCGATGGTACTTTTGACCCATTCGGGCACAGGGACGGTTCGAATGTGCCCGCCTTTACCGACTAGGTCAACTATGGCCCAATGCTCCTCGCGCTGCTGCAAATGCGCGAAGTCCAGATCAGCCAATTCGCGGCGGCGGAGCCCGCAGCCAAGCAACACGGCGAGAATCGCACGGTCCCGCTTTCCTTTGAGCGTGTTCGGGGCAGGTGCCTGCCAAAAGCGGCGGGCTTCCTCGGCCGTGAGCCAGTTCCCAAGCCTCGCACCCAACTTCTTGGCACCTTTCACACGTCGGATCCCGGCGGCGAGTTCCGGACTGAGCAAGCCAGCGTCCGCGGCCTCGTAGGCGAGCCGTCGTACTGCAGCAAGTCGTCCATTGATCGTTCCCGCTGCAAGCTGCCGATTCTCAAGGAAGATGCGGTAACGGGTAACGACAACCTTGTTGAACGACAGTCTTGGCTCGGAGCAGTACCACTGAATAAATTCATCGATGGCGTGTCGATAACCGCGCTTGGACTCGGGTGAACGAAGGCTATCCAGGACCGCCGATTTGCTGTGATCCAGATCAGGAAGGGCCAGTTTTGTCTTGGGCCGCTTTGGTGTTGGGGATTTCCCCTTGCCGTGTCTGCTCATTCCAGCCGCCTCCATCGCGGCTGGCCAAGAGCCTACCCCCGCCCGTTGGCGCATTGGGCGTTTCACGTCAAGTTAGCGTGCCGTGCCGTCACCGCTAGCCGACTTCGCGGGAGTAATCTCCCACAGGAGGGTTTGGGGCCAACTTCGTGTCGCAGACCACAAATCCACAATCATTGGTCCATACTGGCGGCCTCCCACCCCGCAGTCAGTATGGTCGGTCAGTTTGGGGATGATGGTCTCGAAGCTGGCCATCTTCCGCCGGAATATGCATGTATGCGAGATTCCACCGGCGACGTCGAGGGCCGCAACAACAAGATTCGAGTGGTGACCCAGCGGATCCCACGGATTCCGCACTTACAACCTGATGCAAATTGCCCTTTACGACAGGCTGGGGCGACTTCCTGAACCGGGATCAGCCTACAGATTCTGCTGAGGAGGCCATAAATGATACCTTCTTAAACAGGGCTTGCGACAAAGTTTTGGTTCAATCTCCTCCATGGCTGTAATCCTGGTACACCCCGCAGCATAAAATGATGTCACCCACCTTCTGAAAGTAAGTTGTCTTATGCTCTTGTTTATTTGTTTCCGGATTCAGATACACATAATCGACCCATCCGGAGCCCTGTGACTTCGCCTTTTCCACTATCTCCTTGCGAAACAACTTCCCTTCGGTGTCCGGAACGGCGATCAAATTTTGCCCGATCAGTGCCGGATTCTTAGGGTGGGCAAGCATAACGCCCTGAAGATCGTACGCGAATACATAAAGTTCGCCCTTGTCAAACATCCCCTTGGACGTGCTGATCTCCGCAAGTGTTTTCTCTTTTCCCTGGTACTTCACATACGCAGCCGCCCTCTTCACCAGGGCCTTTGCATCGTCTCTGTCGGCAGCGTACGACAGAACTGCGAATGAAAACAATCCGATCACAACTAAGAATGCTATGGGTCTCTTCATGTCTCTTTCCTTCACTTTGTTTCAATTTACGAACGACTGAAATAACCGCAGGTTCATTATTCGAAATATAGTGACTTCCGGTTGTATCTCGTCAAGCCTGCTCTGCCGCCGCCTGTTCGTTAGGCACGGGGATACCCTCCAGAATTGCTTCAGGTTCTTCGGCTTCTGCTTCAGTCTCTTTGTTTAGAACCTGCGACATCCTGTCCTTGTCGAGTTCGCCCTCCCAGCGGGAAACCACCATCGTCGCCACCCCATTGCCAACCAAGTTGGTCAGGGCGCGCGCCTCGGACATGAAGCGGTCAACGCCGAGAATCAGAGCCAGGCCAGCCACTGGAATGGTGGGTACGGCGGCAAAAGTGGCCGCCAGGGTGATAAAGCCGCTGCCGGTAACGCCGGCCGCCCCCTTGGATGACAGCAGCAGCACACCCAGAATGGTAAGGGTCTGGATCAGGGTAAGCCGGGTATTGGTAGCCTGGGCTACGAAGACTGCCGCCATGGTCAAGTAGATAGAGGTTCCGTCAAGGTTAAAGGAGTACCCCGTCGGGATTACCAGACCTACTACGGACTTGCTGCAGCCCAGATTCTCCAGTTTGGCCATCATGCGGGGCAGGACCGACTCCGAGGAGGAGGTTCCCAGCACGATCAGTAACTCCTCCTTAATGTACTTGATAAATTTTAAGATGCTGAAGCCGCAGAGTTTGGCGATAGTACCTAGGACGATGAAGATGAACAGCAGGCAGGTCAGGTAAAAGCTGGCCATCAGCATGCCCAGCTTACTCAGGGAACCGAGGCCGAATTTCCCGATGGTAAAAGCCATAGCGCCAAAGGCGCCGATGGGGGCAACTTTCATGATAACTCCCACGACGCCGAACAGCACATGTGCAACCTCGTCAATCACGTTGAAAGCCATTTTCCCGCGCTGGCCGAGCATGGAGAGAGCAAAACCAAACAGGATAGAAAAGAACAGTACCTGCAGAATGTCGCCCTTGGCAAAGGCATCCACTACAGTGTTGGGAATGATATTGATCAAGAAGTCAACCGTACCATGCGACTGTGCCTTTGCCGTGAAGGTTTCCAACGCTCGGGTGTCCAGCTTGGAGACATCGGCGTTCATGCCCGCACCCGGCCGGATCACGCTGACCACCACTAGGCCGATCGCCAAGGCCAGAGTCGAGACGATTTCAAAATAGAGCAATGCCTTGACACCAACCCGGCCTACCTTCTTCATGTCCTCCATGCCGGCGATGCCGGTTACCACGGTACAGAAGATGATCGGAGCGATGATCATCTTGATCAGCTTGATGAAGCCATCGCCCAGCGGTTTCATGTCCGCGCCGGTTTCGGGGTAGAAATGCCCGAGCAGAGCACCCATGACGATCGCCGTCAATACCTGGAAGTACAAATTCTTATAAATTCTTTTCCCTTTCATACGTATCCTTCCACGTCATTGATATGATTCAGAGTCTCTAACCGGCATTTCCGTTCTAGCTGCCAACAGCCCCACACTATATACCCCGTGAGGAAGTCGAGCGCACGATTTCCCTTTGACTGGGCGCAGGGCCTGAGACAAGGGTCCCGTCTACCCCACCAACCCGAGACCCGAAGGTGTTGACCGCGGCTTCTCCCTCCGGTCTTGTCAGACACCGCTCCGTCCCCTCTGGCTCTGAATCGATTTCCCGGCTCCCGCTGCCCCGGCCATCCCGCCGGAAGCGACGGGCAGTTTGGGCCAACTTCAAAAAAGGAACTGTGGAACAATATGGAAACCGCTGGCTGGTGGACAGGCATGAAATATCGCATCACAGCTGAGGGGGTTCTGGAGACCGGGCTTTCGGGCTTCGACCTGATTAACTTTCCCATGCTAAACAAGGGAACCGCGTTCACTGAAAACGAGCGCACCGACTTCGCCCTGCACGGACTGCTCCCCCCGCATGTTGGTAATCTTGAAGATCAGGCGGCGCGCCGTCTCAAGGCGCTGCGCGACCGTCAAACTGATTTCGGGCGCTATGCCTATCTGCGGGATCTGCAGGACACGAACGAAACCCTGTTTTACGCGGTGCTGGTGCGCAACATCGAAGAGATGATGCCGCTGGTGTACACGCCGACGGTCGGCGAAGGATGCCAACGCTTCAGCGAGATCTGGCGTAAGCCGCGCGGAGTATTTCTCAGCTATCCCAACCAGCATAGAATTCGCGAGATCCTCGCGCATCACCGTTACGACTCAATTCGAGCGATCGTGGTCAGCGATGGCGAGCGCATTCTCGGGCTGGGCGACCAGGGCGCCGGAGGCATGGGAATCCCCATCGGCAAGCTCGCGCTCTACTCCGCCTGCGCCGGCATTCATCCACAGGCGTGTTTGCCGGTCCTGCTCGATGTCGGTACCGACAATGTCGAGCGCCTTGAAGATCCTCTCTATGTCGGCTGGCGTCACCAGCGGGTGCGCGGTGCCGAATACGACGATTTCGTCGAAACCTTCGTCAGCACCGTGGTCGAGCGCTGTCCTCACGTGTTGTTGCAATGGGAGGATTTTGCCGGTATTAACGCGGGACGATTGCTCGAGCGCTATCGCGACCGGCTGTGCACATTTAACGACGATATCCAAGGGACAGCGGCTGTGGCCGTGGGAACCCTGCTGGCCGCAATTAACGTTACCGGCACGCCTTTGACCGAGCAGCGAATCGCGCTCTTCGGAGCCGGATCCGCCGGCATTGGCATCGCCACGCTTCTGCTGACCGCGATGAAGGACGCCGGCCTAAGGGAAGCGGAAGCGCGCCGCCGTTTCTACGCGATCGATAAAGACGGATTGCTGGTGGAAGGCATGGCGGGAATACGTCCGGCGCAGCATCCATTGGCGCAAGCTCGCTCCGCGATCACCAATTGGAAGCTGGAGGATAGCGATCACATTAGCCTGCTCGATGTGGTAAGGAACGCGAAACCAACCACGCTCATTGGGGTCTCGGGACAAGCTGGCGCGTTCACCGAAGAGGTGATCCGCGCCATGGCTGCCGCAGTCGAAAGGCCGGTCATTTTCCCGCTGTCAAATCCTACGTCGCGTTCGGAGGCTACGCCGGCGGACTTGCTGAAGTGGACTGAAGGGTGCGCGCTCATCGGCACCGGCAGCCCGTTTGCTGCAGTGAACTGGAATGGTCGCGAAGTGCCGATCGATCAGACTAACAACTCGTACATCTTCCCTGGAATGGGTTTGGGTATCTTATCGGTAGACGCGCGGCGCGTCACGGACACGATGTTCATGGCTGCCGCCAAATGTCTCGCCGAACTTTCTCCCGCGCGGCGCAGTAAGTCGGGACGATTGTTGCCACCGGTTTCGGAACTTCGCTCGGTGTCATTCGCCATGGCTAAGGCGGTCGCAGTTCAAGCGATCAACGATGGTGTTGCGGGCCCGCTTGACGAGCAAACCTTGGAATCTCGCATCCGCGCCAATGTCTGGGAGCCGGTCTATCTTCCTTACCGCTTCGCCCCCTTCTCGTAACTCCACAAGGTCCCGAATCGGAACCGAATATCACGGCGCTGATCATAGCGAACCTTCGGGATTGCGCCTGGATCACGGGGCAACATGAATTTATGTGGAACCGGGAACTGGATTGCATGGTGGTTCGCGGCCGGCGAGACGCGAAGTTCCTCCGAAGTCGGCTTCGGGAAAGTCACTTGGACGTGTTGTCGGCTACGCGCGGAAGTGTGACGGACCTGCACTTTCGGTGTGTCACATCCGCGCGCAGGGCGTTTTACAGCAACTTGGTTAACTTCTGGTTAGTTCGTTTTCCGGGGGTAGTCAAAGCGCCTCGGGGTTTGA
>PLXE01000028.1 GCA_003151335.1 Acidobacteriaceae bacterium
CGTGAGAGAGAAATCCTGGCGATCCGAAGCAGCAGTGAAAGCTTGCGCCTGCGGGGGCAACTGGCTGGGCTGGCACACGCCCTGCGCGACTGGAACATGGAAAAGCCGCCCTCGATCGCGGAAATGCTGGACCTCTCTCAGGCGCTGGAGATCCTCGACGTCGAAGAGATATCACACGAGCAACGGGACCTATTGTTGCCGCTCTTGGCCAAAACCGAAGCCGATCGTAAACGCTTGCTATTGCGTGCCGGGTTTGAAGGCTTGGTCGCTGACTCGAAGCGCTATCGCGACGAGTTGATGGCGGCAGAGGAGAAGGTGGACTCGTCGGCCGCGCAAATGGAGGCCGTCGTATGAAGTGGGCCATGGCGTGTCTTCTTGTGCTGTTGGTGGGAACCGCAAGAGCGCAAGCGCCTGACGCACGCCCACCACGAGACGTGTCAGCAAGGTGGGCTGAGTATTACGCCGCTGTCTACCAGGTGCCGGTTGAGTTCGTGGCAGCGATCATCGACGAAGAGTCGGGATGGAATCCGTACGCGGTATCGAACAAGGGGGCGGCGGGGATCATGCAATTGATGCCAGCAACGGCTGTGCGGTTCGGGGTTCGCGATCGGTTTCTGGTGCAAGAGAACATTCGCGGTGGAGTCGCATATCTTGCCTGGCTCAAGCAGAAGTTCAACGGGGATCTCCGATTGATCACCGCAGCGTACTACGTCGGCGAGTACCCGATCTCTTCGAGGGGGCTGGAGTATTCCTCGCGTGATGTCCAGAGCTATGTGAAACGTGTCGCGCGTCGGTATCGCGTGAGACGAGTGCTCAGGGCACAGAGCGAGTTGGTGCGGCAGAAGTAAAAGTTGAGGTGACGGATGAGAAACGCTCTAGTTTTCGGCTGGCTCTCGCTGGCGGTACTAACCGCGACGGCGACGGCACAACAAGCAACCATCGATCCGCAGGTTCGCACCAAACCCACGGCGGACAGCAAGATCACGGCGATCGAGCTTGCGGCACATTTTGTAACCACGATCCGGGTGCCGGAGCCGGTGAACTCAGTCGTGGTGGGAGACCCGGCACTGTTTCAGGTGGAGCATTCCGAACATGAGCCAGAGCTGGTGTTCGTCAAGGCCCTAACCAGCGAACATGCCGAGAGTAACTTGCTGATTTCCACCGCGAAAGGACGTCAGATCAGCTTTCTCCTGGTTAGCCGTGGCGACGGGCCGAACTCAGCGAAGGTTGATTTCCTGCTGCGATACCAGCCATCCGGGGGCTTTCTGGTCGAGCCCGACGCTGTTCCTTTCGCACTAGTAGCACAGACGGCCAGCGTATCGAAGGCGCAGGCTGCAACCACTTCGGCCGCCTCAGGTTCTGCAGAATCGAGTGCTGCCTTGTTACCCTCCTCCCTTACTACGGCCAACTCTCCGGTGGAAACAGGGCCGACCCAACCAAAACCGGACTCTCTCGACAGCTTGCTGGAACGCCAGAAACAGGCTCCCATGCCTGTGCTTTATGGCGAGCGGATGGAAGGCGACGAGGTGAAGGGTGACCGCCTGCGGACGGGTATCAGCGAGGTTCTCGACGGCGGGCAGCAAGTGATTGTTCTGTTCTCGGTCGTGAACACCAGCAAGCACGCAATCTTGTTGATGCCTCCGCAGATTCAGTTAGGCGGCAAAGACAAGTCAGGAAAACTGATCAAGCATGAGCATTGGTCTACGGCCGAACAATTGGCGGTGATTGATTTCCGCCTGAGCCGGCGGCGAATCGGACCCGGGGAACGCGCCGACGGCGTGGTGCTGTTTGAGCGCCCTCCTTACAAGCGGTCGATGGAAACATTGTTCTTGCAAATGGCGGAGTCCGGTGCGGTAGACAAACCGGCCTTGGCGCCAATCGGTTTTGGAGTCATCACATTGCGGGAGGCAGCCAACCATGCTCACTGAGGAAACAAACAAGAAACTGAACACAGCTCCAGCAAATCCGGAGGCGGAGATAGCCAACGAAGAGTCCGCGCCGGAGGAGCCTGGCAAAGGAAACTGGCGCGAAGCTTTCCGGGCGGCTTTCGACAGAGCTCGGCGGCAGCAGAAACCGGCGGAGAGCCGGCAGGAACTGGGGCGCGACAAGAGCAAGTCGCTGTTCCTGCTCGTGGGAGTTTGCGTGGCACTGCTGTTGCTTTTCTTCGGTGTCTTCTCCCACCCGAAGAAAAAGATTGCGCTTCCCGGAGAGAACCCACGCGGCGAAGCAAGCCTCGGCCGCAAAGTTACACCAGGGCAGGAGAACAGCGACCCCACCAAAGCGGCAACGCCGATGCTGAGTGCGGATGTGCGTTCCACAGATCCAGCTCTGGCTGGCCAATTGACGCCGGAAGATATCGACCGGACCTCGCGAACCGGCATGGCGCCCAGGCCAACTGCAGGGAGTCCAACCGCAAGCAAGCCCGCGCAGGACTATGCCCTAAGCAAGGTAGATTTCTCTGACCCTTCCGTGGGACATGGTACGACCATCCCCAATCCGCCGTCGCCATCGGCATCGGACTCAACCGCCGATCTGAAAAAGCCCTCGCTGGTGTTTGTGCGTTCGACGGAGATCAAACCGACGCTCAGGCCGAACTCACCCGAGGAGACGGACGAGATCCTGGCGCTTGCGGCGGGCACCCGACTGGTGGCGCGACTGCAAACGCCGGTGAGTTCGGCAGTCGCCGCTCCAGTTTTGGCGGTCATTGAATACAACTACGAACGCAACGGACAGATCGTGCTGGCGGCAGGGTCAAAGGTTCTTGGCCGCCTGACGCAGGTGAATCCGTCCGGCTATGTGGGCATTCAATTCAGCCGAGTGGAGATGCCGGATGGAACAACCGAAAAGATTGATGCCTCGGCCATGAGCTTGAATTTTGGTCCACTCAAGGGCGACGTCTCCGGCAAAAAGACAGGCACGAGGTTTCTGGTACGGACCCTGACAGGGATGGGGACAATCGCGTCTTATCTGGTCGGTCCACAGGGTGCAGCGTCGAGCGGCCTGATTTCGCCCAACACGCTGATGCGAGAGCGCCTAGCCGACAATGTCGCGACCGCAGGACAGGAAGAGCTAAACGGCCTGGCGTTCAATCAAGACCTCGTGGTGACCTTGCCGGGCAACACGCGCTTTTACATCGTCGTCCAGAAACCATCTTCGGATCACATGGGCACGACCTCCGGAACGCGAAACACCGGTACCAGTACAGCCAGCTTCACTGGCGGGGTGCCGACTCTCGAAGAGCTTCGCCAATTGATGCAGTTAAGAAGCGAAATCAACGAGCTCTATACCCAGGCCAGCAGTCAGGCGGCGATTCAGACGCAGCCGGCGCAATGAAAGGCGATGCAAAGTGGAACCAAACTGGGCTCCTCTCGAAAACCGGCTGGGCAGGACAAGGTGCGTGGGATTCATGTTCATGGGCCGAGTCAACGGGATCAACCAGTACAAGCATGGGATCACACGCACGTACTTGTACCTGGATGATGCAAGTAACTGTTACATGAAGGCAGAGAAAGGAGGTTATGTCCCAGGAAACTGGGGTGTCGAACTCGGCAAGATGGAGGCTTGCCTGGCCAGGCTGGATGCCAGCCTGGCCACCCCCTACGATGAGCAGTTTATCGTTCGGAAGCGTAACGCATTGCAGCAACAAGGGATTTCGCTTCTGACGATCGAGGTCCAGCCCCACGTCATAAATATTCACTGAAGGCGGCCACGGCCTGTCGCACCCGCGTTTTCTCCTGTTTGGGTCACCCTTCCAACATCTACTCCATAATCCAGCGGCCAAGCCCTGAGATGGGCTAAATTAAAGCTCTGTCAGGACGGCAGGGGACGCAGGCTTGATTTTCGTCTTGTGCCGATTGGTGACGAAGTGGTGCGCTTGCCTCAAGAATGGTTCCTCAACACGCCTGTGTTATGGCTGGGAGCACTCGTGTTGATAAGCCTTGTGCGAGGGCCACTACGAAATGCGCCGGCGTTATTGAAAAAGCCTTTGAAGTTCGCTGCGGCTAGCTGCGTTGCGCTCGGCTTAATAATTCTGGTGACGTGGAAGCCCGTCATCCAGATGAGCAAAGGAAATTCCGGCCTCAGCATACTGTGGTTCGCCCTTATGGGACTGAGCACCGCTGGTTGGCTAGCTTCATTCTTCTTGATTTTCTTGGGGCGACCTCAGCGAAGCACTGGAGCAGTCCCCGTCGCTATGGGCGGACCGGTTCAGCGACCGGCACCCAGACCGGTCGAGGCGGTTCGTAATGTGCCAGCGGAGCGGTTCGCCGATGTCGGGGGCATGGAAGAGGCAAAGGAAGAAATCCGCGGGGTAGTGCAGGGACATCTGGATCCTGGGAAGTACCAGCGTTACGGGTTGGTGAGAAATGGAGTTCTCCTATACGGCCCGCGCGGAACCGGAAAGACATTTTTGGCGAGAGCGACCGCAGGTGAGTTCGGCCTGCACTTCGAATACATATCCGCGCCGAAACTGCTGAACCGCTGGATTGGATCGACTGGCGAGAACATTCAGGGAGTGTTCGCGCAAGCTGCAGGCCACAAGCCCGTCCTGTTCTTCATCGACGAGATCGACACAATAGGAGGCGGGCGGCAGGACGCCATCAGCGACCCAGGCGGGGCGGGGCGTGAGTTCAACAACATCACCATGGCCCTAATGAGCGCGATCGATCAATACCGCACGATCAGCGGCTTTGTGTTGATGGCCGCGACCAACCGGATGGATGGTCTCGATGAGGCGCTAATTCGGGAAGGGAGATTTGACATAAAAGTGCGTGTCGATCTCCCGAACGAAGCCACACGAATCAAGATTCTGGAAGCGCAGCTTAACAAGAAACCGTGGAAACGATTCGACCTGCAGGAGTTCGCACGCCGGACGCCGGGAGCCGGTGCAGCCAAATTGCGCGCTCTGGTAGACCAGGCAGCAAACTACGCACTGACGGACAACCGGAAGATCGAAGCAAAGGATTTGCGGCGGGCTCTGGACGCAAACGGCGGCAGGGATCGGCCACAGCTGGAACGCGTGGAATGGGACGATGTCGTCATCGCGGAATCCGTCAAGCAGGACCTGAAGTCCCTCATCCGCCTACTCGAGGACCCAACGCGAACTCATTCTTTGGGGTTGCAGATTCCAACGGGTTTGCTCTTGATCGGTCCGCCAGGAACGGGAAAGACGTTGATCGCAGGCTTGATCGCAAGCCAAACCAAGCGAAGCTTCTATCCGCTAACCGCTGCCAGCGTTCTGGGCGGGGGCGTCGGAGATTCGGTCAAACGTGTGGCCGCTGTTTTCGCGCGAGCGAAAGAACACAGTCCCGCAATCGTCTTCCTCGATGAAATGGATGGGCTGTTGCCGGCGACCAACCGCTACCTGGCTCAGCACGATGTTCAGCTCGTGGAACAATTCCTTACGGAAATCAGCAGCTTGCAGCCGGAAAACAATGTCTTTCTGGTCGGCACGACCAATCATCCGGAAAACATCGATCCCCGAGTACTCAGGGGTGGCCGGTTCTCCGAGAAAATTCTGATCCCGCCTCCGGACCCTGCACAGAGAGTGCAACTGCTCAGGCTCTATCTCAAGGGCGTTCGACTGGAAGCAGGACTAACCATTGAAGACATCGCAAAACGGCTGAACGGATTGGCGCCAGCGGATCTCCAGGCGATTTGCACGGCCGCAAAGCGCATGGCTTTCAATCGAATTGCCAATAGCGACCAACTGCCACCTCTGAACTGGTCCGATTTTGAAAGGGCCACCGAGCGTGTTCGCGGGGACGTGGCTCAATTGGACAATACCGGGTTGCAATAGCGAAGCACCCGGAAACCCGCTTTCGGTATTACCCTCTCTCCATTACTCATCTCTCTAGTCCCTCGATCTTTCATCCCCGCTGAATTCGCGCCCGTTTGACAGTTTTTTGTTTCACCGCTACTTTCCGTCGCACATCGATCACTTTTCCGGCGCCAATTTCGGCGAGCGGCGAGGCAATCGACAGTCTGGGAAAGGAGAAATCTTTGGTGAGGAAATTTCAGGCAGATCTCGGATGGAAAAAACCTCTGGTTGTGCTGACGATCATGTTGCTGGTTGTTGGGCAGTTCATGATCGCGCAGAACCTTGGCAGTTCTCCGCAATTCAATGTGGCCGTCCAAGGACAGACCGGCGCGCAACCGGAAGGCAGCTTCCTGAACTTCATTAACTGGATCGGCAACGTGATCGCACCGGTCGGCGCCGGCGGTGCGGTCCTTGGTGCCGTCGTGTCGTGGCTGACGGGACGCGGCTTTGGGCGGTGGTTGTTCGCGGCTGCGGCTCTGCTGGCTATCTCAGGAGTCACGCGTTTGATCGAGTTCTGGATCACAAACGGAACGGGCGGAGTGACTTAATCGTGCGTCCACGAGTAAAGGGCCGCACATCAACCAGGCAGCCCGCAACGGCTGTGAAGCAATGCGGGCTGCCTATAACCAAGATGCTTCTTCTCGATGTAAGTCCCAAGTTGGGGAATAGGACAGATGGCAACGCCGCAGCTGCTCAACGACATTATCTCGGTCCTGCTCTTGTTGGCCCCATCAGCCGCACTGCTGTCCCTGGTTATTGCCGGTGTCAATTTGCGGCGCGAGGGAACGATGACCTTCGCCATCGGCGGAGGATTCACCAAGTGGATGTTCTGGGCAGTCGTATTCCTGACACTGCAGCCTCTTTTGAGTTGGTTCACCTCGTTCGGAGTGCCTGTGCCATTGCCCAGTGGGGGAATTGCGACGGGATGGCTGGCAAACCTTCAGGCAGACGTGGCCCAATTCGTGACCAACTTCGTGGTACAGCGACTGGTGCCGACACTGGCGGCGTTCTTCGTATTGCGCGCCATCCTCGATGCTGCCTCAGGTCAACATCCGCTGCCCTCGATCCTGGCAGCCATGTTCCTGCTTGGCACCCAGACCACCTACAACCTGCTTCAGAGCTACAACACCGGGACGCAGTACGCGACTGTCGATATTTTGGACAGTCTATGGAATCACCTGGTCGGGACGATTATGCCGATCGCTGCCGTCCTGGCACTGGTGGGAGCGATTTTGAACTTTGCTACCAGAAAGCCATTCCTGCGACTGGTCGGTGTGGCGTTAGCTCTGCTCACGGTTTCAGCCATTTGGAAACTACTGATTTCGATGATGTAGGAGTGCGAATGAACCTCGGGAACATGACTTTCGACAACGGAATCCTTCATCTGGCGAACTGGATGGGTAACGTGATCATGCCCACGATCGCGGCGGCCTTCATCGTCATCGCCATTTTGCAGTTTTCTAAAGGACAGGAATTTTCGCACAGCATGTATGGGGCATTGGCCTGTCTGCTGGTTTCAGGATTGACACGGGCCTTTGAGACGTTCGCTTCGCAAGCGGCTTGGAACAATCCCGACCTGTACTGGATTTCGATCAGGACCCTGATCGATTGGGTGGCGAATGTCATTTTACCCGTGTACGCAGCGTCCCAGGTCGCAGCAATGGCGCTGCG
>PLXE01000060.1 GCA_003151335.1 Acidobacteriaceae bacterium
GCCCGCGGCAGTCGTGCACTGTCTCACAGTAGTGCGGCAATGCGGGTTCCGGGACTTTTATTTCGTCGACAACACCTTCATTGTGCCGCTAGCGTACGCGATGGATCTGTGCCGGAAAATCATCGCCGCCGAGCTGGGGCTGGACTGGTGGGCAATCATATATCCGAAGTGGGTTGATCCCGAACTTGTGGAACTCATGGCAAGAGCAGGCTGCACGCAGGTGAGCTTGGGATTCGAGAGCGGGTCAGAACCAGTGCTGCGGCAACTGAACAAACAGTTCAATTGCGCTGAGGTAGCGGCGATTGCTGCCATGTTTCGCGACGCCGGCGTAAAGCGCAATGGGTTTCTGTTGCTCGGAGCACCCGGCGAGACCAGAGATTCGGTCGAAGAGAGTCTGGCATTTGCGGATGGGATGCAGCTTGATGCGCTCAAAGTTACGGTAGGGCTGCGGATCTACCCGCAGACGCCGCTTGCGCGTATGGCGGTCGCCGATGGGGTAATCAGTCCTGAAGACGATCTCTTGTTTCCGCGTTTCTATCTGACCCCCACGTTGCGAGATTGGCTGCCAGCCGGCATAGCGGAACGTGATAGCCAACAGCCAACTGCATAGTGAGTCCTCGACGTTTAGTTCGCCGTTCGGAGATATTCCTGCTCAGGGACAAAACTGCATCCGCGAAACCTGAGGCTCTGACCGTCCCGTAGTGTTGCTCGGCTCTTGTGCACCTTGACACCCAAGGTTGAGAATTCCAGCGATGCTTACCGACCGACCGCCGAGCACAGCAGCGTTACGGGCAAGGTTTCTTGAGAGCGACCGGCTCACAGCGTTGGACATCCCCAATGACGACCGGTTGCAAGCGTCGGCAGAGTCGATCGCTTCCGCCATGCAAGGCGGCACGGCCTCGTCCGTTCGCCAAGCATGTGCAAAGTTTCTATCGGTTGCATCTGGTTTCTACCAAGTTCGCCCGCCAGGGATCCGAGTGCTTGCAGCCCGTCCGTTGCGAGTCCGCGAAGGCGGTTCCGCGATCGAGTTGTTTGGGGATTACGATCCCGAAACCCTACTCATCCGTCTCTGGATGCGGACCGCCATCCGGAAACAAGTCACCTCGTACGGCACGTTCCTCAGCACCCTTTGTCATGAGTTCTGCCATCACCTCGACTGCCAGCGTTTCGGGTGGCGCAAGTCGTGGCATACACGCGGCTTTTACGGGCGTACGGCTGCGCTCTACCACCACGCACGCGGCACTAAGGTGAAACCCCTGTTCTGGGTTCGAGCGCCTGGCGAGCGTTGGCGGATCGACTGGCCCCGAACCAATCGTGGAGCGTGACTTCTCGAAGAAACGTCCGCGCTCAGACGCACAGAGGGATGTGCCGATGTGGGGTTGTGTCAAACGGGGAACACACCTCCTTTTTGCTTTCGACTGGCGACATCAGACGACAGGTTGTTTTTCGCGGTCAATGAGCACACAATTCGTAATGGCTGGGACAAAATGGAAGCACCGGATTGATGTTTTGATCGGATCGCTGTTTTGTACCAAGCCAAGAGGAGAGGGATGATGGCCAAGAAAGCTGGGGCTACCAACAGCGTCTACAAACTGGTGGAGGTAATCGGCACCAGTACGCAGTCGTGGGAGGATGCGGCAAAGAATGCGGTGGAGACCGCCGCAGGTACGCTGCAGGATCTGCGCATTGCCGAAGTTGTGAAGATGGACATGAAGGTCGAGGGCGGCAAGGTGCAGGAGTACCGCACGCGCGTGTTGCTGTCTTTCAAGTACAAAGGCTGAGAGCTCGGCTAGGCATACCCTTTAACTGGCGCTCGTATTCTTGCCGATCCACCCGGGCTGGAAAGGCGCTGGCTCTACCTGACTCCCGTCGTTCTGGTATGTTGCACGGATGGCCTGTCAGAAGAGCGACAGTTGGCCGATGGATGTATCTCTGCGCGTAGAACGGCGCGATAAACTGGCAGCTTCCAAGAGGGCTGCGCCCGGAATCGACTCGGTCGGCATCGGCAGTATCGCCGGGACTTCAATTTCCGCTTGCTCAGTTGCCTTGTCCTCCGCTTCCTCCTCTGCCACTGCCGACGTCGACGGCCGCAGCTGCTGAACGTTTCGCCAGATTGAATCGGCGGATTCTCCGATCCCCTTGTTTTCGACAAGCTCACGCGCCATCGCTGTGAGCATGTCGTCATCACCGTCAATGGCCTGGAGGCCTTCGGATGCAAACTTTCCCTCCATCGCTAACGCGACCAGGAGTTTCTTACCCATCAGGCGAAGACAGACTTCCTGCATCGTTCCTCTATAGGCAAAGAACTTCACCTCCACGGGGCGTCTCTGTCCGATACGCCACGACCGGCGGCTGGACTGCCGCAACGTGTGCAGCGAGTAGCCCGTCTCGTGAAACAAGATTGTCGGGAAGTCCAGCAGATCCAGCCCGGTCTCGACGATCTTGGGATGGCAGATTGCGACATCGATTCCACGACGCAACTGCTCGCGATACCAGGCTTCCCGCCTGTGAGTGGGAACGCTAGCCCGAAGGATCGAGGCCCTTATTCCCTCGCTTCGAAATAGCTGTTCCAGCCTTTCGACAACGTCGTGCTTGTTGGTGTAAACGGCAAAGACCTGGCACTTGCGGCCGCGTGCGAGCTGGGCTTTTACTTCTGCGATCAGTGCCCGCTCTTTGGCGTAGGTTTCGTTTTTGTCCAGATCCACCGTCTCAGCGATCACGAAGCTTTCGCGGCATTTGGTTTCTCGGTCAAATTCAGAGCCGTACAGAGTGCCAAAACCATACGGATGGTCCGGCCATGCGAGCAGTGCGTTCAGCATGGTGCTGGCGACGCTGCTGTTTCCGCGATGCTCCTTCAGGCAGGCAGTGATCTCCTCCTCGAGTTCCTCATAGGCCGTTTTCAGTGGCTCTTCCATCGCCACGGGCACGACTTCCTCCCGGTAGCTTGGTAAACCGTCCGAGATGTCCTCCAGGCCGATGAACGCACAATGGTCCATAAGGTACTTGCCGAACAAGAGAGGCGAGGCGCCGGGTTTACGCTTGATCGTGACCGTCTTCTTGGTTCTCTTTGAGCAGGCGTTATCTTCGACTGTGATGCGCTCGATGGTCTCGATCACGCCGAAGTCGCGGGTGAATCGTTCCCGCCCTGCAGAGCCCCATTCGTATCCGTCCTCAATCATGCGCTTGGCATCGGTGCGGAACAGCGTATTGAACAGATCATCCGCATAGCCAGAAAGTAGGGTTCCCGTTAGTCCGAGGAACCGTCTTGCCGTTTTGTTGAGCACTCCGAGTGCATTGCCCTGGGCCGTATCGCCCGCCAGTTGGTGTATTTCATCCGCGATGGCGTAATCAAACCATTCCGGCATGTAGCGCCCCATGTATTCCGCCGGCGCCATGCGAGCAATCTTGTTGCAGTCCGCTTGCCAGAGCGCGCAATATTTCGTGGTCCCTGCCTTCGAGCCCTCCACGATCTCGTGCAGGCGCTTCTTCTCGAAGTCAAGCGCGCTCAGCCGCACCCCATCCGTCTCGACAGGACAACCGGTGTCTGGATTCGTAAGCGACCCGAGGTATCTTCCCGAACGGCTCTTGCCGTAACAGTGCTTCCAGAAATAGGAGAGCTTCGCCTTCTCTCGGCCAATGCAGAAGATCGTGGTTCCGGGACAAAGCTTGCGCCAGCCTTTACGTCCTAGACGCCGCAATTCAGCCAACGATGTGTGGAGTCCCTCACGCACGATTTCACCGCGGCGCAGCCGGACCTCGTTGATGCCATGCGGGTCTTTCGGATCTCCACCGTTACGCATGTCGTCGATCAGGAACACTCGCACCTGAGGTAGCGTCAAGAAAGTTTCCCGGGCCCACTTCTCGACCAAGTGCGGCGGTGCCATGACCAAGCCAGAAAATGGCCTGCCGACACTGTGCACCAACATGCTCCCGAGTGCAATCAGCGTCTTACCAGAACCGCACTCGGCGACAACGTTGGCATTACTCGCCAACTGCCATCGCTTACTCACGCCCATAATTGCCAGCGTTTGGGCTGGATATGGAACGCGTACCATCCGGGAAAGCAACGGAGACGGAGCCTCATCGGTACCAGAGAGCGCCGGGTACGACGAGAGGATCCGGTCACCGATCTCGTCGGAGTGTCGTGCGAGATACTCGTGAATCGTGTCTAAGCTCTGCATGGATTTCTCCGGACAGGAGTTGTGAGAACATTTGCCATTCGTCAACGATGAAGGAGAGTGAGGGGCCGCGACCGAAAAGCACAAAGAGCGTCCGCTCCGGGGCAGAGGATCAGTCTGAAATGCGGGAATAGAATTAGGGATAGATCAAGCTGGCGTCGTCCATCCGTACGTATTTACGTTTGGGGATTGGGGGTGTGTTATGACGACGAATGAGATCAAGCACATTCTTCTCTGGTGCGTTGGTCTTAACTACGTGGTTCTATTCGTCTGGTTTGGCGTCTTTGTCTTTGCCCATGACTGGATGTACCGAATGCATGGCCGTTGGTTTAAGCTCTCGATTGAGACCTTTGATGCAATTCATTACGCGGGTCTCTCTGTCTACAAGATCGGCATAATTTTGCTTAACCTGGTGCCATTGGTCGCACTCTATTTGGTTTCGTGACGGAATTGCCTACGGCATCCAACCAGTCGTTCAAGGCCGACGCCCTAACGGGTCGCGGCCTTACCTCGAGCATTAGCGAAACCTCAAACGGACCCACTACCCGCTCCGGTGGCGGGTGCAACGCCTATGCGTCAGAATGGAGGAGATGAAACTAGAGGTGGACTGCTATTCCGGACGGAAAGCAGACGAAAGGCCGGTTCGCTTTCGGCTGGACGGGAACGAGTACATGGTCGAGGAAGTACTGGACCAGTGGTACGGCCCGCAGGATAGCTTTTACAAAGTCCGTGCAGATGACGGCAATCTCTACATCCTGCGCCGGGAGACATCGACGCCGGACGGACCTTGGCATCTGGTGTCATTCCGGCAACTGCCACGCGAGAACTGACTTTGGAAGCTGATAACCGTCAGCGTCTGCCAATTCCGCCTTTTTCGGCTCAGAAACCGAGCACCTTCAATCCTCCTCCGGCAACATGAACGTCATCACGGGCTCGCCGTCATCGCCAGGCCCAGAGACCGCTTTCAGCGTTACCTGGCGCATCCCCTCTGGCCCGCTCCTGGCGGTTGCGTCGATCCTCTCGTTTGACCACAGTGCGGGATCAGCAACGATGCAGTAGAAGTCGAACAGCAGGTTGCACGGGTCAATGCGTCTGGCTGGGACTTTCCCTTTGACGGCGGCATGGAACATCCAAATCACATCCCAGAACCGGCCTTCCAAACTCTGGTCTGGTGGCAGGTTCGCCTCCTCATCTATTGGCCACACGTAGCGATGAAATGCGGTAGCGGTCATTGCAAGCGGCCACTTCATAATCTGGCTTCTCATCTCGTCCATTGGAGCTTCCTCGCAATCGACCAGGATGCCGTCTTCGATCGCTTGCTGGCGGGTGTAAACGCTGATCACCTCAACAGATTCGTCGCCAACGCATGTCAGATGGTGACGGCCGTTCATGCCTCCGCACGACGCACAAATGCGGTCGCCTGTATGTAGCAACGCCATAAGGCAGGTCCTCCCAGAACTGTTCAGAATGTGGGTGTGTAGTGCATCCGCGAGTGGCCGGCCCGCCGCAATCGACGCAGACGCTCGTTCACGCGGTAATCAGGCAGTCTTCTTGATGAGCTGGATTTCGGGCCATTCGACAGCCCCATTTTGGGCGGGGAAGGCGAGCTTATCGCTGCGCAGCCCCCTCCGCAGCAGGGCCAATAACTCTTTCCGTTTTGCCTTAACGATGACTCCGGCGTATCCAAAGCAGGGAAGTGGCTGAATACGCTTCTGCTGCTGTAATTGCGAAATCATCCACGATCCCCATTCCGGTGTGGCTGGTAGGCCGTAGTGACGCACTAGCGAAGACCAGATGAAGGATTGGTCGTCGCAGATCAGAAGCAGTTTCCCATCGGAGGTCGTGTCCGCCAATTCCTGCGAGCAACTCACAAGATGTCTCAGCGGCCGTTTCCGGCCGGGAACCACGATGGAGCCCCGGAAGCATAACGGCTTCTCGCCAAGCGAGACGATACTCTCTTCACCGTAAGGATCCACCACGGTAAATAAGTCACCGTTGGCAAACGCTGCTGCCAGGGCGCCGATCTCCACGTCGCCGCCAATCACTGAGACCAAGTGGGCTTTGCCTCGGTCTTCTCCCACAAAGGCGTCTAGAAAAACGCGAAGGTTGGTTGCCGTCTTTTCCGTGCGTCGCCGATAAACGAGTTTGCCGAAGCGTTCATGAGCGTTTTTCATCAGCCGTATTCCTTTGTTTTCATTGTGGGTCAACGAATTTTGGCGGTCTTCCGTTTGGTGACGAAAAAGAGAGGAGAGAACGGCAGCGTGCTTGTTCCAAGCGCCGGTCAATAGGACAGAAGGAAACTTCGTCAGTGTGGAAACTGAGCGGAGGAAATCTCAAGGGAGAACGGTTCTTTGGAATGCACTGACCGCGGAACGCGTTGCAAATAAAGCTGCCTGAGGTCCAGCCGAGCACAAGCGCAGCGGCTGATTGTTTCTAAGCGGTCTGATGTTTGCCGCGGCCTCTTCGCCGTTGCATCAATCTGGCAACTGCCCGCAACGTTTCGTTTACGTCGTCAGCAGTTCGAAACTGGCTAGCGACATCAGGCGCCAAGACGACAACGTTAGTACCGGACGCGTAGCGGGCCGCATGCTTTCCGCGCACACCTTTACTGAAATCGTACTCAGGACGCATTTGATCGGAAGTACGGGCCTTTCTCTTACTCTGCTTCTTCATATTGTCTTCGCTCATTGCGGGTCGCGCATCGCGCAGTAATAAGGCGGATTCGATCGCCTCGCTCCGTGTACGATACCACGAGCAAGCGCCCGAGGTGTGAGAGACCGATATCGACGAAACGCATTTCAGTCGTGGAATGATCGGGATCGGAGATCGTGATCGAGAGTGGGTCGGCGAATACGGTGGTGGCCTCGCGAAAGGACACGCCATGTACTCTGAGGTTCCATTCTGCCTTGCGTTTGTCCCATTCAAAGCGTAGTGCCATCGGAGTCCTCTTTATATCAGAAACCGGGAAGCCCCCGACCCAATCCTGCACGATTGGTGCTTCAGAGTGTTAACCGGCTTCACGGCAGGGTTTGTTCTGCTTGGTCTCCTTGAGCTCCACTATTTGGCCGCTCTCGTAAGCGAGCGTTAGCTCGTGGCTGAACCGTTCGCGTTTGCGAATGATTGTCTCGCCCTCCGCTTCGCCCTCCTCGTTGAACTCATCGACATGCTTGACTGATCGCCAGTGTGCTATGTGCCGCGTTTCACCTTCCCCGAAGAAGCCGTTCAGCATGCCGCTGCAGGCCAGCAGGCCAACGTGGCCTTTATGCAGCGGCGTCACCGGTTGGCCGCTCATCTTCTGCTGCTTGCGTACAAGAATGCCGCGGGCATTCTGCATCGCTACAGAGCGATGTACTGCATCCTCAACCGCATCCAGCGGTAGCCCCGCGTAAGTGATCGTCACGGGCGACGAGGGCGGGATCGCGTAACGCTCCGCAACCTCTTGGTTAAGCGCGGGGAGCAGATGTGGCTTGTACGCAATTCTGAGCAAATCATCGACTCCCTTGGGTTCGCCGCGGAGATGGGATTTCCTTCGTCTGCCAAACACCACGACCTGATTGAAGCGGATGGACTCCGGATGTTCGAGTCGAAAGACGGAGAGCCGATCAAACTGGCTGGCTAGCAATCGTGCGCAGGTGCCTACTGCAGGGGCTGGAACAACAAACACTAGCACGCCTTCACTTGCGACCCAACGATAGCAGTGCTCCAGGAAGACCAGCTCCATCCTCTTGTTACTGTGCGGGCCAACTTCGGTGTCGTAAGGTGGATTCAGATACAGAAGCGCGCAGGTTTCCGCCAATACTCGGCACTCAAAAGCACTGCCGTGGACTGTCGCGATGCCATTCTGGGTGGACGCGGCTGCTCGGTCCGCATCGAGTTCAATGCCGGCCAGATGAGCGCATGTGTTCCCAGTGATCTCGATCAGAGCGGTGCCATCGCCAACACAAGGATCAATCGCCGCGTAGGGCGCGGAAGACACCAGCAAGGCGCGGATATTTCGGGATTCCTCGACGGGCAACGGGTAGTAACCGAGTTTGAGGCGGCCAGCATTTCTCATTTTTTCCTCCGGAGCGTGGAACCAATTCAGGATTTGCTAAGAAGGCGGATCTCACATAGCCGTGAGTTCTCCACTAGCTTCTGTCGCGCAAGGTGCCAGACGTTCCACGGTCCAATTCGGAAAAGGGTTTCTGCTTGACGTCCTGAAGTCTTCGACTAGCCCGCGAACCGCACTGCGTCGCTCCAACAAGCAGCTCAGCAGTCGCTGCAGTTCTGAGCGCTCTCCATACCACTCGCAAGGGATCTCGTCCGCAATGCACTGCAGTTCCTTCGCGGAGAAGCGCTCGATCCGCCCAAGCCAAGGAGCAAAGTCGTCCCACGATTGGATACCCTCATAAACCTCATTGATGGCATACACCCCACGCAGCGGCGCGTCGGGGAAACTCCACTCCCCAGCATTGAAGCAGTAGCCGAAGTCGATATACGTCGCTCTGAATTTTCGCTGGTGCAGCTTCCTGTGGAATAGGACTTGCCGACCATCGGCGTTGCCGGTCCACTTGTCGAAGGCGAGGATGCCGGCGAACTCTCCTCGATTGTGAACTTGCCCGAACATTGAGTGCCGCGGCCAATCCCAGACCTCTTCATCAGTCACCACCAAAGAGCCGAATTGAAATCCAGGGCGCGGAGCAACCGCCCGGCCAGCCAGGGTGAAGGTGATTTGCTGCTCAAGGATCGTCTCTTCGTCCACGAGGATAATGACCGGCTCCGGCACGCTGAGCTCGATCATCCGCGCCAGTCGACAGGCCAGGTAGTCATTGGCCAGCACTCTGGTGCTTTGTGGGTTGCCCATGAACTTGACCACGTACTTCTTGCCGTCATCGGCCAACATGATTCGAGCTTGCGACCCGCCACGAGCCTGGGAGATGTTTTTGATTGCCTTTATCGACACGTTGCCAGCTCCTTGTGTTTTAGGGGTGGTTGGTGTGGAACGCGATCGGTGGTTTTTTCGCAGCAGCGGAAAATCACACGTGTCCATGCCGCCCCGCATATTGGGGGAGCTAGAGACTAGGCTGCGTGTGGTTGATTGGGACGGGCGAGTTCTTCGAGACCGTACACAATGTGTTGCAGCGTCTTGAGGTCCGAAATCTCGCCGAGAGGAGGGGCTTGGAGCTTAGTAAGCAACGCCTCGACAGTCTTCGGATCCAGCCGTTTGGTGACCGCTTCCAGACGGTCAATCCCACGTGCGACCGACTCCAGCATCTGGAGGACTTTCCGCTTGATGCTGGCGTCGCGGATCAGCTTTGGCTGGTTGACGCGGCCGTACTCGCGGAGGACGCTGCGATAGAAGGTCGTGCCAACAGCCTTTTCCATACACAGAATGCGCTCATCGAGGTCGTCGGCTTGGGCAGCGGCAGATGAGACGTTAGCCTTCCCGGTCTGGCTTTGCCCGTTGCTGCTGTTGCCATTTGTGGGGGAAGTTGGGCGGGTGGGTGCTTGTCCATTGTTGCCGTTGCTTGCTCCGTTCGGACGCCCCCCTTGGGATCCTGCGCCTGCCTTTCCTTTGCCGTTCCTGCTCGGGGGCCGCATTCCTTTACGCCAGTTCTCCGGAAGAGCCCAAGCGGACAACATGGGTGCTCTCACCGGTTGGCGGTTCTGGTCCAGGTCGACCCAGATTGCGGGAAAATCGTAGAAGTACCGGCCCAGACCGAAGCACGAACACGCCCGTTTGAAGGCCTGTGCATCAGCTGAAGTCATGCCGTTGTCATCGTCGGCCCACTCTTCACCAGTTCCGGAGTGCGACCACAGGCCAATGATGGTGACCGTGCAGGTAACCAGCACCTTGCCCGAGACGATGCTCTCGCCCTTCTTCACCCGGGTGATGTTATTCATGGTTTCGATCTTGTACTCCCGCGTCCAGCCCTGGGGAGAGAAGAGCGCATTCAGCCGGTCGGTGTAAGCACGGGGATCGGCGTAGGGTACGATTTGACCGCGCTTCTTGTCGTTTGTGGTGTTAGTAACCCGCCACCGGACCTGATCCGGTGGAAACGGAACTTCAAGCTCCAAAAGGAGCTTGGTTACGTCCGGGCCCGAGGGAAATGTCGTTGTGTCTTCAGTTGGCATGGCGAGGTACCCTCCTTCAGGTACCCGAGGTTTTGCTGCGGCTCAGCTGTGGTGTCGGGAGATGCGAACTAGGTGTTGGCTGCGTTTGGGTTGGACAGCACGCGCTGCTACTGGCGAGTTAGAGCGGAAGTGCTTTTGCTGTGGCTATTTATCTCGTCGCGCGGACTTCTTACTGCTCACAATGCAAGAAATTGGAGTGGACGGGTCAAAGCCATGGCTGACGGAGCAAGGCGGATTACGTACGGAATGGGGATTTCGCAACAGTGATTCGCCGAAATAAGTGTTTCTGCACTGAAGTCGTAACCTCGCGATCATAGTTCTAACGAAGAAGGTTGCAAAATTCACGGGTGCAATAGACAATCACCACTCTCATTTATGAAAACTTCGACGGTGCAACTCACGGGCAAGCTGCTGGCGGTCCTTGTGTTGCTGGGCATTTCCGTGTTCATCAACTACATCGATCGCGGCAATCTCTCCATCGCTGCTCCGATGCTGAAGGACGAGCTGCGAATCTCGGCAACGCAACTGGGAATTCTGCTCTCGGCGTTCTTCTGGACTTACGCGTGTTTGCAGCCCATAGCCGGTTGGCTGGTAGACCGAGTGAACGTCAACTGGGTCATCGCCGGAGGCTTCTTCCTCTGGTCTGCGGCGACAGCCGCGACCGGCCTTGTGCGCACGTTCTCGATGCTGTTCGCGTTGCGCTTGCTGCTCGGCATTGGAGAGTCGGTCGCTTATCCTTCATATTCGAAGATCATTGCGCTGAACTTTCCTGAAGAGCATCGCGGCCTCGCCAACTCGGTCATCTCCGCAGGGCTGGTATTGGGACCGGGAATGGGCATGCTTGTTGGCGGCACTCTAATGGGAAGGTTTGGCTGGCGCCCTGTCTTTCTTGTGCTCGGACTGGTCAGTTTGCTCTGGCTGGTGCCGTGGATCAAGTGGATGCCCAAGGCGCGAGCTTCTAGTACACCAGGCACGACCGGCGCCCCGAGTCTTGCTGAGTTCTTGCGGCTGCGTTCCGCATGGGGAAGCTGTGTCGGGCTCTTCAGCGCCAACTACGTCGGCTATTTTCTGATCACGTGGCTGCCCTTCTACCTGGTTCGCGAGCGGCATTTCACCATGTCGACCATGGCCAGGATCGGAGGCCTCGCTTATCTCCTCGGGGCTTGTTCCTCGACCTTCTCCGGTTGGCTTTCCGACCGCTGGATCATGTCGGGAGGAACTCCCACTCGCGTGCGTAAGACGTTTACCGGCGGTGGCCTGATCCTGGCGGGGACTTTCCTCGGGCTGGCGGCCGCCACCGGGCCGCGCACTTGTCTGGTCATGCTGGTCTTGGGGGTTGTTTCTTTCGGAGTCACGTCTTCCAATGTCTGGGCGATTACCCAAACTCTCGCGGGACCGCAAGCTGCGGGACGATGGACGGGTTTTCAGAACTTTATCGGCAACCTCGCAGGGGTTGTGGCTCCGGCACTCACCGGATTCGTCGTAGGACGAACCGGCCACTTTTACTGGGCTTTCGCCATCTTGCTGGCCGTCACCATCATGGGTACTCTGTCCTGGGTCTATCTCGTTGGACCAGTAGAACAGGTGGCTTGGCACAAGAAGGTGCAGGGCAGAGCAGCAGCAGGATAGCAAGTCTAATAAATCTCAATTAGCTGAGGTGAACAGCCCATTGCGTACGTTATTCTGGCTGGCGGCGCTCATCGCCGATTGCGTACGAGTTGGCGATGTTACAACCGCTATCCGAGCCGCAGTGGGAATGAAGGGATGATTCGGTAGTCGCCTTGCCGACAAACACGCCCAGAATTGTCGGATTCGCTGCAACCCGGTAACAATCTCATTCTGGCGATCTGGTTTTGGCGACCGTACTCGTCACCAGCTACGTCCCACATAAAGGTTAAAGTTTCGCAGGACACCGTTCAAATTCGGGTTCCAGAAGTCCCGGTAACTGCCGTAGTAGACAATCAGGCCCCCTTCGAATTTGTGCGGGAACAGATAGTTCACCTTGGACGCTCCGATCCATTGCGGAACCACCACCTGCGAGATCTGAGTCGAAGCAAATTGCACGTTGCCCAAAGCCGCGGTGAAGAGGACCGGATCGAAAGCGCCTTGCTCAATCAGGGCCTGGTTACCGAGCAGTCCCGCATCGTTGGGATTCACGTCAGGCCGCATTCCGCTATGGGCCGAGTTGTAGGTAACTCTGAGGGTCAGTCCCAAACGCTGCTTGATGGTATAGGCCGACTCGCCCCAGTAGGTCTGGCTGAGTTGTTTGTAAGGAACGAACGGTTCGTCGACAACATATCCGACACCGCTATCGTTTTGAAATGCCATGTAAGTATTCAGATTGTTCTGCTGGTACGAATAGCCAAGTCCCAGGTACCAAGCCGGCACAAGGCGCAAGGTGGCACTGGCCGTCTCAGTGTAGAAACGGTCACGGCGCTGGAAATTACCGGGATTATTGGGGAGCGGAACAGCCGGAAAGGCGTTCTGCACCATGATGCTGAGATCGTTGGTGAAGGTCAGCCAGGTAGCAGGTGCGTAGGTCACGTTTCCGAAGATGCGGTTGTTGCTCTGCGGCACGATCAAGTAGCCGGGGTTGTGCGTACCGGTCCATTCATATCCAGCTCGCGCGCTCCACGTGCCGCCGTGGTCGTGATAACGCAACGCCAGCCCTGTGGTGTTGCTGAATGAAGATGGCACTACGGTCAGTAAATCCGTGTTGTCGATGGAGTAGATCTGCGGCCACAGGGAGGCATTGGAGCGGGTGATGCCGCTGCGCCGGTAATAGGTGTCCACATCGAAGCCCGCCGGCAATTCGTAATTCAGTCGGACGCCTTCCGAATGGTCGTGGTACGACATATTGCCATAGAGGCTGTAATACGGAATGAAGTTGTTGGTCAGGTTCTGCTGATGGTAATCGACGGTCAGACGCAAGCGGTTAATCGGACGCCAATTCAGCGTTTCGTCCGTGCCGAAGGTGTTCTGCGGGTTATTGGTATACGTGTTGCGTAAGCGGGTGTAGAGAACGTTTCCATTGAAGCTGAGCTGCGGCGAAGCCGTCCAGCTTAAGCTCAGGCGATCCGAAGAAGCCTGGCTCGGCGAGGGAATATCCAGGAAATAGTTCCCCGCGGCAACATCGAGTGGCGCCGGTCCCGACGGAGGGGGATTGATTATGGAAAAACCTTCATTTTCCGGGGTAAATGGCCCGGTGTACCTCCCCGTCGGGAATACGAGCCGGTCATTGAAGCTGCTGAACTGGTGTTGGTAGGTGAGCCGTACCGAGCCCAGATCAACATCAGCCCCTCCGCCAATGTTTCGCGTCGTGTAGTTCACCGATTGATATTGGGAACTGTAGTGGCACAATTGGCCGCAGGTTGTATTTACCCCACCGACATAAACGGCGGGGGTAGCGTTCTCGTCCAGATATCCTAACTGGGTCACTCCCGATCTCGCCTGCCAGTCTCCGGTCACGAACAGATGGACCGGCAGCTTCGGCACCTTGGCTCGCGCGTATGCATTACCCAACCTTCGAGTGACGGCGAAAGTCGCGTGCGCAGGGATGAGATCGGTACTGCCGTCGGGAGGAAGGAAGTCTGAGGAGAGAACTCCCGCCCAGAAAGGATAATGGTCCTGTTGCTGCACGAAGCTGCGCGTGTCAAAGCCGGCTTGCAGCCATTTGCTGATCGTGAGCTGGGAGGCAAAGCGATAATCGTCGCCAGTGAGCACATCGCTGCGAGTAACCAGGGTGGTGCGATTGGGAATAGAAACGTACGCCGTTTCCACATCGACTCCCGGCGACTGGTGCAGGCTGTTGTACTCCCCGACCCGGCCGGCGAAGCCGCTCACGTCGAGAAACTGATAGGCGCCGGGAGTGACCGAGTAGGCCGAGTACGAATTCGCCAATTCTGCCCCACCGCTGGTCTGCGTTCCCCCCGACGCTTCGGAGAGGGCCCCGAAGGCCGCTAGCCCCGATGCTCCAACCATCGCCTCCCCCGATAGGCCGAAGGTTGCTGCATGCGAGGCCAGCGGCGCCGGCAAGGAAGTCTGCATCGATGACGCCAGGGAAGTGCGCCTCCCGGAATGCCCCTGCACCGGAGCAGGGTTTGACGGTAGGCCGTACGGCCCTTTGTCCACGAACCTGCTACCACCGCTCGGGGTGGCGACATCGGTGCCGTGAATCGATCCGTGACAGTTGGTGCAGCGATCAGGTATAGGCGTACCGTCTCCATTGTGGTGGCCGCTATGGCATTGCAGGCACAAGGCCGGCATGCTCACACTTAGCAGATTCGTGTTCGGTGAGCCATGCACAGCGTGGCACAGCATGCAATTCTCGTTTACCGGGGGATGCTGGTACATGAAAGGACCGCGGTATTGTGCGTGGCAGCTAAGACAGAGCTCTCTAATGTTCGCAGTCTTCAGATTTTTCCCCGCAGCTCCTCCGTGCGGGTCGTGGCAATCGACGCAGGTCATCTTCCCTTCGCGAATCGGATGATGATAGGGCAGGTTGCTCTGTGCTCTCTGCGCCTGGTGACATTTCAGGCAGGCTTCATTGGTCTCAGCGCGAGGCCGAAACGCTACGCTGCTTTCCGGAGTGAGCGACTCCACCAGCGTGGAACGACCACGAGTTGTCGTATCGAAGGCGTTGTTTCTTTCGGCTGTTGCCTGGAAACTCTTGCTGTGGACCTGGTGACAATCCGTGCAGCGGATGTGGTTCATCGCATGGGAGCCGCCCGTCCAGTGACGCACCTGGGCATCCTGGGCGTGGCAACCGAGACAGACGCCATTCGCGTCCCGCGGCGATCGCTGGTGGAAGCTGACGATCTTGGTTTTGTCGCCGCCGCCTTCAACGTGCAGACTGCCGTTTCCGTGGCAGTCTTCGCATTCGACTCCCTGCTGGGCGTGAAAGCCGTGACGATAAGCCATGGAGTCCTCGGCGTGACAGGTGGCGCACACTTCGGCGCCCGCGCGGGTCGCGCCTGCGATTTCGATATACTTTCCATAGGATTTGAGCCAGTCGGTTGTGTACTTGTTGGGAGATGACTGACCGTAAAAGCCGGCGGCGAACACTAGCAGAACGGCTAAGAGGAAGCAGTGAAACCGCATTGGGGGCCTCCAGTTGCCCCATGGCAACAGTGCATCATCCCCATCCCCGAGGGCGCTTAGCCAATGATTCTTAGCACTCTGATACATTCTTGCTCAAAGCGAAGTGACAGCAGTCACCGAAAGCTGTGATCAGCCTTTCCCAGATAGATGGCGTGAACAGCCCATCTCGTACGCTATCCCAACGTATTCGAAAAGGTTCTTCATAGCGTCAGCTCCATTACGCAAGATGCGTAACGCAACCTGCGTAATTCTGCCACGATTTATGGGGGTATAGAGAGACAGAAGAAGAAGAGAGAGAGAGACGGTATGTTATTGATTGTGAATGACTTGTTATGAGCATTCGCTACCGCACGTCATGCATCGGTAACAGTTCCCGCTGCGTACCATAAGCGCCCCGCAAATGTTGCATGCAGGCGCATCGCCGAGTTGAACCAACTCTCCAAGCGCTCCTACCGCATCGTTGTCATTCGGAACCGCGGACGAGTGAACTGCGACCGGAGGAGGAACAAAGAGCTCGCCCTGCTCGCCCGTCAAGAACTTCAGTTCAAGCCAGCGAAAGATGTAATCGACAATGGACTTGGCGAAGCCGATTTTGGGATTGCCCGTCCACCCGCTGGGCTCGAAGCGCACGTGGGTAAACTTGCTGCACAAGACTTCGAGCGAGACACCATGCTGGAGGGCAAGCGACACCGCCGTTGCAAACGAATCCATGAGCCCGGAGATGGTCGAACCCTGTTTCGACATGGTGAGGAAAATTTCTCCGGGGAGACCGTCGTCGTAGACTCCGACAGTGAGATACCCCTCTTGGCCGCCTACCGAAAAGTGATGAGTAAGCGCCCGCCGCTCATCCGGTAGGCGCCGGCGCAACGCGCGCACGAGTTCCGGGCTTGTACCCCCGATCTCTGCGGGCACGGGCACCGATCCGCCGTGCGTACCCTCCGGTCGCGTGGCTTCGTTTTCATTGATCGCAATGACTTGCTTTACCGCTGACATACACAACCTCGCTATTGCTGCCCTTCCCGCCGCTGCCTTGTCGTCCCCCTGTGAATTCTTTCGTACACCGCATACCAATCGGAGGCGATTTCTCGTTGTGCCTCAGCTAACAGCAGCGCGCCAGAACAGACTTGATGGTGCAGGTAGTCTTCGACCTCGTCCTTCTCACTCGCCCCTGGGAATACGTTCCTAGGTTGCGGCCAGAGATTGGTCTCGCAGTTCGGACAGCCGCCCAATTCCAGAGGTATAAGGTGATCAAGTTCGTAATCATGAATGCTGCCCCTAACCCCGTAAACCCGCATGAGCAGGTGTTTCATCGCATTGGTGTACTCGAAGGGCGGTCTGACGGTCGCCGTGGAGCCTCGCCGACAGATGGTATTTCTGATATTGCCTTGAGTAACGCGCGGATCCGTTGCTCCTGGCGTCAGGTCGTGGCGCGGCAACACTCCAGGCGGCAGGGTCGCTTGTGCCGATCCGTCTTGGGGATGATCTTTGGTTATGCCAGGAAGACGGTTCAGGAGTTCTCCGTTCCCGGCCGAATGCATATGCCAAAGGTTCTCGCCGAGGAAGAACCCAGAGTGCCTCAATAGGTAGGAGCTAAGAACGAGCAGTAGCACCAGGCGCAACAAAAATCTCATCGTCGCTCGCGCAGTGGGATGATCTCGGAGGCAGGTTCCTCTCTGCGCGCCTCCTCTCTCCGACATCGGGCATCGCACCAGCGATTGAAAGCGAAGATTACAAGTGGGGTGCCGGACAGAGCACCAACAAATGCCGCGCCCGAAGTCAGGTGCAGACCATTTCCAATGCTTACGAACAGAAAAACAAACAGGCAGATAACCAGAGCATAGTTCTTCAGTCTTCCATGCATATCCCGTCCACTCCTTTCACGCCACCTCGGATGCGAGCACGTTGGCCTCGCTGTTTTGACTTGCGGGTACGCCGTTTTCGACCCGTATTCTTTCTCCCTTCGATGCTCCGGAAAAATGACAATGCGAACAGCCAATGCAGTTCACCGCCTTTGTGATGGCACGGATCGCCTCGTGAAACCGTTTTGGGACCGTGATTTCTTCACCGGCCAGTGAGTAAAACGTCGGCAATACGGCGCCAGCTTGGCCCTTGTTCTTTCCGGACAGGTCCAACTCCAGCCGCCCGTGAATGCCGCGAAATAGAACCTTGGTCTGTAGTAGAGGTCGCTTGCCGTCGCTTACCTCTCCCGGCCAATGTTGGGTAATCAACAGTTCGTAGGTCCGTTCCTTGCGCAGCATCTCGACTCTCACCAGCGCCGGCGCCAGGACGACAGCGTGAAGACCGTTCACTCCGATTGCTTCTACCGGATGCAGACACTCGATTGCCTGGCCGTCATCTCGTGCAAAGGTGACGTATCGCCCCAGGTCTCCGACCGCCCCACCGGACTCCAGCCCACGCATCACATAGCGTTTCGCCAAGTGCTGGTGTTCCAGGCTCACGGACGAATGGGCAAAGATTCCTCGCTCTTTCAACACTCGCAACGCTTGCCGCGATAGCCTCAGCCCCAGTACATCTGAGAATCGCTTCTGCTTCATGACGACAACATTCTCCTTGTCTTAGGCGGAATGCCGCACACGAATCGGGCAGCCGAGGGCAGCCCGAATCATCTCTTTGGTGCAGCCTGCCCAGCATTTGTAAAAGCGTGGGTCCTCAATAAGGATGGCCAGGTTGTCGCCGCTCCGGTCGTGGCCAGAATCCGCGCAGGATGGACAGCGCGCGACGAAGTTCCGGCCAACCTTCCGCACAGCACCAACGTGCGCCAAGATGCGAAAGTCCGACCCACCACGCCCATGCCTACGTTGAGGTAGAGTGTTCCTGCTCGGTGCCGGAGAGCTGACCGCCGCGGGACGCTCCTTTCCGGCGATGAACCTTCGCAGTTCTTCTTCGGTGACTTTCCGCAGACCGTTGAGGTAGGCGATCTGGGCGGCCAGTGTGTAATCAGCGCCGTAAAACCAAAATCGGCGATTGGCGCCTCGGTGAATTCCCAGCGGCCCGCGAATCGCGTTGCCGAACTCGGCGGCTCCGATGGCATCGTGCTTCGGAAACACCTCGATGCCGTCCGCCAAGCCTGCGCCCTTCACGGGCACTCCCAACCTCAAAGCAAGCTCATGGATGTAGATTCGGCAGTCCTTCGCCAGCAAGGGTGTTGCCAGGAAGATCCAAAGGTGGCCCCCTCGTTTGCTCATTTCCAGCGCAGGCTCGACCCTGTCCTGCATGAGGTGGTACTGCAGCTTCAGCAGGTCCTCCATGGAGTTCTTGTAGTCGGCGTCGATGGCGACCCATTTACACCGTTGTGTCGTCGGGTTCATGGCATACAGGCCGACAGTAATCTTGCCTTCCAAGTGCCGCCGAATGGTTTCCTCCGTCAGCATGAGTGGCACGTCCGTTCCTTCCTTATTTGGCCGGAAGTAGTAGTGCCGCCCGGTTTCGGGGTGGGGCCGCATGGACTGCATCGTGTACGCGCGGCGGTTCACGAACAGCCTTTGGTAATCCTCGACGACCTGCCGGCTTGCCGTGATTGTCGTTGCCATTAACAGTCACCTCCTTCTGGCAATTTCGTCTGTCCGTGCGCTCTTCTTTAGCCTTTACCCACACGGCGTTCTAATGTGGGTGTCGGTAGATAACCCGGAATATTTTTTCTGTCAAACGGCCGCCTCAGGCCGCACTCCGGGCGATACCACCCACCGCAAACCGGTCCGCCAAAGTCCCGGCCGTTCAATGAGATCGATGAGGTTACAGTCCTTCAGGAGCATTTCGAACTGGCTTACGCTGTATCCGCCGAATTGTTCGTCGTCGAAGTCCATGACGTACCAGGCTCCTTTCTTGCGATCTAGGACATAGACCGCCCCAGAATCCGGATCTCCGGGCACGAGCAAGAACAGCAGGATCGACGCCGGCAACTCGATCCAGCGAACGATCTCGACGTTTTCAGCGGCTTTTATCAGTGCGGCTACCGCAGTCTGCAGATCAACGCCGGGGTCGAGCTGCATAACGGGTTCAACCGTCATTCGTCCAAACATTGCAGTTATCCTTTCCGGGCAGTCCGCCCAGGTCGTGTTGTGTTGAAAACCAAGACGGGGCCAATGGCGCACACCCCCGCTGGCACAGGAGGGGCAAGTGCGTTCAGGGTCTTGTTTTGTTGGAAGTAGTAGGGTTCAGAGTGGGTTAGCAGAAAGAGGATCGTTAGGCGGGACGATGCCTATATAAAGGATGCAAGTCGGACGCTCAGATTCCGGACTACCCGGCGATGGCATTGAAGGTAATTTCAGAGTCGCCGACGATCCGGGAGTCGACAGGTCCGTGGACACAAGGGCGCTTCTCGTTACCAATAGACTCATGCTACCGATTGACCAATGATAGAGAAGCGCTAGGCAGAGTAGCCATCGCGTTCTCGCTCCAGCTTCAATAGGCTTCAATTCATGCGACGGCGATTTTCCAACAACTGAGCGTGGCGACGCGGTCAACTTCCCGATGGCCGAGGGCCCGGAAGTATTATAGGTCAAGGAGTAGGGAGCCGTGACCACCCGTCAACACAAGGTTCACACTCAACTCGGCCGAGCCGCAGTCCAGATCTTTGCCGCCAATGATCGCATGAACCAGATTATTATCGAACATCTTGACCCTACCGCCTGGAGAGCCAAACCGCCCGGCAAGGCCCGCACCATTGCGGCGATCTTCACGCACATGCACAATGTCCGCTCCAAGTGGGTCAGGCTTACAGCTCCGCACCTGAAGGTTCCACGACAGCTCAACCGCGCGCACTGCACGCCGCAGCAGGCCCGTGCGGGATTGGCCGAGAGCGCCGCTCGCTGCGCGGAGATGCTGGCTGAAGCGCTCGGCGGTGGTGGGGGCCGGGTCGAGAAGTTTCGCAGAGACGGCTGGGCTCGGCCTTGGCCGGTTGGCCTGGAAATGCTGTGCTACATGCTTTCTCACGAAGCCCACCATCGCGGGCAGGTGTGTATGCTCGCGCATCAGCTCGGATTCCCGTTGCCAAAGCAGGTGGCGTACGGGATCTGGAATTGGGAAAAGCTGTGGAAAGAGTGCGGGTCGCCTGGCGGCCCCGGCTACGATTCTTAAGGAATCGCTCAAGGGCACAGGCCGCCCCGGATGGGCTGCGATGGTGGAGACATCGAGCCCCCAGCCGTTGGGGTTGTCGTAGAGGCTCTGGGCGGCGGCAGCGGTCAGAAGCGGGCGCCCGGATCCCGCGTGTGGGAGGGCGCTGCCGGAACGTGGCCCGAGCCATCATCACACACCGCTTCGCATTGTGGGCGCTTGACTGGCAATCCGGAAATTGAGTGTCAGTTGGCGATAATAGGGGCGTTGCGGCCCTCAAACCGACGCGGACCGTTCCCGACCAATCTCCACGCTCGAGGTAATCTCGAACGCCGGTTTCAGCGAGCGGTAAACGGGACAGTTCTGCGCATAGACGCCATGCACCCGCTCCACCGTATCGCGTACCGCATCAGGATCCTCGGCGCGCAGTGTGTGCGTAACATGGACGCGCCGGATGACCAGCACTCCACCGTCGTCTTCCACCTCGCCGCGAACTTCGCAGCTCAAGCGGCCTTCCTTGGCATTTATCTTGCGCGCATCCAGCGCGCCGGCAAAGGTGCCGAGCATTCAACCACCCAGCGCAGCAATGACGTAATCAATGGTCGCAGCGTGCGGTTCCGGCAGCCGGCTCTCATCGATGCCGTAGTGCTTGGCAATGCCGCCATGAACGCTGAACATCACTGGCTGGGGTTCGCCAGGCAGATACGCCCGGCGCAGAGGCCCCTTCATGCGCTCGATTCTCACATTGCATGTGTACACTACTGCGGACATGGATGTGCCTCCTTGGTACTAGCATCATACGTGGATACCGGCACCTCGTAGTCACCGACTGACGCAGGGCGAGTGATAACGGCAAAACAAGAAGGGCTGGCATCCATGCCTAAAGGTCGGCCGGTGGGCCGTTCGGACACGGTTGGCAAGGATCGATTTGACCCCGATTCTGCCCGCGGTGCCCAGGTCAGTGCAAGCAAGGGCACTGCCCAGCAGGCATCCTACAGCTTATCCAATTACTCCCGTGAATCTGCCCCGCTAAGTTCTCAAAGAGTCGCTCTTGATGGTATCGCCACCCAATTTGGAGTCGCAATCCATCAGAAGGTTACAAGCCAATCTGAAACCGCGCACTGGCCGTTATAGTATCTTGAGCGATTGAAAAGATCAGCGGTGCGAAGGACCATCCAAGCGTGAAGTCGCCGGATTTCGACAACTCACCCTCCAAGCCAACCCGTTTGCTATTGGCGTGGGGTTCGCTGGCTTTGGCTATCGCAGAGAGCCTCTGTGTGGCTGCAGTCGGACTCAGCGGGATGCGGGTCGTGCTCGGCTTGACGTCTCTATTGGCTGCCGGAGCCGGCGGTCCGGCACGAGGGCTTCATAGGGAAGCCGTTCGCATACCGCTGTTGACAGTGGGAGCGATTGGGGCCATGGTCAGCCTGCTTTTGCTGTGGAATGAAGAGCGCCTGCGGCGCAATCCAGCAGCGGCTTGGCGGATGCGGCCGCTCACACCTAAGCAGCGCAGACAGCGCTGGCTTCAGGCAGGATTGGCCATTCTGACTCTGCTGCTGGTTGCGGCAGAGCTGATAACCCATCCCTGGTTTCACCGGGAGCTCTAGAAGGTTTACTCCCTGCTAGCGATCTCCTCCCGCAAACGAGCATGTAGACGGCCGCTGTAGCCCACGGGTAGTTCAAAAGTGCGATCGTCGGCGATGAGGACCAGGATGTTCCGGGTTGAATCCAGCACGGCGGCGCAGTGGCGGCAGTGCGCCAGGTGCTTCTCGATTGCTTCGCGCAACCCGGGGTCGACGTCGCCCTCGATGTAGTTGGAGATTTGACCCCACATATGCTTGCAGTTCAGAACCATGATCCACCTGCCCTGCTTGGGAACAAACCGAACAACCCGCTTCTTTTCGATGCCAATTGCGGCGCAAGAAGTTTCTGCATCATCAATCGCGCCCGTAGCAGCCGCGTTTTCACCACGCCCTCGCTGACGTCCAGTGCGGTCGCAGCCTCGGCAATGCTGAACTCCTCCACGTCACGTAGCAGCAACACTTCGCGATAAATTTCCGGCAAGCAAGCGATTGCTTTCTGCAGAAGCTCGCGCAACTCCTTCCGCTCCAGCGCCTGCAGCGGAACCTCACGCCAATCGCTGATCACGCTTGGCGTGAAGCCGCCATCCTCGTCTGGCGGAGTCTCGTCGACCGATTCGAACTTGAGCACTCGTGCATGCCGTAGCCGTGCGCGGGCATCGTTGACGGCGATGGAGATGAGCCAGGTGCTGAACTTCGCCTCCGCCCGGAAATTGCGCAGGTTCTTTAGCGCCTTCAGCACGGTCTCCTGCGCCGCGTCTTCGGCGTCCTGTTCGTTCTGCAGGATGGAAAACGTCGCGAAGTACAGGCTCTTTTCATATGGCCGCACCAGCTCGTGGAAGAGCTCGCGCTCGCCCAAGAGAATGCGTGCGATTAGTTCGGCATCACGAACTGCAGGCGAAACGCCTGCCGCCGGACCGGTGCTGGGTGCTTCCGCTGCCACGTCAATCTCGCCGCACTCAGGAACGAAACTCTACATCTATTAGATTTTTGATTCGCCAGTGCGACGGAAGTTACGAGCACCGAAACCGGTTCATCGCCCGATTGTTCGCCGTGGGCTAAGCTGGGTGCTCGGGTGGCGTTATCACGGTTCCGAGGTTGATCGCCGAAGGCTGGTCAGGCAACTGCCGCTACTCGCGTTCCGACCGCGATCTTGACAGGCTCAGAGTCCATGAGCGATTCATGGAAGCGTTCCGGGCCGATCACGGGCAAACCGTCAGGTTGCCCGACTGCCGGCTCGGACAGTTCACCCACGACTTCATCTTCTCGCAGAAGCAGTCGTCGGGAGTCCATTCCGGCGGGCAGGCGCTGAATTAACTGAGTAGAATCGAAATTCAGCCGCAAAATCCTCTTAGGTGGAGTGCGCTTCCCGCCTCAGAGGGGAAAGCGGCTGCCCGACTCGGATTCCGCATTCAACTTTCGCTATTGCTTTTCGTCAATATACGTCGAGACCCTTCCTGTTTGCTTGTTGTCGACGACGCTCGTCATTTTCTTTCCATCGGGCGAGACCGTAATCTTCTCAATACTGTAGAGTTTGCTGTCGCGCTTGTAGGTCACTTCGATGGAGCGGTCCCCCAACTTCTTCAGCGACACGGTCTCGTTCGCATAAGTGCCCTTCACCGGGTACTCTTTGCCATCAAACTTGGCTTCCCATCTGGTGCCTGTCCCGGTGGACATGCTCAGCCCATCGCCCGAGCCCTTCCAGGTGCTGGTGAGCCCGGCGGCGTCTTCATTGAGGTTTTGGATGTGCCAGGAACCGGAGGTCGCATTGGAGCCGGCTGGTCCCTTGGAAGCCCGCGTGAACTTGACTTCCACCTTGTAGGGTTGGCTGCCGTCGGCGGGATAGTTGGTGATCGCAAGGGTCATCATCTTCCCATCCGGCGATGCGGTCCTGGTCTGCTCGGACACCGTCTTGCCAGCTTTCTTGGTGGTGATGTGTATCGAATTCGCGTCCACAACCTGCACCGCGATCGTGTCGTATGTCTGGCCAGTCACAGACTGATCCTTGCCGTCGGCCTTTACGCTGTTGATTTTGGGGGCGCAACTTTCGCAGTCGTACATCCCATTGTTGACCGAAAACACGTAGGGCTTTTGCGACAGCTTGGATTCGGCCATGTTGGTCTTCCAAGTGCCGTCGAACGTGCTTTGTGCAAACAACATCAGAGGGAGAAACCACAAAACAACGCATAGCAACTTCTTCATGCTTATCTCCTGATTTTGAAAGGGTTGAGGAATTTCAGGTTAGGCCCCTCGTTCCAAGTTTGTCAACATGGGTAGACGAAACTGCGTGTATATTCCAGCGCCCAACCGAACCACTGCTATACGCACAACCCGCGTTTGCCGGCGCACCAGCTTGCGCAACTCGCGCGCGCACTTTCGCACAATTGCAGGAACACCTAACCGGAACGAGCGCTCAACAGAAACAAGAACTACGTCACCATGGCTGCACACAACGCATCGCAATGGCGTGCGACCGGGTGTCACAATTCCTTGGTCGTTTTTCGGAGATTGAGGATCTCGACAAGGGATAGTCAGCCGATAACTGCTGGGCCATCAGCAGGTTGCGGTGGCCTTCTCCACGCCAAATCCACGCTAAACCCAGGTCAAAACCACGGCAATAGGTAAATTGGGCTCGACCTTACGAAGCGGATATGCGCCAGCCATTCGGACGGGAGGGGTCACGTGTTAGCACGGCGAGAAAAGTGGTGGACAGAGGCGAAAGATTGCTTTGGACTGGCAAGCGAAGGCCCTCAGTGAGGAAATCCTGCCGTAGGCCGAAGTAAACGGGCCGGCGGCAGGCTTCGAACTTCTTTACGAGGAACAGCAACAGGTCATAACTCGAAACGAGATACAAGAAGTAGCGGAGTTCGGTCTCAGCTTGGATCCTCTTCTGGATCTCCTGGTATCGCCCGTTTGATTTCTGGGTGCGTTCATACTCAAGGGCAAAGCGGTGTTCGTGTTCGTCAATGCGGACCGCGATCACTGCGTCATAATCCTTNNCGCGTTTGCTTCAGCGCGAGGTGGATGTCATTTAACTCCAGAGCATGTTGCACGTGACCGTTGGACTCTTTGCCGATGTCCGTCGATCCCGAGTAGTACTCTCCTCTGCCAACTAATTCTGACGCTCCAGCGCGCGATATCGAATACACTACGCCGCCGTTCATGGTTGGAATCTCGTGTCGCACCAGCAGGTCGTGAGCCAGCAACCGTCGTAGCCGGTTGTCGAACGCATTGCGCGACGACGTGCAATAGTCCAGCTTCATGAACTCGTACAACTGAGCGGGTGTGACGAAACTGCTGTGTAGCACACGGCGGAGCAGTGGATAATCCCGTATCTCACTCAGCGCGATCATGCCTTTCCGATACCGCATGGAATTCACTCCTGCTACACGGGTGCCAGCACAAGCCGTGCAACCCACGGCCGCCGCGCTTCCGGTTCCAGGACCAACCGGCCGAACTCGGTTTGTATCCAGCCGTGCGCCGGCATCAACAGCATGGCTTCCTGCTGGTCGCCACATTCGCTGAACGAAATGAGCCAAGTGCCGGCTGACCGCCAATCAGTCCTGCCAATAGTCAGCTTGCCAACTAGCTGGGCCCGCGCCACCACCAGGAAGCCATCTGGTTTCGCTGGTGCATTCAAAAGTCGCTTGAAAAGGAGTTTGTTCTGTCCCTGCCATATGCACGGTTCTGCGCATTCAAACACACGACCGATCATTTGCAAGGGACGGTTCGGATTGAATCCGCCACAGCCGTTGAACCGAGCATAGCCGACGATCTGCGGCCGCTGGCGTATTGATCCCGCGATGTCGATGCCGGTCGTGTTGTAATACACGCCTCTTGCAAAGCGTCGTGGGTCATCCGGGTTCTTGCCATACCGCCGGCGCCACACGCTACCAAAATCTGTCACCGCAACCAGCACTCTGCTATGCACCTTTCAGCCGCCGGTTCTCCCGACGCTCCGCGTAAAGTTGCTCCTGTAGATTGTTGATGAGCTGCACTACCTTCGGATCTGCCGCGCTCATATCTATGGAAACCGCAGCAGTGCGATTTGGATCTGTCTTTTTTGCCATCGCGTCAAGGCGCACAGACATGTCTGCTATCAGCTTTTCCTTTTCCAGCAGGTCACGTTTGGCTAAATCTCTTTCACGTTTATAAGAGTCCCTCTCATCGGTGACAGAATCCAGTACACCCTTGAGGTTGTTCGCATCCGAATCTGCTCCAGGGATAGACATGCCATGGTCAGCCGCCTCGATCGCCCGGTTGCAGCGTTCAATGTGGTCGTTGTACTTCTGAATCGCCTCCCGCGCCACGCCCCGGGAATATGCGTCGTGGTTGTACAGATCCGTCATCATCTCCGCCGTGATCCACATGGCGCGACGGTGGTCGATCCATTGCTTGGTGTACACCATGGCCATGACCAGCAGCGCAATCGTCGTGCCCAAGCTGTACTTGAAGTACGGGTTGCGCACGCTCTCATCCAGGAACACCTGACGGCGTTCTTCCATCCACGCCCCGTAATCGAAATTGTTGGGATTGAACTGCTTGAGCAGGAACTCGTACCAGGTGTCACCCCGTTGGTACATCGGACGGGAAGCCTGTGTTCGAGGCCGGACGTCGGGCTGCACTTGTTGCTGCCCATGCGATGCCCTTTGGGTTTGCCGGGCTTGCTGTGCGACTGCCGAACCGACCGTCATCAGCCCAACCACTGCAAGTGCGACGGTCGCGAGCGTTCGCTTCATAGGTGTATCAACTTTCCTTATCCACGACGGGCAAACCGCTTGGTCGCCGCCAGTTCAGGCGTTTTGAACCGCAGGTTTGCTCCGGTGGACTGCTCGCGGGACTGCCTCGTTCGCGCGTACAGTTCTGGCTCAAAGTTGGGAATCCGGACGTCCTGCGGCGGACGGACATGCAACAACTGGTGCAATGTGCCGCGCGTATCATCCGTCATCAGAATCTCCAGCTGTCCTTTGGGAAGGTTCTTGATGTGTTCATCGAGCGCGCGTGTCTCGCGATCTTCGCTCTCCGTGGCCCGGTCGGTTGCCTCATACTTCTCGTACCCGAACATGCGCCAGCGGTGCATCGACACGCTGCGCCGTGTTACGGTGTGCTCGGCCGAGGCCTGCAGGAAATAGCGGGCTGTTTCTTCGTCGCGGGTACGCAACGTCAGAGTCGTGTTTGGCGCCGATGTCACGTCTTCCTTAAAGCCCCGGCCAATCTGCATGAGTTGCGGCAGGCTTTGCATCGAGAACAGAAACGCGGTGTGGGTACCGCGGGCAGTCTGCAGGATCTGTGCGAAGTTGCGGTATCCGAAGGGCGCAAACTCATCCAGCACCACGCTGAACATCGGCCGGTTGGTGCGCCGCCGCTGCTCCTCGCTCTCGTACCGCTTGCCCACGACCAGTTGCAGATTTTGCAACAGCATCTTTCCCAGAGCTCGTACCGGTTCGGTGTTCTTGTTGACGTTCAACGTGACGAACAGGATCAGCTCCTGCTCGATCACTTCGTCCAGTGACAACAGTTCCTCGTACAGGCCGGTGATCACACTGAGTTCATCATCCAGAAACGTCATGCATTCGTTGACCAAGCCCTGGATCTTCGGCACACGCTCGCGGTCTCCAAACGACTGGTAGAGGTTCTTCACCGACATCTCGAAGTTCAGGCGGCGCTGTACAGGGATGGATGGGTCGTGTTCCAAGCGGTGGCGCGCCTTCTCGACCTGTTCCCGCAGTACCTGTTCGTCAATTGCCATGACGAGTACGTCGTAGAAGTTGAACTTCTGGCCGGTGTGCACCAGCACGCGGACGATATCGGCCAAGTAGTTCAACTGGTGCTTGGCGAAGAACTCGTCATGCAGATTGAAGGAGCCGAAGACCATGTTGACGACAGACATGTAGTCCTCGTCGCTGCAGTAGAACGGGTTATACCGGACAGAGATATCTGGGCGCGCGGGATTCAGAACTCGTAGCTGATGCAATCGTCCGGCACGGTGAACGTGCGGCAGAAGGTCGTAGAAAAACTCGAGATCGCCCTTGCCATCAAAGATCACCATCGGCAACCGGTGTGGATCCTTCGGGGTGCCGACGACTCGCGCCATGTCCTGCGTAATGATGTTCTTCAGGAGCGTGGTCTTGCCGGACCCGGTCATGCCCAGCACGATCCCCTGCATGACGCGCACTCTGTCCGGCCAATACCACGGCTTACCATGGATGTCGTAGCCAAGAACCACGGAGTCTTCCTTCCAGGCTTCGGCCGTAAACTGTTCGTCCCGTTTCCGGGAGATAACCATCGGTGGATGTGGCCACAGCTTCTCCCGCCGGGAACGTGCGGTGGCAATCAGGATGGAAGAGCCGACGATGGCCAAGCCGCCCAGAGCCAGGTAGCAGGCCAACTCGGCAATCTGGCGGTTCGTGAAGAAGAAACGCTCGCGGGCCACGTACCAGGCGAACCAGCAGACTGCCATGAGAACGAGGGCGACCACGATCTCCATGCTTTCCAGAACTGGTGGATTCTGCTGGCGGTTGACGTACGAGTCGCGCATCATTGCACCGCCGTCACCATGCGATCCAGGTAGACTGCACACATCTGCACCGCTGCTACTGCTACTACCCATCGCCAGAGGCGCACAAATGCCCGTCGATTGTGCAGACGATCATCAATGTCCCAGGTCGTGCGTGGTACCAGCATCAGGACGATTCGATAAATGAGTACGGCCACTGCTCCCAGCAGCCAGCACTGCGGCAAAGTGGCTGCCGTCCACTGGCCAACAAGGCTGGCCTGTGTCCCCGAGTGAGCGCGCGCGGTGCCGGGCAGCCACAGCCAGTACACACACGCACCTTCCAGCGTAATGGCCAGTAGCATCGCAGCGAAGAAAACGAATGCCTCAATCTGGCGAAGGTTTAATGTCGTGTCTTTCGGACCGCGAATCTCCGTGTTTTCCATAGGTCTCTGCCTCTCAATGCCTTTTCATCTTTGGGCTCAACACCCAGCGCATTAGAAACCCCAGAACGCCGCAGAACACGAACCCGCACGAGAGGCCCAAGTGAAAGGCGTTGTTCTCTGGCCGGTACAGATACAGCCAGGCCAGCCGAGCCAAGCCGAACATCAGGAAAGCCCAAAACAGAAACTCCCAGTCGCGAATCAGCTCTTGCGCATCGCTGCCCATTTCGCGTGGGGCGGGAGGTCTCACGTCGTTGGCATCGGTTTGGTCGTCCATACTCTTAGCCCTACATCAAACTGTTGAAGTAACTGAAACAGCCGAACACTAGAGCAGACACCAGACAGGACAGCACAAACCAACGCCTGGGTGACCTCGCCGCCTTCCCGTCAAACGGGTTGGCTGCTTCGAACATTCCGTCGCGCATGGCTTTGCCGAAGCCAACGTCCGGACGATTGCGCATATATTGGCGCAGCGCCTCGTGAACCTGTTTGCCTCTAACTCGTTCCGTCATCAGTCGACGTCCATACTCGTGTCACTTGCTAGCGCACCAGAAACGCAGTTACCTGCGACTGCTGGCCATGGTGCAAAGCGTCCCCGGATTGATTGGGGCTGGGAAACTGCAAGCGCAGAATCGTCGGGTTCGGGCTTGATGCCACCTGCAAAGCCACTACGCCAACCACCTCCTCGCCCGGGGCGATGCGCACAGACTGTACCTGCCCATCCAAAACCTTCACCGGAGTTTCTTGTTTGACTTTGAGTTTGGTTATTTGCTCATCACCAAGCTGCGAGTTGACAAAGCCATACAGCGACTGCGGAGAGCGCACCCCGTCCAGTTGGTACACCTGCGGGGTGTCGATGCTGTACGGCTGAGCGCTGTGATTACAGACGGCGTAACGGATCAGCAGGTGGCCATCTTTTTCATACAGGTCGCTGATCCAGACCTCGAGTGGCTTCGAGGCTCGCTGCTTCGAAGGCAACATTCGGACCGGCTTTCCCGCGAGCAGTAGTTCGGTGATCGACGGCGAAACCGGGGCAGGAGAATTCGTATTTGCCGGTTTCACTGGGTCCGCGGCGTGCACCGGCTTCTGGTCGATGGCAAAGTCCATGGTTGCCACTGAACCCGCGGGCTCCAGTTCGTAGTTCAGGCGCTGACTTGCCGTCCAGATGAACAGGTTGGTTGNNTCACTGGTTTCGATTCCAATCTTCTGGGCAACAAGTGGGACAACGGTTGCTGCCAGCACTAGCAGAGTCAGCGCGATGCGTTTCATAGTTCGCTTCCTTCTTCCTTTGCTCCGTTCCGGGTGAAGCCCAGGAGACTTCGGGGGGAAAGTCTCCTGGACGGTTGTGGTNNCTGCGTCCCGCCTTGATCGGGAATTTCCGGACTCGCTCTAGCACGACGGGCGAGCCTTTTTCATCGCGATCGGTGAACACCTCCCCTGTCTTCGTGACTTGCGCTATGAAGATCAGGCGTTCAACGATCTGTCCATTAGGTTGAGTGAGGGGTTGAACCAGGAAGATCCGCCCTTCCGAGTCGATTTCCACTTCGCCATCGCACAGGCCGGGAACTTCCACGGTGACTGGACGGCCACCGGTGCGCTCCGCGATCTGATTGACGACTTCTTGCGGAAAGCTGTAGAACACGATCGACCCGGTCCCGGTCACCGCGTTCGGGTCCGGAGCTGCCCGTCTTTCCCTGCAAACGATGGCGTGCAAGGCCGACAGATAGGACAATCGAGTTCCGTTCTTGCTGCTGCTCCATTTTTGAAGGCCGTTTACCAGCGCCTTTAGCTCTTCTCCTGCCCGTTTTTCGTAGGCGTTCAAGGCAGCAGAAGCCTGGTTTCGCCGAAAGAAAAGCTGCTTGCGAGCCTCGGCGTCGTGCTTATTCGCCTCGATGTCCGCATTGGCTTTCTCCAGGTCAGCAATGAGCTGTTGACGCCGGCCCATGATTTCGGTCACACGGTTCCCGTAGTACCGGTTGACCACGAAGCACTCCTGATAGATCTCCGGGGTGAAGCTCTGTCCTCCGATCACTCCCCGGAAATCGCTCAAGCGGGCCGTCGCGGCACTGCCAAAGAACCGCCCCAGTTCCTTGCGGATGAAGTTGTACAGTCTCCCGACCTTATCGTTGCCATCGACATCCAGATGCTCGTCCATGTCTTCGATCCGGCGTTTCTGTTTCAGCTTCAGCCAAGGCGCTGTAGGCACATCGTTGCGGATAGTGCGGATCACCTCCTGATCGGGTTGGGTGCCGTGCTTCAGCTGATCCAGCGCATTCTGAAGCTGGTCCACCAACTCCCGTGCCAAATCGGGCCTTCCTTTGGCCAGGCACGAAGTCTTCAAATCGGTTATGGCACCGATCTGATTTCCGCGGGCCTGCATGGAAACTTGCGGAAGGTTCCACCATGGACTCGGAGGTTTCGGGTTTTTGGTCTTAACGGCAGAGTGTTGTTCCTCGTAGGCAAACCGGTCTGCGACGAACCGTGGAAAACGGTTGTCCTCGACCAGGCAAACCATATCGAAGTCAAAGTCACCGCCGTTTCTGGAAGCGGTTTCCGAATGAAGGACCAGCGTGCCTCTCAGCTGCAGTTGCTCCGTAGCAACGGCAGCGACACCTTCCGTCGAAAGCTGGCATCCACGTTGGTCGAGGTGCTGCGCCAACAGGCGAACGGTGTCCTCCACTGAGAGGATTTCGGCCGGCAGGAGATCTTCTTTCATCCGGATGGGATAGCGCACGACCAGACCACGCCGGCAACTTGATTCGGCGATAGCGCTGGTCTTTGGGATCCAATCCGAACCGCAGACCACTTGTCCTTCATGCAGGAAGAGGTAGCCATCGTCTGCGAGCGCGAACCCGGGAAGATGGAAGCCGCCACTGGTGCAGAGGCGATACGCCCATTTCATCAACACCCGCTGGAGGTGATGCTGAATGAACGGATGCCTCAACATGTACCCGGTAGCGTCGGCAATCAGAGCTGCCTGCGCCACCGTGTATTCGTTCGAGGTGTAGTCAGGATCGGTTTCTTCGCCGGGCTCCAGTACTCGTTGACTCTCTTGCGTGCCCAGCAACTGAAACAGCTCCGTGAAGTTGTTCGCTTCGAAGGCCTGCCGCACTTTCTCGATTTGGCCGAGAGCGTACGGTTTGATTTCCAGTTCGATCGAGTCTTCCGGCGCGTGTTCCAGCAGGGTGTAACTCGAATTGAATTCGAGATTGCGGGAGACGTCACGAAAGCCGACCATGACCGGGCCGCGGAAGGTGTGCGCTTGACGATCTCCCATGAGCGATCGAATCGTCCGCAACACTTTTCCCTGGTACTTGGGCTTCACGCACGATCTGGGCAGGATGATGTCAACGTCGAGGCGTCGAGCGACTTCATCCGCCATGACCTTGAATGCGCCCTTCGCCTGGGTCTTGTCGAAGGCCAGGCGAAATTGGTAGAAGCGATGCGCTCCGATTCGCCTGCCTTGAATCCTGCGCTTCGCCTGTTCGACCAGCGCCGTTTCTTCTGCGTCGGTCAACGAAAGGTCCTGCTGCTCTTCAGATCGCTCACCGATCTGTTGCGTATGCAGTCTCTCCGTCTCCCTGGTTAGAAGTTCGGACTGGTGCTTTTGCTGGAGTTTCCGGAACAACGACTGCGAGATCCATCCTCGGCAGTCATTGGTTCCGAATTCGTGATCATCGACCACCATGACGCGGCATTGTGGTTCCTCGACGAGAACCTTGCACGAGGACACCAGGATCCCGAAATAGGTGATCGCAGCCTGCGGCGAGAAGCGAAACCTCTCCCCAAGCGTCTTCTCGAAGGAACTCTCGACCGCGTAGAACTTACCATTCTTTGCGCTGCCGCTAGCTCCAACCAAGCTGTAACGAATGCCATCAATCTCGATCCTAGTGAGCGCTTGCTCTACCATGGCCTGCTCGCATGAATCCAATGGCTCCACTGGCACATCGACCGTTGCCACGCGAATGCCGGGGTAGAGTCCATGCAAGAGGCTGTTGGTGAGTTGCGCTTCCCGATCCAGTTTCATGGTCTTCTTCGATACGTTTCCATTACGGTCAAGTTCGAGCGCCAACACCGGGATGGCGCCGCAATTCGTAGCATTTGGCATTGCGAATCTCCTTTAAGCTGTCGAGCAAGGACAGCCGGAGGAGACGGCTCGTGCCAGTCTCTTCGCTGCCCTCACCGAAAACCGAACCAAAAGATTTCGGCCAGGCAGCAAAGCTCCGGCCAACACGAGTTGTAGTTGCTACGCCTTGTTAGTCCTCACTGCTTCAGGATTCCAGTAGCTTCTGGAGCATTGCCGTAGCTCGCTCAAGAAACCGAGTAACCTGCGCAGCCTGGACCATAACCACTCTCCCAACGCCCACAGCCAACACAGCAATGCCGTGAGCAGGAAAGCCAAAAGTGCTCCCATCAGCAAATCCGAAATGCTCAGGGGCACATACTGAAAGTGCCGCCGGACCAACACAAACAGCTCGAACAGCAGAATTGGTCCGCAGACTTTCGCTACAGTGAAGAACCAACGTCGGAACAGCACCCGAAACCGTTGCTTCACCATCTCTTCCTCCTTTTCTCTTCCGCGTGGTGCCAGAACAGAAAGGAGGGCGCTCGCGCGGTCCCTTCGCTGTCCTGGTCGAAAACGTTTTAGGTTCCCGGCCAGGCTCGCGAAACGAACCAGACCAGCACTCAACCGCAATCAGCTTGCGGATCGCTCACCACAGATCAACATCATCTGTAAATGAAGCCTGTGCTACAGAAACTCGCGGATTCTATTTGCCCTTAACCGCTTCTTTGTTCAGCTGCGGCTTTCGTCCTGAAAAGTCCGGAACTACGCGAAACTCGTGAACCTCGTAGAAGGTCAGCCCCAGGCGCAGCGCCTCGACCAGTGCTTCCCCTTCGCTCGCCATCTCCCGATCCAACGCCGGGCTGCCGCCATTGCCGTTTGCCTTGGCGAGGAAATAGCGTGCGTTCCCATTGCTTTCCTCGTCCGAACTCGCACGAGAACGTCTCGTCCGGGCTCCGGTTGTCTCCGTGCCGCCGTCAGTTTTGGTCGTTCTTGCGGTCGGAACCGTGTCTGAGGTTGTGCTTGTCATCCTCGACTCCTATTGCGTGAAACTTGTGTAAACGTGCGTGTCGTCACTGCTGGATGCGCCAGATTCCCTCTGGCTGGGCAACTTCTACTTGTCCAGTTCGCTCTTCTGTTCGAGCCCGTTATCGCGCTCGCCCACCATTTGCTTCTCGGAGTACTCGGCAACCAACAGTCCGCTGGGATTGAATTCGCTCCGCCGCTCCTCAACCAGCCGGATGTTGTACTGGCCAACAATGCGATCCGTCACCTCCGCGCCGCTTTTCACCTTATGAACTTCCTTGACCCCGAACACGACGTAATCCCACGGCCCGTTCTTGGTGCGCTCGATTGAGCGAATTCGCAGATCCGAAATGATATGGTCCTCCTGGATCTTGCCCACGGTATCGTCGTCGCGCAGCTTGTTCAGGGTGAAGGTCCGCAGGTTGTTGGTCATCATGTTCAACGACTCGGCAAGATTGCGCGGCGCCGAATCTGGCGTGTAGGAGAGGTAGTGTTCGAGGAACCGCCGCACGACGGCTTTGCCCTCCAGGTCCGTCGGCGCGACGCCCTCGGAGGCAGTCGCATCTGCGCCAGCAGCCTGCGCCGACAACACCATCGCCATCTGCGAGGTCCGGTCTTGCCTAGCGCCACCGCCCACCACCATCGCATTTCCGTCCTTATCTACGCGGATGACCGTGGGTGGCTGGATGCGGACATAGATCGCGAACCCGAGCGAACTGAGCGCGATCACCGCAAACAAGATCGCCAGAAACATGGCGCGATTGGCGTATGCGCGCAACATGCCATCGTGTTCGTAATACCTGGTGAAGTTGGCGATCTCCGGTGCTTCTCTGCTCGACTGTGGTTTTTTCATGATTCTGCACCCATCCCTGCCCAACGCATGGTTCTGCCAATCGCGTGTCCGGCTTGCCAGGCCGCGAAACCGGCAAGGCTGCGGCCGTTGTAGCCACTGACTGGTTGCGGGGTACCAGAAGGCGATACCGGCCCGGAAGGATCTTCGCTATTGCCCTGTGGAGCAGCACAAACTGCTCCAGTGGTAGGGGCCTCACCGCCAGCAGACATCGTCGCAACGGCTGCGCCATTGACTCCAGCGGAACTCGGCGGTGTGGGTGGTCTGGAATCGCCGGTCAATACACCGCCCCCGGAACCTTGGCTGCCCACTCCGCTGCCTTGACTGAGCGCTCCGGAACCACCGGACGGAGGAGATGGTGGCGCCCCGGATGACGCCTGCCCTCCTGCGGCTAGGCCACTTCCGCCTGCGAATGCCAGTCCCGACGCCATCGCTCCAGCGGTCATCACTCCACTGATCACTGTCATCAGAGTGCTGCCGATGTCGCCACGAACGATGCGGCTTGCAATGAGGGGAATCAGAGCAATCATGATCGAAAGCAGCACGCTGGCCACGCTCATCACGATCATCTGACTGGAACCGACAAACGCTTGCAGAAACGAGCCGCTAAACTGCATTGGATCGGTGATCTGCAGCGCGGACATCAGTGATTGCAAGATTGCGTACAAGAGGCCCCAGCATTGGAAGATCATCATGTTCACGAAGTAGGTTCTGCCCAGTTGGCCGAGCCCACGCGATGGGATCAACGCCAGGACAAACGGACCGACTACATACAAGATCGATCCGTATAGCGCATAGAACAACGTGAATAAGGTGTAGGTGAAGGGGAGGATTAAGTATCCGATCAGCGTTATCAGCCCAGCAACGATGGCCGAGATGCCGCCGGTAACCAAGTTCCATAGCGAAGAAAACCAGTTGGGGTTTGTCTGCCACGCTTGGGACAGGCTATTCCCCCATGCCTTGATGACATCTACTCCCCCAGAGAGGGTGTAGATGCCGTCGGCCACACTGTTAAACATGGTGTTCACTGCACGAAAAGCACTTTGGTAATTCAAGAACACCAGTCCCAGGACCAAATACTTGACGGCGGCCACGCCGAGCAGCCTGACGTCACCTCCGCTGCTATAAGCTTCATAGACTGACCACAACAGACTGAGAATCAGGACGACCCCGGCGATTTGCAGCACAGCCGTCGTGATCCCTTGCTGGTCAATACCGTTCAGTCCGGTTCGTAGCAACTGCTCGAAGTAAAAACTTGGCATAGCATCTTCCTTTATTCGTGACTCACTGGTGCTGCATCAAATTGGCCAGAGCCTGACGCAGGCTGGTGGTGTTCGTTGCTCCCATCTTGATGTCGGCGCTAGCGTTTGCGAGGTCGATCGCGCGCAAGCGCATCAGGTCCGCCGTGGCTGACTGGGTGTAGGCGTTCGCCCGGATCAGCCAAGCGTCTGCCTGCGCCTCGATAATCGGAGCGCTGCCGGGTGCTGCCGTCTGAATGCTTTGGTTAAGCTGACTGGCTGCCTGAAGTTCCAGATCGGCCAAAGCATCGATCTCGATGGCTCGCTTCATTGCCGCCTGGGCGGCAGCATCTGTCATGTCCACCATGTTCAGCACCTGCGGCGACGCGGCCGTGGGCGCCGGAACTGGACCGTAGAGCGCCGTGTACGCACCAGATGTTTGCCCAATCTGATTGGGGTTACGTGAAAGCAGTACCTGCTCCAACTGTTGTGAGATTGGCAATGTGGCACTGTTGACCGGTATGTGCATCAGGTTCTGAATCTGGTTGTAGTTGGCTTGGAGAACTCCTACCAGGTTTCGCGCCTGGTTGATCAGATTCTGTGGCCACACCACGGCCTGCTGAAACTGCTGCATGGCTTTGTCTACGCCCAGGATCTGGTTCAGTCCTCCTCCAACCACTTTCGTCAACGCCGACTGAATGCTCGACAACCCTGCTACCAACATGGCACAACAGGGGGAAAGGATTTGCGCCCTTGCCGGCCAAGGTGCCGTAAACACAAGAACCAGCGCGAGAATTAGTGCACGGAGTTTGTGACCGAATAGCCAGTTCTTGGTGGTCTTGAGCAATTCTCTGAATCTCGTCATGCGTTGCCTTCCTTCTCCCTTACTGGTGCTGCAACAGGTTCACGAGCACTCCACGCAGCGTCGTTGTGTTGTTGGCGTTCTCTTTGCGAAGGGTGTTGCGATGTGCGATGCGAGCTGCTTCCTGCCGCAGTTCGGCGGCCAGCAGCTTTTGCGTCAGCGCCTGAGCGTGAATGCCGGAGGTGATTGCCGTCGCAGTTAAGAACGGAGCAGAGCCTGGAGCTGCTTGGCTGGCGGAATTCTCGATCGTGTCCGCGGATTGAAGTTCTATGTCCGTTGCCTGGTCGCCAGCCTTCAACGTCTTCAAATTGTCGAGAGCCAGAGCATCATCCATGTCTGACATGGCACGGTCACCTGGGTTGGCGGCGGTTGTAACCGGGATTGCGCCATAGGTGCTGGCGAAGGTCGACGTCAAACTAGGAAAATTGTTTACTAGGTGGTCCCGAATGACGGCCTCAAGTGCTTGCGGGTTAGGCAAGGTGGCACTGTTGAGCCTTATGTGGAAGATGTTGCTCATCAGGTTGCGGTACAGCCCGATCATTCGCGTGACCTGCGCCCTGGCTTGATTGATCAGCTGCTGAGGCCAGACGACGGCCTGCTGCAAATTGTTCATAGCGGTCCGTACCGTGTTGATCCCATTTAGCGCGGTGTGAATCACTCCATTGATCACATTGAGGACCGCCTGAATGGCTTGCAGTAGCCCTATTTGCGCTTGTGCTGGCTGCGGCGCTCCCACGAGGGTCACAACCATGACGCCGGCAAGCGTCACTGCCAGCAGTCGCCGCCGGTTCTGCACTGTCACCACGAACCAGGTAAACGCTCCAAAAAACGCCGCGTACCCGAGAACCTGCATTTCCTCCAACCTCCCGAAGCAACTCAAAGCCTTGAGTGCTTCACGATTTCTTTCTCCATTGCCGCCGCAACCTCAGCCACTACATTCACCTTGCCGGAGATTTCTTCCGGAAGGGGCGGAACGTCCGCCAAGCCCTGGGGAAACTTCCTGGACAGCTCCTGGTAGCACTGCAGCAGCGGCTTTCCTTGGTGTTCCTTCAAGAACCAGCTGCGGTATTTCCTTTCCCGCGGAAACGTTGTACAGATCCAGTACGACAATGGCGTAGGAACGATCCGGATCGTCTGGGTCGTCTCGGCCTTCTCTCCAATCGCCAGCAGCACCTCGGCGCTGCGCCCTTTTCGCGGAGCGCCGAATCCCTTCACTTGGTTAACTGCTACCGGATTCAGGTTCAGGTGGGTGATCAGAGGGGTTACATCACCGGGCTGCTGCCCGATAATCTTCGTACTTGCGTTCTTCAAAATGCCGGGTCCGTGGACTCGCGGTTGAAACTCCGTGCCCACGAAGTCTTCAACCGTTTGGCTGATGCCCCACACACTTGAGTTCCGCTTGCGAGCCGTCCGATAAAGTTGCACCACCTCGGGGGCCAGAGCCGCTGAGTCCAGAAGGAACCAGCACTCGTCGAGTACCGTG
>PLXE01000014.1 GCA_003151335.1 Acidobacteriaceae bacterium
GGACCTTCCTGGGTTCAACCCGTAATGCAAGCCGTCACCTGGGACCAGTTGGGAAAAGGATTCGCGATGAGTTCTTGAACGAGAGAATAACGTCGCGTACCCGCGAACGGCAGAACCCGCCCCGGTGAGGGCCTACGCAGTGCAGCAAGAAGGCTGATCGTATTCCTTAATAGACCTGAGAATTAGCTTGCCGTTTTCGCTAGCCATGAGGGTAAAATGCGACGCCATGAAAAAACTCGTCGTCGCCTGCCTCTTTTTGCTCAGCGCCGCACCGGTATTCGGACAAACCCAAAGCCCATCGGTTCAACCAGCCACCAAGGCAGTAAACGGGCAGGCATCCGAGCGCCTCTCTGCCGATACCCCCAAAACCACCGTTCTCGGCAATGCCTTTGTCGCGCCCCAGGATTGGTCCATTCGCGTCAAGGGCCCGGCAACCATCCTGCAAGCGCCCGAGGGAGACTCCTGGGTCGCGCTCGTCGATGTGCAAGCCAAGGGACCGGACGAAGCGTTGGCCGCCGCGTGGCAGGCTTACAAGCCCGAGGCGAAGTGGCCCGTGAAGGTCACGAACGATCTGCCCGACAGAGATGGCTGGAGCCGGCGTCGCTATTACGAATACTTGACCTCGCCCAACGAGAAGCGCGGCGTGGCCGCCCTCGTCTACTACTCCGGATCGAGTTGGACCGTCGTTATCGAAGATATGTCAGATGCGGTCGGCGAGAAGCGCGGCGGTCAGGTTGCTCTGATTTTTGGACGCTTGCTGCCCAAGGGCTACAGCCGCGAGTCGTTTGCCGGCAAGAAAGCGAACAGTCTCGACAACGCGCGCATCGCGCAACTGTCCCGTTTTGTCGAGCAGGGCCAAAAGGTGCTGGGTGTCCCTGGAGTCGCTCTCGGCTTGGTACAGGACGGCAAGAGCATCTTCGCTGATGGGTTCGGTGTCAAGGAACTCGGAGGCACCGAGAAGCCGGACGGCGACACCCTGTTCATGGTCGCCTCGAACACCAAGGCCATGACAACACTCCTGCTCGCCAAACTCGTCGATGAACACCGCATGACCTGGCAGACTCCGGTCATCAGCTTGCTTCCCAGCTTTCGTCTTGGCGACGCCGAGACGACCCGTAGTGTTCTTGTCAAACACCTAATCTGCGCATGCACCGGAATGCCGCGCCAGGATCTGGAATGGATCTTCGAATACGGAAACATGACGCCCGAGAGCTCGCTCGCCCTCCTCGGAACCATGCAACCGACCTCGAAATTCGGTGAACTCTTCCAGTATTCCAATCTCATGGCCGCAGCCGCCGGATACACCGGTGCCTACGTACTCTATCCGCAAACGGAATCCGGCGCCGCATACGATCGCGCGATGCAATCGTATGTATTCGATCCGCTCGCGATGAAGTCGACGACCTTCGACTTCGCGCGCGCACTCTCTGCCAACCATGCAACGGCGCACTCCCCCGACGCCGACGGAAAGCCCGCCAAAGCTTTGACGGCCATCAACTACGCCGTCATACCTCTGCGCCCTGCCGGCGGAGCGTGGAGCAGTGTGCGCGACATGTTGAAATACGTCTCCATGGAGCTCGCGGAAGGCAAGCTTCCTGATGGAAAAACCTATATCTCCAAGGAACCATTGCTCGAACGGCGCGCTCCCCAGGTTTATATCGGCAAAGACGTCTCCTACGGTATGGGCCTTATGGTCGACACGACCTACGGAGTGCCCGTCGTTCATCATGGTGGCGACCTGACCGGATATCACAGCGACATGATCTGGCTGCCACAGCAGAACGTCGGCGCCGTCATCCTCACGAACGGCGACCCCGGATGGCTGCTTCGCGACCGCATCAGACGCAGGTTGCTCGAGGTCCTCTTCGACGGGCGTCCTGAGGCCGAGGCGCTGCTCAATGCTGATGCCAAGAACTTCTATTCCAGTCTCGCCGCCGATCGCAAACTGCTCACTATCCCAGCTGATCTGAACGAAAGTGCAAAGCTCGCCAAACACTATGCCAATGCGTCACTCGGAGACATCACCGTAAGCACCTCGGGCTCTTCAACCGTCTTTGATTTTGACGAGTGGAAAAGCGAGGTAGCCACTCGCAAAAACCCCGACGGCACAATTTCCTTCATTACCATTGCACCCGGTGTCATGGGTTTTGAGTTTGTAGTGGGCGCCGGGCCCAAGCGAACGTTGACCATCAGAGACGCGCAACACGAATACGTGTTCAAAGAGCGTTGAGAAATGCGTAGGCCCGGGATGCGGCTGCACGGGAATGATCACGTTTGCAAACCTTGGTGTCCACGCTAGTTCAGTTTAGAATTCGCGGCATGCTGCGGTTGATAATCATTTCAGGTTGCTTATTGCTGGTAACTGTTTGTGCTGCCGACGAAGATCCCACACATCCACGTGTGCGCCAAGCGGGCGTGCAGGTCGGGGTGATCCCTCCGGGACCGCTCAATGCCATCACCGATGTAGCTGGCGTCCTGGTCGGGCAAACAACGGTCGTACACGGCGAGAAGGTGCGCACCGGTGTGACCGCGATCCTGCCGCACGCTGGCAATCTCTTCCGCGAGAAGGTGCCAGGAGCAGTGTTTGTTGGAAACGCTTTCGGCAAATTGGCTGGGTCGACACAAGTGAACGAACTGGGTGAAATCGAAACGCCCATCGTCCTGACCTCAACGCTAAGCGTGCCCCGTGTGGCCGATGCAGTAATCGATTACATGCTGGCGCTGCCCGGTAACGAGGACGTGCAGTCCATCAATCCACTGGTAGGCGAAACGAACGACGGCTATTTGAATGACATTCGCTCGCGGCCGATCACCCGTAAGGACGTGTTTGCCGCAATCCAGAATGCAAAAACAGGTGCGGTTGAGGAAGGCTCGGTGGGCGCAGGCACGGGTACCATTGCCTTCGGCTGGAAGGGCGGCATCGGCACTGCCTCGCGTAAACTTCCGCCTTCCCTCGGCGGATATATGGTTGGCGTACTGGTTCAGACCAACTTCGGCGGCGTGCTCTCCATCGCCGGCGCTCCCGTCGGAAAAGAGCTCGGTCGATACGCGTTTCGCGACCAACTGGAGGGAACCAAAGCCGAGGCAAGCGTCGTCGGGGATGATAAGGCCGACGGCTCTTGCATGATCGTGGTCGCCACCGATGCCCCGGTGGACGCGCGCAACCTCAAGCGATTGGCCGCCCGCGCCATTATGGGCATGGCACGCACGGGCGCGGCTGGTTCGAACGGCAGTGGAGACTACGTCATCGCCTTCTCCACCGCGCCTGAACTACGGATTCGACCGGGCGAGGCTAACAAGCCTAATGCCGCGACCGTGCTGGGCAATGAAGCCATGTCGCCGCTGTTCCTCGCAGTGATCGAGGCGACGGAGGAGGCGATTTACAACTCGCTATTTCGCGCTACCACCGTGACGGGTCGTGGACACACGGTTGAGGCTCTCCCGCTGGACAAAACGCTCCAAATCCTGCGCGAGCACCGGGCGATGAAGTGAGAACAAATTAGATGGAGCGATCGTAGTCGGGGAATGTCTGCGCTCAGGAGTTTGCAACGTGCGTGAGGCGATCCGGCGACGGCTTAAAGTTGGAACCTACTTTCGCTCGATGTGCCGGAATGTCAGGTTAATCCGCGGTAGCGCGACATCAGGTTCTTTTGGTACCTCATGTTTGAAGTTTTTCTGAGTCCTTCCCGCCATGATGAACAGGCTTCCGTGGGGCAACCGTTCCGCAAAGGCAACCGCGCCATTTTTTCCTTTGAGACGAAATAAGCGTTCGGCACCCAGACTAACCGAAGCGATCACCAGCCCCATTTCCGGCTCCGCATCCGCATGCAGGCCGACGCTGTCATTTCCGTTTTTGTAAAGGTTACAGAGCACGGCGTTGTAGCCCAGCCTCGGCAAGCTCAAATTGGAATAAGCAGTTGCGGGAGTGGCCTCTTCGACGCGAGTCCTCAGGGAGAGCAATTCCGGAATCCAGGTGAGGGGCTTGTACTCGCGCCGCGAATATGTGTAGTTGCTGCCAGGATCGCCATAGTACGCTTCGTCGCGAGGCACGGCATAGTTGAAGGAAGCTTTGTGTCGCTGCCAGGCGCACTTCGTCAATAGGATGTTGAACAAGATCGTCGCTTCCTCAGCTGGGAGGAAATTCTTGTCGTAGTAGATTTCTGCTCCCGGAATGGGAATCGTTTCCATATTGGTGCTACTCGAAAAGGACGGGCTGCGCAGCAGTGCCCTCGGGTTCCCGAAAGTTGCTCAAACCTACGCCGACGAGCCGATAGCGTTGCTGCGGACCGAGATCAACCCGCTCTCGCAGCTTCAAGACGATGTCCGCCAATTCTTCGCAGGAGGAGGGTGGGGAGCCCAGCGTGTGGCTGCGAGTGAGAATCTTGAACTCGCTTGTCTTCAGCTTGAGGACAACCGTGCGTGCCATCCGTGATTCTTTGCGCGAAGCTGACCAAAGCTTTTCTGCAAGGCGCCGGATCATGGGCTCAGTTTCTGCCAACAGCACGTCGTGCTCAAAAGTATCCTCGACGGATATCGATTGCGTCGGCCTGTCCGGGACAACTTGGTTATGGTCGATACCGAGGGCAAGCTCGTGTAGCCGCCGACCAAAGCGGCCGAAGTGCTGTTCAAGTACGGGCAAGTCGAGAGTTCGCAGGTCCCTCACCGCCTGTGCTCCAAGTTTCGCCAGCTTCTCTCCCGTAACTTTGCCGACGCCAGGCAAGCGTCCAACAGGCAATGGAAGCAGAAACGCGGCTATGTCCCCTGGCTGGATGACAAAGAGCCCATCAGGTTTGCGCCAGTCAGAGGCGAGCTTTGCTAAGAACTTGTTTGGCGCTACCCCCGCAGAAGCTGTCAGATTCAATTCCTGGCGGATTTGCTCACGGATCGTGCGAGCCACCAGGGTAGCGGTCGCTAAGCCGGTCTTATTCTCGGTGACATCGAGATATGCTTCGTCGAGAGACAGTGGTTCTACCAGGTCTGTATGACGCTTGAAGATCTCCCGCACGCTGCGGGAGACGGCGCGATAACGTGTGAAATCCGGAGGTACGAAGATCGCATCGGGACACAAGCGTTCCGCTCGCGATGCCGGCATGGCCGAATGCACACCGAAACTCCTAGCCTCGTACGAAGCAGCGCAGACGACAGAGCGATTGCCTTGCCACGCAACGATCACGGGCTTACCGCGCAGCTGCCGGTCATCGCGCTGCTCGACCGAAGCGTAAAACGCGTCCATGTCCACGTGGATGATTTTTCGCACAATCTTCCCGCAACAATACTATTCCGGGTTTCGGAACAGGGTGAACGCGGATCGGTCGGATCGTTAACGATCGGTGCTGTAAATTCTAAAGATGCATGCAGCCGTTCTTGCTTCGAATTTCTATTCCGCACTCGCGATTTCTGTTCTCTTCCTGCATGCGCTATTCATTTTGTGGGTGGTTTTCGGTGCCTTGCTGACACGCTCGCGCCCGATTCTTCGCTGGCTGCATGTCGGTTCTCTTGTGTGGGGAATCCTTACGGAACTGCTTCCTTGGCCGTGTCCTTTGACTCTGCTGGAGAACCGGCTCGAAGGGAACGCCGGAGTCGAGCCTGACCAAGGCGGGTTCCTGCTCCATTACTTGGACAAGCTGGTTTATCCGGATATTTCTTCAACCATGCTAACGATTGCGGCGGTAATCATCTGCGCTCTGAATCTTGCGTTCTATGGCCGGCAGGTCTGGATCGCTCGACGCCGCTAGCCTACTAAAGCGGAAAGCCGCCAACGCCATCCTGCACGTTACTTTGTTGAGTTCGTCGCACCTCTGCGGCAAACCTCTATCCGAAAAAGAGGCGACGCGTTTCTTGTGCACCGAAGCGCGTCCTTCAATCATCTTAATCATCTTATTCGTGAGGTTGGTTTGCACCAGGGGAAGGTCCCACGCCAGGTGGGTTTCATAGACCGAGCGAGTAATTAGAGGTACTCATCAAGGAGCAGATATGAAGATCAGCATCATCGGCGCAGGCCAAATCGGTGGTACCCTCACCCGTCGCTTCACTGCGCTGGGCCACCAAGTCTTTGTCGCCAACTCAAGAGGTCCCGAAACGCTCGCCGGCTTGGCCCGTGAGACAGGCGCGACTCCGGTCTCAGTCACCGAAGCTGCTCGTAGGGGAGATGTGGTCATCGTCACGATTCCCCAGAAAAACGTGGCCCACCTGCCAGCCGATTTGTTTGCCGGAGTTCCCGACAACGTGGTCGTCGTAGACACCGGCAACTACTATCCGCAGCAGCGCGACGGCCGCATCGACGGGATCGAAGCTGGCGCGACCGAGAGCCGGTGGGTTGCGCAGCAGCTGGGCCGGCCTGTGGTCAAGGCGTTTAATAACATCTATGCGCAACATCTCATGGATCTGGGCCGACCTGCAGGCTCCCCCGGACGAATAGCCCTGCCTATTGCTGGCGACGTCGAAGCGGCTAAGGCAGTGGTGCTTCGGTTGCTAAACGAGCTCGGATTCGATGGTGTTGATGCCGGTGGGCTTGATGAGTCCTGGCGTCAACAACCCGGCAGCCCGGTCTATGCCACGGACTTCGACGTGGAAGGTGTAAAGCGCGCGCTATCTGAGGCAACCAAAGAGCGCAAGCCAGAATGGCGTACGACCGCAAACAGTCCCGGGGACTTTGCGAAGCCGGCTTAATGCGATTTGCCGCGTCCGCCGCGAATTCCAGATCGGCCAATCCCCAGTAGGGCAATTGGCAACTATGTGTACAAGTCCAACCGCGAAGCCCGGACTGGTTTATTGGTGACGCGCCTGCTTCACCATCTCAACAAACACTTCTCTGGTCTGTGCCGGGTCGCTCACTTCCCACAAGAATGCAACTCGAGTTCCCTTCACGCCATCCTGGGTTTTCAGGCGCAGGTGAAAGCCCAGACGATCAACTGAGGTCATCTCCGCTTCTTGTGCCTCAATGCCTGCAAACCGCTTGGCGAGCAGGATGAGCGCATCCTTATGGTCGGCATTCATGTGCTGGAAGATGTCGCTCTTGTGCTCAACCAGCGGATCGGATTGCGCCTGGGATTAGTCCGAAGCCGCCACCCATCCCGTCACGCCGAAGCTTCCAAGTCGAACATCGGATCGTAAAGTTATCGTTGAGAGCTACGGCGCGTATCACTCAACGTGCCTGCTAGGCAAATTGCGCGTTCGATCGAGCTCGCGCCGCGTCCTGAGCATCCGACCCATAGAGGGCAAAAGCTGCGCAGTTTCTTCCCCAAGTTCGTCCGGATTAACCTCATTACGACGACTGCATCCGAACGCTGAAGGAGTGGCTTCATTGATTCAAATTGATCACCCCAATTGCTGGACCACTTCGTGTGTTCGAAGTGAAGCTCCAAACCGGGCATGCTCTCCGCGAGCCGCTCCTGAATGGCCGCATCGAAGCGTGCCTGCGTCTCGTCCCCGCCGATGACTGTAATGCAAAGTCGTGTGGTGCTGCGAGAAGTCTCCGGTAAAAGGGTCTGCTGAAAGTGGGCTTCTTCCCAGCCGCGCAGTGTCCGCTTGAGATCTTCGACAGCATTATCTTGAAGACTGTAAGCAGAAATCCGCTCCACTATGTCAGTTGCCTCGTCTCGTGCAGAGAAATCTCCAGACCAGAGTCTCCGGTGAAACTCCTCCCGCAAGAACTGTGCTGCTTGTTCGTAGCTACCCGAACGCTCCAGAACGTGCACTGATGCCCAAGAGGCCTCGGCCTGGCTCCATGCGGGGTCATACGCCGTACTGTCCCGCATCAGGCCAACGAACTCGTCGATGCAAACTCCCTGGCACGCCAGATTTTCGAGTGCGTCTAGCGCCTGCTCTGCAAGATCGGTGTGCTGGGCCGCAATCGCTTCCTCAAGCAGTATCCGTAAATAGCGGAACCGTTTGGTGCGGGAATGGGAATCCGAGATCGCCCAATTGAACAGAGACGTCCATATCACGGTCGAACGACGCGCAACTTCGGCAGTCATCAGCGATTCCAGCGTTGCACCTCGGAGCTGAAGTTGAGATAGCGCCAGCTCTGCTGCTCGTTGCGTGCGGTCTGGGTCGACAGCTGCAAGCGACTCTAAAAACCGGCGAAGCAGATACCCCGGAGGCGAATAACCACTCAAGATTGAATTGGCAAACAGCTCGACTGCATAATCCTGACGAGTGTCGTCGAGAGTTTGAACAAGAGCGAGTGCCAAGTAAAAATCGGCACCCTTAAGTAGATCTCCCACCACATATGTTTCGCCTCTCGCCCGCATGTAGCTGACAGCAGGTTCTAAGAGGCTAGCTGCGACCTGAGGGCTTATGCTAGTGATAATGCTCTCTGCTAATGCAAGCATTCCGAGACAGTACTGCGCGTGTGCTTTTTCTCCGCGTGCACCCAACGCGAGTTCACATTCCTTCCTCAGTATCTGCATGCGGCCACAAAAATCCTGCAGCTGCTGCTCTTGTGGGGGCATTGCAATGTCGAACAGACCTCTAAACCCGGCTTTGATCATCGCGAGATCTGTTCGGATGATCGATTCGGCTTCCAAATCCGGAGCCTTCAGAAGATCTTCGAGTATCTGAGTGGCAGGTTGGAAGTCGTGCTTCAAGCGTAAGCAGTGAGCTCGGCGGCGTTGCAATCTTTGAAATCTATCCCGAGAGATTTGATCTTCAGTGAAATGCGCTAGGGAACGATGCAAAAGGTCCAAAATCGCGGCTGCGTCATCAACCTTGCCCATGCGCAGCTGTTTTGTGCCCCATTCGAGCGCTGTATCAAAGAGATCCGCGTATGCAATCATTTGTGGAGTAAAAAACGTCGCTGCCGCGCCAGCACGACCCTGCTCACAAAGTGATTCGAACAAGAACTGCGCAGCCCGACGCGAGCACGGATTCAGCTCACGGCCGAATGATCGCAAGTCCTCTTTCTCGAAGAGGGCAACGATAGATGACGTATTACCCCGTCGCGCGTAGGCAACGATTGCCCCGCAGAGATACCAGGCACGCCTACTCGGGTTTTCACCGCGAAAATGTGGTTGGGGCTCTTTGTCCTGAAGGACATCAAGAAAACCGGGATGGAAGTAGCTCCTGTGCCGTTGTGCATTAAGGCTTATCAATTCAGTAACCATGCTCTCGACCTGCCCGATTTCCAGCGCACCCTGAACCCCGGTTGCCCAGCCGACAATCGCAGTGGTTATTAGGTCGTCTACCACAGTGAAGTCTTCCAATCCCTCCGGGCGAGATATTTTCAAGGCTGGAGGCTCTGACGCGACAGCTTGAACAGAAGCTATGGTCTCGCGGCTCTCGCTTCCGTCCCCCGCCGGATCAATCTGTTCCAGTCCCTTCCAGAAGCCAGGATCCTGCACAAACAGCACGTCTATGTAGAGGTCCACATCGCTAGCGGGGAATGCTCCGCGCAGCCCGGCAAGAGCATTGGCCAACTCTCGAGATGAAGGTGGGCTGTATTTATGTCGATCAAACCGGCAGTTCTCATGCTGAATCGAGAGAGAATCCAGGAAAGCCGCCATCATTTCGCGTTTGTGCTTGAATAGGTAACTTCGAAGCGCAGCACCCGCGACAGATTCAGACGGCTTGTGCTGAGCCGCGAGATAGCCGGCCAACTTGGGCGTAGTCAGGTGCCGGAGCTTGACTGTCCTCATGTGCAGTGTTGCGGAGAGATCGGCGATGGCCTGCTCATGCAAGTCTTCCGTGCCGTCCTTGCTCTCCCAAAACGCCTGCGCTACGTCAAGGCGCACCATATGAGGCAGGGCCTTCCAGACCGACTGAAAGGTCTGTCGACACATCCTTGGAGTCGCCACGCGAACCTCTGAGCACAACGTGTTCTCAATGAGCCTGCCCACGAAGTTTACTGCGCAGAAGTTCGAAGTCAAGTCGTTCCGGCAGATATCGCGTGCTCCAAAAGCTTGGTACTCTTTATCGTCGCACCGCGATTCGGGGACAGAACGAGCTGATGCGGGGCTATAATTCCCAATCTGGAGCAGAATGAATCAATGCACGATGAGCTAAACACGGCGTTTGAGTCGGAGCTTGCGCGTCTTGAACAAGACGCAGAACGACAGCGCAATGACGCTGAACGGGCCGTTCGAGATGCCACACGATGGCACAACCTGTGCATGACCGTCAGGCAATCCCTCAAGAAACACTGGTGGGTGAGCGTGATTCGCACGTTGCAGCACGAGTCTGACTTCCTTAGAGCCCAGCGCGGCTCGTCGCACGCAGAGGTCGAGTTGTTCGAATCTATCTATCGTGCGGCGCGTCAACAGGCAGATGGAATTATGGCGTCGTTCCCTTCGTTGGTTGCAGAAGAGTGCTCTCGACACAAACTAACGCTCGATGAGACATCTCGACATCCTAGATACACCTTCGCAAACGGTTTCGTAACTGTTGAAGTTCGTGAGTCTTCATACAGCGCAGTCATTGCTCCTCGGGACGGGGAGAAGGTTGAGATCGGCGCGGATCCAGAGGCGGTTGTTGAGAAGCTCCTTTCCGAGAAGCGGCGATTGCTCGAGCGGCCGTTTAACGAATCCAAGTTTCTACATAGGCTGTACAACCATTACCGGGCGATAGCACGCGACAAGAAGGTTGCAGAGGGGGAACCAGTACCAATCCGCCGTATAACCGCAAGAATGTCTCGGGACATCGAAAAGTTCTCTATTGATGAATTCAACGTCGACCTCGGTCGAGTCGTTCAAAAAGGCGACGCCTCAGTGGAAGGGAAGGTTCTGGAGTTGAGCCAAACGCGTGATACGAACTCGGGGATGTTGCTTTACGGATTGGAATCGCGAGGCTACATCGGATTTATTGCATTCAAGGAGGTGGGAAGTGGCCGTTAATGTGATGGCAAAGCCTGACCCTGCATTTGCCGCGAGGATACTTGAAAGTCTCCGAGGTGGCATCCCTCCGCAAAGGGGCGTGGAACTCTATTCTGTTGGAAATGAAGAGCTGATGAACGGGATCTGTCGCTTGCATCTTGATGGTCTTCGAAACGGAGGAAGAATACGTTTCATTAGTGGCTCCTGGGGTGCTGGCAAGACTCACTTTTTCCGGTTACTGGCCGACAAGAGCTTTCAAAGGGGCTGCCTGGTATCTAACGTTGAGCTACGGGTGGACGACGCGCCGCTGAACAAGTTTGAGCGTGTTTTATTCAGCATCATCAGGAACATCAGCATACCCACGAACCCGATGGACGATCAGCAGGTAGCTGTTCCTTTTCGGCAGGTCATAGAGGCGGCGCTGCAACGCCTTGGCAATCCGCACAGAGCCGAACAGCCGATTCGCCAGACATTCCTGACAGCTCAGACGGCTTTCGCTGGCCATCAGGGAATCGACATCGATTTCAAGAAGATCGTACTTGCGTACTGGCAAACCTACGTAGCAGAGGACGCCGATCCCGTCGAACTCGAAACTCAGCGTGAGGAGTTGCTGCAGTGGTTCGCGGGTGAAGGGACCATAGGCACGTATCGCAAGAAGTATAACGTAAACAAAATGGCGTCCCGTGAGAACGCCCGCTTGTTGTTGCAGTCATTGGTGCGCTTCGTCCAAGCGGCAGGATTTGAAGGGATCATCGTATTGTTTGACGAGGCGGAGGGAGCCTATTCGACAATGCGGAAATCTGCCTTGAAGGATGCGCACAACAACCTTCTCTCCTTGATCAACAACATGGACAAGATTCCAGGGTTGTTCATGGTCTACGCGACAACTCCCGATTTCTTCATCGATCCGAAACATGGAATTATTGTTTACGGAGCACTCGCGCAGCGCATCGGAAAAGCCGAAGACAAGATTCCGAGTGCGCTCGATATCGTCTGGAACTTCGACAAGCTGCAGTCAACCATGGAGGATTACTGCAAGGCAGCGCAAAAGATCCACGCACTTTACGAACTCGGCTTCCCTGAGGCAAAAGACCGGCTTGGTTCGCCAGACGAACTGGTTCCTCTCATTCAGGAGTGGGTAAAAGGACATGGGCCGTTTCACGCAGTGCGCGCGTGGCGCGTAGTCGTGTCCGCAACTGTGAAGTATCTCGACGACAGGGTAGAAGGACGCTCAGCGACTGCATCTGCCGTTTACCAAGATGTAATGAAGCGGTTGCGGGATCAATAGGGTGAGCTGCCCACGGTGCATGAACGCGCCCGAGGCGGGCCACAAGTACTGCTGCGGCTGCGCTCAGGAAATCGTAGAGTCGCTGCGTTTCGGAATACCGCCTGATGGCTGTGTTCGTGAGCTAACAGTCGGACGGGAACACGAAATATCCTATTTGCTCAACCACCTTTCCGGCACATCTCGATCGCTACTAGTAAAAGCCAATTGGGGCGCAGGAAAGACCCACCTCCTTCGCTTGCTGCAAGAAGAGGCGCTCGCCCGCGGCTACATCACCAGCTTCGTGACGGCGGACGCAAATGCGGCTGTGCGTTTTAACCGAATGGATCAGGTGTTCGGAGCAGCATGCCAGAACATTCAAATTCCGGGCAAGCGGGAAAGAGGGCTGCAGCACCTCCTTGACGTCTTTGTTGAGGCCTACAATGACGATCCGCTCCGGCCTGGCTTACGTGAGATCAGCAACAACGGCAGGTGGGACTACTCTGAGTTCTTGGCTGCACCTGCGGTTTTTATAGCCTTGCGAGCTTGGCTATTTGCCGTCCAATCAACTAATGGACACGTGACCAGAAACACAATATTGGATTGGTTCGGCAGCCCTTGGGTATATCGAACTCAGCGGCGTGTGCTCTATCGAGAACTCGTCGACCGAGATCGAGCCATGTTCCGCGATTCTCGGGCTGAATGGCAGTTTTATGCGGACAATGTGTTCTTTTTTCACACAGACGGTCATCGCCAGAGCTGGGATGCACTGAATGACCTGCATGTACTTGCGCAGGCGTTGGGATATGCCGGCCTAATACTACTAGTAGACGAGTTCGAAGACGTCATTCGGAATCTGGGAAGAATCAATTGGCAGCATGCTGCATTCTGGAATCTTTTCACGATGTTTAGAGGGCAGAGATTCAAGGGCCAAAGTTATTTCGCGGTAACGCCGGATTTCGAGCAGAGGTGCAAGCGTCTGCTGCTCGAGAAGATGATTGTAGACTACGACTACAACCAGTTCGACGAGCTCCCTTCATGCCGCATCACGCCTCCTACAGGAGGTCAACTACTCACACTGATCCCAAAACTGGTCGATATACACGAAGCTGCATATGGTTGGAAAGCTGACGAACCGAAAATCCAATTGACGCTTGCGCGGACTTGCGACGAGCTAGAAAAAAGTGTCATGGCCGATCGCGTCCGAATGACGATCAAGAAGATGGTTGCGTTTCTCGATGACGTGTATGGTAACCGGCTGAGCCATGGAACACGAACTTAACGCCAGCGTAGCGAGGTCCTTCTTTGGGCGCTTCGCTAACCTCAGGCAGATACAACAGGCTGCAATCACTCCTATACTTCGCGGCGAAAACGTACTTTTGCTGTCTTCGACCGGCTCAGGAAAAACCGAAGCGGTCGTTGCCCCAATCGTAAGCCGGTACTTGGACTTTTTCGCCGACACTGCTGGGACTGTTTGCGTCTATGTAACTCCTACGCGTGCACTTGCAAACGACTTGCGGTCCAGGCTGAGTCAACCGCTTGACGAATTAAATGTTCGTCTGGGGATTCGCCACGGCGACACGAAAGAGACGCACAAAGAGAAGAAGCCCCACCTTTTGATCACCACGCCGGAAAGTCTCGACGTTCTGCTCTGCCAATCTGTGCCTTACCTCCGAACGGTGCAAGCTTTGATAGTGGATGAGATCCACCTGCTCTACAACACGCAGCGTGGCTTTCAATTGTCAGTTCTTTTCAATAGATTGGAGCAGCACTGCGGCAGGAAGATTCAGTGGTGCGGCTTGTCGGCCACAGTGGCGTCCGCTGACATGATCTGTAAGTTCCTGTTCCCCGCAGCGAAGCCTCCGGTGGTTATAACAGACCCTTTCCGTCGTGAGCTGCGGTCGCATGTAAGACTTACAACTGACAGGGAAAGCCTCAAGAATATCTTCCGTCAACTACTCGAGGCTGATACCCACAAACTGCTCATCTTTGCGAACTCACGAAGAGAGTGTGAGTCTGTCGCCGCGACTGCCCGCAAGCTCGCACCTCTAGAACACTCTACGTTCGTTCACTATTCATCTCTAAGCCAGGAAGTTCGCCACACGACCGAAAAGGGCTTTTGGACTGCCGGTACTGCAGCGTGCGTCGCAACCAGTACTCTGGAATTGGGCATAGACATCGGCGACGTAGACGCAGTTGTGCTGCATGGGCCGACCGTGACCCTCGACAGCTTCCTACAGAGAATGGGACGCGGAAATCGTCGAACTGAGTTCAACAATGTTGTCTGTCTTACTCGGCTCGATTCGCGACGGCCCCATGTCGAAAGCCTTGCACATCATGCACTGCTTAACCTTGCCGAGAAAGGCTTCATAGAAGGCTGCGATCCTGCACGAATCTACGGTGCCGCCGTCCAGCAGGTGTTTTCGATCCTTGCAAGCAAGAAGGGCGCATACACTCGAGTGGTGGATTTTCTGGCGGCTTTCGACGGGCACTCCCATCTTTCCCGGCAAACCCTGGAGCATCTACTCGATCATTTGGCCAGTATCGGTTTTCTGCAGCAACATGGATTTCAGAATCGATTCGGTGCGGCAGAGCCGTTTTATGTAGTTTGGGATTCACGCATGATCTGGGGGAATTTCCCCGTTGGAGCCGAAGATGTTCGAGTAATGTTCAAGTCGCAGGAACTTGGGACGATCCCTGCGTTCAATCTCCTGAGATTAACCCCAAATAGCGTCTTTCGATTCGGGGGGAAACTTTGGAGAGTTACAGAACTTTCGCGAGAAGGCATTCAGGTGCTACCCGCGACGAGAACCTCGTCTGCGATTGACATTTCTTACGGGGGAGCGGGATTGGGGTTCTCACCTCAAGTACTTGAAGAGATCCACCGAATGCTATCCACCCAAGACATTCCTAGAGGGAGAATGACGAAGGGCGATGAGGTGAACCTCATGGCCTGGGTGAGGAGCTTATCGGACTCGTTCGGCAGTTCAAGAATCCCCGAGTGTGGTTCAAATGGCTGCCGATGGTACATAACTCTGGCCGGTGCCTATATAAACCGTGCACTGGCAATTCTTACCGGTCAGCCACGGGTCGACTGCGATGACTTCACAATCAGATGTACCGTACCCATTAGCTTCTCCCATCTTCCGAAACGGCTCGAGTGTGTTCGTGACGTGATAGGACCTAACTTTAGTCCAGAGGCCGAGCGAACCATTTTCCAAGACATGCTCCCAGTCGAGATTCAAAACGAAGAGCTTTACGATCAGATCGTTAAGAACCCGGCGACGCAACGGATCTGGGAGCGACTGACACGCTCGGTTGCTGAGGCATGTACTATTACGAATCTTTCTGAATTTGAACCGCCGCCCCCTCGGGCTTATTCAACAAGGTAAGCCTCCTTACGCTAGGTCGTTCGCCGCCTAGACTCGGACTTTAGTCAGGCGTGCGGCACGGAGGTGAGGTGTCAGCCTCGTATTTCCCGCCGGTCGTAGCAGCCCACTTGCCGTTCAGCATAGGGCTTATTGGGCAGTCGACTACACCCGCGCCTGACCGGATGCGATAAGGGCACGGGCCCAACGCAAGGCGCTTCCCGCGGAAGGCGTGCGTACCAATAAACCTGGATAGACCTCAATCATCACGTGCTCTCCTCCCGCCATGCCGAGGGCAGGGTCTGACGTATCCGGTATCCCGCTGCACATCCTGCAAAAAGCCGCACAACACCTGCAGATCATTGTCTTGACCTGGCGCGAGCAGAATACCAAGCGGCTGGCGCACCGATCATCAGATTGGCTGACTGCTGTGTGCCGAGAGTGGCGCACGCAATCCCGTAGGTCTAGGTCGCAGAGTAGATCGCTGCTCGAACTTCATGTGAAGAGCTATGTACCAAACGGCACTGCATTGTCGATCCACAACAGATCCCCTACTCCATTCCGTTTGTTCGCGGAATTGTTCGGCTGCCCAGGATGAACTGGCCAGACCAACACGTATTGGAAAGCGTGGCCCACAATCGAGTTCTAGGCGTCAGGCACTGTTGTCAAGCGGCACCTTCTCGGACTCGAGGCGAACCGGGTAAACCTGGGATACGGCGTCTTCCATGCCAACAGCGACCAGTGCACGTTCGTACATCTTTAGCTGGTGAACATAGGAGCCAGACAGATCACCAAGCTCGACGTCTGTCTTGTAGTCGATGATGTGCCACGATTTCGGATCCTTGAATATGAGATCCATAACGCCTGTGATGAGCTGTTTCTTATCGCCGGCATACGTGAATGGTGTTTCGACGGAACGCTCGTACTGAGCCGCTTGCTGCCAGAGTTCAGCTTTCGACACTTCCAAAACCGTGCGCACCGCCTGATCGAGAACGCTGCGCAAGTCCGGCTCTTCGACCGAAAGCCACATTGCCAGTCGATATAGATCCGAGTAGTTCGCACCCTTGTGGCGCATAGCGTGCTCAAGCAAGCCATGGACAAGCGTTCCCCACGCATGTCCGGCATCAGCCCGGTGGGCTGGCGTGTCGGGACTTACCACCTTGGACGGGTCGTCCGAGGCGATCTCGATCGACCGGATCATTCGAGCGATCTGTCGTGCCTCGGCCGTAACCGAGGTGATAGACCACGATGGTTGACACAGAGTGGCGTGGGATAAAGTTCGAGCAATCTCGGCCGCAGCTTGTGCCGCCTTGCCGCAATCCAAAGGCTCGACTGGCAACACCACAGGCGCCGCTGGAATGGAGAGCTCCTGCGCCTGCCCAAGAAACTCGTCAAGAACGCCCCAGGCGGGATTCCTCAGATTCCCCGAGCACCGGCTGATAATCAGCATCTCTCGTGCACGCGTCGCCGCCACGTATATCAGCCGATCCTCTTCAGCCTGAAGGTAAGGATTTTCAGCGGCTTCGTGAGCCGGCCAATCCGCATGTTCAGCGAGTAGCTTGTCCTGGTATGAGTTTTCGCTTCTTCGGACAATCTTCAACCACCCGTAAGCCGTCAGGCCACTCCGTTGAATACGCACGTCGACTCGCGAGCTGACCCCTCCGGCTGGATCGGCCAGGAACACGACCTTTGCCTCCAAGCCCTTAGCCTTGTGAAGATTCATAACCCGCACAACTTCCGTGCGCCCGGGCTCCAGGGGAAGAGACTCAACTTCGCTCGCGGCTTCCGCGTTGGCCTCCAATGCATCGGCAGCGTCTGCCAGACTTCCGCCACACTCGGCAACTTGTCGAACTCGGTCTACCGCATGGAGGACGTCTCCCGCATCGGCGCCTCCAGGAGTAGTCGCTGCCAAGGCCAGGTATCCAGAGTCTTCAAGGATGCGATCTAGGGCAGCTGGTGCTGGCAACAGGCGGGTCCACCGATAGTATTCGCGCAGTACAGCAAGTGCTGACGAGACGCGGGACACAGGTTTCGTTGCTGCCCCGTCACTCTCGTTGAACAGGCTGAACCAGCCCCCTGTCTGCTTGAAGTTGAAGAGTTCGCGATCGCTTATGCCGAATAATGCCCCGCGAAGAACCGCGATGAGGGACACCGGGTCCTGCGGATCCGCAAGCGCGCGAAGCAAAGTAATCAACGTCTGGACCGCCGTTGACTCCCCGAAAGCACCAGCTCCGCTTACCTCGATGGGTATGTTCATCGATTCCAGCGCGTGAGCATACGGCGCGATGCGGTCCCTCTTCTTCCTGGTGAGAATCAGAAAGTCACTGAACCCCCGGCGTCCAGCATCCACCTCTGAACGAATATAGACCGCGATCTTCTCGGCATCTTGCGCTTGAATGTCCTTGGGCTCGCAGTTATGTGCGATTGTGAAAACTCCGCCCGACTTCTCTTTGCTATTGGGGTCCAGTGGTGCGAACTTGGGTGCGTATGGCGTAGGATCGACCGGGAATCGGGTCTCGAACACGTCGTTTGCCCAATGGCAAAGACGAGGAACCGAACGGAAGTTTCGCGTCAAGGGCAGGACGCGCCCGACTGCCGCATTTTCGAACCGTTTTCGAACGACATTGTAGATGTCGATATCCGCTCTCCGGAAGCGATAGATCGACTGTTTCGGATCACCAACAACGAACAGCGCACCCCGGCGTAATGGAACGGTACGCCAATCAGCAGTCTCGCGCTGTCCGGCAGAACACGGGAGAGTGCAATCCTCTGCTAACCAAAACAAGATTTCTGCCTGGACTGGATCCGTGTCCTGAAACTCGTCAACCAGTAGATACTTGAACTTCTGCTGTAGTGCGTGTCGCACCAGGAGATTTTCGCGCAGCACACGGGCTGTTAAGTTGAGCAGGTCGCCGTAGTTTAGGGCGTTTACACGCCGTCGCTCCACCGCAGCCTGTTCGCGTGCTCGAATCAGCAGCGTCATGGAGAGTCGATACACGTATTGGCGCCACTGCCACAGGTAAGGCTGGACAACCTCGGTACGAAAATGCTCATGTAGAGGTTCGACCAGATCACGCAAACGTTTCTTGTCCGCCGCCGTATCTGCCCAACGGTTCTGCGTAATCTTGGAAGCGCAGTCCCAGGTCTGAAGCAGAGACGCGATTACAGACGGGCGATCAAGTCGGTGTCGAGATACACGCATCTGCGCGCGGAACTCGCGTGCCTTCTGCTGGATCTTACAGGTCGTGTCATCTTCGATCTCACTCGGCAGATGATTCTGGAGTTCCTTCCAGAACTTCTGAAGCGCGGCCAGAGCAGGCTTGGGGTCGGGAGAACCCGTTTCGCCAACGGGGAAATCGACATCTTCGTTGACGCAAACGGTCGCAAAAGCCGAGTCGAGGTCTTGCGGGCGTACGTCAGCCCCCAGAAGCGCCACAAGGTCAGGATCACCATTCGCTCGGGCGCTTGTGACGAAATCGCGCCACGACTGTTGCCGCAGTTCCAAGTCTAGAGTTTCGTCGAGCTCGGTGAAGCCCGGAGCCACACCCGATTCCACGGGACGTTCCCGCAGCAGGCGGGCACAGAAAGAGTGAATGGTGCCCGCAAAAAAGCGTTCTAGGTTGGAGAGCGCGGATTCGATTCTGGTGATTCGCTCCGGATCCGCAGCTCTGGGGCGGGCATTTTTGCGGGCTTTTTCGAGTTCAGCTTCGAGGGCGAGGTGGAACCGACCGCGTAGCTCAGAAGCAGCCTTTCGCGTGAACGTCACGGCCGCCATCTGCTCCAACGGGTAGACTCCGGCTGCAACCCCGGCAGCCATGCGCTCAGCCAGCATCTGCGTCTTGCCGGATCCCGCGCCGGCCTCCACCAGGATGTTGGCTAGTAGCCCTTCCCGGATTAGTCGACGTGATTCTTCATCAATTGCACGCGAATCATTCATGCTCGCCTAGCCTCCGGTAATTCTCGAGCTTGGGATCTTCCAGCTTCTCCTCAAGCTGCACGTTTTTGTATACCGCGCACCCTCGGCCATAGGAACAGAATTTGCAGTCTTTCTCATTCGAACTCTGGGTGAACTCACCGTTGGTGATCAAAGTTCGCAGGTCTCGCATGACGGCAGTGATATCTGTCAGTTGAGGAGCATTAATCCTGTGACGTTCCTGACGTCCTTTGTGGGTCGGAAAGTAATAAACGCCAGCTTCCACCTTTGGGCTTTTATACTTGGCCTTTAGCAATTCGACTGCAGCGATCCCGTATAGGGCATGCTGGAGGCGCCGGCCCCCGTCGAACGTTCCTTTCCATCCCTCCCGCCAGAAACCGCCCGTCTTATAGTCGAGAACCTCAAACGATGCTTTGCCGACCTTGTCAATCCGATCAATCCGGCCAGCGATCCGGATTGTTAGGCCGCCTCCCAGATCCAGTTCTACAGGTTCCGGCCTCGCCAGAGGCTCACTACCGTCCTGTAGCGGCCGTCCAAATGACACCTCAAAACCGATTGGGGTCGAGTCCGAGTTGTCCGCTTCTGCTTCCAGGAACAGTTCGACATCCGCCACGAAATCCTTCGACTCGCGCTCGAAGATCTCCGGCGTCGCGGCAGGTATTTCCTCATTCAATTCACGAAGGCGTGTCTGCGTCCGAGCAATCAGCCAAGCTTTGTCTTCGGCGTTCGGGCGGCGATTTCCATCACGTGCGCGCCGCAATAACGCGGCATACAAGTCGTGCAGTTCGGAGCCACGCGTCAAAGGATCGAGCCACACATCTTTATCGCGTTCAAGCTCATCGACAGGTTGTACCCCCAACCCTCGCTTAAGAAAGAATCGGAAGGGACATTGCGCTGCCCCTTCTAGCTCCGTTACTGAGAATGTGTTCATGGGTGAGCACGGATCGAGAACGGGACCTGCTTCGGGTACATAACCGTCGAACTCTGTGAATTCGGCTGACTGCCGATGCGCTTCGGCTGCACGTCCCTGTGCCACACCTTGGAAATTGGCATTGACCAGCGCGATTCCATTCTTTCCAGTATCGACGACACTGCGCAGCCACCATTCTCCGGAGCAAATGGCGGTGCCGCGCTCGTTTGGTACTGCAGATTTCGGTTCTCCCAGTGCCGCTTTCATTTCCGTGTATGAGAGCTTGGGATTTCCTTGCTGCAGCCGGAAGGCTTGCAGCATGATCCAGGAAGCGTATGTCTCGCGGTACTCTCGAGTGTCTCGGCACGAGTAGCTAAATGTGGCCGATACCGCCGACGACGAGAGCCGGTTCAGGAATGCGTAAACCGATTCATCGATCCGGTCCTGAGACAATCGCAGCTCGTCCGAGATGCTCTGGCGCTCGCCATCCAGCAATACGGCATCTTCGGCAGCTGCAGGAAACACCCGTCCTTCCTCAAGGCCCACAACGAAGAGGTGCTGCCGGCCGGCAAAACCACATTGTGAGAGGCTGCATAAGTAAAGATGTCCTGGACGAGGACGCTCAGAAGCCACCTGAAGTGACTGCACACGTTCACGAACGAAGCGCAAGGCTTCTGACAGGCCACAGGAAAATGCCCCTAACGCACGGAGTTCGGCAATGTAATCCTGCAGCGCCGCGGCTGCCCGATGGTCAAGCGCACTGCCGCGCGCGGTTGCGCGTTCGAGAAATTCGAGCGTGGCGGTGACTACCGTCTGCAGCTCAACCTTTCGCTCTTGGTCCGGCTCTGGAACTGCTGCCACCAGCCCCACAATCCAGTCTCGAACGCTCGATGTCAGTTTTACCTTTTCTTCCGCATAGGCACGATCGTCTTCAGAAGCCTCATCATCGGCAGCACGCGATTCGTAGTTCTTGAGCAGACGGGCAAAGGAGAGGCCATATGTCGCGCGTCCCCATCCGGCTCCTGCACGGGCCAGCTGCCGTGCCGCCTGTCCCGCACTGAACCTAAGATCTTCATCCACTCTAAGGTCGCCCGACTGAAGCAGTCGGCGAAAATGGCTGGCGGAGAAATCCGTTTCGATCCAATCGCACAATCCAATCAGGGCCCTGCCAGGCCGTGTAAAGGCAGCAGGGATGCCGGTGCCGAGTGTTACTGGCCAGTCATGGCGCAGTGCTTTTTCCCAGATCAATGCGACATGGGCATCAGACGGACAAGCAATTTCGATCTGGTCCAATGGCATGCCTGCGGCAAGAATGCGACGGAAGACCTCCTCAATCTCGGCTTCACGCCCGCCGGCGTTGAATAGGCTGATTTTCGTATTGCCAGACGTCTGCGCTGGAGTCGCTGGCGGACTCATCAGAAACGCCAGCGGGTTCGTCGAGAAGTCGGCCTTAACCCTGTCTGTCGTCTGAGAGAGCAGTCGCCGAGGCGCCGGGTAATCACAAACTTCGAGCGCACGCGGATGGATCCGTTCGCCGCAAACGGATGCGATGAGCCGCCGCTGGGCTGGGCTCCAAATGGTGTCCGGTAGCTCCGTCCAGCAGTCCTCGGGCTGGATCGGACACCAGGACGGATGTTGCAGTGCTTCCTCGTATACCGTCGCCATGTCGCCGCGTTTGTGTTCTTCGAGAAAACGCTCATACGCTGACATCAGAGCAACCAGCTCCTGGTGCTTAGCGACCGACGAGAACCACTCCGGCTTCAATATCTCGGCACGAATGCTCGCCATGCGCATCTCGCGCACCGTTGACCACAACGCCTGCGCCATCGTGGGGTGCTCTGCAAGGGGTCGAAAGTAGCCAGGTTGCACCGAAAGGTCGTGCAGAAGGCGCATCATCAGTGCGGGACCAAGCCCTTCTTCGGAAGGTTCGATCCCATGTTCAACCAGGAACGGCCCCGCCACGCGCAGTGCGACATCGAGCGGCGTTACGAATCGCAGGTTCAGCCAGCTAGTTCCCTCCAGTGTGAGGCGTTCACCAAGGGTCCTGCCAATTGCGTGTGAGGGGACGAAGACCCATTTATTTCGGGTCGGATACGAGGCACAAAGATGCTTTAGCTGTTCGACGAAGGGGTCCACTCATGTACCTCTTGCTTAGCGCCAAGCTGTGGGGCTGAGCACAAGAAAGCTCGGACCAGAGTGATGTAACGAACCTATGCCCAGCGTGGAAACGATTTTGACGCAGGGCGGGGGCCGTGGCCGTGCGCAACATCACCGCAGGATGTGACCATTCGACAGCTTTCACATCGAAACGGAAGAGGACGCCGACACACGACGTCCGCTAATGAGCAGAACAGAGAGCAGAGGGGGTGTCCGATTGGCAACCATTCATTAGCTTGCTCCCTTCTGTGATTCTCTCCGTAGCTCTTTAACGACTCGACCCAGTTCGTCTACGACCCTGTTCCAGTTGCCTTTTGAAACTGATCTGCCCCAGTTGACTCGAGTTGATGGCCCCGTTATCAGCCTGCCGCCGTCATTGAGATCACTTCATCTGCTCTTCGAGAATTTGGACGAAGGCTCGCCGACTCTTTTTGACCGAATTCGTTTTGTTTCCCTTCGGCCACCACTCGACACTACCTCTTCCCATCAGCAGGTTTCCTAGAAGTTCATCGCCGCGTCGGACTTCGATCGAGAGCGAATTCTCGCTCTTGCGTTTACTTAGATCCATAAACCCTGGAAACATCACTGGGACTTTGGTTTGCTTGATCTTTTTCATCGGAAGAGTCTTTCTGTGAGTTCGTTTGGTTACCTGGCTGCTTCACTACTGTGTGACGTACTACGCATAGGCCTCAGTTCTGGTCTTATCCCGTCCTGATAAGTTGCGCCTAACGATGCGTCGTTATGGGCGGAATTCTACACCCTCGAATCTGAAGGCTTCACTGACAGTAAACACCACGTTCGTGCACCTCGGCGCTGCGTGCTGTCTAGGACTTAGCCCCGCCTGGTTATGCATGTGAGGTGATGGTGCCCTTGAGCGCAGCCTTGTTTGGCCCGTACGCTCTGGGCGGGAGCGCCGTTCAACGGCATCATTATCCTTGACGCGCCTGCCGTACCATCTCGATGAACACTTCTCTGGCCTGTGCCGGATCGCTCACTTCCCGCAAGAATGCAATACGGGCTCCACGCATCCCATCCTGGGTTTTCAGCCGCAGGTGGAAGCCGAGGCGATCGACGGAGGTCATCTCTGCCTCTTGCGCTTCAATGCCAGCAAAGCATTTCGCGAGAAGAATGAGCGCATCCTTATGGTCGGCATTCAGGTGCTGCATGACGCCTCTCTTGTGCTCAACCAGCGGATCGGATTCTGCTTGTGAGTACTCCGAAGCAGCCACCCATCCCATCACTCCGAAGCCACCCACGTAATAAACGTCCAATACATCCATTCGGTAAAAGAAGAAATCGTCAAAATCGACCCAGTACTTGGCGTCTGGGTAACGCGTCAGGTAGACCGTCCGCACGGCTGCCAGCTCTGGCTCCGGTATTCTGCTAGCCGTTCCTATTAACGTGACTCTGGAGGCACCCAGCGGGTCGCCGCTGGCGTCAGGTTCGGTCACAAACAGGCTGGCGCGCGGGTCCGCTTGCAGGTTCTGCGTGTGCATGGCCATTGTGCTGATAAGGAAATTTGGGTGCCCCCGGCCGTCCAGCGCGTAAGGCACCAAGGATCCGAATGGGAAACCCGGCTGCCTCCGGGACAGGGTGGAAAGACTGCCGATGCGGCCTGAGTGCATCAACGTGCGTGCTCTCTCGGCGAATGAAGGCTCGGGAACTGCAGACTGGCCGCTAGTCGCACCACTCGCGTGTTTTCCGAAGGACGACGAAGACATTGCTGATCACTCTCTCGGTATGCAACAAATTGTGTGGCAGTGTGTACCAGCACCGACACTAATACAGGCCAAGAGGAAAACCCGCTTGCGGATAGCAGCGGTCAGACTTTCCCGTGCTGCTTTACGACTATTTAGCAGACCCGCGGAAACCGTCTTAAAACACCCAAGCACATTTCATTTTGTGTGTTGGACGGCTGGGCCCTTTCCCTCGTCTTTCTTTTCGCGCGCCGCGCTGCTTTCCGCCGTTGCGGCTGGAGAAACTTGAGGATCTTCCTCTTTTGGTTGCACGTCCAGTTGTAGAAAATGTTCGCCGGATGGGGTGATAACCACTGTTTTATGATCTCTTAGCCGCGCAATTTCAGCGGCGGACAGCCATGTAAATATCAATGTCTGGAATGTCGACTGCTGTGCTAGTTGCTTTTCGAGAAATGTGAGAAAGAGCTCGCGGTGACTCTCATCGGGGTTCTGCTGCAACGGTTCATCCAAGACCACGAAGCCGGGATGCTCCCCAGCCATTTGCTGTGAAGTCGCCGCCAGCGCCAAGCTGTAGGCAGCCACCAGCCGCGACTGATCGCTCGCCGAGCCTAGTGCCCGCAACCGGCGTCCGTCCATGAACGGAACATATTCATCGTCGAGCGATATCAGATGGGCATTGTCCTGGCGCACAGCACTATGCCCGAGAGCAATAAGGTATTTTCTCAGGGCATCGATGAACGCGCGGCGCCTGTTCTCAATGTCGGGAGACACCATGCTGGAACTGTCAAAGGCCTGCGCATCCGCGATCCACCGGTCAATAGATGCCTGAATGTCATCGAGTTCTTTGGCCGCGTCATCCAGCCGCTCCAACTCCCGTTCTGCGGCCGTAAGTTCCGAAGCAGTTGCAGCAAGCTGCTCCCGCACTGGCCCAACGGCACTCGTAACCGTCATAAGGGCTCTTTCGGCATCACGCAACTCAGAGTCAAGCGCTTCGATATTTGCGGATGTTGTTTTGATGCTTGCTGAAAGCGACTCAAGATTTTTCCGCATCAGTTCCCGGTCCCGCTTCAGCGCCTCTATGTGCGCATCCACCGACTCGACGGACTGTGTGGTCAACCCGAACATACTTGCATCCATGTCTCGATGACAGGTCGGACATTCCAGATGATCGAGCCTTCCGATCCCCGTCTTTTTCAGGCGCAACAGATCCGTCGCTGCGAGCAGTCGGTGATCGAGGCTTTCCGTAAGGCTTGAGGCCTGCTCGAACTGAGATCGCAGCGTATGGAGATCCCGATTAAGAGTATGTCGCTGCTCCTTCAGCTCGATGGCCTTTTGCGAAGCGGCAATCGGCGCAGACGAGTTGCTTGCGTCAATCGGCTGTTTTGTCAGAGTATTTCGTAGCGCTTTCGTTCTCTCGTTGATGCTCTTCAAGCGCGCCTCGATGTCCACCGAGGCATCTTCCCTTAGCGCCTGTCTCAGCTTCCGTCCAGACCATCTTGAGACGATGTCCTTCAACGACCCATGACTCGACCACTCGACGCGCCAGCCTCGCCTCATCATGGCGTCGGTCGCTTGATCTGTGATGAGTCGTGCACTCTTCTTCAATTCATCAGCGCGCTGGGCAGCCTGCAGACGGCTGACGCGCGCCTTAATGGCGTTAAGGGCCCCGAGAAGATACTCCACCGCGATCTGACCGATTTCCTGCTGTCCATAGCGCGCTATCTGGAGCGCCTGTATGTTGGTCCATCCCTCATTCTGGTCGATGTAAAACAGCGGGGCCAGGTTCTCAAGGTATAATTCCGACCCTCCCATTCGGTAGGTAGGCACGTCTATGCGCGGCCATTTCAGCCAATCGAACACAAAGCGCTGGAAACCCCCGTGTTCATCCTGCATCGTGAGTTTCCGCGCGAGCAGCTTACTCTCCCTTGTCTTGCCATCCGCTTCCGTTTCACGGACCAAGACCACGGTCGGGTCGCCGCCCTTAATAGAACGAGTAATCTCCAGTTTCCGTCCCGAGTCATCGCGAATTGTGATGCTACATTCAGACGAAACCACTTGGCTTTTGGCATGGCCTGCCAGCTCCAGATCTTCGCGCACTGCTTCTGGAAGGCGAATGGGGTCGTTGTCGGCATTGCCAAAGATCGGCTCAAGGCCAAAGCACCATGCAATCGCTTTTACCGCCAGCGATTTTCCGTACGCGTTGCGGGCGGATATCACCTGAAGTCCAGAGGACAGCTCTAGGACTCCGGAAAAATCTCCGGCGTCTGCCTTGCCGCGCACTTCGATCTTTGCGAGGTGAATCACCAGCCCTCCAGCATCGCGTTGGTTATCTTGACGTCGCCAAGCTCCGCTATCACTTTTCTTTCGCTCGCGAACAAATTCTGCTTTTCAATGGATTCGCTAATTTCGTGCAGCACCTTGCCGTTTTGCCCGTTCACTAGGTGGCTTTCCTGCCAAAAGAATATGTCGCACGCCACGAGATAGTTGATCACATCATCGTGGGCGGTATCGGAAAGAAAACCCCGGCGAATCCGTATTGAATGTGCGAAAGCAAGCGCCTCCTGCTCAACTCCCTTGCTCCACTCCTGGATTGCGGGCAGCAGCCATGGCCGAAGTGTTATGAACTGCAGCAGCTTCAGTCGGGCCGAGGATACTCTTCGATGCCCCGCAGGCCCGAACGGCTTTGCAAACCTCTCGAACACCAGCGCTATCACTACCGTCCGATACTCGACATCATAGATGGCCGAGGGCGCCAGTCTTGAGGGAACGATAATCGGTTTTGCGGCGCTACTCTGAAGAAGAGCAACAAGGTCCTGAATCGGCTGTCCGTGCTTAAGCATCGGCCACCGGCTTTTCCCATCCGACCGGGCATTCGCCGATCAGACGCGCAATCTCGCCGGCACTCAAATCTTCTACCAGCATCCCGTACAGCTTCTCGAAGTCTTTCTGCAATATCTCTGATGCAATCTCAGTCGCTTGCCCCAGCTCAGCCCATGGCGTGGCCGACCCGACCATCAGCATCAACACCCTCTTCAGGATGCGGGCGCGATTAGTCTCCAAATCCCGATGGAGATTTGGCAACGTCTCATCCAGTTCTTGCTCAAAGGCAAGCGCCATGCGCCACGATGTCTGCAACTCAAGCCACAGCTTGTCGATCTGTTCTGTCCGCCCTGGATTAATCTCCTTAAGAGTCATCATCTTCAGATCGAACTTCTCAGTGCTGCCCAGCGTGACCGTTGCAGCCTTCGTCTGCACTTTCAGAATGAAAATCCTTTGCCGTGCCCTCACAATCGTTACCTCGTCAACGGCGTAACGATTTGCTAGATCCTTTGGCCCCACGACGATCACGGTCGCGCTTGGCTCCACGTATCTGCATTTGCTCACTTTTTGGTATTCTTCCGCGGCGCTTAAGATCGGGTTCAGAATTCTGTGACTCTCGAACCAGTTAACCAGCAGCTCGATCTGTTTGATTTTTCGGTCCTTCGGAAGAATCGTCGCCATCTCCGGGCTTTCGGAGACCTGCAGCACTTCTTTCTCAAAGTCCACTTCGTAGAGACGGCGTAGATCTCCCTTAAACTTATTGATGATCGCGTTCTCACGCTGTTTGTTCGTCTTGAATTCGTCGCGTTCCGGTCCATAGCAGCAGTACGCTCGCTCCCCACGGTCCGAGAAGGCGTCGAGTCCTGCATCCCCTTGCGGCTTCGCAGGAACATTTTGAAAACCAATGATGAATGTTTGGAGGCGCGCGCAGACTTCGGCCTGGAAATCATTCCCGCTCAGTGCTGCGAGACTTTGCGCATATTCCTCAATAAGTGATTGACTGGTGGCCATCTTCAGACGGGTAGTGGGACGAGGGAATGGTAGCAGAGCACCTATCTTTGTGCATCCAACGGCGTCATGAAGAACCACATACATCGGCCAGCCAGCACGCCACGAGCTGTATTATGATCGCCCGATGGCAGAAATGGAGCTTACCCTAAAGACGAACAAAAAGCGAATAAGTGGGCCACGACTGATCTACCATCAGTCAACTTGGAAAACCCTATCCTGAAATCACGGTTTCGGGTCCGCAAAACCACATATTCCCGACGAGCGCTGGTTTTTGCCCCGTCCCTTGGGCGAATAATCTGTCCCAACCGACCGGATCGGTGACGGCACAAGCCTTCCGGTAGCCAGGTTGCAGAATCCGCCCTGATACGACAAAGAGCCATGGCGTAACAGTTGTGTGAGCATGCCCAAAGCCTGGTAGGCGAGATTCTGGTTGATGAAGGGTTCCTGCCGAGTTAGAGCCTCGGCTGCGCTGCAAGACGGCTGGTCGTCATCTCTTACACCGGGCGCAGCGATTTCTGGGAAAAGCTCCGTCACCGTTGGCAGGCGATGCTTCTTCTTTTGATTTACTCGGTTCTCAGGCTGCCCGAGAATGAACTGGCCGCTGGAGGCGTTGTTGCCAAGGTCAAGCCAGTACAGAACCCGGGAATGCAGCGCCCATTTGTCTATGGCACGCCGCGCTTTGCGCGTATCGACACACCCAATAACAAGATCGATGCCTGCGCTCTTCGTGACCTGCTGTATTTGTGCCTGCATGCCCTGCCAGTTCAGGCCCCAAAAAAGATTGATCCGGTGTGCCAGCACGATAGCTTTCGGAAAGCCGATTTCCGTTCTGCAAAAAGGCTGGCGCACACAATTGGTTTCGCTGACCGTGTCGGGATCAATTAACGTCACCTGAAGGCCGCCAGGATGGCCGAATGCCAGCATGGCCTGGTGGAGGTAGGGGAGCCCGGAAACGATCGCACTGCCGTTGCCGCCGCAGCCGACTACCAGGATACGAATCGGCCGTTCCAGAAGTTGAGGATCGAGAGTGTGCATCATCGTCGCTCTGTCTCCAGTCTCTTCAGGTATTTTTCCAGTGTTTCCAGCTCAATGAGCGTAGACAGCGGGAATCGTTTTTTCCCTGCTAGGCTCTTCCAAAGCGCCGTCGTTCCTCCACGGCGTTTCGTCAAGAGGCCACCGCCGCCCGGATGGGTGAATTCGCTCTGGAAGAACGCTCGCTGCCATGCGGCCATTGAAGTCACGGTCAAGGACTTTGGCGCGCGCATCGTGCCGGCACACACGGCGCCGTCGCTGTCGGTGTTCCAGTACGGAGCAGCCGCCAATTTGCTCTCCGGACCCGGCTTTCGGGTGGCAGAAAGTGCGCGGATGTACAACACATCGTTCCGTGCTACGAACAGCAAGGCCGGGTGCGGAAACCGTTTTCCGGAGACGCCCTCAAGTTCCGATCCTGCGCGGAAGAACATTGGCCGCACCGCCGCCGGTGTCCACCACGCCAGCAGATCCGGAGTTCGGGCGACGACGTGGTCCGGCAAGAACTCCACCGGGCAACCAGTCCCCAGCTGCCGGGCCAACTCCCTCAGGCTCGCCGTGCTGAGCAGTTGTCCGGCACCAAGAAGAGGACTTCCATCGCCGTTTTGCTGCACAACGCCGTGGACGGTCGCCATGTAGCGGTTGCCGTGATCGTTCTTGTAAAGGAGCACGGCCTGGTACAACTTCAATTCGAGTTCGCTTCCGACATCGATGCTGAATCGCATGTGGATTTCTCCCGGCTCTCGATGATGTTCTTGATCCGCACCGTGAGCACAAGCACCTGCATGAGCGTCTCATTGACAGCAAGTGCTTGGCGCACGCTGGCGGGGTTTTCCGGCCGCACCGGAATGATCAGATTCGGTTCAGGCGTCTCCTGCCCCCAGTGTTCACATTCGTCGTCAAAACACGCCATGACGGCGTCGCCCGGTCGGAAGTACAACAGGACTGCTGGCAACGGCAGATCGAGCGAATGGTAGCTGCGCTCACTTTCGAGCCAGTCCTCATCGACTTTCGGCCGTTCCATCGAGAGGGAAACTCTATGTAACTCGATTGTGGTTTCGACCAGGTCTTTCGACCAGGGAACAGTGGGAACTGGAAACGCGGTGAGAGGCCGGACCTTGTCGGAACGTCGATTGTCCGCCAAGCAGGGCGGAAGATCCTGCTCGAGCTTTGGGATCTCGCAAGACTGAGGATCATCCTCTCCCTCGGCCCACTCGGTCATTTGCTCGATGCGTTCCCGGGCGTCCAAATCGTCATAGACATGGATCCAGCGGTATAAAGACTGGCGCAGGGTGTCGTAAAACGCTTTTCCCATGCCGGCGTGGGCACCTTCAAGTTCTGAGATCGCCTCACCTACGCCCAGCGGAAAGGATGACTCCGTATTGAGAACGAAGAAGAGTTGTCCGGGGCAGCTTGGCTCTGCTTCGCCGTAGAGGCGGTCGACGATTGCTTCCCCGAGCGTCAGAGTAAGTTCGAAGTGTTCGGCGATGATCGATTGGCCACGCTCGGCCAGATAACGGCGGAGCACTTGCTCGACCAGGGTGGATGGCCGTTTCTCTGCCGCGGTCCAGTCAGCTTCGGTGGCGAGGTCGATTTTCACAAGGGTTTGGGCCATCGCGGTAAGGCCGGACGGCCCAAAGCTGACCTTATTGCCAGCATGAACTGGTTCGAGTTGCGGAATTCCGATCAGGCTGGCGGGATTGGCCAGATACCCGGTCCGGGGAAGACGGGATCTCCGTGTCCTTGCAGGGAGAGAGCCCGTGCGAGAGCACTGCTTGCTTCTTGAGAGTCTTTGCATTCGAGCAGCTCCTGCATCAATCCGGTCAGAGGATTGGCGCTGGCCTGCCGCCCCTCTGATTCGCGGATTTCCTGTAACAGCGATTGTTTGGTGGTTTCCCTCATCCCATCAGCCCTTCGATCCGATCGCCCGCTCGAACGTGTAACGCAGGCGGTCACCAACCGTCTCAGGTCCGGTGATGGCTGCGTTGGTCAGCTCGGGAAACTGAGCGGCGTAGAACGAACGGACTTCTTCAATCGAGAGAGTGGCGGCTGGATCGGCCAGCGTAGTTCCGTGGTAGAGAAATTCACGTTCGACCAGTTTGATTTTCATGACGCTTCACCTCCCTCCTCCTCTTCTGCGGCTGTCGTTTCCGGTTGCGCCTGTGGCGCAAACAGCGAGGGTGCCTCTGGTTCCCGAGAGACGGTCGTCGCCGCTGGTGTCGCCGGAGTTGTTGAACTCGTCGGGCTGGATGGCTTAGCCGACTTCTTCCGTGCCTCGTCGCGAGCCGCTTTTGCGGCTGCTTCCATCTCAGCTTTGGCAGAGGCCAGGGTAGTTTGGAGTTGCAGGTGCGCCCCAGTGAATTCCACCAGCTGCTGAGGAAGGTCGCGATCGAGTTCCTCGGCTGTGCCGGTGATTGCCAATGGGGTGGTGACAGCGTTGTCGTCGGTATCAGACGCCTTCTGCGGAACGACGGTAGCTCTGATCGTATCGCCCTCAATAAGGGAGATGGTCAGTAGCAGCCTGCGTTTGCGCAGCAATGGCATCAGTTCTGTGAACATGGGTCTTTCCTCCGTGTGTGAGATTGGACGAATGAGGAGTGTCGACTAGCGACTAAGGGCGGTGGATGTTGTAATGGTGCTCAGCCGCAATGAAACGAGATCGACGGAGCCTTACGTGCGATGAGGATTACATACTCGACCTCTGCGACGAGCTGCTTGGTCGCCGGGCAGAAAGGCAGCGTCGGTTTTCTTTTCTGCGCGGAGACTCGGGACGATGCTTGCCTGTGGATGCGTTCTATCCCGCCCTAGGTCTCGCCATCGAGTACCGCGAACGTCAGCACTTTGAGACCGTATCGCTTTTCGATCGGCGGCCGACCGTAAGCGGCATGTCGCGCGGGGAGCAGCGGGCTCGTTACGATCAGCTGCGCCGCGACGTATTGCGTGAACAGGGCATCCACTTGATCGAGTTGAACGTAACGGAGTTTCCTCATAACGGGCGGAAACGATTGCGCGCGGCGCGTGCGGCTCGAGGATTTGAATGTGCTTCGCCAGCGGCTTGCTGATTTTATGCATGAAGACACGCTTGGAAACCTCACGGAGCCGGATAATAAGCCTTGCAGACGTTAAGAAAAACTAGTACATTTTTTCTTAATCGGTGAAACAGGTTTATCCATGCAAACCAAGCAAGACCAGATACTTACGAGGATCGAACGGCTTGGCCCAGGAAAAGCCTTCTTAGCGAAGGATTTCCTGGACATTGCCAGCAGGACCATGATCGATGTCACCCTCGCAAGCCTCGCGCAGACTGGAAAAATCCGGCGGGTCCGGCGCGGCCTCTATGACGTGCCCAAGGTCAATCCGGCACTAGGCGGCGAGTTGAGCCCGGACATAGATGAGGCTGCGCGCGCGCTGGCACGAAGACAGCGTTGGAAAATTGTGCCGGAAGGCTCGTGGGCCGCAAATCTGCTCGGTCTCTCTGCACAGGTGCCATCGAAGATTATCTACCTGACGGATGGCCCAAATAATATGGTGCCGATTGGGCGGCGCACCATTCACTTCAAACATGCACGCCCCAAGGCGCTTGCGGGACTTGAAGGCAAGTTTGCCCTTGTCGTCCAGGCGCTGCGGCATCTTGGAAAAGAGGGCGTTGGGCCACGCGAGATCGAGACGCTGCGCGCGGTTTTGTCCCCGGCCGAGAAGCGCAAGCTGGTGAGAGATACGCGGTTCGGTGTGGACTGGATCTACGACGTAGCGAAAAAGATCGCGGAGAAGGCAGCTTGAACGGGATTGCCCGAATGGCCGCCGAGGAACGGGCGCAGGTATTTGCGGAAACAGCGGATCGCAAGGCGTTGGCCGAAGCCATCATTGAAAAAGATTTTTGGGTTTGCTGGATATTGAAGCAACTGTTCTCGATCGAGGCGCTCTCCGGGCGGCTCCTCTTCAAAGGCGGCACCTCTCTGTCGAAAATCTTTCACGCGATAAACCGGTTCTCCGAAGATATTGATCTGGCCGTGGACTACGTCGCTCTCGGCTTTACAGGAGACCGGGACCCGCGCCGCGATGATATCTCAAGGACAAGGCGGGCTAACATCCTCGACGAAATGATGGCCGAGTGTCAGCGCTATATCGGCGGCGACTTCCTGGATGCACTAAAGGCACGGTGCGAGGAGATCCTCGGCGCAGCCGAGGCGTGGAGCTTGGACGTAAGCGGGCAGGACCCGAACGTGATCCGATTTCAGTATCCGACGGCGAGTAGCAATAGCCTTGCTTATGTTGTTCCTCAAGTTGTGCTTGAGCTGGGAACCCACGCCGAATTTGTGCCGCATGACCGTTTCACGATCCGCTCGTTAGTCGCCGAGGAATTTCCGGAGCTGGTTCCCGATGGCGACGTTGGGGTGGTTGCGCTCCTCGCAAAGCGGACCTTCTGGGAGAAAGCCACCATCCTTCACGCGGAATATCACCGCCCGCCGGAAAAGCCGATCCCCGACAGATACTCGCGTCACTATTATGACGTTGCCATGTTGGCTCAGGGGGCAATCCGGGCTGAGGCTCTTGCTGACATGGACCTCCTAGCTCAGGTTGTGAGGCACAAAGAGACCTTCTATCCTTCGGCCTGGGCTCGCTATGACTTGGCGCACCCCGGAAGCTTTCACGTAGTGCCGCCGCAGCCACGCATAGCGGCATTGGAGAGGGACTACCGCAATATGGGCGTGATGATCTTTGGCAACCCGCCAACGTTCGACACGATCATGGCAACACTGGCTGCGCTTGAACAGGAAATAAACAGATAACCAGATGAACAAGAAAGACCTCACCGAACGCGACATCTGCTCCAAGTTCATTGGCCCCGCCGTGAGGCGCGCGGGATGGGATGGAATGATGCAGATCCGCGAGGAGGTCGCCTTCACCAAGGGACGGATCATTGTTCGCGGCAAGCTCGTATCTCGCGGCAAATCCAAACGTGCGGATTACATCCTCTATTACAAGCCGAATATTCCTATCGCGATTATCGAGGCCAAAGACAATAATCACAGAGTCGGCGACGGGATGCAGCAAGCTCTCGACTACGCCATGACGCTGAACATACCGTTTGTGTTCTCTTCGAACGGCGACGGGTTTGTCTTCCACGACCGCACCGGCATCAGCCCTGAGAAAGAGGCCAGCCTTACGCTGGACGAATTCCCGTCGCCTGCCGACCTGTGGGAAAAGTATCGTGCCTGGAAAGGACTGACACCCGACGAGGAACAGATCGTCCTGCAGGACTACTTCGACGACGCCAGCGGGAAAGCCCCGCGTTATTACCAATGCAACGCCGTCAACGCGGCGGTCGAAGCGATTGCCAAGGGTCAGAATCGTGTGCTTCTCGTTATGGCCACAGGCACCGGCAAGACTTACACCGCCTTTCAGATCATATGGCGATTGTGGAAGGCTGGGCGCAAGAAACGTATCCTCTTTCTGGCTGACCGCAACGTCCTCGTTGACCAGACGATGGTGAATGATTTCCGCCCTTTCGGGGCGGCGATGGCAAAGCTCAGCACGGGCGCGAAAACCATCGAGCGGGAAGACGGCTCTGAAGTCGCACTCCCGACGGCGCTCGACAGGAAACGCCGCATTGACACGGCTTACGAGGTTTACCTCGGTCTCTACCAGGCCATCACCGGGCCGGAGGAGCGGCAGAAACTCTTCCGGGAGTTTTCGCCGGGCTTCTTCGACCTCATCGTTATTGATGAGTGTCACCGTGGCAGCGCAGCTGAAGATTCCGCCTGGCGTGAGATTCTTGAGTACTTTTCCGCCGCTACCCAGATCGGCCTGACCGCGACGCCGAAGGAAACTGAATACGTCTCGAACATTCACTATTTCGGCAAGCCGGTTTACTCCTATTCGCTCAAGCAGGGCAACCGTAAGGGACGCTATCCCACGGTCCAGTTCGACTTCCTCGGCTATACATTCCGGCCGAGGTTTACGGCATGGCCCAATGGGACATATGGCGTCTCGTTCCTGCCGGCGGCGTCCCAAGAGGCGCTAAAGGCGATGCGTCGGGAAGTCCGGCAATGGGGTCTCCAGAACCGGACCGACATGGCCCTTAATGATCTGGCACGGCTGGTCAATCCTTACCTCCGCGGTTGGATCAACTACTACAGTCACTTCTACAAATCGGCGATGCACAACAGTCTGCGCCGAGTTGACTTCCATCTGAGGAAGTGGGTACGCCGCAAGTTCAAGCGCTTCAAGCAAAAGCCCAAAAGCGCACGCGAGTGGCTCGCCCATGTCATTAGGACCAGCCCAGCGCTCTTCGCGCACTGGCCGCTTCTATATGCCGGACAGCCGGATACTGGGAGCCGGATGAGCCGAGAGGTTCACGTCCGGATCTGAGAGAGCGCGGCGGTGAAACTCCGCCGCGCCACTCTACCCCTTAAAGTGGTGGGTATGGTTACTTTCGTAAGTAACCTCGGCTCTTTGTTACTGACTTTCTCTTCCAGGAGTAGCGAAAATAGCCTTGAGTTTCATCTTCGTCTAATACGAGGGAGGATCAGTTGAGGCCGCCAGCACCTTAAGTGTGGCTTGGATGGCCTGCAAGACTTTGTTGGTAGGCTCGTATTGCGCCATCGCAGTCCTCGGAACCGCCCTTTGTGGCGTGCGTCGCACGTCGACGCGGAAATGTGTGCCGCTCTCTCAAACCGAGAGAGCGGCCCCACAAGAAAGTACGCCCCAAGCTGTGTCCCGGCAGTTGTTCCAGGGTGGTTTCGAGTCCCACATCGGCGCCCACTGACCAGATCAGGAAAAGCTTATGATACCTCAAGCCGACATCGGCATCCTGCGAAAGCTGGGTCACTTGGTCTCGCTTTGCAGTGTGCTCTCGGTGGTCTTTGGCTTATGGGTATTGGCCGGGTGGATGTTTCAGGCAGTGAAAGATGTTTTGCCTGGACTGGTCGCGGTACAGGCAAATGCTGCCATTTGTTTTGTCTTGATAGGGTTTAGTTTGTGGGCCGCGAGCAAGGAACAGCCGACGGTTGCTTCCGCCTGGAAGCCGGCCGCAAACATTGCAGCCGCCGCTGCCTGCGTGGTGGGCCTGCTTTCGCTGCTAGAGCACGTTTTCGGATGGGACCTTGGCATCGATCAGCTGCTGTTCACCGCTGCGCCGGAGGACCTTCTAGGAAGCGTACGACCGGGTCTAATGTCTCCCATTGCTGCTTTCGGGTTCCTTTGCCTTGGGCTGGCGCTACTGCTGCGGGACGCCAAAAGAAGTCTTGGCCGTTGGTCGGGACGCTTATTGCCTTGTGTGGTGGCGATTGCTTCCGTGTTCAGCCTCCTGGACTTCGTTCTGAATCCGACTACTACTCACACGCACATCTCTCCAATTATTTCTTCCGCTCTGTTTCTGCTTTCATTCGCGGTGATGTTTACCCATCCCGAGTCGGGCTTGGGGGTACTAGTCGCGAGCGAAAACGTCGGCGGGACGTTGACGCGCCGGTTGTTCCCGGCCGTGATCGTCGTTCCTCTCGTGCTCGCCTGGCTGCACTGGAAGGGACGGGCTAGCGGCCTTTATTCGGATTGGGCCGGCTTGGCCCTCATGACCGTATGCACCATCCTACTGTTGGCAGGCCTCACGGTGTGGACAGGTTTCCTGGCGGAACGCCGCGACTGGGCGCGCCGCCAAAAGGACGAAATCATCGCCAGTTTGGCGTCCATCTTTCCCTCTTTCGACGACGCCATCATCGCGATAACCCTCGACGGTGTAGTCACGAGTTGGAACTCCGGGGCGGCGGCGATTTACGGCTACTCGGCGCAAGAAATGATTGGGAAATCCATTTCTATTACGATCCCGCCGGACCGTCGCGAAGAGCTTGCCGCGAACATGCAGAGAATCAAGGAGGGTCAGCATGTCCCACGGTTCGAAACGACGCAGGTCCGAAAGGATGGGAAGATCATCGACATCGTTGCTTCCATCAGCCCGGTGAGGAACCGTGCGGGAAGGATCGTAGGAGCATCCACCAGTGCCCGCGATGTCTCGGAGCGGAAGCGACCCGAAAACGAACTGCGTTTGAGCCGCGAGCGACTCGCCCTGGCCCTGAAAGCGGGGCGGTCCGGTACGTTTGACTGGGACATTCGCAACAATGTGAATATCTGGTCAACCGGAACCGAAGAGTTGTACGGACTTGCTCCGGGAACGTTCGGCGGCACTTATGAGGACTGGGAGTCGCTTATATTACGCAAAGATCTGGAACGTGCAAGAACCGCGATCCGAGAGTCCTTAAAAGCGGGTGAGTTTGCCTCGGAATGGCGGATTCGGCGGCGCGACAACGGTGAGATCCGCTGGGTGAATGCCCGGGCGAAGGTGTTTTTCGATGATGCCGGACGGCCCACTCGCATGGTGGGTATCAAGGTGGACATCACCGAGCGCAAGCGTGACGAAGAGAAGTTAAGGAAAGCTTCCCACTATGCCCGCAGCCTGATCGAAGCCAGCCTGGACCCGCTGGTGACGATCAGTCGCGACGGCAAGATCACCGACGTCAATGCGGCGACGGGAAAAGTCACCGGCGCTTCTCGCGAGCAACTGATTGGGAGCGACTTTTCGGATTACTTCACCGAGCCGGAAAAGGCCCAGCAGGTCTACCGGCGGGTGTTCGCCGAGGGCGTGGTGCACGACTACCCGCTGGCTATTCGCAGCACGACCGGCGTGGTTACAGACGTTCTGTACAACGCTTCGGTGTTCCGCAATGAAGTCGGCCAGGTGGAAGGCGTTTTCGCGGCAGCGCGCGATGTTACCGAGCGCAAGCAAGCAGAAAAAGAACTGGCAGAGCGAGCCGAGGAACTGGCCCGCTCCAATGCCGACCTGCAACAGTTCGCCTACGTGGCCTCGCATGACCTGCAGGAACCCTTGCGCATGGTGGCCAGCTACACCCAACTCTTGGGCAAGCGGTATCGCGGTAAACTCGACGCCGATGCGGATGATTTTATCGCCTTTGCGGTGGACGGTGCCCATCGCATGCAGGTGCTGATCAACGATCTGCTCGCCTATTCCCGAGTGGGCACCCGCGGCAAGGAGGTCGCTTCTACCAGCAGCGAGAGCGTGCTCGAGGCCGTGCAGGTCAACTTAAAGGCCGCGATCGAAGAGGCGCACGCGGTCATCAGCCACGATCCTTTGCCCACGATCCCGGTCGACGCAACGCAGTTGAGCCAGGTTTTCCAGAACCTGATCGGAAATGCCCTGAAATTTCACGGCCCGGAACCGCCCCGCATTCACGTGTCGGTGCAACAGGAAGCCGGCGAGTGGCGCTTTTCCGTGCGCGATAATGGCATCGGAATCGAACCCCACGATGCCGATCGGATTTTTGTGATCTTTCAGCGCCTGCATGCCGGCCAGGAGTACCCGGGTACGGGCATCGGTCTGGCAATCACTAAGAAGATTGTGGAGCGGCATGGAGGCCGGATCTGGGTGGTGTCGGAGCCCGGAAAGGGGTCCACGTTTACGTTCACTATCCCAATGGCAGAGGTGAGTCATGGTGGCTATCGGAGAGTACGTGCAAGTTCAGCCAGCTGAAATTCTGGTGGTGGAAGACAACCCCGGAGACGTCAGGCTGATGCGGGAGGCGTTGCGGGAGTCGAAAATCATTAACCAGTTGCGCGCCGTTTCCGACGGGCAAGAGGCGCTGGCCTTTCTGCGCAAACAAGGCAGGTACGCCCATGTAACCCGGCCCGATCTGATTTTGCTGGATCTTAACCTACCGGGGAAGGATGGTCGCGAGGTCCTCTCGGAAATCAAAGCGGATCCGGATTTGCGACGAATCCCCGTGGTGATCGTCACCAGCTCCAAAGCGGAAGAGGACATCCTGAGATCCTACGACCATCACGCCAACTGCTATATCACTAAGCCGCTGGACTTGGAAAAATTTGTTGAGGTGGTACAGGCGATCCAGGATTTCTGGATCAGCATTGTAAAGCTTCCTCCCAAATAGGGCACAGAAGGGAGGGTTTATGCCGACGCATGTTCTACTGATCGAAGACAATCCGGGCGATGCCCGGCTTATTGCGGAGATGCTGAAGGAAGCTGATGGCGATGGGTTCGCGCTAGAGTGCGCCGAACGCTTGTCGGTCGGTCTGGAGAAGCTGAGGTCGAACCCTGCCGATGTTGTGCTTCTGGATCTCTCTCTTCCCGACAGTCGCGGACTAGAGACCTTTGTCCGCTTTCAGTCGAAGTTCCCCCAGCTACCCGCGGTGATATTGACCGGCCTGGACGATGAGGAAACCGCAGTGCAGGCCGCCCACGCGGGAGCGCAAGACTACTTCGTAAAGGGGACAATCGCTGGGCCGGCTTTGGGGCGGTCGCTGAAGTATGCGATCGAACGGAAAAAGGCGCAAGAGACCATTCGACTGCAGGCTGCGGCGTTGCAGGCGGCTGCCAACTCCATCGTGATTACCGACAGCAACGGCACGATCCTGTGGAGCAATCACGCATTTTCACAACTGACCGGGTACGCTCCGGAAGAAGCTCTGGGTAGCAATCCCCGGCTCTTGAAGTCGGGTAAACACGACCGTGCGTTTTATAGCAATCTGTGGGCAACAATCACCTCCGGGCATACCTGGGACGGGGAGATCATCAACCGGCGCAAAGATGGAACCGTTTACACCGAGGAGATGACGATTACGCCGGTGTACCTCGGCAATAGTGGGATCACCCATTATGTTGCCATCAAGCAGGACTGCACCTCGCGAAAGATTGCCGAAGATAGGTTGCGTCAAGCCGAGGAAAAGTATCGCTCTATTTTTGAAGACGCCGTCATTGGAATCTTCCAGATTACTCCCGAGGGCCGGTCCGTGAGCGTCAATCGCGCCTTGGCGCGGATGCATGGCTATGATTCTCCCGAACAGCTCCTGGCGGAGGTCTCAAACGTGGGCCGCCAGTTATTTGTCGATCCCAACGCGCTGCAAGAATTGGCACACGTACTGGAAAACGATCGAGCGGTGCACAGTGTCGAATTGGAGAGCTGTGGCAAAGATGGCAAAAAGAAGTGGGTGTCAATGAACATACGGGCGGTGAGCGACGCCGATGGCAAAGTGGTGCTCCACGAAGGCACGGTCGAGGACATTACGGCGCGCAAAGAGGCCGGGGCCATTCAAGAGGAATTGAGCAGGATCATTGCCACCGTTCCAGGAATTGTTTATTCCTTTCTCATGCGGCCAGACGGGTCCAGCGCGATACCATTTGCCAGCTCCGCGTTGCGCGATATATTTGATGTCGCTCCCGACGCTGTCAGCCAGGATGCCACGCCGGTGTGGGCGGCGATTCATCCTGACGATCTCGGCCACGTTAACGCAACCATTGCCGATTCATTCCGCTCGTTGACCCCATGGCACGAAGAGTTCCGGGTAAACCACCCCAAAAGGGGGCTGGTTTGGGTCAAAGGCGATGCCTCGCCGGAACGCCAGCAGGATGGCAGCGTGTTGTGGCATGGATTTCTGATCGACAATACGGAGCGGAAGCATCTCGAATCTCAACTCCTCCAGGCGCAGAAAATGGAGGCCGTCGGTAGGTTAGCGGGCGGAGTCTCCCACGACTTCAACAACATCATGGGCATTGTGATCGGCTACAGCGACCTGATCGCGGAGACCCTGTCGCCCTCGGATCTGAACCTGCCCCGAATCATGAAGATCAAGGACGCCGCGCAGCGCGCCAGCGCGTTGATCCGTCAGTTGCTGGCCTTCAGCCGCCTGCAGGTGTTCGCCCCTACGCTGATGGACCTGAATGGGAGCATTACTCATCTTGCCGAAATGATGCCGCGTCTGCTCGGGGAGGACATTCGACTAACTCTATCGCTGGATCCGAACCTATGGAGCGTGAAGGCTGATCCCTCGCAGATTGACCAAGTCCTACTGAACCTCTCAATCAATGCCCGCGATGCCATGCCGCACGGAGGCAAGCTGGTGATTGAGACCCACAATATCGAACTTGACGAGTCTTGTTCAACCATGCATCCGGACGTGCCGCCCGGCTCCTTCGCGATGATCTGCGTTTCCGATACCGGAACCGGAATTAGCTCGGAAGCGATGCCGCACATCTTCGAGCCATTTTTTACGACCAAGGAGATGGGCAACGGAACGGGTTTGGGCCTGTCCACGGTATACGGAATTGTCCGACAAAGCGGAGGTTTCATCTCGGTCGACACGAAGGTACCGGGCGGTACGACCTTCAAGATATACCTGCCTCGCCAGTGCGGGTTGGCGCCTGTGGCAACTCCCCAAAGCGAGAGCGCAAGGCCGAAGAATGCCGCGTCTAAGACGATTCTACTGGCAGAGGACGACGCTGCCTTGCGGGAGATTGTAAGCCTCCAGTTGGAAGACTTGGGCTATAACGTGGTAGCGGCCAGCAACGGTCGGGAAGCCCTCCGGATGGCCGAAAAACAAGAAGGGCCAATCGATCTGCTGCTTACCGACGTGGTGATGCCCGGCATGAGCGGCCGGCAGCTGGCCGATAGGCTGAAGCAGAAGATTCCGCTGCTGAAGGTGCTGTTTGTTTCTGGCTACAGCGGTGACTTGATCTCGCGCGAGGGCAGCCTGGAACCCGGAACTTACTTCGCCCACAAGCCCCTCACGAAAACGGCCCTGGATGAGAGATTGCGCAGTATCTTCAGGGTCTAACGAGAAAGCTGTCTTGCCCTTTTGCTGTTTGCCGAAACCGGAATCTCAGGAAGATCAGGAACCATGAGTGAACTAGAACAAATCAAGAAACCTGAATCGCGCGAATCGAAAGTCACGGTGCTGGCGATCGACGATGAGGCCGGCTTCCTGGAGTTTGTCGGGGAAGCAATCTCTGATGAAAACGTGGACTTCCTTTCCACAACTGACCCGGAAGAAGCGCTAACCATCGTCCAGAGGTGGCATCCCCCGGTCATCCTGTTGGATTTGAATATGCCGAAGGCCGCAGGGATGGAGGTTCTAGGGCGCATTCTAGGAATCGATCCCAATGCGGATGTAGTTATGCTGACCGCAGACTACTCCACCGAATCCGCGGTACGGGCAATTCAACAGGGAGCGTGCGATTACCTGGTGAAGCCAATCACGGTCGAGCGTTTGCGGGAACGTGTCCGCTTGTTACTCCAGGAAGCGCGGCGACGCGAGCACCGCACGCGGCTGGAGGAGGACGTCTACCACTCGCTCCAGTTTGAGAGCATGGTAGGACAAAGCCCGATCATGCAGGAAGTCTTCGTCGCCATACGCCGCATCGCGCCGCATTTTCGAACTGTGTTGATTGGCGGTGCGACAGGAACGGGCAAGGAGCTGGTCGCGCGCGCGCTGCACCGCCTGAGTCCAGTTGCGAGCAAGCCCTTGGTGGTTTGCAACTGTGCCGCTATTACGGAAACGCTCCTGGAGAGTGAGTTGTTCGGATCCGTCCGGGGAGCGTTCACCGGAGCCAGTCAGGACCGCATTGGTTTGATCGAAGCTGCTCATGGCGGGGTGCTGTTTCTGGATGAAATCGGCGAGATGTCGCAGGCGATGCAGGCCAAGCTGCTGCGCGTGTTTCAGAACCAAGAGGTGCGGCAGGTCGGAGCCACGGCTTCTCGTAAGGTGGACGTCCGCGTGATCGCCTCAACCCACCGCGACCTTCGCAAGATGGTGTCGCAGGGACAATTTCGAGAGGATTTGTATTACCGGCTTTCCATGATCGAAATCAAGCTGCCGCCGCTTGCCGAGCGCAAAGAAGACCTGCGCCTGCTGGAGCAGGGCATTCTTCGCCGTTGTGCGACGGAATTGAAAAAACCGGTCGCGGCCCTCACGGGCCGGGCGCAGACGGTGCTGTCACGCCATTCTTGGCCCGGAAATATTCGTGAACTCGAGAACGTTCTGGGGCGCGCGTGCATGATGACGGCGACGAACACCATAGACGTCCGCGATCTTCCCGACTCCGTGAAGACCGTAGTTGCTGGTGGGAGCAACGGGGACGATGTGCTGGCACCGTTGGCTGATGTACAGAAAAGGCACATTGAGCGCGTGCTGCAGAGCGTGGATGGGAACAAGGCGCGCGCAGCCGAGATACTTCAAATAAGCCGCTCCAGTCTCTATCGAATCCTACAGGAGTCCAGCGACCCTTCCGGAAATGCCTTAGTGGGTTCGTAGCTTAAGCGCCGCACTGTTCCTCTTGGACGACCTTTCCAGAGATGACCCAAGGTTCATCTCTCTCTTTATCGTGCAATTCTAAATTTTGGAGCATTCGCCTGGAGACCAAACCTATGTTCCAATCCAACACAGTGTCGCGGAAAGGAACACTTTCCCTCATCGGGATCTCCCCCCGATTCCGACCGCGTGTTCTAACCTCTTGATAACAAATGACCTCATTTCGTTTCTTCCTGGGTCGTGTGGACATTCACATGCTGCTCTTGTATTGGAGTGACAGAAGTGGGCGGACGCCTTCTTAATGAATGGAGCCTTCTCAAATGGAAAAAATTGATTGGCTCGACGAAGCCGTACAGCAGACGAAAGACAAGTATCAAGCGCAGCGGGCGCTGGAAGAGAAATTGCTTCAACAGGAGGCATTGAGAGCTACGCTGGCTAAGGAATTTTGCGGCGAGCTTTTCGAATGGCTCCAAACCATAGATGTAAAATTTAACACTCGATTTGGCGGTCAGGTGCTTTCGGTAAGTCCGACCGGAAGTAATGGCGACCGTGGCCTTCAAGTCCTGGCCAGGCCTATTCGCGTCCAGGAAAGAATTGCAGTTTTGAACTATCAGAAAGAGACCGCCTCTATCGCCTTGAGTATGGATTGCAATCCCACTAATCTTCCGCAAGTAATCAAGTTGGCTCTCGCTGCCGATGGCGCTATAGTGGCACAGATCGGTGCGGAGTCTTATATGCCGGAGCAGTTAGGCCGGAAGATAATCAACGATCTTTTGGGCATAGGCTCCAAGCTCCCGGTACCGCAGTTGCAATCCCCAGAGTCACCCTGTTGTAGCGTGTCGTGTAACAATATCGAATTGCGGGGTCCGACCGTAGTTGCTGGCGGAAGCAACGAAGGCTATGCTGGCGCCATCGGACGATATGCAGGAAACGCATATTGAGTACGTGCTGCAGAGCGTGGATGGGAACAAGGCGCGCTGGCGAGATACTTCAGATCAGCCGGTCTAGTCTCTATCGAATCCTTCAGGAGTCCAGCGACTCTTCCCATAATGCCTAAGTGATTTCCTAGCTTAAGAACCGCCCTCTTCATCCTGAATGCCCTTTCGAGAGATGAACACTAGGCCGTATCCCATCTATCTTGTGCCCCTGACTTTCCGAGCGTTCGCTTGGAGAACAACCTGTGTGTACCAATCCCGCACACAATCCCTGGAAGAAACAGTTCCCTTGGATTAGGATCGGCGGCGATTCCAGCTGTGCATTCTAACCTAATGATAATAAAGCACCTCGCCTTTTCCTCCCGGTGCTCCTTTGGGCGTTCACCTGCTCTATCCCCTTGTACCGATGTGATCATCGGTTGCCAGCAACAGAAAGGATGCCATGTCAACCCTGTCGAGCCAAGTCGTAGTTACGTTTCCTAAAGATCTGAGTCAGGAAAGCAATCGCGCCACGATTTTAATTGCTGATAGTGACGAAGACTATCGGCAACTGTATTCCGATTTACTTCGGTCCGAAGGATTTCATACGTTCTGTGCAAAGACCGTCGATCAAGCCTTGGCGGTATTGCATCACGAACGCATTGACATAGCTCTGGTTGATGGCATGATGCCGAAAACGAACGGCATGACTGTATGCCGGGAATTGAGGAGCAATCCAGAGACCCGGCTGGTTCCCATACTGCTCCTCACCAGTTGGGAGCTCGCCCCAGGCCGTGCGATGGGAATCGATGCCGATGCCGATGCCTACTTAAAAAAACCGGTAAATAACATTGAATTGATTACCCGGGTGCGCACGCTGCTCGAGAAAAAGCGCTTTACCGATAACCTGGAAAACACGGAGAAGATGTTGCTTACTCTCGCGGAGTTGGTGGAAGCCAAAAATCCCTACAACGCCGGACACGGTTTCCGAGTGAGCCGAACCGCTGTGTCCTTGGCCGCTCGTATGGGTTTGTCTGCGGACGACCGGGAATGGATTCGTCGCGGGGCGTTATTGCACGACATCGGCAAAGTGGGGGTCCCCGACGAGATCCTATTGAAGCTGGGTCCGCTGACCGCCGAAGAGAAGAGCGTCCTCAACTCGCATACCTATGTGGGGGCACGCATCTGCGCGCCCTTATCCTCATACCGTCCTCTGCTGCAAATCATTCGCAACCATCACGAGCGACTGGACGGGAGTGGATATCCGGACGGCCTTCGAGGAAAAGAGATCTCCATTTTGACCCGCGTGGTCTCAGTTGCCGATGTGTATGACGGTCTGACCACCCGCCGGCCATACCGCGGCAGCTTTTCCGATATGCAAGCGATCCATCAGATCCGCCGTGAGGCCGAACAAGGCTGGTGGGACTTAAGAATTCTCGCTGCGCTTGGAACCATGGTCAGCTTTCAGTGTGTTCCGGGACGTGCGTAACACGCCCAGCGAAGGTGCCTAGCATCTACCCAGAGACTTGCGTATAGAGGTAAATCGACCGGACCGTGCCATTTTGAGGGAGGCCTTATCTTTCAGCAAGTTGGGGAAATATAGTTCGCCTAAAGGAGGTTCTTGACAAAATGGTAAAAGCAAATGATTCCGGCCAAACGCTGGTGGAGTTTGCGATCTCATTGCCGATTTTCTTGCTGCTCGTACTAGGAGTCATAGACTTTGGATATCTGTCTTCTACGAAGGTAACCCTCCAGAACGCAGTGCGGCAAGGGGGACGGTACGCCATCACGGGGAATTGCATAACCGGCAGTGATGGTACGTGCTCCCAAACAAGATACAACTCAATCCTGCAAACCGTCGAAACTGCCGCACTCGGCAGCCTTAACAGCTCCCAGATCAGCATAACTTGTCAGGACGAGGGCGGAGGGTGCCCCAACGGAGCTGGTGGGCCGGGTGACGTCGTAACCATCACCGTAACCTACCCATATCATTTCATGACCGGGCCAATCGGGGCGTTCTTTACGGGCAACTCGGACACGTTAAAGGTAAGTTCGGCTTTTACCAATGAAATCTTTCCACCCAGCCAAAGTTAGGGGGCGTATGAAGACAAAGATAAAAAAGATAAATAGGGAGAAGTCGGGTCAGGCGTTAGTAGAATTACCGTTCGCGTTCCTCGTTCTGTGTGTCTTCGTCTTTGGAATCATTGACTTCGGCCGAGCCATCTATGACGTTGAGGTAATGAAGAATCTCATTGGAGAGGGTTCCAGCATGGCTTCGCGCGGAACCAGTGTTGCGACAACTGCGCAAACCGTGGCTAACTACGCGGGATCCGACCTAAACATAAGCACCCAAGGATGCGTCATAGTTACCTCTGTTACCAACAACTCAGGTTCTCTCCAAGTCACAGGCCAAGCTTCTCAGGGTGGGATCGCGTGCACCAGTAAAGTCGGCTGCCTCAGCGGACAAGGAAGCTGTGGAAGTTCGAGTGCTACTCTCCCCGCAGCGGCATCTACGGCACTGCTAGCGGAACCCACGGGGTCGTCCCTTTACGTGACCGAAATCTTCTACACTTACAACACCATCACTCCCATATCGGCTCTGTTAGGACAGAGCATGCCATCTCAGTTCTACAGCGTGGCTTATTACTAAGGAAGGGTTTGCATATGTGCGATGCTAACATTGTAAAGAGCGAACGGGGGCAAATCGTTATTGTTCTCGCGCTGGTTCTGCCCATCCTTATACTGATCGCAGGGTTGGCCATTGATGTGGGAATTCTCTATGCCACCAAGGCCAAGCTATCGACGTCTGTGGATGCCGCATGCCTCACGGCCATGAAGAATTTGTCGCTAGGGCAGACGACGGCTGCGGAACTGGGCACCGGTATATTTAACGCCAATTTCGGAGCTAATCCGCCTACGCCAAGCGTCACGTTCCCGATCGATACCCACGGCGGGCAGCAGGTCAAGGTAACGGCCACCGCTTATGTGAACACTTTTTTCATGCAGTATCTCTCGCAATGGGCCAGCGTACCGGTGGGCGCCACCGCAGTGGCAACGCGGGGCAAGCTGGTCATGTCCATCGTGTTGGACCGATCGGGCTCAATGTGCGGTGGAACTGAGCATTGCGATACCGGAGTCACCGGGGATAATGGAGGAGAGGCACTAAAGGCCGCCGTTCCACTCTTCGTCGGTAACTTCGATAATTCGGCCACCGGCGACGAACTTGCGATGGGTAGCTTCTCTTCCAATGCGACGGTGGACTATACAATCAATTACAGCTTCAAGACACCGATCACCAATGCGGTCAACGCCCTGAGTTTCACCGGCGGCACATTCGGCACGGGAGCAGGAACCGCACCAATCCAAAGCAATACTATGGGGGCGCCGCTCTCGCTCGCCCAAGTACAAAACGGCAGCGTTCCCATACTACCGGGGCAGAACATAGTCAAAGTTATAGTATATTTCACAGACGGCTTGATGAACACCATTCAGGACAAGTTTCATTGCGGCGGTACAACCGATCAGACTTTAACGCTCATCAACTATGGAGGGCATGACTCAGGATCGCAGGTTGACTTCTTCGATCCCACCAGTGCAACAACTGACTGGGGCCATTACACCAGCGGGACAGGCTTCCCGTACACCTCCGGAGGCGCCATTTGCAAGGATATCAACGGAAATATTGTAACCAAGTTTCCCTCTCAGTCACAGGGGACACAGGTAACATTGTCACAGTCCGCCGTCACCGCTGATGCCAAGTACCGTGCCATTCAAACTGCCATTGCTTTGCGCACCGAAAGCCCTGTCCCCACCTATATCTTTACTATCGGGTTGGGTACGGGCGTAACCACAACCACGCAAGCTTTCTTGGCACAACTTGCAAATGACCCTAACTATCCTGCAACTTACATTAAAGGCCAGCCAGCAGGGTTGTTTTTTTATATACCAAGCTGTACGGGTAGCGCTCTCACGGCCTGCAAGAGTCAACTAAACACAGCCTTCCAAACCATTGCGGCCAAGGTTCTTTTGCGGCTAACGTCATAACATCCCACCAGCGCCCAGTAGAAAAGATCATGGCCCCTACTAATCTAAGCCAAGGAAGCAGTCGCGCGAATATTTTAATTGCTGATGGTGACGAAGACTATCGGGAACTGTATTCCGATCCACCTATCAGATGCAACAAACAGAAACTGAAGGCCGCAGCCTTCTGCATCATCGATAGGCCACTGATTTTGTCCGTGGCTTGCCCGAAAGCTTCTGGGCGGACACCAGGCCGATCACGAGCCGAACTGCCGCAGTCACGGCCAAACGAGAACTGATCGAAAGGCATGGCTACTGAATTGTCGTTGTCGAAACCGGGAAATCCAGATCCGCGACATCATTTGAGTTTGTGGATTGCCCTGGTTGTTTTTCTGGATGTGTTGCAACTTTCAGGGTCGCTGGCTGGTGACGTGAAAGAATTGCGAAATGGGAACCAGACCCGCGATCTTCAAATGGCGGCAGACCGAACCCGGCCTCATACTTTGTGCAGTCCGGTGGTATCTTCGCTATTCTCTTTCGCTACGCGATGTTGAGGAGCTGCTGGAGGAGCGCGGTCTCAACGTCGACCACACAACGGTCTGGCGCTGGGTGCTGTATTACGGCCCTGAGTTGGAGCAGCGACTGCGACAGCATCTCAAGTCTTGGCGAGTGGACGAAACCTACGTGCGCGTGAAGGNNCAAGGCGCTCAGCGATCGATCCCATTCCCGGTAGTGGTGCTTTACTCGCCCGCTCCAGGTTTGGCGCTCCACTCATTGCGGCCTTTTCCACCATCACGAAGCGGCCCGGACTGTATCTCTCCCGGCCCTCTTCCGGCTTATCGTACACCTTCACGATCTGACTGTGATTCGCGCGATCCCAGAGAATCACTCGGATTGCTTGGGCGTAAGGAATGAAGGCGTCAGTGCAAACGTCGAACCGAGTCGGGGCCGTTGCCTTGCGAACCTTCTCAAGAAACTGCTCGGTATTGCTGCGATCCCGCTTCCCTAGATGCCACGCCACGACCAGCTTGGTGTTGCGTTCCAATCCGATGAAGGTGTAGGCGTCTCCGATTTCTTTGACCTGTTCTTCCTCTGGCCGTTTGTGGCCCTCTTTTTTCTGCACGTAAGCAAAAATCTCATCCAGTTGCAGGTCTCGGACGGTCACATTCTGGATGCGAGTCTCCAATAGCCGCTCGCAGTGATCTCCCGCGTGGATTAGAAGGTTTAGGACGGTGCGCTTCTCCACGTCGCAGAGGCGCGACGTGGAGCGCACAGAATTGCCTTCCACGAGGCAGTGCAGGATCATGGCGACCTTTTCTTGCGGAAGGCGAACATCGGCGTTGAAGGGGCGTTGTGGCGGCTCGCTGAGGCGCTTACCGCACTGCTGACACTTGAATCTCTGGACTCGCTGTTTCCCGTAATAGCCCGCTTTCAACGGTCGCCAGGAAATCCCGCAGGACGGGAGAATTATATTTCGGGTGCGCTCGGCCTAAGCGCGCGGCGACAAGCGGCTGTCCGTTCAAAGGCTGCAGGAGCCATTGATCTCCATAATCCACGCTATGACCCCCGCCCCGTGACCGCCGTCACAGACAGCGGCCATTCGTTGGTTACTTTCGTGCGTTGCAGGGTACCCTACAGACAGCGATCTGCGACTTGAAGTAAGCTGACTGGCAGACGAAAGTGGCGCAAGTGGCCTCCAGTGATTTCGGCCAGAATTGCTGGAGGCCGTACTTTTTATCTCCACGCTAAAGCACCACTACCCCATTCCCAGCCTCGAGTGATCAACACTGATCTGGCGCCGACATACAACTCCGCGATCCGCGACAGTAAGAAGGAAGGGACGCTGCGCACCCGCTGTCGACACCGACCTGTGCANNTCGATGGGTGGCAGGAGATGGTCTTCTTCGTCAGATTCAGTTTATCGACAATCTCTTCGATTTAGCAGCCTAAGAACGCACAACCGACGCTCGGCGACAAACTTGTCTGCATTTGAAACTTGCAACACTACGTGTGCCGCGAATACACCAATAGCGAAGGAGGTGTGATGCTGCAATAGAGATGAGGGTAGGTCCCTCGGAGCCGGCGATCAGGCGCAGGCACCAAACCACTGCGAGCTGCTGACGTTAAGAGCGTTGGTGGTGAGCGTCGCAGGAAAAAGCGGGGTAAACC
>PLXE01000047.1 GCA_003151335.1 Acidobacteriaceae bacterium
AACAGACACTCCTCAGTAGCTCAATGGCAGAGCATCCGGCTGTTAACCGGAGGGTTGTAGGTTCGAGGCCTACCTGAGGAGCCATTCTTTCAACAACTTACAAATTCCCAAAGCAAAACTTCACCGCATTTGCAGTAGAAGCGCGCTAAATCCTGTGCTTGCTTTTCTCTTCTGCCTAAACGGAACGTTCGTTATCCTTGATATAGGCGGCAGAATCGAGGCCATTGCGTCGGTGAAGCTGTGTGAGAGCGCCGGAGCAATACTAGTCGGCATCGCGTGCGCATCATAGGCGGTGGTTTGACAAGCGGGAATTCGGGTCAATAACATCTCGAAATCAAGTCTGGCCCCTGCCGACCACTGACGAACTTGTTCACGGCGTTGAACGCTTGCCGGCCTGCTTTACTGCATGCAGCAAGGCAAACGGCTCGCGGGGGAAATAAGCGCCTGAGTCCTGCAACTGTTTCGTATAGTTGAGCTGACGGTCCTGCCGCTCTTTGTTATCGAGACTCTTCGTGATGCAGTAACGGATGTCGGAGCGCCGCAGATCCGCGACCAGCGTTGCTCCACCCCGGAACGGTAAGGATCTCGAAGGGTCGTCACCTGGCGCAGTCTCCAGCTGTTGCGTGATCGCAACGATGACCTGCGGCATCGAATCGCCATCCGGTGACACTTTCTGTGCTACCCGAAGACGAACAATCTCGTAGTTCTCTACACTCCCGCTAAATCCAAGTGCGCTGGCTAGCTTGGCTGAGGCCGCCGGATCGTCGAGAATCCTGTCGAGTTTCTCGCGCAAGCCTTGCTTGCATCGTTGTGTCTGCTGAAAAAGCTCTTCGCGGCTGCTGGCATAGCCATTCTGAGCTACAAAATCCGAGAGAAATCGAAACACGGAGCTCAACACGTCCCGGTTGTCGAGCTGCGGAGGCTGCCACAGCAGCGTCTCTACCGAAAGTGTCGGCAGTTTGGGCGGATAGATACCCCACTTGCGGAATGATTCCACGAAGGCAATGCGATAGTGCCGATCGTCATCGGGAACGATATCGTGGTCGGCTGTGATAATCGCTCTCAGATAGTCTCCGAAGGTAATGTCCACCGGGGGGCAATAGTCGAGCGCACGAATGCACATGCGAAGCACGTGTTCCGCCGACTTGCCAGCCTCGATGCATAGGCGATTGATGAGATCAGGATGGAGGGCACCGAGCGGCAGGACACCGGTGCCCGACGTTGCGATGCGTAGCAGGTCGGCCGTCCGATTGCGATAGATTTCTAGAAATGCGCCATACACCGCGGCAAGCAACACAGCGCCGCGTGCGTGCGGCTCGGTTAGACCCTGCAGAACTGTCGGCTGAGGGTTGACCTGGTGTGTCGTCGCATCCTTTTCGAAAGCCAGATACGCGCTGCGCAGCGCGCTGTGTCCTGTTGTCGCTTCACCAAACTGTTTGGCGAGGTTACCCAGCAGACTCTCCATGTAAAGGTCGCCGCGAACCGCCGCCAGTTGATTCCTGAGAACGTCGGGATTGGAAAACTGCTGGAAAAGCGCAACGATGTCAGCAAAGGCTTCGTGAAAGGCCAGAACATCCGGATTACTGGGTTCTCGGAAACCCTTGTGCAGTCCATCGAGCAGCGCGTGCGTGACCTCGTGTGCCACGATGTCGTGCGACAGGCAGGTATAAACAATTCCCCCCGGGTATTGTTTGGCTGGATCCGGTGCCTGGGCATTGAAGTAGCCGAACAGAACTCCTTTGCGTTCTGGGCTGTAGAACGCATTTTGATCGTTCATGGCATGGGGATTAAGGGTCAGCCGACGGACAAAATTGCCGTCCTGATCGGCCCACAAGGCCCGCCGGCCCAGCGCCAGTTCAAAATGGCGGATAGTATTCATCGCTACGGTGTAGACCATCTGCTGATGGAACTTCGCATTTCCTTCTGAAAGAGGCAGACCGTCCTGGGCCAGAGCGGACTTGTCGTTCAAATCCACGGGCTCGTAGGTTGTGGCCCGGTTATAGTCGTAGTCGACCACCTCGACGTACTCACCCTTGGGGCCAGGTTCGAGATCGGGTTCCCACGGAATCTGGTAGGTAGCCTGGCTGATACCGACGTTTTGCAATTCTGTCGCGAGACTCGGATCGAACACGTATCCCCGTAGCTTGCGGAATGCCGGTTGGGGCGAAATGGCAGCCAATGGCAAGCGCACCGGCGCGGGGCCCGGGACCATCGGCTTTTGCGGCAATGTCGGCGGGCCACCGGGTACAGCGTTACCCGCCTGGCTCGCTTGCAGAAAACTCTTCAGCATCCGCGAAGCCATCGGCGATGCGAGCACCGCCTCCACAAATTGCTTGCGTTGCTTCTCGTCAATCTGAGTCGCGGGAACGTGCGGATCCGGAATGATTTCCTGAAGTTCTTTCGACTGTTGCGATAACTGAACCACCTCGAGTTCCAACATTTCGATGCGTTCGGGTGCGATTCCAGCGATTCCCAATCCAGTAATGACCCGCAGGAATGGGAAGGTGGCGCTATCGCGCGGCTGCATTGTAAGCGCAGCCTCTTGCGCAGGTGCGATTCCGAGGGCCGCTGCGGCGTTGATCGTGCCGTTGCCGAAGTATTGATCGAACTCGCCCGGTGGCGTGTTTCTTCGCGCCGAGTCGAATAATGCCTTCCTGACTGCTTCTACCTTCATCCACGGCTGGCTGTAGTTTCCGATACCGGCAAGGTTTTTCTGAATATAGAGAGCTGCGGCGGCCGCGGCCTGTGGCGTTGCTGCCGAAGTTCCTTGGCCGTTCCAACGATAAGCCTTAGGACAGCCCCATACGGCCCAGGGAATGTTCGGCGTATAAGTTGCGATGGCGGTCGCCATCTTGCTCGCCGGTCCCCAATTGCCCTCCATGACATCCAATGGAAGGTTGTAGTACGGCTTGCGATCGAACATGGCGCCACATACCGCCGTGACCCGGTTATAACGAGCAGGGTAGACAATGTTGTGCGTGGGTACGCCGGCGAAGTTATTCCCGGCTGCCGCGAAGATGCAAATGCCCAGTTCGTAGGCGCGATTGACGATTTCCGTCCATGCGGCCGATGCCAGACCGCCCATGCTCATGGTAACTACATCGCAGGCGAAACCGTCCGGAGTACCGGTGGCTCCTGGAGCGGTGAGGTAGTCCAGTCCGGAGGCGAAGGCACTGGTATAGAAGAGAACTACAGACTTTGCGATGCGCACCGGAATGACTTCGGCCTCGGGTGCCCCACCCAGGAAGTCCCCCGTGTTTTCATCGTCGTAAGTCAGTCCCTCAAGCTTTGAACCTGCGAGTATGCAGATCGTTCCTGTTCCGTGGCCGGGTGACTTTAGCGGTCCTGTAACGAAAGGGTCAGCGGCGCTGCTGGGATTCTCGCCGTTGACGAAGTTGCGGGCCAAGTCACTGCGCAAGTTCAAGGGCAGCAGCTTGTGAGTGGGATCGTAACCGGTGTCGAGGTGGCCGATGCGCACCCGCCGACTTCCATTCAAATGAACCGAATTGCGGGCTGTGCGAAGTCCCGAGCGATCGTCGTCCAAGTGCCAGTCCGGTCTGGCGCCATGAGGGATCGCCGCAGAGTCCATCCACCTTTGTTCGGTGCAGTCGGCAGCCCCAAACGGCGACACGAACTGTGTCGCAACCTTATCCTCAGGAATCCAACTCTGGGGCCAGTCCGGCTCGGCGTAACTGACACCGCTGGTAGCAGCCAGACCAAGGGCGGCGGTGAATTGATTGTGACACTCGTCCCACGCCGTGGCGGGATCGATCTCGGAAGAAGTTTCTGCAACAAACCAATCCTGCTGACTCGATACTCCCAAAGCGGCTACCCGTTGGTCTGTCGTTATTCGCGCACTAGAGCGCGGAAGTAGAGGTGAGAGACGCACCGCCATGAGTCCTACCGGCGTCTTCGAGTCGGCAAGCGCATTACCAAGGACTGCGTTCGTTCTGACAAGGAATCGAAAGCCAGACACGGTAACCTCCCCCGAGAGTGTTGGACCGCGAGTTTACACCCACGCAGCAGTGCAAGAATCACTAAGAATTAATGACACGAATATACTAAAAGATGCACTATTAGTTGGCGGTTTGGCTTCGGTCATAAACTCAATCCGTTTCATTTTGGGAATGTCTACTGAGATGGGTCTCTGCATAAAGAGAGGAAATCGCCATGAATAAACTCGAGCAGCTTTTGCCGATCATAGATGCCCACTTGCAGGAACTAAAATTACCGGGAGTTCTCTCCATTCGCCCGGGATATAAGTTGCAGAACGACTGGCCCACGAGCCAGCCGGCCATCGTTGTGATCACATCGAAAGATGCTGGTCCACTTCAACTGCCGCAGCAGGTCGACGGGGTGCCAGTCGATGTGCGTCCGGCTACAGAGGTAGAGCAAGTCCGTTTTCAGCAGCCGCAGCGGTATGCGATGCTGGCGGCGCAACGGACGGAACTGCGTTCTGACGCCTTTCCGGAGTTCGATCCAGTTGCCGAAGCCGAGGTGCTGCTGCCCCAGTGGTAATGGCAGCCAAGCCGCAAATCCCGTACACGGGGCCAGGGATACCCCTGAAGCCGGTCACAGGCACAGTGTCAATACTGTGCCATGCCAGCCCGGATGCCGGCTTTCCGAAATTGCGTGAGTTCCTTTTGAAGACGGAGTCCAAGCTCACGATAGGGCTATATGACTTTACGTCGAAGCACATTCTTGACTCAGTTGAGCAAGCTCTCGCCGGAGCCAAGAAACTTGAGATTACGTTGGATAATCCCGCCTTGAACCCCACGGCAGATCAGAGCGACTCTGACACCGTACAGGCGCTCCAGGGTGAGCTGGGCGATTCACTGAGCGCGGCTTGGGCCCTTGTCCGATCCAACAAGGACATCAGCCGGTGGATCTTCCCCAATGCCTACCATATTAAAGTTGCGGTTCGCGACAGTAAGGTTGTATGGCTCTCCAGCGGCAACTGGAACAACTCCAATCAGCCTGACATCGATCCGATCGACAACCCCGGCGTCGACGATCAAAAGACTGCACGTAAGAGTGACCGGGATTGGCACGTCATCATCGAAAACGGAGACCTGGCGCGGAACCTGGAAGCATTCTTGGCTCACGACTACGATGTCGCGAGTTCCGTGGCCGGCGGTGGGCCGGGGGTACTTGCGGCAGCGCCGGGTGAAGTGATTCCCGCGAGCTTCCAGGTAGAGGCGCGCGCGCTGTGGCATTTCTTTCCTCCGCAGCCCATCGAGGAAGAGATGACGATCACCCCTCTGCTAACCCGGATCCTGGCGTCTATTCGACCGCCATACTGAATTTGCTGAATTCCGCCGAAAAGAAGCTCTACATTCAGTTGCAGTATATTCATCCAGCCAACGATGGGCAGGACGCTGATTTTGCGGCGCTGATCGATGCGGTGTCAGCGAAGATTAACGCTGGCAAAGATGTGCGGATCATTCTGAGTCAATACCAGACGAGCAACGGCTGGTTGGAACGGCTTCAGGCTGCGGGCATCGCGCTGGAAAACGTGAAGATTCAGAATGGCGTTCACAACGAGGGGTTCGTGGTGGACTCAAAGGTTGTTGCGATTGGTAGTCAGAATTGGTCGGGTGATGGCGTACTCCGTAACCGCGATGCATCCGTCATTATCGAGAACGAGCGGGCCGCCAAATACTATGAGCAGATCTTCCTGCACGATTGGGACAACGTTGCGCGGCAGAGCGTTCGTTGATAGAGTTTTGCGCCTATACGAGAAGGAGGAGCGATGGCAAAGCAGCGGGTAATAGCCTATTTCATGGATGAATCGGAGCGTAACGCCGCCGAGCAGGTGATGACTTCGGCCCAGGTCACGGATAGCTTCGCGATCGGCGAAATGGATGACGCTCAGGTAACAGAGTTGCGTAAGCAAGGGATCATCGTCAATGTTGAGCCTTCCTTCGTGACCCCAGAGGAACCCCCGCCGCCACCCTCTCCGGGGACTGCTGCCTTCGGGTTCGGTCTCACGGCATCCGCGCAGAAAGCCTTCGATGACGCCGTTCCACAACCCATTGATTTCTACACAGTGCAGTTAGCCGGGCCTCTGATGGAGCCTTGGCGGCAACAACTTGAGGAAGCTGGAGTGAGGCTCCTGGAACGACAGCGGACTGGCGGATACAAAGCCCGCCTCACTGCTCAGCAAGTTGCTACGCTGAATGGCTTAAGCTTTGTAGAGAGCGTCAAATGGATAGCTCCTAAGCAATCGGCGCCAACGCAGGTTACCCAGTCAGTGTCTCTTGCTCCGGGAGCACAGCCGGCGGCGGGTCTTCAGATGCTGACCTTCGATGTCCGGCTCCATCTCCCTGAGGACAACCCCAAAATCGTCCAGTGGCTTCGCGATCACAACATCAGCATTGCGGGCGCAAGCGGCAGAAAGATTCGCTTCTTCGCGCTTGAGAACTCGCAAGTTCTCAGCGACCTTGCCTTGCTTCCTGAAGTGGATGTCATTGCCGAATATGTGAAGCCTGTCCTCTACAATGACGCGGCTCGGCGTATCTTAGGTGTCGACTCTGGCCAGGGCAATCCAAGTGTGTGTGTGCAGCAGGACGGCAATGCGCAGATCGTTGCCGTTGCGGATACGGGCATCGATGACACGCACCCGGATTTTGCGGGCCGAATCGTGGCCAAGGTTGCTCGCGGCCGCGCCAACGATACCAGTGATCCCGCAGGTCATGGTACGCACGTGGCCGGTTCGATCTTGGGTGACGGGTCCGCTTCAAACGGTCAGTACAAAGGGATTGCTCCCAAGGCGAACCTGTTCTTTCAATCTCTCCTCGACGCCAACGGCGACCTTGGCGGCCTGCCGCTCGACCTCAATGACCTGTTCGACGAGGCCTATCAGGGTGGCGCAAGGATTCACAACAACAGCTGGGGAGCGAACACGCCATCTCTGTACACCATCAACAGCGAGGAAGTCGACGAATTTGTTCGCAAGAATCCAGACATGCTGATCGTTGTTGCGGCAGGAAACGCGGGCACGGCGGCGAATCCGCGGAAAGCCACAACAGGATTTGTCGATTGGCTCTCCATCGGTTCGCCGGCATCCTGCAAGAACGCGTTGACGGTGGGTGCGAGTCGCAGCGATCGCACGAACGGCCCGCTGAGTGCAACTACTTGGGGTCAAGGCTGGCCAGCAGCGTTTCCGCAGCCTCCGATCTCCAACGAGACTATCTCAGGCGATCCGAACAGCCTCGCCGCGTTCAGCAGCCGGGGCCCTTGTGACGACCGTCGAATCAAACCGGATGTGGTCGCGCCCGGCACCGAGATTGCCTCCACCAAGTCGTCTCTCGCTCCGATTGCGAATTTTTGGGGACCAGTACAGATCAACCCTCAGTATGCCTATGACGGCGGAACCAGCATGGCAACACCTCTCGTATCGGGGTGTGCGGCTTTGGTGCGTCAGTACTTTGTCGAACAGCGGCAACATCAGCCCAGCGCAGCACTGCTGAAAGCAACCCTGGTCAACAGTACGCAATGGTTAACCGGTGCAGACTCGACAGCGCCATCGCCAGGCAAGCCCAATTATCACCAGGGGCACGGCCGGATTGATATGCAGATGGCCATACCGAATCCGTGTCAGCCCGGTCTAGATCTGCAGTTTGTTGATAATTGGCAAGATAAGACGACGTTTTTCACGCGTACCGGCGAACGTAAACGGTATCAGTTTGTGCTTCCCGCTGGTACGCCGGAACTTCGAATCTGCATGGCCTATACGGACGCGCCCGCCAGGGCACTGCAAAACAACTTAAATCTCATCGTTCAGCACCTGGAAAGCAATACTAAGTGGATGGGCAACCAGGATTTGCCGGACGCACTGATTATTCCAGATCCGGACAACAACGTGGAGGCGGTAAAGATTCAGGGCCCAGCCGCAGGGACTTATTTTATCCAGGTCTTCGTGGGCAACATGCTCCAGCCCCCCCAGGATTTCGCCCTTGTGGTGACTGGAGTCGGCGTGCCTGTCCTAAACGAAGTTTAATCGCCCGCCGCGATGAGGTACGTATCCGGTGTTTCGCTTCGAGAGTTTAGTCTTTGGATCTCTCAGCACAGATGGAACGGCGCTAGGTCGAAAAAACCCCTTGAAGATGAGTGATCACGAACAGGGCAAGTAGGTTTGAGAGCGCCGGAGCAATACTAGGCCGCTTTCCCACATTTCGCTGATCAACGCAGCCTCCGAGTTCACCAATACCAGCAGCCCCGGACAACAGCGCGCGCAGTCGAACCGCGAACAGCCCAATTGATGGTCTGGCCATCAACAAACCCGATTAAGCTCTTGATCCGAAGCGTCTCGCTTGGGTCGCCACCGTCCACTAGAATTTTGGTTTCGGTTTGTTTGTTAGCATGCGGTTCACCTCGACAGGCTCTTCTCTACCGTTTGACCCAACCGCCATCTCGCTACTACGGGCGGCGCACTTCAGTACCCTGCAAACTCTTCCGTTCGGATGTCGTCCTCGTCAACCCTGGCGCCCACAAGCATTTCCCTCATGGCGGTGACCATGGCGGGAGGTCCAGCGGCGTAATAGATGGATCCCTGCAGACTGGGCAGGTGCCTCGACAACATCTCTTTGTTGATGAAACCCGTCTCTCCCGTCCATTCCTGCTTAGAAAGTGTCATTTCGGTCATGGTGCAGATCAGCCGGAAATTCGGGTTGCTCTTTTCCAGCATCTGCAGAGCTTCGAAGAAGGGCGTATCTTCAGGTCGCCGATTGGAGAAGAAGAGATACAACTTGTGCGGGAGTCGGTCGTGATCGGCTTGCCGCACGATGCTGATAAAAGGCGTGATTCCGATTCCCCCAGCCAGGAACACAGCCGGTTTGGCTGAATTCTTATGTAGCGTGAAGGACCCCATTGGCGAGTCGATCTTTACCTCTGTACCCAGGGGTATTTTCTTCAGTGAGCGTTTAAACGCCGTGTCGCGCATGCGGGTGGCAAACATCAACTGAGTTTCATATGGAGAGCTGGCGATCGAAAGAGTTCGCGTGTTCCCCTCAGAGTCAGTTTCCGGAGGACGGGTAAGTGTCACGTCAGCAGACTGCCCCGGTTTGAAATCGAATCGTGATGGCCTCTCGAAATGGAAGGCCATGGTGCCGTCTGCAACCTCGACACGGCTCACCAACCTGGATGCGTAACCAGCTATCGGAATTTCATTAGCATTCATGCGTACCTCCATGCCTTTCGGTTGATGCCGGCTCTTAGTATTACGGTAGCCCGCCATTCCTGCGCTTGCAGACCGTCACTGCATCCCCGCAGCGGAGTTGCCCGTTTTGGAGACGTGCTTCTGAATTCTCTCAAACACGTTCTTGACGACTCGATCACACCGCACCGCATGAAAATTGAATGCTTCTTTCCTTTCTATTCCAGCGCGCGCGTAAAGACTCTTGCGTAACAGCACCCGCACTCGATGGAGGCGAACTTTGACGTTCTCTTCGGTGATTTCGAGGACATCCGCGGCATCGGCCGTGCTCATTTCCTCTACGTCGCACAGCATGAAAATGGTCCGGTAAGCGTCCGGCAGCTTTTCGACCGCTTCTTCCAGCAGCCTGCGAACCTCCGAGTTTGACGCTTGTTGTTCTGGATTCAGTGCCAACGAGGCAAACCTATCCATGGGATCTCCCTCCCGTTCTGACGTTGGTTCCAACTGCTGATATCGGTTTCTGCGCTGCTGGCGCGCTAAAGCTTCATGCACCGCGATGCGTGTCAGCCAGGTGGAAAACTTTGCCCTCCCGGCAAACTGGTCGAGATGCTCGTACGCGCGCACGTAGGCGTCCTGCATTACGTCCTCAGCCTCGCCATCATTGCGCAGAATAGCCCGAGCCACGCGGTAGAGGCGCTGGTTGTGACGGCGCATGACGATTTCAAACATCCCCGTCTCACCCGCCAACACTCGGGCCACAACCTCTTCGTCACTCAAGGGCTCTTGCGAAGTAGCCACTTCCGCTGGGCTGACCATACAAACCCCCCATATGATGGAGTCACGACCGCAATAAAGGTTACAGATCAAACTGCAGCAGCTCAGTAAAAGAAATAGATGCGTCGCCCTGTAACCGATTCGCTCCCGCCAACTCTATTCTCGTGAAGGGAGTAAGCATGCACAAGGGATTTGACTCACGATTGGACCAGGCTTGGTGGGTACTGCGGATCGGGCTTGGGGTCGGGCCGTTCCTGGCCGGCCTAGACAAATACTTCAACCTGTTGACCAATTGGACCGCATACATCAGTCCGCTGGCCTTGAAAATACTGCCGTTCAGCGAACAAACCTTCATGCACATCGTAGGCGTCATTGAGATGATCGTGGGACTGGAGATCCTGACCAAGTGGACCCGCCTGGGCGCGTATGTTGCCTCAGCATGGCTGGTAGCCATCGCCATAAACCTGGTCTCGATGGGAATGTTCTTTGATGTCGCGGTGAGAGATGTGGAGATAGCCCTGGCAGCTTTCGTGCTTGCGCGCATCACTGAGGTCCGCAGAAATGCTCTGCCGAGCGACATTCCACACGAACGGACTGCAAACGCTGAGGTTGCAGCTTGATGGGAACGAATGCACGTGCCCTGCGCCTACTCTTCACTCGCCATGCTCTACCGTCGACAGCGTCGCCAGGCGTCCACGTTGCCGACCGTATTCCCCTTCATTTGGCAGGCTGTGGCGGTTCACAGAGGCAAAGGGTCAGAGGGCGATTTCAGGCTCCGACAGCACCAGGCGTCTGTTGCATCACACGGCACCGAGACTGCTGAAGATGGGCAAGATAATCAACAAATCCGCACCAGCGTGAAACAAGGCCGATCCCCACAAGCTCTCGGTCTTCTGCATCAGCCACCCCCAAGCGATCGAGAACCCGAATGTGACGAGCAGAAAAGCCCATAAGTTCGGCGCGTAGCTGACCTGCATGTGCGCCAGGGTGAAGGCCAGGGCTGTCGAGAGAATGGCCAGCCATTTTCCGATCAGCGGCTGGTATCGTCCAAGAAACAATCCACGAAAGAGAAGTTCTTCCAGGAAGGCGTTGGATACCACAAAGAGGAGTACCCAGGGGGCCAATGACATGACCTTGGCCGTGCCGAGCGCCCTAACCGCTGGTTGCAACAGGCCCAGAACCAAAAGTGCGCCAGCGGTGATGAAGCCCACGCTGAGGCCGAGTAGCAAACGACCTTTCCGGATGTAAAGTGACGCGAGGTCTTCACCGCAGAGCCTCGCCACGGCGAGAATCCCGATCACGATCAGCGACGCTTGCAAAAACTTCGCCATCGCGATTCCGACCGGCGTTTGCGTCGTCAGGCCAAAGAGCTTAAGCCCCCGGTCTGCGAAGAAGAACCCCAGCGAAAGGCCAAGAACCGCCGTGAAGTAGGCAAAGAAAACCGGCCGAAAGCGGCTCAGAGGGTGCCCATCGCGTGCGACCCACCACAGAGTGCCGAAGATGGCAAGGAATCCAGCTCTGGCGGCGTAGTTGCCCCACATTGGCAAAACGGGCGCAAATGTCATGGTGAGGGCGAAGATGAGGAAACCACAGATGGTCAGGAGTGCGAACAGTCCGAATCTCACCGGTTCTCCGTTGGCATTTTCTGGGCCGTATCGATCCTTGGTGGCAGCCTTGCCACAGCTATCGCGCTGCCCAACTTCTTCTGGCAATGGCGGCACCAGTTTCCCATTTCTCCAGTTGATGCGCAATATCCGTCAGCATGGCCGCGCGATATCTCACTTCCACTGCATCCTGATCTCAAAGCTCAAGCCGAGATGCTCGGCTATCTCGCCGCAATCCTCGTCCTCTTCGCGTTGCTTTTTTCGCTCCCGGCTCAGGCAATCCAAAGGCCTCGTGGTGGCTCGCCGGCCCTAACGTTTGGCATGGATTTTCGGGATTGCTCGGCATCTTGGAGTAATCTTCAAGGTTTTTGTCCTGGTCATGCGCATCCAAATCCATCGGGAATGGAAACGCTAGCGGGTTCGGAGGCTTCGACGTGTCACGCGGGAGATTTTGGCGCTGGGCTTGGCCCGCCGCTGACCCGGCTTAATGCAAGGGTGCGTATCCCAGCGCACGAAGCTGGTCTGCGATCACCTTGTGGCCGGCATCGTTGGGATGCAAACCGTCAGTCGCGATCAGTCCCTGGGCGACAGGGTCCTGAGTGCCGTCGGCGCCGTTGAACGCCTGGTGCACGTTGGCGACTGGAATGCCGTTGGCCGCGGCCGTGGTGTGGATGTAGTTGTTCACCTCGTCCAGATACGGTTCAAGCGTGGTAAAGATACCTTTCTGCATGTCCGAGGCGACATAAGGATCGTAGATGTCCATGGTGCGGATGATGGTGTTGCTGGTGCCCCGCAGGGTCAGCAACTCGGTGATGATGGCGCTCCAGTTCTGCTCAAAAGTAGTGACCGCAGTGCGGACGCAATCCAGATTATCGGTACCGCCGCAGGTGCCCTGCGTGTAATGGTCATGCGCGTTGGCCACATCGTCGCCACCGATGTCCCAAGTCACCACTTGCGAATTGGCGATGTGGTTGCGCAGAACCGGATCGGTTTGAATCGCGTTCAGCAGATCGCCGCTGTGCCAACCGGGCACGCCCAGGTTGATCGTGTTGATATTGGAGCCGGTGTCCTGGTTCGCGTAGCTGGCATAACGGGCCACGTAGCCTTCCTGCGCCAGCACACCGGAAGCCAGCGAGTCGCCCAGCGCCGTATAGTCCCAGGTTGTGGCGCCGGGGTTGTTACCCGTGGTGCCACTGCCGCAACTGGCCAGGCAGAACAACAGCCAGAGCGACAGGAATACGAGGAATAACTTTTTGCCGCAAAGAACGGACTGTTTCTCTTTCATTATTCAGTTTGATGCAATTTGACAGGTTTGCGCCTCAGATTCAGAGCTGCTCCCCACGATTGCTCCGCGCGGCCTGCCGCATCCGGGATAGGTAAGCCGTTCTGCGGTTAGATAGAGACAAAAAATGGGGAGCCCGAAGGCTCCCCCAGTCTTGCCACTTCAATCAGCCGATTAGAAAATCAGCTTCAGAGCCAACTGAATGTTGCGCCGCTCGTCATACGCCCCGCAGTACACGCATGCGGCGGAGGGTGTACCCCTCTCTGCCTGGATTTGTTGAGTAGTTCCCGGTTCGATGTCCAGATTGCTGCCGAGAACGTAATTGTTGTGGTGGTTGAACAGGTTGTAGAACTCGCCGCGGAACTGCAGGTTGAACCGTTCGGTCAGCTTGAAGTTCTTGGCGGCAACGAAATCCATGTTCCAGAAGCCCGGAGACTGGAAGCCGTTGCGCGGCGGAATCGAGACGCCGCTGTTGCTATACACGCAGCCGACACCATAAAGTCCGCTGCAGTTCGGAACCGCCAGCGCGTTACCCGCGCCAGCGACCGTACCATCGGAAGCCATCGGCAGGTTCATATAGGCAAACAGGTTGGTGCCGATGTTCTGGAAACCTGCGTTTCCGCCTCCCGAAACTGGCGCACCCGGAATCCAACGCGGACAGGTGTAACCCGCCGTGCTGGTCAGGTTGGTGCAGTCATAAATCGAGAAGGGGTATCCCGAATGGACCTTGATGATCGGAGACATGCTCCAACCACCGACTAGTTGCCGAGCCACGGCATTGCTGGAGTTCTTCATCCACGGCAGTTCCCACGTGCCGGCGATGACCAACCGTTGCGGTGTGTTGAAGTCCGAGCTGCCATAATCCAACTTCGGATTGTAGGCGTTGAGATATCCCAGCCCGTAGTAGCTGGAGTATCCATCGCTAAACGTGGACGACAAGTTGTCTAAGGAGTGGGACCAAGTGTAGTTCGCGGTCAATTGCAAGCCCTTGTTAAAGAGATTGTTGGTCGAGAACTTCACGTTCAGAGCATTGTAGTTGCTATAGCCTTGGTCACCCCGGTAGTTGATGTTGCTGTACTGGTAATTGATACGGTTCGTGGCACGAGCATCGCCCATGAAGGCCGCGCCATAGCCGACATCGTTGAGGTTGGCGATGTCATACAGGCCAGTGCCCTTCGATCCCGAATACTCGAAGGACAGCACTGAATTACGCATGACCTGACGGTCAACCGCCGCCGACCAGAACTGGGAATAGGCGGTCGGCATGTTCTGGTTCACGGCGCGCAGGCTGGTGGCGGGCAGGGCCTTGGTTCCGGTACCGGCCAACGGACCAGCGTTGTCGGTGTAAACGGGCATCGACGGAATATCCGACGGGGCGGAGATACTAACCACAGCATAGTTTGGCGGGTTCTGAATCACGTTGAAGGTGACGTTGCCAAAGTTACGCTCATAGCCCCAACCATAGCCCGCGCGCAAACTGGTGGTTCCATCCCCGAAGATGTCCCAGGCGAAGCCGACGCGCGGAGCGAAGTTATCCTTGTCCTGGGCCCACAGTCCACCCACCGGGCTTTGGCCGGCAATTTGCACCGTGCCATTGCGGACCTGTTGGTAAAGATTGGCCCCGGAACCCAGATAAAAGTTCGAGTCGAGGGCCCCATTGGCGTTGTGCTGGACACCGTAGTACTCCCAGCGCAGGCCGAGGTTTACGGTCAACCGCGGTGTGACTTTCCAGGAGTCCTGGGCGTAAAATGCCATATCGTTGTAGCGGTTGTTGCGGCCGAACGCCGGCTCACCTACGGGCAGGTTCAAAGTACAGGCGGGAGTCACAATGGTGTGCCCATGGGAGTCCTTGATGCAGGGATACTTGCCTTGCGGGTAGCTGGCTCCCTGGAACTGGAAGATCTGACCGATCAGCAGGTTCTGGATCGCGGTGGGTATGTCGGACGGTCCCAGCGATTCGACGGCATTCTCATAAGCCCCAAAGACGCGGTTGTCGCGCGTCTGAATGTAGTCGCCGCCAAACTTGAATTGGTGCTTGCCCTTGGTCCAGTTGAGGTCCTCATAGATCTGATACAGGTTCTGGGGACCGCCGAACGGAATGGCATTGCCGGGGGTGAATTCATTGTAGCCCGGATAGATCAGCGAGCCATTGGTGGTAGGCAGAGCGGGAACGGCACTGCTGGAGGTATAAAGCGTTGGACCCACAGGGTTCGTCCCCAGCGGTTGAATATTGAAGAGCCGGTTGTAAACCAGCTTGGTCGAACTGACGAACGTCGGGGTAAAGACGTGAGTCAGGTTAAGGGTCAAATTCTGGTTGCGGGTATTCTGGCCGGTATCATATCCGACGTACGGGCTGTTGTTGACCGTACCCGCGAAGTCAATCTCGTTATAAAGCGCGTAGCGGCCATACAAGGTGGTCTTGTCGGAGAAGTTGTAATCAATGCGATCCACCGTGCTGTAGGTGTTCTGCGGATAGCCAGCGCCGGAGTCTGTCGGCGTACTGTACTGCCCGGCCAAGGCAAAGGGAGCGGTACACAATAGCGGAGCGCAAGCCGGGTCGTTGGGGGCGGGGTTTGTTAACCCGAGCGCGGTGCCCCAGTTGACATGGGAGGTGGTCTGGAAGTTGGAGCCGATCTTGCCAAACTTGTTGAAGAAGGTGGTCGTAGCGGGGTCAACCTGCGGCAATGCCAACCAGGCCGGATCGACAATATCCGCTGTGGTTTGAGAGTTGCTGCGAATCCTGGTCCATTCCGTGCTGCTGAAGAAGAACAGCTTATTCTTTATGATTGGACCGCCAATCGAATAGCCGAACTGGTTTCGGGTGAAGCCGAAGTCACCCACACTGCAGGGCGTCCCGACGACGCAGGTGCCGTTTTGGAAGGCAGCAAATTTCTGGGCATTGTTGTTGTAGGTGTTGGCCGCAAGCGCCGATACGCGGTTGAATTCATACAGCGTTCCGTGAAAGGCGTTGGTTCCGGACTTGGTGGCAACGTTCACCACGCCGCCGCCGGCGCGGCCATATTCGGCCGTGAAGTTGTTAGTCAGGACGCTGAATTCCTGCACCGAGTCCAGCGGAACGCTCTGGCCTACCGTAGCGGTAAACAAATCGACGTTCTCGCCCCCGTCCAGCAGGATGTCAGTATCCGACGAGCGCATGCCGTTGATCGAATAGCCGGCTCCGCGACCGCTGTTGCTGTCCTCGGTCACATTGCCAGAAGTGCCAACCAAGTCATACGGGTTGCGAGTCAGGGTGGGCATATTTTCGAGCTGATTGGAGCCGATGACCTGCGATAAGGTCTGGTTTTCGGTATTGACGGTGGCCATTTCCGAAGAGCCGGTCACTTCCACCGTGGTGGAGGCGGCGGTCACACCAAGCTTTGCCGAAACGTCATTCATCGAGCCGACACCCACCTTGACACGCTGGGTAAATTTCCGGAAGCCTTGAGCTTCGACGGTCAAGTCGTAGGTTTTCGGCGGCAGGTTGGTGATGGTGTATTCACCGGCCGACTTCGTGGTCGTGGCACGAACCAGTCCGGTATCGATCGAAGTCGCCGTGACCGTGGCTCCTACTACGACTGCACCGGTGTTATCGGTAACCGTGCCGTTGATTGCCCCGGTTTCGGCTTGGCCAAAGGCCCAGACCGAGAACAGGGTCAAAATCGCAAGCAGAGAAAGGAACTTTAATGTGTTTCGTTTCATCGCACTCTCCGCACCAAAATTGTTTAGAAAAGGGGAATATGGAGATTCTCCCCGTATTCCTTTATGCACGAGAGTGGCCACGGCATCCATATTGATTACAAGCAAGTTACATCTATCCAACCCTTGCGCCTATTCTATTTGGTAGAAATATCCGGCCCGGCATTCTGGATTCCGTAGAATTGGTGCGGATGGGATCGCACTTTCGTACAACTAAAGTTGTAGAGAACTGGTTTGGCGACTCGTTTCTTGTGTTTATATATGAGTTATCTATCGTCTAGATATATAACTCAGTAGTAAACAAACCAGGTCCCGGTCGCTGATGTCTTCGCGGGTAGCGTGGTCGCTGACAGAGAGGACTGGCACTCGCCGGAAGGGGCCCGCGGCAAGTCAAGGTCGATTGTCAGGTGCGAGCTTACTCTCCCCTGCCTAACGCCAGCGTGAGAAGGGTCTTTTGTTCCAGTTCGTGGGCCTTGGCTGAACCCGTTGCGGGGGTCGCATTGGCCGCTCGCTTGATGCTTCGTAACTTGGGGCCAACCACTCGCTTCAGGCGAGGAGCAACGAAAGTAAGCGCTCCCATGTTCGCCGGCTCTTCCTGCACCCAGATAAACTCGGCTGCATTCTTGTAGCGGCTCAGTAACGCACGAAGCTCGTCTTCCGGGAAGGGATACATCTGCTCCAGCGAAATGATCGCCGGTCCCTGCATCTTCAACCTTCTGCGCTCCATCCTCAATTCGTGGCCGATCTTTCCGGTGCAGAGCAACACGCGTTTGGCTTCCACAGCGGTCTCATCGGGAATGACGCTCAGGAAACGCGGACGCTCTAATTCGCTCAAGGGCGACACGGCTTCAGGATGGCGCAACATGCTCTTCGGGGTGAAGCAGATCAGCGGCTTGCGCCATTTGCGTAACACCTGCCGGCGCAGCACATGGAAGTACTGTGCGGCCGTCGAGGGCTGGCAGACCTGCATGTTGTCGCGCGCGCACAGTTGCAGATAGCGCTCGACGCGCGCGCTGGAGTGCTCCGGCCCCTGGCCTTCGTGACCATGCGGCAATAGCAATACCAAGCCACTTAGCAGGTCCCACTTGTCTTCACCCGAGACGACGAATTGATCGATGATGGTCTGCGCCCCATTGGCAAAGTCACCGAACTGCGCTTCCCAAGCGACCAGGGTTTCCGGATAATCGCGCGCATATCCATATTCGAAACCCATGACCGCAGCCTCGGAAAGTTCCGAATTGTAGATCTCAACCCGGGCCTGCTGCGGAGCCAGATGGCACAAAGGTACGTATTCCTTCTCGTCAATAATGTCGATCAACACGGAATGACGCTGATTGAAGGTGCCGCGGCGGCTGTCCTGACCGCTGAGGCGGATCGGCACATTTTCCAGCGCCAGCGACCCGAACGCCAATGCCTCGGCCATGCCAAAATCCAGCGGCCGCTTGCCATAGCCCATCTCGCGGCGCTGCTCCAGCAGCTTTTGCACCTTGGGATGGATGTGGAAGTCCTCGGGGTACTTCACCAGGGCATCGGTGATCTGGTGCACGCGATCGGCGGTTAGCCCGGTGTCGACTTCATCGGCGGGATTGTACGGGCCGCCGTGAAATGGCGACCAGTAGCTGGGCAATTGACGCATCGTCGGTTTCTTGACCATGCTCTTGCCGGCCTTCTCGGCGGCATCAAGTTCGGCCTGAAATTTCTCCACGTGCGGTTGCGCATCCAGACCGACGTTGCTGGCGTAGATCTGATACAGCAAAGGATGATCTTTGATCTTGCGATACAGGATCGGCTGGGTGATGGTCGGGTCGTCCACCTCGGAGTGGCCGTGGCGACGGAAGCCGATGAGATCAACCACCACGTCCGTACCGAAGTCGTAGCGATACTCGAGCGCCATGCGGCCGACGCGCGCCACCGCATCGGGGTCCTCGCCGTTGACGTGGAAGATTGGAATCGGCAGCCGCTTGGCAAGATCGGACGAGAAGCGGCCCGAATAGGCGTCGTTCGGGTTGGTGGTGAAACCGATAAGATTGTTGACGATGATATGGACCGTGCCGCCGACGGTGTAGCCGCGCAGGTTGGCAAGATTCAAGGTCTCCGCCGTGATTCCCTGCCCCGCGAAAGCGGCGTCTCCGTGCATCAGGACCGGCAGAATCTTGGTCTTGCCTTCGCGCCCGATTCGCGTCTGTTTGGCGCGCGCGCGCCCCACAGCCACGGGATCGACGGCTTCCAGATGGCTGGGATTGGAGACCAGGTGAATGCGCACCTGACCGCCACTGGCGCCGGTGAAGATCCCGGTCGCGCCAATGTGATATTTCACGTCGCCGCCGCCCAGCACGCTTCGCGGATCGACATCCTCGAATCCGGCGAAAATCTCCGCCGCCGGACGGCTCACGATGTTGATGATGACGTTGAGGCGCCCGCGATGGCTCATCCCCAGCACAGCTTGCTCAGCGCCTTGCACCGAGGCTGTGTTCAGAATCTCGTCCAGCAGCGGGATGAGCGCCGTGTTGCCCTCCAGCGAGTAGCGCTTGGTACCGATGTAGCGGGAGTGAATGGTCTGCTCGAAGATGTCGGCGCGCACCAGTTGATCGAGAATTCTGGAGCGGTCCACCGGCTCCGGCTGCGGCGACTCCATGCGCTCCTGAATCCACTGGCGCCGCTCCGGATCAGGGATGTGCATGAACTCGACACCGATGCTGCCGCAGTAGATACGGCGCGCCAGATCGACGCCCTCGCCGGAGATGTCCAACTCAGGATGCGAGAGCGGGCCGAAGTACCCCAGGGGATCGAGATTGGCTTGCAAGTAGCCCCAGCGGCGGAAGGCGTCCATGACGCGCTCCAGCTTCTCGCTGTCAACGCTGGTGGTCTGGCTCGATATCGTTAGGGTGGACAAGGATGACAAACTCTCTGGCCGGGCTCCCGCGACCTGTAGCCTCGGCCTTTGCGTGTCGGATGTATAAGTTATAGATTCCCTGGCGGCCGGGACGGATGCTACCGCCGGTTTCTCAGACCCGAAAACCGATGGCGACCGAACCACTCAGTATATAGAAACGAGATAGGATGATGTAACCAAGTGGGGCACATCGCAGCATCGTCGGGCACTGCTGCGATCATATTTTTCGACGAGTAGCTCAAGCGTGGCCAGCAACCGACACTTAAGTAAGGACGATGACTCAACCGCTGACATCGCAGGACCGCGTGTTCGTGCTGACCGGCGCCGGCGTCAGCGCCGAAAGCGGACTTCCGACCTTTCGCGGCGCCGATGGACTTTGGCGCGGACATCGCGTGGAAGAAGTAGCCACGCCCGAAGCTTTCCACGCCAATCCCGAACTGGTGTGGCAGTTTTATTCCGAGCGGCGCAAGCGGGCGGCAACGGTGGCTCCCAATCCCGCTCACCGCGCGCTAGCGGAACTGGAGCGTGCCCTGGATGAGCGCTGCTTTCTTTGCACGCAGAACGTCGATTCCCTGCACGAACAAGCCGGCTCGCAGCGCCTCGTTCACATGCATGGCCGCCTGATGCAGACGCGCTGCTCGCGCGAAACCTGCCGCAGTTCGCCTTTTGACGACGAGCGTCTGTATCTGTCGCGAGCGGAAATTCCCAGCTGCCCGCAATGCGGCGCGCTGCTGCGACCACACATCTGCTGGTTCGGCGAGGTGCCCTTTGCCATGGATCGCATCTTCGAGCAGCTCAGGGTGTGCACCATGCTGTTGACCGTTGGGACCTCGGGCGTGGTCGAGCCGGCGGCCAGCTTCGTACGCATGGCCCGCATCAATCGCGCCCGCGCCCTCTACATCGGACCGGAAGAGCCGGCCAACGGCAAGTTCTTCGATGAGGTGGTGCTGGGCAAGGCAGGAGAAGTGTTGCCGGGGCTGGTGAAGGAACTTTCTAGCTTGCGGAGGTCATAACTCAGTGAACGAAGTGCCCGACGATATTGTAGGCCGCGAACGCGGCAACATAGGCGACGACGGTCATATAGCCGAACTGCAGCACCGGCCACTTCCATCCGTTGGTTTCGCGACGCACCACGGCAATGGTGGACATGCATTGCATGGCGAACGCGAAGAAGACGAGCAGGGCGACGGCGCCCGCGGGTGTCAGCTCATGCTTCAGCGCCGCCTGCAAATCAACAGCGTGGGATTGGGGATCGATTCCGTTCAAGGTGCCGAGCGTGGCGATAATCACCTCGCGCGCAGCGATGGAGGTCAGCAGTCCAACTCCGATTTTCCAATCGAACCCCAGGGGACGGATGGCAGGTTCGATGGCGTGACCCACCCACGCAACCACGCTGTCTTGCACCGCGGGCGGTTGCCCATGATGCATGGGGAAGTTGGTCGCCGCCCACAGCAGCAGCGAAACCAGCATGATCACCGTGCCCGCGCGATAGAGGAATGCTTTGCCGCGATCCACCAGCCGCAATCCCAGGGACACAAGCGTGGGCCAGCGATAAGGCGGCATCTCCAGAATGAAGGGTGCGTCCTTGCTCTTCAGAACCGACGACTTCAGCAGCCGCGCCGTGAACACCGCCATCAGGAACCCGAGAACGTACAGCCCCAGCATCGCCAGCGCTCGCGTTCCCAGGAAGACGCCGAGCACGGGCCGGTTGGGCAGGAACGCCGCGATTACCATGGTGTAAACCGGCAAGCGCGCCGAGCAGGTCATGAACGGCGCGATCAGGATGGTTGCAATGCGATCGCGCTTGTTCTCGATGGTGCGCGTCGCCATGATGGCCGGCACCGCGCAGGCATACGCGGACAGCAGCGGTATAAAGCTCTTGCCATTCAGGCCAACCCGCGACATGGTGCGGTCGGCGATGACCGCGGCGCGCGAAAGATATCCGGAGTCTTCGAGAATGCCGATGACCAAAAACAGCAGCAGAATCTGCGGCAGGAAGACCAGCACTGAACCGGTCCCCTTCCACACGCCGTTCACGATCAGCGAGCTCAACATCCCGTGCGGCAGATGATTGCTAATTTGCAAGGCACTGGCATCGAGGAAATGCTGCAGCAGGTTCGAGAGCGGCTGGCCAATCGCGAAGATGGTCTGAAAAACGCCGATGACGACCACGCCAAAGATAATCGCGCCCCAAGTGCGGTGCAGGAATATGGAGTCGAGCCGCTGCGTCCAAACCGGAGTTGCCGGACGGTGGTACTTGGCATTGGTGCCGACCTTCACTGCCCACTCGCGATAACCGCGCGTGCTTCCCACTACGGGCAGTTCCAAGGGCTCGGGGCTGGCGGTTGCAGCGGACAGAAAATTCTGCACCGCGACAATGCCTTCGCCTGTAATAGCGCTGACCAGCGCCACGGGCGTGCCCAACTGGCGCGCTAACGACAGCACGTCCACATGGCCGCCCTGCTTACGCAGTTCGTCGGCCATGTTCAGCAACACCAGCGTCGGCAAGCCCAGCGCGATGACGCGGCCCGCCAATACCAGATGGCTATGCAGGTTGGTGGAATTCAAAACCACGATGATCGCGTCCGGGCGTGGCGTGCCCGGCATCTGTCCGGTCAGGACATCGACCGCTACCTTTTCATCTTCGGACTTGGGAGTCAGACTGTAGACGCCGGGCAGATCGATCAGCGCGACCTCATGGCCTTCCAGATCGCGCACGTATCCGGTGTGGTGTTCGACGGTGACGCCAGGGAAATTACCGACTTTCTGGCGCAGACGGGTGAGCCGGTTGAAGAGGGTGGTCTTGCCGGAATTGGGAGGGCCAACGACCGCCACCGTGCGATACGACGTGCTGAGGGATTCGTCCCTGGGCCGCGCCACCGCATGGCAGCTCATGGTCGAGGCTCCCATGCGTTTAGTCTCCGAACACGGGCGCCCCAGCCAGTTCTACGTGGATGTGGCGCGACAGATCGCGGCGCATGGCAACTTCGGTGCCTTCCACCCGGTACACTCGGGGATCGCCACCCGGGCTGCTGCGCGCCACCGTGACTTCCAGGCCGGGCACGAAACCCAGGTTCATGAGATGTTCGGCTACCGGAGGAGAGAGTTCCAAATCGGCGAGAATGGCTTTCTCGCCGACGCGCAGATCGGCGAGGGCGCTGGCCGGGCGCTTAGGTTGTTTCTTATGACGGCCGAATATGAAGTTGAAAATCATTTTCAATTCCAACTCTATTCTAACTCTTTCCCGCAGATCGGCAACGACCAAAGTCACACTTGTTTGTGACGCGCGAACATGGGGAAATCCGATGTCAGGGGCCCCGAAAATGGGCCGGCAAGCTCACTTGCCCGGCCCGCTTCGGCTTCAGCGCGCCTTCACCCTGACCTGGAACGTCTTCACCGGAGCCACGTCGTGTTCCCATGGCCGGCGGTATTCCAAGGTGAGCGATGCCATCCCCGCGGAAACGGCCCTCAGCCGGAACTCCTGCGTGACCGGCGCGCCCACGACATGGCTGTTTTGGCCATTCTTCTTCGTGGAACTCTTCACCAGTCTGAGAGGCGAAGGATCGCCTTTGATCGCCCAACTGTACCCAGTTGACGGGTTGCTGTTCAGCCGGATCACCAGGGTGCCGCCTGCGGGAAGGTCAATATCTTTTCCATTGTCCTGGTCCGTGATAACCACAACCGAGGAAGCGTTCTTCTGCTGGGCGCCTGGCGATTGCGGTGGTTGCGCGACGAGCATCAAAGAGAAAAGCAGCAAAACCGAGACGACGATCGCAATGCGAGTCATAGGAGGACGTCTTCTTTCTGTTATAAAGTTTTGATCGCTGGCGGCATGAGAGTGACCGCTCACGAAAAAATTGTCAATCGAAACCACAATCGCGCCGCCGCTTCCACCTTGCCTGAGAGCAACCCCGGCCGACAAGCCCGCCGCGATTGAACGGTTAATGAGGACCGCAGCCAGATGATCGTGGCCATTACGCAGGCGCTCTCGCACGGACACATGCTTATCGCGTGGACGATCCTCCTGATGAGCTACCTCGTGTTCGCGGTTGGCCGCCTGCCGGGCACCAAGATCGACCGGCCGGCGATGGCAATCATCGGCGCGGTGCTCATGTTTGTCTTCCGCGTTTTTACGCCAGCGCAGGCCATCGCCAGCATCGATTTCTCGACCCTGGTGTTGCTCTTCTCCATGATGCTGATTGTCGCCAGCCTGCACCTGGCCGGTTTTTTCCAGTGGGTGTCGTACCTGGTGATCGAGCATCTCTCACCGCAACACCTTCTGCCGGGCGTCATCTTCACCAGCGGCATCCTGTCGGCGTTTCTGGTGAATGACGTGGTCTGCCTGGTGATGGCTCCGCTGATCTTGGGTATTTGTAAACGCATGAAGCTCCAGCCGCTGCCTTATCTGCTCGGCTTGGCGACGGCCTCCAACATCGGCAGCGCGGCCACCATCACCGGCAATCCGCAAAACATCTTGATCGGGTCGGTGTCAGGCATTTCCTATCGCCACTTCGTGGCACATCTTGGACCCGTGGCGCTCATTGGCCTGTTCGTGGATTGGGCGCTGCTCCACTGGATCCACCTACGGAGCGATACCGCAGGCCCACAACCCTTACCTGACAAAACAGTGCTGCAGAATCAGCTACCCGAAACCCATCTGGCATGGCCGCTGACGGTGACGCTCGCTGTATTGGCCGGGTTTCTGTTGGGATTTTCGCCGCCACTGGTCGCCGCCGCTGGAGGCGCGCTGTTGCTGGTGCAGCGCCACCGGGAGCCAAAAGCGATCTACAGCGATGTCGATTGGTCGCTGCTGATGCTGTTTCTGGGCCTGTTCTTGATTCTCGGCGGAGCCGAGCAAGCCGGAATAACGCAGGAACTACTCACTACTGCCGAGCGCCTGAACTTGCACAACACTGTGATCTTCGCGGCGGTCGTGACGTTGCTGTCGAACATCGTGAGCAACGTGCCGACCGTGATGTTGTTGAAGGGGCTGGTACCGCAGTTTCACGATGCGCGCAGTGCATGGCTCTTGCTGGCAATGTCCAGCACGCTGGCGGGTAATCTGACCATCACCGGTTCGGTGGCCAATATTATCGTGGTGGAAAAAGCCCGGGCCGAAGCTCACATCAGCTTCGTTGAGTACATGAAAATCGGTGTGCCGGTGACCCTGATCACGCTGGCGATCGGTCTGCTGTGGCTGCACTTCGTGCATTACTGAGCGATCGCGCTTTGCCGAGGTAGGGAAATAAGAAAGGGAGGGCTGAATGCCCCTCCCTGCAAGAACATTCCGTCGCAGCCTACTCCACGTAGGGCTTCCAGGTGCCGTTATCTATTTCCATCAGAACAATGCTGGCCTTGGTTGGCGGCGCGCCATAAAAATCTGCGCCGTAGGTCTTGATGAGAGTGGCGCGGTCCCAACCGGAAAAGCTCTTTACCAGGCTGCCGGAAGCGTCAAACTCAGTCCCAAGGCGATTGGGGTCCCACTTCCAGGAATATTCTACCCGAGCCAGATGCGGTTTGATCATGGTGACCTTGGCCACGTCCACCAGCTTGCGCTCCGCCAGCGGAACCACGTACGTAACTGTCCCGTCGCGATTGCTCGCCTTCTCCACACCCTTGATGGTGCTGAACAACTTCTCGCCCGCGGGTGTCAGGGCGACGATCAACGAACTGGAGCCCTTCGCCTTCGGCTTGGTCACAATGACGCCGGTCTTGGCCAGCAGCTTGTAGTGCGGATCCTGCGGCTTCTCGTTGACGGTGGAGACTACGGTCCCGGTGCTGAAGCGGATGGTCGCTGGACCCTGCTGGTCCAATATCCTGGTGACCGTGCTGGTTGCGAGCGGTACGGTAAGAACGTCGCGCGCGCCTTTCACAAAATAGAAAATGGTTCCGCCAACCACCAGGATCAATCCGGCAATCAACACTAGCGGCATGAAGCCGGAGCTCTTGCCCTCCATCGCGACTTCCGCGGCAAACAGCTCGGGTTCGTTGGAGACGGGGGGAACGGGTTGCGCTTTTGCATCCTTGTTGGCTTTCGGTTCAATGACGGTCGGCATTGCTGACACCTCCGATGCGGACATGCTGCCAGCCGCAAGTGCCAAGGCGCAAGGCGCTGGGAAAGCTCGCCAATGGCCATCGCAAGCGGCACAGGTTTTGTTCCCATGCCGGGCTATGGGCAGCCATAAACAACTCCAGTATGGACCCTATAAACAAGGGCGCAGTGAGCCTCATCACTTCGCAATGTGAGGCGTGAACCTGCGGCGCAGGCGCGTAACTGTAGCGGTCCAGGGTTGGCGCCTCAGGTCGATGTTGAGGACGAACCAGTTCTTATGACTTGTACGGACTGGGGCCGAGCTTCTGCACTTGCTCGGTAAAGCTGCTCACTACTTGGGCGAATCGTGGGCCTTCCGCCGCCGAAACCCATTCCAGGCGAAAGCGCTCTTCTTCGAGTCCGAAATCGGCCAGCATCAAGCGGAGAGCGTCGGCCCTTTTCTCGGCCTTCAGGTTGCCCTCCTGATAGTGGCAGTCGCCGGGATGACAGCCGCACATGAGAACGCCGTCGGCGCCCTTGGTCAGCGCCTCGATCACCAGGTTGGGATGGACCATACCCGAGCACATCACGCGAATCATGCGGATGCTGGGCGGGTACTGGATGCGCGAGACACCGGCCAAATCGGCGCCGGCATACGAGCACCAGTTGCAGCAGAAAGCCAGGATCAAAGGTCGAAAGTTATCTTCCATCACGCTACCTCCAGGGCCGCCTCAATCTGGGCTCGGATTTGATCGAGGGTGAATCCCCGGACGAAGATGCCGTTCTTGGGACAGGTCGCCTGGCAGCATCCGCAGCCTTTGCAGGTGCTTTCGTTGGTCTCGACGACCTTCTTAACCGACCCCTGCCACATGTATTCGACCAGGGTGATCGCCTTGAAGGGACATGTGTCCACGCAGTAGGCGCAGCCATCGCAGCTCTCGTCCACCACCTGCGAGATGTTCGCCCCCAGTTCGAGGCTGTCCTGACCGAGGACGGCGGCTGCTCGCGCCGATGCCGCCTGGGCCTGCAGGATGCATTCATCAAGCCCCTTCGGAGAATGCGCCAGCCCACACAAAAAGACGCCGTCGGTCATGAAGTCCACCGGGCGCAGCTTCATGTGGGCTTCGAGGAAGAAGCCCTCGCTGTTCAACGGGACCTTGAGGAACTGTGCGAGGGTGCGATTCTCTTCATTGGGATGAATGCCCGCCGACAGAACCACCAGGTCGGCCCGGATCAACATCGGCATGCCCAGGGTTTGGTCGAAGACGGTGACCTCGAGCGCATGGGAGTTCCGCGATACCTCGGGTTTGCGGTCTTCGTCATAGCGCACAAAGACGACGCCCTGCTGGCGTGCCTTGGTGTAGTAGCTCTCTTTGAAGCCGTAGGTGCGGACGTCACGGTAAAGAACGTACACGTTCGTCTCGGGGGAGAGCGTCTTTATGCGCAGGGCATTCTTGATGGCGTCGGCGCAACATACCCGGGAACAGTAGGGATGATCGGCGTCTCGCGATCCCACGCACTGGATCATGACAATGGTTTTTGCTGGCCGATTCGCTGCCCCGGCCAGGAAGCCGTTCCCGAAGGCAAGGCGTGCTTCGAGCCGGCGCTGCGTGATGACACCATCGTCGTGTCCATACAAGTATTCTTTTGGCTGGTACTGCTTCGCGCCCGTGGCTACGATTACGACCCCGTGCTCGACTTCGGTGGTCTCGCCGCGAGTTGAGATTCTGGTTTTGAAATTGCCGATGGAGCCTTCGATGTTTTCGATGATTGCGCCAGTAAACAGACGGATTCTGCTGTTGTGTTGAACTTCGTCGCGCAGACGCGCTAATTCTTCCTGTGGTCTTTCTCCGTTGAGTAAGTAATGGAGGTGCCGCAGATTACCGCCAAGCTCATTCTCTTTCTCCACCAGATACACGTCGGAGCCTTGGCGGGCCAGCGTCAAAGCGGCAGTCATGCCCGAGATCCCGCCACCAATGACCAGCGCGGATTTTTGGATTCTGATCCGCTGTCGCTGCAGCGGCTGTAACAGGCGAGACTTGGCCACGGCCATTCTGAGTAGGTCCCTTGACTTCTGCGTGGCCATTTCCGGCTCATGCATGTGCACCCAGGAGCACTGGTCGCGGATGTTGGCCATCTCAAAGAGATAGGGATTGAGTCCAGCTTCGGCCATCGTGTTGCGGAAGAGCGGCTCGTGGGTTCGCGGGGTGCAGGAGGCCACCACTACCCGGTTCAGATCGTGTTCCGCGATCTTCTCCTTGATCCGATCCTGGGCATCGTTGGAACAGGTATAGAGATTATTCTCCGCGTACACCACGTTGGACAGCGTTTTCGCATATTCCACGACGTTCGGGACATCGACCACGCCGGCGATATTGGTCCCGCAGTGGCAGACAAAGACTCCGATGCGAGGCTCTTGTCCCTTCACATCTTTTTCGGGTGGGTAGAGCTTGGGCGTGATCAGCGTGCCTCTGGCATCCTTTAAAAGCGAGAGCACCTCGGCTGCCGCTGCCGAAGCCTGCATCACAGTTTCCGGAATGTCTTTGGGTTCGACAAACGGCCCGGCGACGTAAATTCCTTGACGAGACGATTCCGCAGGCTGGAATGCGGAGGTCCCGCAAAAATTGAATTCGTTGAGCGCAATTCCGAAGCGGTCGGCAAGGACCTTAACATCCTTCGGAGGTTGCATGCCCACCGACAGGACGACCAGGTCGTACTCCTGGGACAGCTTTTTGTCGTTTTCACCCAGATATTGAACGATCAAATTTCGGCTGTCTGGGACTTCCTCGATTTTCGGCACGCGAGAACGGATATAGCGCACACCGAGATCTTGCGCCCGGTGGTAATACTGCTCGAAGCCCTTGCCGAAGGCGCGCAGGTCCATGAAGAAGATGTCGCATTGCAGACTTTCTCCAAGATGCTCTTTGGCGATGATGGCTTCTTTGGTGGCATACATACAGCAGACGGACGAACAGTAGTCGTGCTCGAAATCGCGCGATCCAACGCACTGCAGGAAGGCGATCCGCTTCGGCTCCTGCCGGTCGAAGGGGCGGAAGACATGACCGGAGTAGGGCCCCGAGGCGGACAGAATCCGCTCGAACTCCAGGGCCGTGAGCACATTCGGAAAGCGGCCATAACCCAGGTCTTTCTTCAACCGGGCATCGAAGATCTCGTATCCCGGCGCGAGGACGACAGCCCCTACGTTCAGCTCAAGATCCTTTTCTGTTTGCAGGTAGTCGATCGCGTGGGCCTCGCAGGCGGTCTCGCAGAGATGACAATCGCAGCAGACCCCGCAGGCAAGACAGCGTTTGGCCTCGGCAACCGCTTCTTCCACCGTGTAGCCGGCGTGTACCTCGGCAAACGTTCTTCCACGGGTCGCGGGGTCGAGGGCTTGTACTGGGACCGTGCGTTGCATCAGCACCCCAGTCGTGTCCACGGCGTATTCGGTTCGATAGGGCCCTTCCAACTCGCGACCGGCGCGCAGGTCCTGGTGATTGAGCCAGCGATCGATGGATATTGCAGCTTTCTTGCCGGCGAGCTTGGCGTTCACCACCACGTCGGGACCGGTCACGCAGTCGCCACCGGCGAAGACACCCGGCAGTTTGGTTTCGAGCGTCATCGGATCGGCGGTGAGAGTTCCCCACTTCGTGGTTTCAAGACCCAGGCGCTCTCCTAAAGCGCCCACATCGGGGGACTGGCCGATAGTGACGATGACTGCGTCACACGGCAGAACAAATTCGGAGCCGGGAATCGCTTCGGGAGCAGGTCGTCCGCTGGCATCCGGTGGGCCGAGTTTCATCTTCAGGCACTCAAGACAGGCCACGCGGCCGCCCGCCCCGGCCTTGAAAGACTTGGGGGCGACGAGAAACATCAATTTGATACCTTCGCGCTCCGCGTCCTCGACCTCACGCGGATCGGCAGGCATCTCTGGGCGGGTACGGCGATATGCGATCGTAACGTCCCCTGCTCCGCAACGAAGCGCGGTGCGTGCCGCGTCGAGAGCGGAGTTTCCACCGCCAACCACGAGCACATGCTGGCCGGGCGCCACCGGCTGTCCGAGATTCACTCGGCGCAGGAACTCCACGCCCCCGGTCACGCCAGCCAGGTCTTCTCCGGGAACACGCAGTTTCCGTTCGACGTGAGCGCCGATGGCAATGAAGACGGCGGCAAAGTTCTTTCGTAGGTCGTCGAAGGCGAGGCTGCGGCCTACCGCCGTGTCCAGCCTGATCTCGATACCGATGGCACGGATCCTGTCCACTTCAGCATTCAGCAATCGGCGCGGCAAGCGGAACGAAGGGATTCCCACGGCTAGCATTCCGCCGGCGGTGGAGAGCGCCTCGAAGATGGTTGGGCGATAGCCTTGTTGCCGAAGCCGATAGGCACAGACCAATCCGGCCGGGCCGGAGCCAATGATGGCAACTCTTTCCGGACGGTCTGGAACGGTGGGTTCCGGTAGCTTGTAGTCGGGATGATAGTCCGTGATGAAGCGTTTCAACGCCGGCAGATTCAGCGGATCGTCCACCCCAGCGCGCGTACACGCGGCGGTACAGGGATGTGTGCAGACCCGTCCACATATGGAGGGGAGCGGGTTATCGCGCAGAATGACCTGGAGCGCCTCGTCAAAGCGCTGTTGCGCGATCAGGGTCACGTATCCCTGTCCGTCCTGATGAACCGGGCATGCAGCCTGGCAGGGAGCGGCCCCGCGGCGAGAGATCGTGAAGATGTTAGGAACGGCCTGTGGGAAGGGCCGGTAGATTGCCTTCCGCTCTCCCAACCCATGATCGAACTCGGACGACAGCGTCACTGGACAAATTGTCGTGCAAGCGCCGCAGCCCGTGCATTTCGACGAGATCACAAAGCGTGGCTGCTGCTTAATCCGGATCGTGAAATTTCCCGGCATCCCATCGACGTGTTCCACCTCACTCAAGGTGAGGATTTCGATGTCCTTGTGCTTGCCGATCTCGACCAGGCGCGGCGCCATGGTGCACATCGCGCAATCGTTGGTGGGAAAAGTTTTGTCGAGCTGCGCCATGACCCCGCCAATGGCAGCGCCGCGCTCGGACAAATACACCTTGATGCCCCCGTTGGCCAGATCGAGGGCGGCCTGCATGCCGCCGATACCGCCTCCTACAACCAGGGCAGCGCCCACGGGTGGGGTCTTGGGATCGTTAGACGGCATGGGGGACCACCTCCGCTGCCGGCGCTTGCCGCCCGGCTCTCTGCCTGACCGCCAGGAAATACAGGGCTAGCGGTCGATAAACCATGTGGGCCCACTTGCCAAACGACATCTCCACCAGCAGCATGGGCGTGGCGATGACAATGTGCAGGGCGTACAGCAAATGACAGGTGAGCCCAAAGCCGGCATAGCGGAAAATGTGTGCCGCCAGACCGCTGAGCACCGTCAACACCAGCAAGATGGGAAAGGCCAGGTCCTGAAACCGAGTCTCTTTGTAGATCTCCTTCTGTGCCCGCAGCCGGCCTAGAAAAATCTCTCCCATGCCGTAGAGGATGAGACCCGTCGCCAGGTATCCGAGCCACCGCTGGGGATTGTAGAAGGGATATAGGTTGTCGGTTTGAAACCACTTCAGTCCGAACACCTTGATGGTGAGCATCATCACCGTGCCCAGGGCCAGTCCCCAATGGCCGAGCCACCGGCCCCGGTCTGGGCACTTCCGCATCAGGGAGTGCGTCACCGACTGGTCCACGTAGGTCCCGAACTCGGCCACATAGGCAGAGAATGGAATATGCGCCCGCTCTTCTGCACTCATGGTGAGTCGCCAGATACGCAGGACACGCGATAGCAATAACAATAGTGGAACCAAGATCACCGTCAACGTGTAGTAGGTCATCAGCGGGAACATGTGCTCCAAGCCAAGCGGCGTGGTGACAAGCTGCGTGGCCGGCATCTTCACGTACCACAGGTGATAGCCGAGGATCAGCAGAAAGGTGAGTGCGGCGACGAAGATCAAGGAACCCACGTACCACGCCGTGGACTGGAGCAGCGTGGGAGCGATGCCCGTCCAGTCGTACTGCGCGCTCAGGAAGCGCCGCAGCGTGAGCATGGAAATTCTGGGTTCTGCTTGACGCGGACAGGCAATAGAGCACTCGCCACAGTCATGGCAGACCCATGGATCCAGGCTTTGGACCAGCGGCTGTCTCAGTCCCAGCAGGGCATAGCGAATGCTCCTGCGGGGAAAGGTCACAGTATCGTCGACCAGATCGCAGGTGAGCGTGCAACTCCCGCATTGGTAGCAGCCCGTAGGATCGAACTTTCCATACCTCCGGATGTCGGCCAACAACGTGGGATCGCAAACCGAAAGTGTTTCCACTGCCATAGATCACCTTGCTTGCGGAGGTGCAGCTATTGCGTCGTCACCGCAACTGCGTTCACTACTCTCCGCGCGTAAACCAGAAATTGTCCTTCTTCTTCCACTACGCAGACCTCAAACTTGTCGTTTCGATACGCCTCTCCCGCGTGGAGGGCTTCCTCCGAGCTGGCGTAGGGGCGCCCGTCCCACATGAACTTCTTTCCATCGCGGATAACGGAGAGATTTGGGCTCATAGATTCAAACTCCGACGCAAAGTTACGCGCTGGCTTGGCATTGGCATAGCTCTCCTCGTGGGGCTGTGGCACGGGGAAAATACTCGCGCACCAGCCACTCCGCCGCTTGCGGCACGGCGTCGCTGACGGCTTTCGAGAAACCTTGGGAGATCTGCTCCGGCAGTGGCCCCGTCTGGCAGGCCAGCACACGTACCTCGACCCCGCAACTTTCTTGCAACTCGCGCAGCAGGTTGGAGGTGGGCAACTGGTGTAGCGAGAAATCGTCCAGTTTGACGAAGGGGATCTCGGCAGGATCGATCTCGAATATCTCGCCCTGAGTGCGCCCGGCATCGATTGCGTCCAGGATTAGCAATCGCTGTGGACGCGCGGAACTCAGGCAGAGAGTGAATAACAGCTTGCGCACGCCCGTGCCCACGTCCAGCAAGCAAACCGCTTCGGGCACTGGGTAGTGTGACTCGAGATAGTCAACTACCGCGCACCCGAAGCCGTCATCTCCAAACAGAATATTCCCGCAGCCGAGCACCAGGGTCGGCTTCCGGCAGAACTCGGGAAGATCGCATGGATCGATCTCCCGCATGTGCTATCTCCTCTTTCGCTGCCTTCAGTTGGCAAGCGAGTCAAGCAATTTGCCGTCCGCGCTGAAGATATCCAGTTTGACCGACAGCTTTCCATCCAGCCGGTGGGTCGCGCAGGAGAAGCATGGGTCGTAGGCGCGGATCGACATTTCCACTGTGTTCAGCACTCCCTGGTCGTACACGCCGTTATGGATCAAACTCTTGGCGGCTTGCGTGACCGACATATTGATAGGAGCGTTGTTGTGGGTGGTGCCCACAATCAGGTTGACATTGGTGATCAAACCGTCGGCATCGGTGGTGTAGTCGTGGATGAGCGTGCCGCGCGGCGCTTCGGTGACGCCCACGCCTCGCGCTGCCCGCGGCGTAACCTTCACCCGCGTCTCGGTGCTGGTGATCTCGGGATCGTCCAGCAAACGGACGGTATTTTCGGCGTTGTAGAGCAACTCGATCAGCCGCGCCCAGTGATAGAGCAGGGTGAGCTGTGCGGGCCGCCCGAACTTGGCGCGAAACTCCTCCAGTTCGGTCTGCGCCAGCGGTGTGTCGATATAGTCGCAGGTGTTGATGCGCGCCAGCGTGTTGGCGCGATACACGCCCTTGGGGTTTTCCGCATCCATGGAGAAACCTTCGCCCCATTGTTTGGCATAGGGGAACTTCAAGTAGCTCCACGGCTCGATGTGCTCGGAGATGAACTCCGTATAGCGGTCATACGGAAAGTCCTGGTATGCGCCGGTTGGCGTCATCAGGCGAAGCTTTCCGTCGTAGAGGTTCAGCGCGCCATCTTCCTTGACAGTGCCGATGAAACCGGTAGTGATAACTCCCAGCGACTTCACCACGTCGAGGTATTTGGGGAAGACATTCTCCTTGGCAAAAGCAATGGAGAACTTGGCCAGTTCCAGCGCCTCATCGGCCTGCTTGCGCAACTGATCGCGCTCCCCAGCAGCCAACGGTTTGCTGAATCCGCCAGGAACCGCCGCCTGGGGATGAATCGCCTTGCCCGCCAGGACTTCCAGCATCTTGGCACACATGTGGCGTACCTTTACCACTTGTCGGGCAATATCCGGAGCTGCCTGCAACACTCCTATGACATTGCGGACCGAATAAGGCGCATCCGGTCCCAGCAGGAAATCGGCTCCCGCCAGAAAGTAGAAGTGCAGGATGTGCTCTTCCATGAAGGCAATGCTGTTGCACAGCTCGCGCAACTTCTTGCCAGCCGGGGGCGGCTCGACTCCGAAGACCGCGTCGCAAGCCTTGGCCGAGGCCAGGTGATGCGACCACGGACAGACCCCGCAAATGCGCGGCGTGATGCGCGGCATGTCTTCTACCGGACGGCCCAGGCAGAATTTTTCGAAGCCGCGCAGTTCAATGACGTTCACCCGGGCGGTGTCCACGTTGCCGGCATCGTTGAGCTGAATGGTTATCTTGGCGTGGCCCTCGATGCGGGTGACAGGTTGTATGACCAGTGTCTTTGACATGGATCACCTCCGGGGCAGCGGCCGCAGACGGCCGGCGCCAGCAAAACGGTTGAAGGTTGCGGCCCGGTCCGGAATCTGCTTGGGGTCGAGACCGATAGAGGAGAGTGCTCCCATCATGTCCACCATGGGATTGGCTTTGTCCGATATCGGGCCAAAGCAACCCTCACAGGGCATGTAGGCGCGGATGCAGCGCGGGTTACCGTCACTGCCACCGCAGCCGGCGCGCGTCGCCGGCCCCAGGCACAGGATTCCTTGCTCCATCAGGCAGCGCATTTCGCTCAGCGGCGCTCCCGGCACGAAGTCCGGCGCTTCCAGTCGGCGCTTTAGCGTCGAGACCGCCTTCTTTTCGCGCTTGGTGGGACACTCATCGCAAACGCTCTTCGTCGCCAGCGCGGGCAACGGTTTGCCTTCCAGAAGTGCAACCAGCGCTCCCGCCACCATCTCCGGCGTGGTTGGACATCCCGGCAAATAGGCATCCACCGGCACCACCTCGTGGACGGCATACACCCGATCGGTAAGCGCGGGAATCTGCTCGTTGGGTATGCCATCTTTCTCGGTGGTAACGCTGTCGCGATACACCTTCTCCAGCAATTCTTGCGTGCTGAACTGGTTGGCGAGGGCGGGTATGCCGCCAAAGCAGGCACAAGAACCCAGAGAGATCAGGATCTTGCACTTCTTGCGCATCTCCTGCGCCAGTTTCTTGTGCTCCTCGCTGCGGATTCCTCCCGATATAAGTCCGACATCCGCGGCGGGAATTTCCATCTCCGTACCTTCGCCAGTCTGACCAAAGAGCTTGTGGTCCATCAGGACTGGCATGTGCACGATTTCCACTTGCTTCAGTACGTCGAGGAGCGGTTCACCGATGTCGAGGATGGTTACCTCGCAACCTCCGCATATGGCGAACCATTCTTCGGCAAGTCGAGCTGCCATACTGTGCCTCCCTTATAGCCTTGAATTGGTTGCTGCTCCGTTTTCGTTTCCCACGATCTCTTATTACTGCGTTCGATATGGACTAGAACCAAGCTTCCTTGCCCTGCTTCACCATCCCTGTTGTCACTTGTGCCCAGCGCTGCGCTTCAAAAGCCAAGACCCTCCAGCCGAAAACGCTCCGCTTCCAATCCTGGAAGCAGGTCTCCGGCGATAACTTTTTCGCGTGGGCCAGATCTGGCAAGTTCTTGCAGACGGCGGTCAGGGGAACTTTCACAAGCCACTCTCGGCGTGTTTGACGTGCGTCAGCAAACGGAAGCCGTTGGGCCCGGCGCGCCGCAGTTGCAAACGTGCTGTTACTTATCCGTCGAACCCGCACACAGGGTCAGTGACCTAGGTCACGTATCGTCGTGAGCGAACGTACGTTCGAGGGCTGAGGCGGACTAAGGGCTCGGTCGCTTGTTTTCCTGAAACCCTTGCTGGGTGCGGATTTGGGCACAGTCTAACTCGCAGCAACGATCGTCACAGGTGGGTGTGCGCTGCACCTGAAAAAAGCCACCCCTTGAGCGGCGGGCCCAGTGATCATCACGTTGAGGTGTGTCGCTGGTCACAGCCTCCTGTAACAAGCGGTGTTTTACTGGTTGCCGAGGATAGCTGCTGTGTGCCTCGCCATACCCGGAAAAATCCTTGAAATCGAAATGCAGGGCGCCATGCGGGCCGCCCGTGTGCAGTTCGGCGGGATCGTGCGCCAAGTTTCCCTGGACTTTGTTCCCGAGGCCGGGCTGGGCGACTACGTGATGGTCCACGTCGGCTTCGCGCTAAGTCTCGTCGATCGGGTCGAAGCCGACCGCACTTACAAGCTCCTGCAAGAGATGGGAATGCTGGAGTCAGAGCTGGCGCCCACCGATTCGTAAGATTCGCATCCTTTCTGCCCTTCCCTATTAGAAAATCTCCAGCCCTCAGCATCACCCGCGAAAAGACATTTCTCGGCGGACGAACTCGCCGCCTGCGGGCAGTCCAAGATAAGATACAAGAGACCTGCTTTCCGGATTTCTAGGAGCTTGTCCTCGGGGCATGTATCTTCGAAATTACGTACGAGATTAGGGACTCATGGAACTATCGGAAAAACTGGAAACACCCGTAACCACGATCCGCGAAATCGGCCAGCACGAAGGCCAGACCGTCACCCTTCGTGGCTGGCTCTACAACTTGCGCGAGAGCGGCAAACTACTGTTCCCCATCTTTCGCGACGGCAGCGGCGTCATCCAGGGCGTTGTCGCCAAGAATGCCGTCTCGCCTGAACTGTTCGACTCGATCAAGGGCCTGACCCAGGAGTCCAGCGTGATCGTGACCGGCAAGGTGCGCGCCGACAAACGCGCCCCCGGCGGCTACGAACTCGACGTTAGCAACGCGCAGGTTTTGCAGCGCGTCAATCCGGACGATCCTTATCCCATTTCGCCGAAAGAGCATGGCGTCGATTTCCTCATGGAGCACCGCCATCTTTGGCTGCGCTCGCCCCGTCAGGCCGCAATCTTGCGGGTCCGCGCCGAGATCATCAAAGCGGCGCGCGACTATTTCGACGACCGCGGATTCACCCTCACCGATCCACCAATTCTCACGCCCGCAGCCTGCGAAGGCACCACCACGTTGTTTCCGGTGGATTACTTCGACGAGCAGGCTTACCTGACCCAGTCGGGACAGCTTTATATCGAAGCCACGGCTATGGCTCTCGGCAAGGTTTACAGCTTTGGCCCGACCTTCCGCGCGGAGAAATCGAAGACGCGCCGCCACCTCACCGAATTCTGGATGGTCGAACCCGAGGTTGCCTTCGCCACGCTCGACGATCTGATGACCCTGGCGGAAGAGTTCATCACTTTCATCGTCAAGCGATGTCTCGACAAACGTCGCCCTGAGTTGGAGACGATTGGGCGCGACCTCAGCAAGCTGGAGAAAATTGCCACGCCCTTCCCTCGCATCTCCTACGACGAGGCCGTGCAGATGTTGCAGGAAGGGCACACCAAGGGCCTGGTCGAGAACAAGTTCGAGTGGGGCGGCGACTTCGGCTCGCCGGATGAAACTTACATCTCGTCGCAATTCGACCGGCCGGTGATGGTGCATCGCTATCCGGCGGCCATCAAGGCGTTCTACATGGAGCCCGACCCGCAACGGCCGGAGTTTGCCCTGTGCGTGGATGTGCTGGCGCCGGAGGGTTACGGGGAAATCATCGGCGGATCGCAGCGCATTGGGTCCTACGACCTTCTGCTGAAGCGCATTCAAGAGCACCAGCTGCCGGAAGAGGCCTTCAAGTGGTATCTCGACCTGCGCAAGTTCGGCGGCGTTCCGCACGCCGGATTCGGCATGGGCATCGAGCGCGCTGTGGCCTGGATATGCGGCTTGGAGCATGTACGCGAGACCATTCCCTTTCCGCGCACGCTGCACCGCTTGTACCCCTAGCTGCGAGTTTCGCATCCCACATTGTGGTACTACAATGTGGGATTACAATATTGGCAGAGAATCTTTATGGCAACCAGTCCAATCACGAAGCCATTACAACACGTCCAAACCAAGCACATCCGGATTATCGGCGTGCCGCTCGACCTGGGCCAGTCGCGCCGCGGGGTTGACATGGGTCCGTCGGCCATGCGCGTCGCCGGACTCGAATCCAAGCTCGAGGCCCTCGGCTACGAAGTCGAGGATGGCGGTAACATACCCGTCGCTTTGGCGGAAACCAAGTCGGAAGGCGATCCCAACGCCAAGTACCTGAAGGAAATCACCGAGACTTGCTCGAAAGAAGCCGAACTCGTGGTTAAAACCTTGGAGGCCGGAAAGATTCCCGTGGTCCTCGGTGGCGACCATTCCATTGCCGCGGGCACGGTGTCTGGCGTGGCCGAGTTTTATCGCCACAAGAACCAGCGCATCGGTCTGTTGTGGATTGACGCGCACACCGATATCAACACCCCCGGCAGTTCACCCAGCGGCAACGTACACGGCATGCCATTGGGCGCCATCATGGGCCTGTTCGAGTCTCCGCTCACCGATCTGTATGGCTTCAGTCCGAAAGTACAGCCCGACAACTGTGTGCTGGTGGGCATCCGCGACGTCGACAATCACGAGCGCGAAAACATCAGGAGGTCAGGCGTCCACGTCTTTACCATGCGCGACATTGACGAACGCGGCATGCGCTCGGTGATGGAGGAGGCCCTCCGCCTTGCAGGACGCGGCACCGTCGGCTATCACGTTTCGCTCGATCTGGACTGGATCGATCCTGAAGATGCGCCGGGCGTCGGAACTCCGGTTTGGGGCGGCGCGACCTATCGCGAGGGACACCTGGCGATGGAGATCATCGCCGACCACGGGCGCATGCTCAGCTTCGAACTGGTGGAAGTGAACCCGGTCCTCGATGAGCGCAACCAGACAGCGGAGCTGGCGGTGGAGCTGGCACTGTCGGCGTTCGGCAAAAAAATACTGTAGTCATCTGCACTTGCTGCGACCGTTAAACATGTTTAGCCTCTAAAATTGGTAGGAGTTGCGTGATGTTAGGTATCCGACTAGATTCAGAGTTGGAGAAGCGCTTGGAACGGCTGGCGAAAGAGACTGGGCGTAGCAAGAGCTACTATGCGAAGCTCGCCATACGGCAGTATCTGGAGGATCGGGAGGACTATTTGCTAGGCATCGCCGCCCTCGAACGCAACGAGCCGAGAATTTCGCTGGAGGACTTGGAGCGCGAACTTGGCTTGGACCGGTCCGGCTCCATCTTCGAGGCAAACTAGCCCACCATCCGCTGCAAAACCGTGCTATAGTTTCGCTCCAGATCTGCGCTGGGCGCTCCCTCGAAAAACCTTCCACCCATGTAAGACGGTTGGGGGATTGCCGCTGCACACCGGCGCCTCCTACAAGCCAAGCAACCTGAATCAGCACGCTGGAGTGTTGGCTCCCACCTACACCGTCGTTTCCGTGGTTGCGGAAGCCGGCGCCGGGGGCAGAGCCAATCTATGGCTGCCTCGGGGCTAGCGTTCGATATCGTCGCGAGGTCTATCGCTGATTACTATTCACAAAACTTTCTGGAGTTAAGATCGAACCATGACCAAACTCCGGGTAGGTGTCCTGTTTGGCGGGCGCAGTGGCGAGCATGAAGTCTCGCTGCTGTCGGCAGCCTCGGTCCTGAACGCCATCGATAAGAAGAAATACGACGTTGTGCCCATCGGTATCACCAAGGAAGGGCGATGGGTAACTGCGGCCCACGCCAAGCGCCTGTTGCGCGGCAACCTGCCGGAAGCAGCCGAGCCGCGTCATCTGCGAGCCGGCGATCCTGAGACCACCTCCGCCGCTGCAGTCCTGGCCAAAGGCGAAGCCGTGGTAGTACCGCCCATGCCGGGCGAAAACCATTCCGCGCTAATGCCCTTTGAGACGCACTCTACTGATCTGCACGCGGCGCCCAATTCCATTGACGTGGACATCATCTTCCCCGTTCTGCATGGCACCTTCGGCGAAGACGGCACCATACAAGGCTTGCTGGAACTGGCGGACATTGCCTACGTCGGCGCAGGCGTACTGGGCTCTGCTGCCGGCATGGACAAGGACGTGATGAAGCGCCTCTTCCGCGACGCCGGACTGCCCATCGTGAAGCACGTCACCGTTCTGCGCAGTGCATGGCGCGGGCAGCCAAGAAAAGTGCGCAAGCAAATCGAAGCCGCGCTGAAGTATCCCGTGTTCGTGAAGCCGGCGAACCTGGGCTCGTCGGTCGGGATCAGCAAAGTGCACAACGGCGGCGAGCTCGCCGCGGCCATGGACGAGGCGGCGCGCTACGATCGCAAGCTGGTGATCGAGCAGGGCGTCGGCGGCTCCAAAGGCAAGGCCCGCGAGATCGAATGCTCGGTGCTGGGCAATGACAACCCTATCGCTTCCCTTCCCGGCGAGATCGTCCCCGTGAAAGAGTTCTACGACTACGACGCCAAATATCTGGTCGAAGGATCGGAGTCGATCATCCCGGCCAAGCTCCCTAAAGCCAAACAAAAGGAAGTGCAGCAACTCGCGATCGCAGCCTTCAAGGCGGTGGACTGCGCCGGCATGGCGCGCGTGGACTTTCTCCTGGACCCACGCCGGGGCAAGGTGTACGTCAACGAAGTCAATACTATTCCTGGCTTCACCTCCATCAGCATGTATCCCAAGATGTGGGCCGCCACGGGAATCGATTATCCCGAACTGATGGACCGGCTGATCCAGCTCGGCCTGGAGCGCCACGCGGAGAAAAAGCAGAACCAATACAGCCGGTGACGCTAACCCTTTTCCCTCGCAAGCGTCTATTTCAGCAAGCAGGGAGCGATGCTCGTGAGGGGCGTGCGCGAAGTTCCACTCCGCTAGAACAGCGCATGCCCCGGGCACCGCAAACTGCCTTCCGTATCTCCTGATTCGCAACCACGGAACAAAAGCAGGGTCCTCCTCGTAACCATCAACGAGGAGGAGTTCTGTGCGTAAAACCTTCCTAATTGTTCTCCTATGCCTGTCGGTCCTCGGTGTGTCCGCCTTCGCCGAGGAATGGAGCAAAACTTATCAGGTCGGCGACAAGCCCACCTTGCGTGTGGACACCAACGACGCCTCGGTTGAAATCACGCGCGGCGCCAGCCGCACGGTTTCAGCCCGTGTGATCGCCGAGGGCTACAGCATGGGAGGGAGCGGCGTGCGCGTCACTGAGCGCCAGGACGCCGACAAGGTTGAGCTGCAAGTCCACGTACCGAGCCGTTGGGGCATCCACATCGGCATGCACGAGGGGGTGCGCATCCAGGTGCAGGTTCCCTCGGAAGCCGCTCTGGACTTGCACTCTGGCGACGGGCACATCGCAGTCGACGGCATCTCCGGGCAGGCCCGCATCGATACCGGCGACGGACACATCCAGGTCCGCAACTTCAATGGCGGACTGCACGCCCACACTGGCGATGGGCACATGACCATTGACGGCGTGCTGACTGACGTTGACCTGCGCACCGGCGATGGACACATTGACCTCACGGTGCGGCCGGGTTCGAAGATGAGCAATGGATGGCTGATTCATACCAGCGACGGCGGGGTGGAGGTTCGGCTTCCGCAAGACTTTGTCGCCGAGCTTTACGCCCATACCGGCGACGGCCACATCCAGTTGGACATGCCGGTAACGGTGAACGGATCTATCGAGCGGGCGCGCATTCGCGGCAAGCTAAATGGCGGCGGACCACTGCTGGAAATCACCACCGGCGATGGCAGCATCCACATCGGCAAGTTCTAACGCGCATTCACCAAGCGGATGGTTTCCAGCACCACATCGCCGCTGATCGCCAGCGATTGCGGACTGAGCTTGTCCACCGTGTCTTGTGGGCTGTGCCAGAAGACATTGTTGTAACCGTAGTCGAGGTCGATGATGTCAACTGCCGGCACGCCGATCTTCAGAAGCGGCATGTGGTCGTCCTCAATGCCGGCCTTGTATTGGTAGAAGTGCGATTGGTAGCCCAAGTTGGTGGCCGCCTGGTAAACCAGTTCGCTCAACCACGGCGTCGAGTTGGTTTCCTGCTGAATGTCGAGGTCTGCGTCACCGATCATATCGACCAGGATGAACGCCTTGATCTTTTTCGCGGTCCCATCCTGCTGCCATTTCTGCGCCAGATGTCGAGTGCCGTACACGCTGTCGGTGTCGGTCCACTTCACGAAGGCCTCTTCCCCATCCGTCCACACCAGCCAGATGCTGTAACCGTCGAGGGGTTTGCCGCGGAACTGGTCGGCAAGCGCCAGCAGCAGCGCCGTGGATGACCCGCCGTCGTTGGCGCCCACAAAGTCTTTCAGGTGATAGACCGTATCGTAGTGGCCGGCAACCACAATGATGCCGTCTTTCTTCCCCGGAAACTTCGCGATGATGTTGTTCATCGGGAAATCTCCGACCGGAGTTTTCGTGGTAAAGGTGTCGTTCTCGACGTTGTCTCCCTTGAGCTTCGAGTGGATGTACTGCTCCAGCTTGGCATGTCCCTGACTGCCGGGCGGACGCGCACCGAACGCGACGATCTCCTTCACATACTGCATCACGTGGTTGCCGTTAATGTCCGGTTTGGCAGCGGCGCTGCCCGAGTCGGCGAGCGGAGTGACCGCTGGAGCAGCCGGCGGAGCATTCGTCGCCGCCGTGGGTTTGACTTCAGCGGATACCTCGGATGGTGCCTGCTGCTTGTTGCATCCTGAGCTGACCCCAGCGACGAGAACCAGCAGACAAAGAACGAATGGAGAGAAAGTCATTCGGCGGGGCTTCATGCTGCCAACATTGTAAATGGCGCGGTGAATCACCGCGGGAGCAATTAGCAACTAGCCATTAGCAGTCCCGAGCCTACCTGTCAGAAATGCACCGGTGAGTAGCACCTTTAGAGGCAACCTTCTTGTGCGTTCCATGATTTTCGGATTTCGCCTTTCTCCGTGCGCCCCGTGCCTCCGTGGTGAAACGATTCTCTCTGTGTCTCTGTGGTGAACGCGCCCTCCAACAAAACGGCCGCCCCGAAGAGCGGCCCTGATGCCTTGGCTAATTGCTAATTGCTAATTGCTAGCCGCTTCCTACCCCGCCACTTCCTCCAACTGTTTCTGATCGATATCGAAGTTGGAGTACACGTGCTGCACGTCGTCGGAATCTTCCAGCGCCTCCAGCAGGCGAATCATGGTGCCCGCCTGATGGCCCTCAAGCTTGGTGTAGGTCTGCGGGACCATGCCGATTTCAGCCACCTCGGGCTTGATGCCGGCCGCCTTCACCGCTTCCAGCACGGTTTCGTACGCGGCGGGATCGGTGAGGATCTCCCAATTGTCGCCATCGTCCTTCAAGTCGTCGGCGCCGGCTTCGAGGACGACGTTCATCAGGTCATCTTCCTTGGCCGCCGCCTTGGGGATGATGATGTCGCCCTTCTTATGGAACATCCACGCGACCGAGCCGGCCTCGCCCATGTTGCCGCCATTCTTGGAGAATGCATGGCGCAGTTCGCTGACCGTGCGGTTGCGATTGTCGGTCGACACTTCCACCAGGATGGCGACGCCACCGGGGCCGTAGCCTTCGAAGGTGATTTCTTCGTAGGAGATGCCAGGCAATTCGCCAGTACCGCGCTGGATGGCGCGCTTGATGTTGTCGGCCGGCATGTTCTCCGCCTTGGCCGCCGCCACCGCGCCGCGCAGCCGGGGGTTCTTTTCAGCATCGCCACCGTTCTTGGCCGCGATGGTGATTTCCTTTATCAAGCGAGTGAAAATCTTGCCGCGCTTGGCATCCAGCGCGCCCTTCTTGTGTTTGATGGTTGCCCATTTGGAATGGCCGGACATGGAGAGACCTCAGATCTTGAATATCTTCGGATGCGTACCGATGGATGCCGCGCCCCTTCCGCAGACCAAGCGATGCTTCCGCCTCAAATCGAGCGGAGAAAGAGCAGGCAAACTGAGATTATACCACCGCCAACAGGGCCGTTTTCCGGGAGATATCGGGTTGGAGAATGCCTCGGGCTGAGTCTCAGCCGGTGGTCCCGGTCACATCCCCTTTTGTCTGAATTGCTGGCCTAATGAGCTATTATCGACAACTATTGTTCGGGAGGCCTCCCTGTTTGGGTGTAAAGTGCGGGGAATGCGAATGTCGCATTTGATGAAGGAGATCACATGAGGCGCTCTGCGCAATATCGACGTTCGATCCGTGAAGTTACGCAGGTGATGACAGTTGGAGCGTTCGCGATCTTACTGATCATTCTCCCGACGCAGATACAGGCGCAGACCTATCATGTCCTTTACGCGTTCAATGGCGGATTAGACGGGGCAGAGCCGTGGGCTGGAATAACCGTTGACGCAGCGGGAAATCTCTATGGTGCGACGATGTACGGCGGCGGCAGCAACAACCGCGGCACAGTCTTCAAACTAAAGCATAATGGCTCCGGCTGGATAATCAATCCGCTTTACAGTTTTATACCCAGCGATGGACAGTATCCCGAAGCCAGGGTAATTATCGGACCCAACGGCACCCTGTACGGCACCAACACCTTTGGAGGAGCATTCGATCACGGGACGGTCTACAACGTGAGACCGCCGGCAAACCCCTGCAGAGCCACGCTCTGCCCGTGGGCCGAGATTGTGCTTTATAGCTTCACGGGCCTGGCTGACGGAGGAGATCCCGGGTACGGCGATCTCAATTTCGACCATGCTGGCAATCTCTACGGCACGACCACCCAAGGGGGCGCCAACCGTGGTGGTGTTATTTATGAGTTGCAACGGTCTGGTGGGAGTTGGATGGAAAGCGTTCTTTACAGCCTGGACGCGTATACATCGGGGATCTATCCGTACAGCGGCGTGATCTTCGACAGCGCCGGAAATCTCTATGGCACGGCCACCGCAGCTGGTGGTGGCAGTGGTGCGGTTTTTCGGCTAACCCCCTCAGGGTCGGGCTGGGTTGAAAATACTCTCTACACTTTCCCTCGCGATGAAAGTACCGGAGCAGGCCCTTATGGCACTGTAGTCTTCGACCAGTCAGGTAATCTTTACGGCACAACCGCATTGGGAGGCGCGTACTATGCGGGTACGGTTTACGAACTGACACCGTCGGGTGGGAATTGGATAGAAAGTGTTCTTTACAGCTTTGCGGATTACGGACCGTATGTCGGCCTGACCATGGACGCAGCGGGTAACCTCTACGGCACGACGCGTTTCGGTGGTTCTTATCAACACGGTACTGTATTCAAGCTTTCACGCTCGGGCGGCGCATGGACCTATACCGAGTTACATGCTTTCGGGGGCGACGATGACGGGGGAGATCCCCTTGACGGAGTAACCCTGGACGCGAACGGCAATCTCTACGGCACAGCATCCAATGGGGGCGCGCATGGCCTAGGAGTCGTCTTCGAAATCACGCCGTAGCTGACACCATAGACTACACGGCAACCCGATATCCTGATTACTCGCGAAGAATCGCCATATCGCAACTACTTCTTCGCCGTCTGGATCGGTTGTGAAACGGGCTCCTTTGTAAAAGAGCCGCATCTGATTGCAGCACAAGACCCATGCCAACCAACCCGCTGCCCGGACTGACCTGCCATCGAAAAGCTCGTAAGCGTGTTCCCGTGCGAAGATAGAGTACGGGTCGCCAGAGACACGCGGAGGACATGCAGACTGTCAACCTTCCACAGGATCTTCAAAGCATTTCACTATCGTGATTTCCGTTTGATGTGGTTCGGCGCCTGCACCTCCAGCATTGGCACCTGGATGCAGATCGTGGCCCAGGGCTGGCTCATCTATCGGCTGAGCCATTCCGCGTTCCTGCTCGCGCTCGACCAGTTTCTCGGCGGCATCCCCATCTTCCTGTTCTCGCTGATCGGCGGAGTGGTGGCCGACCGGATTGAACGGCGCAAGGTCCTGCTCGCCTCCCAGTACGTGCAGATGGCAAGCGCGGCGATCCTCACCGTGCTGGTCGCCAACGGCCTGACTCACGTCTGGCCCATCCTCTGCCTGTCGTTTATGTCCGGCTTCGCGCAAGCTTTTGGCGGTCCAGCGTACTCGGCGCTGATTCCCACGCTGGTGGACCGGGAGGACATGCCGAACGCCATTGCGCTGAATTCGATTCAGTTCAACCTGGCGGTAACCATCGGTCCGGCGCTGGCCGGCATCGCTCTGGCGAAGTTGGGCGAGAAGTGGTGCTTCGGGTTGAACGCGCTTTCTTTCCTGGCGCCCATCGTTTCGCTGTTGCTGATCACAAGCCGCTTCTTGCCGGTAAGTACCACCGAGTCGATGTTCACCAGCTTGAAGGAGGGGATCAAGTTCGTTCGCAAGCAGGGCTCCATGGAAGCGCTTATCGTGCTGGCGTTCTGCATGACCGCGTTAAGCATGCCCATGCGCACCTATATTCCGGTGTTCGTCAAAGACATCTTTAATCGCGGCCCTGGCACTTACGGCAATATGTTCTCGCTTATGGGACTGGGTTCGATCTGCGGCTCGCTGGCGGTTGCCGCCATGGGCAACATGCGCCACAAAGGCCGCTTTGCCGTCACTATGCTTATTATCCTGGGCGCCGCGATCGCAGCGTTTTCTCTCTCGACATCGTTGCCCCTGAGCTATGGCATGCTGGTGATCGTGGGGGCTTCCATGATGGCTGTGTTCGCGACGGTGAATTCGCTGGTGCAGTTGATTACCACCCACGAAATGCGCGGCCGCGTGATGAGCGTGTACAACTGCGCTTTCCGTGGAGGCATGCCCATGGGAAATCTGCTGACGGGCTGGCTCGTCCCGGTATTTACGGCGCCCCTGGTGCTGAGCGTGAACGGATTGCTGCTGATTGTAATGGCGCTGTACTTTCTCCTGGTGCAACGGCGCGTGGCCGCGCTGTGAGGGTCCAGTTCAACGTGCGCTCCCACCCTTCGCGCCAAGGGGTGCCGAACTAGTTAGACTTCTCGGCTGCTCCGGCCTGCTTCTTCGCCATCTCGCTATAACGGCGCTCGATCTCATCCGGGGAGACGTCCTCGATGTGCGTCCCAACCCACCATTGATTCCCCAGAGAATCCTCGACGCCGCCGCTGCGGTCGCCATAGGCCTGGTTCGTCGGCTCCTGAATGGGCTTTCCCCCAGCTTCAACCGCGCGCTGGTACACCGCGTCCACGTCCTCCACGTACAGATAGAACATGGCCGGTTTTGGTGTCCACTGGTCGCGGGCCTGGCCGATCATGAGCATCGAGTTGCCCACGCGCACCTCGGCATGGCTGACTCTGCCCTTGTCGTCTTTGTGACGAAAGGTTTCCTCGCCGCCAAAGGCGTTCTTCAAGAAATCGATCTGCGCCTCCGCGTCCGCCACCACCAAGTAGGGCGTGACCGTGTGGTAGCCGTCTGGAATTGTTTTGACTGCCATGATTTTTGTCCTCCCCCAAAATCACCGTTGCCGGTTTCGAGCATTTTACACAAGGATAGGGCCGTTTTCTGCTTACGCTCACGAATTTGCCATGCAACTGCGCGGCCGGTTCAATCGCGCTAACATACAGGCGTGGAAAAGACCGTCTATCTTTCGCTGGGCTCTAACGTGGGCGACCGCGAGGCCAATCTAAGAACAGCGATTGAGCAGCTCGCCGAACTCGGCGAAGTGATTGCGGTGTCGTCGTTGTACGAAACGGAGCCGATGGAGTTCACGGCACAACCATGGTTCCTCAACTGCGCGGTGGCGCTGCGCACCGAATTGATGCCGAAGCTGTTGCTGTCGAAGGCGCTGGCCATTGAGCAGCAGATGGGCCGCCGTCGCAGCCAGCCGAAGGGCCCTCGCGCTATCGATATCGACATTCTGCTCTTCGGAAATTCCGTGATCCACACGCCGCAGCTGGATGTGCCCCACGTCGCCATGCACGAACGGCGATTCGTTCTCGAGCCGCTGGCCGAGATCGCGCCTGAGGTGCGGCATCCTATCTTCAAGCGCACCGTCCGCGAGATGCTGCAGGCGCTCCCCCGCAATGTGGGACAGGTGAAAAAGTCGGCTCGGTGTTAGATTCGCTGCAACTCCGCCACCGTCCGTTCATTCGCTACGTTGCCGGTGTTGAGGGTGGTCTTCGGCTCCAACAGCATCACATGGGTTTCCTCGTCGGCGGAAGGGAAATGTTCGACGCCACGCGGAATAATGATGAATTCGCCAGGATTCACCATGAACTCACGCTCCGCGCCATTCTCGCGCACCTTCATGCGCAGCGCCCCTTTCACCACGAAGAACAGCTCGTCTTCATGGTCGTGGTGATGCCACATGAAGTCGCCTTGCAGCTTCACCAGCTTTACGTAGGCGTCATTTACTTCGCCCACAATCTTAGGGCTGTAGTGATCGGTAAACAGCGACAGCTTCTGCGCCAGATTGACTTTGTCCATAAGAAACCCCAACCCGCCGGGCCTTGATTTATGTCAGATTCTACTCGAATAGGAGGATTAGTTGCCGGCGTGACAATTATGATAATTATGACAGAATAGGAGTATTATGTCACCTAAGAGGAGACATGACATGGACGAGGAAATCCGACAGCGGGTAAACGAGAACGGTCGCGTCGTCATTCCCACGGCATTTCGCAAGGCGCTGGGCATTGAGATTGGGGATGAAGTCGTTCTGCGCATCCAGGACGACGAATTGCGAATCACCACCCAGCAGCGGCGCATTCAGCGGGCGCGGCGCCGCGCCCGGCAATATGTAAAACCGGGCACATCGCTGGTTAATGAACTGCTTGCCGAACGCCGCGAGGCGGCTAAGAATGAATAAGATCGTGCTTGATGCTTCCGCCATTCTCGCGCTCATCAATGGCGAGCCGGGACACGAGAAACTGACCCCTGAGCTGCTCGCCAGCGCTGTCAGCAGCACCGTCAATCTTGCCGAAGTACAAGCCAAGCTGGTGCATCGAGGGTGGTCCCCCGACGAAGCTTGGGAAGATGCCACCAGTCCCATTCGGGAAGCCGTGCCTTTCAGCGCGGAGCATGCCAGGATCGCTGGAAGTCTGACCGCCCTGACGCGGCCCCTCGGCCTCTCGCTGGGAGACTGCGCGTGCCTGGCGCTGGGAATCGCGCTCAAGTCTCCCGTCTACACCGCAGACAAAACCTGGAAAGGGCTCAAACTGAACGTCCGCATTCACGTCATTCGCTAGGAGTCCAGCCTCATCTACTGCAACAGCAACCCGCTCTCGCCGTTGCCATTCTCAGCCACTTCTTCCGGCGGAATGAGCGACGTGGCGGCCACACGGTCACCCTGCTCCAGATGCAGCAGGTGAACGCCCTGGGACGAGCGTCCGCACTCCCGGATGGTCTTGGTGCCGATGCGGATGATCTTGCCGAACTGGCTGATCACAACTATCTCGGACTCTTCATTCACCAGCATAATGGAGACCACCTTGCCATTGCGCGCGGTGGTCTTCACGTTGATGACGCCCCCGCCGCCGCGTGATTGCAGACGGTATTCATCGACGTCGGTGCGCTTGCCGTAACCATTCTCGGTGACCGAGAGGATGAGATTGGCCTCCCGCTCGTCGCTGTCTTTGGTCTTCGCGCGTACCTTGGGAGTGACCGCCATGCCCACAACGTAATCGCCTTTGCGCAACCTCATGCCGCGAACGCCGTGGGCCGGGCGACCCATGGGTCGTACATCCTCTTCCTCGAATCGAATCGCTTTGCCGTCATGGGTCGCCAGGAAAACGATCTGGCTGCCGTCGGTACAACTGGCGGCCACGAGTTCGTCCTGCTTCTCGATGGCGATGGCGTTGATGCCATTCGACCTCACGTTGCTGAAGTCCTTCAGCGGCGTTTTCTTCACCGTGCCGCTGCGCGTGGCGAAGAAAACGTACTTGCCCTCTTCTTCCAGATCGCGCACGGCGAGTAGCGCGCGCACGCTCTCGCCCGCCTGGAGGGAGACGAGACTTGCAATCGCTTTGCCCTTGCCGGCGGCGCTCAACTCGGGAATCTCGTACACCTTGAGCCAATACACGCGCCCGTTGTTGGTGAAGACCAGGATGTAGTCGTGGGTGGACGCCACGAAGAGATTTTCGACGAAATCCTCCTCGCGCGTGCTCATGCCCTTGCGGCCGGTGCCGCCACGGCGCTGCTGCCGATAGGTCGAAATCGGAGTGCGCTTCATGTAGCCGGAGTGGCTGACCGTGACCGCGACCTGCTCGTCGGCGATCAGGTCTTCCAGGCTGATCTCGACCGTTTCGTCCTGGATGACGGTGCGGCGCGCGTCTCCGTACTTCTTTTTGACTTCCTCGAGCTCCTTGACGATGACGCCACGTAGCTTTTTTTCGCTGGCCAGAATTGACTCGTACTCGGCGATGCGGCTGCGGACCTCGGCCAATTCCTTAAGGATTTCGTCGATCGACAACCGGGTCAAACGATGCAACTGCAATTCCAGGATGGCGTCGGCTTGCACGGCGTCGAAGGGACGAGTGAGTTGCGACGGAAGCAGGCCCTTCAGCGAAGCCGTCTTACCCGACTTGCCTTCCGACACGTTTACCGTCTTGCCGGAAAAATATTCCACCAGGCTGGTTCGGGCTTCGGTGCGGTTCTCGCTGCCACGAATGATGCGGATCACGTCATCCACACGGTCCAGTGCGACCTGATAGCCCTCGAGAACATGTTCGCGCTCGCGCGCCTTCATCAGCAGATAGGCGGTGCGCCGTCGCACTACGTCGATGCGGTGATCGACGAAGTACTGGATGGCCTGCACCAGACCCATTTCTTTGGGCTGGCCGTTGATCACGGCCAGAAAGATCATGCTGAAGCTCTCCTGCATCGAGGTGTGCTTGAAGAGCTGGTTGAGCACGATCTGGGCCTCGGCGCTGCGCTTCAGTTCGATGACGATGCGCATGCCGTCGCGGTCGCTCTCGTCGCGGACATCGCTGATATCGTCGATCACCTTGTTATTCACCAGTTCGGCGATGCGTTCGACCAGCTTTGCCTTGTTGACCTGGTAGGGGATCTCGGTGACGATGATCGCGTCCTTGTCCTTCGTGAGGTGCTCGATGGCGGCCTTGGCGCGCATGATGAAGCGCCCGCGTCCGTTACGATAGGCTTCGGTAATGCCGCTGCGCCCGTAGATGAATCCAGCCGTCGGGAAATCCGGGCCCTGCACGTGCTTCAACAAGTCGGCGAGCGTGGCGTGCGGATTGTTCACCAGGGTGATGCAGGCGTCCACGATCTCCGTCAGATTGTGCGGCGGAATGTTGGTCGCCATGCCGACGGCGATACCGTTCGATCCGTTCACCAGCAGGTTGGGAATTCTCGTCGGCAACACCATCGGCTCGACTGTGGTGTCGTCGAAGTTGGCGACGAAATCGACGGTGTCTTTGTCGATGTCAGACAGCAGCTCTTCCGCGAGCTCAGTGAGGCGCGATTCCGTATACCGGTAAGCTGCGGGGGGATCGCCATCCACAGAACCAAAGTTGCCTTGGCCGTCGATCAGCGGATAGCGCAGGCTCCAAGGTTGGGCCAGGCGCACCATCGCGTCATATACAGCACTGTCGCCATGAGGGTGGTACTTCTTCAGACACTCGCCGACGACGCCGGCGCACTTCATGTGCTTGCGGTTGTGCAGCACGCCCATGTCGTGCATCGCGTAGAGAATGCGACGATGCACGGGCTTGAGGCCGTCGCGCACGTCGGGCAAAGCGCGTCCGATGATGACGGACATGGAATAGTCGAGATACGAACGTCGCATCTCCTCTTCAATGTTGACGGGTTGTACGTTGCCCCCGGTGGGTCCCCCGGGGCCGAGCGGTAATTGCTGGTTGGGATCGTCTGCCATGTCTAACTTTCAGTTGGTGGCCAGGAGCCTTTAGCTTGTTGCTTCCCGAATCTTGGCGTCATCGCTGCGGCATCAGGGCCGCGATTTGCTCTGCTGGCGAACACAAAGGCAGTGCCGCTGTCCCCTGAGTTTGCCGTGCGGATTGCTCGTAAATCGCTGCGATTTCGGGAGATTGTTGGCTGCGATGAGCACTTCAAATTATAACACTGCCGACCTGCTTTTGGACCATGTTAAGCCATGTATTTTCAGTGGATTAGCCCTGCGATTCAGCCAGTAAAAGCAACTTTGGTGTTGCGGGGCGAAAGGAACCGCAGTAATCAAGCCGCGCAGCGGCGGAATTGCTTTTAGCCCAGGGCGTGAGCCCTGGGTAAAGTGGAAAATCGATCCGAGTCCCTTCAGGGACGGCACAGCTCTGCACACCCCTCAGCCCACGAGAGGTCTGCTTTCCGCCATTTTCCGCAGCCTCTTGAGCCGCTCGTTCGGATATTTCACCGGATTACAACCTAGCACTTGAGGTGAACACCTTATGGCAGTACCGACGCCACGTTAGCGGCCGGGGGCGGGTTCTGGTCTGCTGTGCCGTTCGGCTGCAAGTCAGAATTTCTTTTCTGTGCGGGATGCTGTACTGCAGGGACCTTGAACTCCATGCCGCGATCGTCATTGGCCTTGACGGTGGCGGGAACGTCGAGGTCGGCGAGAGAAATTTTCTGGGTGTGATCATCCAGGACGTAAACCGTTTGACCCATGATGGCGTAATTGCCGATTTCTTGCTGATGCCCATCGCGAAAAACCAGGACGGTTGGCTCGCGCGGCTGCGCATCCCGTGCTGTGGAGGGTTGCTCGTGTGCCGTCGGCGGAGGTGGCGCTACCTCCGCTCGCGTGTCATCGGCCGGCGGACGGTATGACTGCACTGGCGCCTGCTCCACAATGATGTGCAGCGTAGACTCGTTAGCACCCATTGGCAGGCCAGAGTACACATTGCGTGAGCCAGAATACATATCGGGCGGACCAGAGTACATATCGGGCGGGCCAGAATACATATCAGCCCCGCCTACGTAGTCATAGCCGTAGCCATAATCGCCGAGCGGAATGTAGTAGTAAGGGGTGGCGTAGCCATAGCCTCCCCTGTGATACCGGCCACCGTGATTGAAGCCTGCTCCGTTGTGAAAGCGGTTTCCAAAACTAGTGTTTGGGATCGACGAAACGCTAGGAAGTGGGTACCCGCCCATCGAGCTTACCGAGGGCAGCGGGTAACCACCACGTGTCTGTCCGAATCGTGTCTGTCCGAATGAGGACGCGGCAAGCAACAGGCACGACCCCAATATGAGCGCTAGAGACTTAAACGACTTGCAGCCCTTCGGACAACCGACTTGGCCTGCGTCCCTCATTTACCCCTCAGTCTAAACCAACCCATTAGATGCTGGGAAGTTTCTATCAGCTTCGAGATGTTAAATGCATCAGGCTGTAAACGTCGATCATGGCGTTGGCGATCAGCACGCCAACGATTACCGCATTGGCCAGCACTGCGTAGCGGCTTTGCAGCAAGTCCGCCGACACTCCGGCCATAAACAAAATCAGGAACGGCAGGGCGACGAACAGGAAGGTGAAGCCCGCAAAGTGTGGTCGCAAGGCCAGCGCTACCAGCGGGGCGCCTGTAAGCAACGGCGCTGCCGTGCCAAAGAACCGCGACCGCTTCCAAACGACGAACGTGACCAGCGTGACCAGCAGCAACAGGACCAGGCCAACCCCGTTTTGCAGGAAAAAACTCCCCAGCAGCGGAGCGATCGCGCTCCATGAGAAGGTCCGCGAGGAAATTTCCAGCCAGTCGGCGTTGACCAGGGCCTGACCGAAAACCAGTGGGCGGAAGCTGTAGAGGGCCCACAACAGGACCAGCCCAATGGCACATGCGGCGGCAAAGATCGCCAGGGCCGCGCCGCGCCGCACGTGGCCGACCCAGAGCATGAAGCCGAGCGCGGGGACCAGCAAAATCCAAAGTGAGAACTCAGCGCCGACGCAGATGGCCATGGACAGCCCCATCAGAAGAATCCGCCGCCAATTCCATAGCACGACTTCACGCGGCGCATACAGAGTGTGGGCCACCGCGATGGATGTAAAAATGAGACCGAAGGCCCCCCACGCTCCGATAATGACGGACCCCGCCTGGCTCGCCCATCCCACCATCAGCGGCGAAAAGCAGTACAGCCCCAGCGCTACGTATCCGCCCATATTCCCGTAAAGACGGCGAGCAACATACCACAGCGAAGCCCCCAGCATCAGTCCGGCAAATAAGAACGGCAGGCGTATCCAGAAGCGATAGTTGCCGAGCCACACGTAATGACTCTCGGCGCCGCTGATCCGCGCCGCAACTCCTGCCAGCAGCGGCGTCAATGGGGAGCGCTCGCTGGTGCCGGCATTGGACAGGCGTTCCAGATGAAGCAATCCGGCCGCCACGTAGTTGCCTTCCATGGCCGATAACCGCACATGCGCGGAGAACCAAAGACACTGTGCGAGGAACATAAGCAGCAGGAACAACGCCATGATCTGCGGCATACCAACTCGCTGGCGGATAGCAGAAATGGACATGAGCTTTTGTTGTAACACGCCCGTGCTGCTGGTGGCGAAGAGTGGTTGGCGATGGGAAGAACGGCGGCCAATCGCGCAGAGGTTGACGAGCTAGAAAACTAAGAGCTGGGGGTACGGTGCGTCTCGCGCTGCGGACAGCGACGCGTGCGTTGCAGACGTTGTGACGACACTTGCGCCGCCACCGCGATGCAACGCGACTGCCGGCTGCGCGCTTATCGCGGCAGCAGGTCGGTCAGCGCGCCCTCAATTTGATCCACTTCTTCGCGTATCACCCGGATTGCCTGGTGATTGGCGGGATGCGGTACCGGCGTGATGGCTTCCACCGCGTGACGAATCTTGTGGTTCCGGTCCCAGATCAGATTGATCCTCGCGGACGTTTCCATCCGGTGCTGATAGATCTTTCTGACCAGCTTCGTAATCATCCAGGCGAACGTTAGCCCGAACAACATTTCGATGGGAAGGCGGTCCGTTGCTCCATCGAAATCGAAGAAGGCGAGCCGATAGACGGCTTCGCCGGCGCCGAGAGAAGCGAATATCACTCCCATCCCAATCAAGCCCAGGGTCAGGCGGTCAAGGGGTCGAAGCTCCAAAGACGGTTGATTAGTGCCCCGGTTTTGCGCGAATGCCATGGTGCCCCCAAAGAACAAATGGTGGTGCGAAGCTCTATTGTGCTACAAACGCGGGGTTTGTGGACTATGTATTTGCGGCAAAAGTTGAGGGTTGTGGGTGATTCACCGGATCACCCCAGGAAATGGGACCCCAGAGAAGGCCGGACAGAAGGCCCGACCTCCCTGATAGCGCACTCAGATATCCAGGTTCTTCACTTCCAGCGCATTGTCTTCGATGAATTTGCGGCGCGCCTCGACGTTTTCGCCCATCAGAGTGGTGAAGATGGTTTCGGTCTCGGTCAGGTCCTCGAGCTTCACAGAAAGCAGGGTACGGCGCTCGGGATCCATGGTGGTCTCCCAAAGCTGCTGTGAGCTCATCTCTCCCAGGCCCTTGTAGCGCTGCACGGTGTAGTCTTTGCGGCCCTCGTTGAGCACGTAGTCGAAGAGTTCGCGCGCTGAGGCTTTCTCCACCGTTTCCGCCTCGGTCTTGCGCTTGGAGGTCTTGGGACTTTTCTGCTCCGCCTTCTCCTGGTCGGCCCGCTCCGCGTCGCTGAGTTCTTCCTTGCCATTCGCGGCGGAACCGGCCTCTTTCTTCACGCTCTCGATGGAGTACGGCGGCTGCATGTACAGCTCGATCTGCTTGTACTTCGACATCATCTGGCGATACTCGGGCGTGGACGCCAGTTCCCAGTTGATAACGTGCTCGGCGCCCTGCGCGTTGACGAAGGCGCACTCCCACAGGCTGTGCTCTTCTTCGAAGCGCAGCGTAACCGACTTGATACCGCGGTCCTTGGCAATCGCCTTCAGCGCCTTCTCCAGCGCGACAATCTTCCTGGGAGCACTCGTGCTGTCACCCTCGAAATCAACGCGCTTCACCAGGTCAGCCTTCGACAGCAGCTCGGTAATCTTCTCATCGCGAATGCGCTTGTCCACCTTGTCGAAGAAGCCAAGGAAGTCGTTCAGCGTGGTCATGAACTTGGTAAGCGGACTGCCTTCCAGCACCGCGGCGCCTTCGCCGTAGCGCACCACGATGCCATCGGCGGCGCGCTTCACCATGACCCGCACGAATTCCGCGTCATTCTTGATGTACTGCTCGAATTTGCCCTTCTTGATGCGATACAGCGGCGGCTGTGCGATGTAGATGTTGCCCCGCTTGATGAGCTCCTGCATGTGGCGGAAGAAGAAGGTCAGCAGCAGGGTGCGGATGTGCGAACCGTCCACGTCGGCATCGGTCATCAGGATGATCTTGCTGTAGCGCAACTTCGAAACATCGAAATCGTCTTTGCCAATGCTCGTGCCCAGCGCCGTGATCATGGCGCGAATTTCTTCGTGCCCCAGCATCTTGTCGTAGCGCGCCTTTTCGACGTTGAGGATCTTGCCCTTCAGGGGAAGAATGGCCTGGAAGCGGCGATCGCGTCCCTGCTTGGCGGTGCCCCCGGCGCTCTCACCCTCGACCAGATAGACCTCGCAGCGATCGGGGTCGCGCTCGGAGCAGTCGGCCAGCTTGCCCGGCAGGCCTCCGCCGTCGAGAGCTCCCTTGCGGCGGGTGAGATCGCGGGCCTTGCGTGCGGCCTCACGAGCACGAGCAGCCTCCACGGCCTTGTTGATGATTTTCTTGGCGACCGAAGGGTTCTGCTCGAAGAACGCCCCCAGGCGCTCGTTTACGAACGCCTGCACCGTGCCCGCGATATCGGAATTGAGCTTTCCCTTGGTCTGGCCTTCGAATTGTGGTTGCGACAACTTCACGCTCACCACCGCCACCAGACCTTCGCGAACGTCGTCGCCGGTAAGGTTCTCTTTCACGTCCTTGAACAGACCGAGTTGCTGGCCGGCATAGTTGACGGTGCGCGTCAGCGAGGTACGAAAACCCGAAAGGTGGGAACCGCCGTCGATGGTGTTGATGTTGTTGGCAAAGCTGAACACCGTTTCGGAATAGCCGTCGTTATACTGCAGCGCGATCTCCATGGCGACCTCGTCACGCTCGGCTTCCATGTAGATTGGCTTGTCGTGCAGCACGCTCTTGCCACGATTCAAGTGCTTGATGAATTCCGCGATCCCGCCGTTGTACTTGAACTCCGCGCGCTTGGGCTCGCCGGTCTTCTGGTCGGTGGTGCGCTCGTCGGTGAGGGTGATGAGCAGTCCCTTGTTCAGGAAAGCCATCTCGCGCAAGCGCTGGGCCAGCGTGTCGTAGTTGTATTCCGTGGTGGTGAAGATCTCCTTGTCGGGCAGGAAGTGGACCTTGGTTCCGCGCTTTTTCGTGGTACCTGTTTTCTTCAGCTTCGAAGTTGGCTCGCCCTTGGAGTAAGTCTGCTCCCACACCGAGCCTTCGCGCCAGATCTCAAGTTCCAGCAGATGACTGAGCGCGTTGACGACGGAAACACCGACCCCGTGCAGGCCGCCTGAAACTTTATAGGTCGAGGTGTCAAACTTTCCGCCGGCGTGCAGCACCGTCATCACCACCTGAGCGGCCGGCAGGCGCTCGCCGTCCACGTCCATCTCCTCGGTCGGAATGCCGCGGCCGTTATCTACCACCGTGATGGAATTGTCGATGTGAATGGTGACGTCGATGTGGTCGGCGAATCCCGCGAGGGCTTCGTCCACCGAATTGTCCACCACTTCGTAAACCAGGTGATGTAATCCCAACTCACCCGTCGAACCGATGTACATGGCCGGGCGTTTGCGTACGGCCTCCATGCCGCCCAGTACCTTGATGGAATCGGCGGTGTACTCTCCATCCGATCTACTATTGCCATTCTTCGCGTTTTTCTGGGCGACTTTTTCGTTCGGAACTTCAATAGGTTTGTTGTTCGCGGGCGCCGCAGCCGCGGCGGACTCGGAATCTTTCGGGGCCATCCTGCTCCATTCCAACGGCGGCACATCAAGGTGCGTTTCCGTTGCTCACACCGGACTCCGCAAAGGGTCCATTCACCTTCTCTGGCAACCCTTATCTACTATAAAAGTCAACAACTTAAGGGTTCGACAGCACGGATTGATTATAGCACAGAATCCCTCCGTCCACGATCACTTTAATTGGCCGTAACTTGCTGGTTTTCAATAGCTTGCGAAGGCACAAAAAGAGACTTTGGGGCCATGCCGCGCAACCCGGATTTGTAGGATTGGACTACCCGGTATTCGACACGGATCGGATTCTGTTCGACGTCTTCCCAGAGTTGGAATCAGTCGGACCACCGCGATGGTTTTCCGCTCGCCAAAAAATTTGGGGCGGACCGTTCCGCCCCAGGTCTTGCGAATCTACATCTCCAACTTCTAGCCCACTTTCACCGCTGTCTTCTCTTCTTGCGTGGTCTGCAGTTTGCGATGCATTATTCCGGTGTAGAGCTGCCGCGGACGCGAGATCTTCTGCTCCGGGTCCTGGATCATTTCGTTCCACTGCGCCAGCCAGCCAGCGGCCCGCGGAATGGCGAACAGCACGGTAAACATCTCCGGCTGGAAGCCCATGGCCTGGTAAATGATCCCCGAGTAGAAGTCGACGTTGGGATAAAGCTTGCGGGTGACGAAGTAATCGTCTGCCAGCGCGATGTGTTCGAGCTCCAGGGCAATGTCGAGCCTGGTGTTGCGTCCGGTCACCTCGAATACTTCGTCAGCGACGGCCTTAATGATGCGCGCGCGAGGATCGTAGTTCTTGTAAACCCGATGCCCGAAGCCCATCAGCTTAAGTTCGCCCGCTTTCACGCGCTTGATGTAAGCCGGAATGTTTTTCACCGAGCCGATCTCGTCCAGCATGGTCAGCACCGCTTCGTTGGCGCCGCCGTGCAGAGGGCCGGAGAGCGCCGACGCGGCTCCCGCCATCGACAGATAGGGGTCGGCCTGCGAGCTGCCCACCACCCGCATGGTAGCCGTGCTGCAGTTCTGCTCATGGTCGGCGTGCAGGATGAACAGCACATCCAGCGCGCGCGCGATCACCGGGCTGGCCACGTACTTCGGCTCGGTCATCTTCCACAGCATGTTCATGAAATTCTCGGGGTAGCTGAGATCGTTGTCGGGATAAACGTACGGTTGGCCCCGCCGGTGGCGATAGGAATACGCCGCCAGGGTCGCCATTTTGGCGATCAGCCGCACAATCTGTTTGTGCCGGTTCTCCGGATCGTGGACGTTCTTGGCCTCCGGATACACGGTCGATAAGGCCGCCAGGGTGCTCACCAGGATCCCCATCGGATGGGCATCATAGCGGAAGCCATCGATGAAATGCTTGGTGGTCTCGTGCAGCATGGTGTGATGGGTGATTTCCCGGGTCCAGTCCTTGTCCTGCTGGGGCGTCGGCAACTCGCCGTTCAGCAGCAGGTACGCCACTTGCAGATAAGTGCAATGCTCGGCGAGGGTCTCGATATCGTATCCGCGGTAGCGGAGAATACCTTTGTCGCCGTCAATGAAAGTGATACTGCTCTTGCATGAAGCGGTGTTCATGAATGCGGGATCATAGGTCATGAGACCGAATTCCTCGGGACTGGTCTTGATCTTCCGCAGATCCATGGCGCGGATGGTGCTGTACTCGTCGATCGGCGCTTCATAAGTTTTATCGGTGCGTTGGTCCGTCAGGGTCAATACGTTCTTCGGCATGACCTGTTACCTCCTGTTAAATAAGCGGATGAGATTTATAGAGCGGTACTGCGAACGAGTGTTCGTCCGTAGCCATTTTAGCGCTGGGCTACCCGCGAAACTACGATAAACACGCGCAATTGAGACGGAAATCACATAGGTCTGTGATTTTCAACGGCCCTGCCGGAGAAGCGAAGGCTACTTCTTGTCGAGCGTTTTGTCTCTCCCCGAGCCGGACGCGTCTTTGCGGGAACTGGACGCATCTTTGGCGGAGGCCGTCTCGCCGTGGGGGCTCTCGACCTTGCTTTCCGAGGTGGAGGACGAGGCGGAACCATTGCGCTTCGAAGAGCCGGCGCTGGGCGACTTCTTGGCGTAGTCGCTCACATACCACCCGGAACCCTTGAACTGGATGGCCGGGGCCGAGAGCAGTTGCTCCAGTTCACCTCCGCAATGAGGGCACACGGTCAAGGGCGAATCGGAAAACTTCTGGATCCGCTCCATCAGGCTATGGCACTTTTTGCACTGGTATTCGTAGAGAGGCAATGCGGAGTCCCCAACGATCTCTGTCTCAGCTATTGATTCTATTTTTCGCCAAAGGGTGCGGTCAATTTTACCGTTTTGCAGCTTGCGCTTGCATCCTCCGGCCCTTCCCTTGAAACTAGCTGGGTGAAAGCAATCGCAATCATCCCGGCGCGACTGGCGTCCACTCGACTGCCGCGGAAGGTCCTCCGCGAGATCGGCGGCCGCCCGCTGCTCAGCTATGTCTATGCGGCCGCGCGAGCCTGCTCACAACTGCAAGATGTCATCGTGGCCACGGATTCAGAAGAGGTTGCCACCGTTTGCCGCCAGAATGGCTGGACGTGTCGCCTGACGTCGGCGCAGCATCGCAGCGGCACCGACCGCGTCCACGAAGTGGCACAGGCCATTCAAGCTGACGTTTACGTGAACGTGCAAGGCGATGAGCCGCTGGCCCGGCCCGAGCATCTCGACGTCCTGCTCGGGCTGATGGAGAACAAAGGTGTCGAGGTAGGCACGCTCAAAACTCCGTGCTCAGCTGAGGATGTAACCAATCCCAATGCCGTGAAGGTGGTCACCGCGTTGGACGGCCGGGCCCTTTACTTTTCGCGGGCGGCCATTCCTTTCGATCGCGACCGCAACGGGAAGGTGCGCTACTACAAGCATCTCGGCTTCTATGCTTATCGCAAAGCCGCCCTCGACGCGTTCTGCGGGTGGCCCGAGTCGGAACTGGAGCGCAGCGAACGCCTAGAACAACTGCGCTTCCTCGATCATGGCATCGCAATCCACGTAGCGGAAACCCCGTTCGACACGGTGGGCGTGGATACGGAAGAAGATTTGCGGCGAGTGGAACGGATTCTGCTCGAAAGGAAGCTCAGCTAAGCGGTTGGGTTTCAGTTTGCGGTTGTTTGTTCGCCCACGACTCGGCTGCGGCGATTCGCTTTCCAATCGACGGATGCGAGTGAAAAATGCATTCGATGAATTTCGAGGGCTCGCGCTCCGCCAGGTTCTGATTTGCCAGCTTCTGCATAGAGGTGATGAAGGGCGCGATGGCGGGAATACTCTCCCATGCGTAACGGTCCGCTTCCCGTTCATGACGGCGCGAGATCGCATTCAAGGCCGGCATCAGCAGAAATCCCAGGAGTGTCGCGACCAGCACGATGAGCGGCAAGTTGGCAAAATCGTAGAGCCGGGGGCCGAGCGCCGCGAACCAGTCCTTCGCGATGACGAAGCGCAGCACCTGATTGATGAGCCAGAATCCGACAAACGTGATCGCCACCTGCGTCAAAATGCCTTTCAGAATGTGCCGGTGCACGTGGTGCCCGAGTTCGTGCGCCAGGACCGCTTCGATCTCGTCGTCGCTGTAATGCTGGAGCAGGGTGTCGGACAGAATGATGCGGCGCGTCGAGCCAAGTCCAGTGAGCGCAGCATTCGCTTTCTTCGACTTCTCCGACAGCTTCCATTCGTACACGCCACGCACGCGGGTGCCGGCGCGCTCGCCGAGTTTGGTCAAACGCTCGCGGAGGGCATCGTTGTCCAGCGGCTGGAACTTATAGAAGATGGGCATCAGCACCACCGGCGCAAGCTGCGCCAACAGCAGGAACAACCCGACAAAGACCGCCCACGCAATGATCCACCAGCGCTGCGGCGCAATCCTGATAATCGCGTACACGATTTCCACCATGCTGGCGCCCAGAAGCAGTCCGACCAGCCATCCCTTGCATTCGTCCCAAAGCCAGCCCCGCAGCTTTTGATTGGAAAGATGGTATTGGTGCTCAAGCCGGAAGCCGATGAAGTCGAAGGGCGCACTGATAACTTTGGCGATGATGGAGAACATCAGCACATACAGGAAGACCGCAAGAAAGTAATACTGGTGCGCGCCCAGGTAGGACCAGTCGCGGAGTTTGCCGGTCCATCCCGTGACCAGCAACACCACCAGCAAGGCGAAACCGATGACCGCGTCCGTCAGGCTTAGCCAGCGCTGAATGCGGTTATAGCGGCGTACCTCCGGCGAGTCGGCCGGTCGCGGAATTGAAGTGGTTGCCATTCAGTCGGAGTTGGTTAAGAGAGCCGAATGCGCGCGCTTGTTCTCTCGATGCTTCATTCCAGTATGCCAGAAATGGAGCGGGAAACGCACTACAGCCGGAAGGTTGTGTTCGGCCCGCGCTACTTCTTACCTGCCTCTGACAAGACGGGCGTGGCGGCTTGAGCACCGGCCCCAACGAAGCTTTCGGTTTCCTTCAGGATCTGCGAGACCAACTCCGGCGAAGCAGCTTCACAATAGATGCGCAGCAACGGCTCGGTTCCTGACGCGCGCACCAGCACCCAGGCTTCGGCGCCGTTGCCGTAAGTCGGAGCGTCGAGGAAAAATTTCACCCCGTCGAGGGTTTCCACTTTCTGCACATTGAAACTTCCGATCATCGCCGGCTTCGCACTGGCGCGGCGCATCGCCTCATCTTTCACCTCGCTGCTGAGGTGCAGGTCGAGGCGCCCATAGTGATGCTCTCCGTATTCCTTTTGCAGGTCGCGCACCAGTTGGCCAAGCGCCTTGCCCTCTTCCGCCATGATGTTGGCCAGCAGCAGGGAATTCAGAAGGCCATCACGCTCCGGCAGGTGCTGGGTTATGCCGATTCCGCCCGATTCTTCCCCGCCGATGAGGATGTCGCGCTCCAGCATGAGATCGCAAATGTACTTGAAGCCGATACCGCACTCGTTCACCTTGCGGCCATACCTCGCGGCAATGCGGTCGATCATGCGCGTGGTGTTGAATGCCCGAACGATCTCGCCGGGCCATTTCTTGCGCTTCAGCAGCCACTCCAGAATCAGGCAGAAACATTTGTGCGCATCCACGAAGCTGCCATCGTCGGCGACCGCACCCAATCTATCGGCGTCGCCGTCAGTGGCCAGGCCCGCTTGGCAGTGTTCGCGCACAACCGTTTCCTGCAGCATGGCAATGTGCGGCGGTATGGGCTCGGGATTGATTCCCGGGAACAGCGGATTGAGCTCCCCGCGAATCTCCAGGTGATCGGTCCCACTCTCGGCAAAGATTCCCTTCAAAATCCCGCGCCCCGCACCGTACATCACGTCAATCACAAATTTAAAACCGGCCTTGTGGATCAACTTCAAATCGACAAAATTCTTGATCGCGGAAATGTAGGGGGCCTTGAAGTCTGCGAGAGTCACGCTGCCACCGCTGCGCTCCAGACGGGGAGAATCAAGTTCCTCCTCAATTGACTTCATGATGGCCGGCGTTCCCGATCCGCCATAGCCCGCCTTGTACTTCACCCCATTCCAGTTAAACGGATTGTGGCTGGAGGTAATCATCACGCCACCCGCCGCACCCAGATTCTTGACCGCGTACGATAGCGCCGGAGTGGGCGTGTAATCGTCTGAGAGGCGCACCGCGATGCCAGAGCCGGCCAGAACTTCGGAGACGACCTCAGCCGCGCGCTGGGATGCAAAGCGGGTGTCATAGCCGACGACCAGCCCCTTGCTGGCGTCCTCGTTCTTGTGGACGTAAGTCGCGATCGCATTGCCGACCCGGCGAACGTTCTCGAAAGTAAAGTCATCGGCAATGATGCCGCGCCATCCATCCGTGCCGAATTTGATCTGTGCCGCCATCAGTATTTGCCTTTAACTGTGAGGAGCCGCTAGGAGCTCTAAACGAGACGTTTGAGTTTTTGTTCGTCAAGGTGTTTGACCACTTTGCCGACGTCCTGCGCATGCTCGCGCGTGGTGATCAGCAGCGCATCATCGGTTTCGACGACGATCAGGTTCTTCACTCCTACAACTGCGACGAACTTCCGCTTGGAGTGAACAAAGTTTCCCTCAGCATTCAGAGTAAAGTTCTGCTCAGAGACGATGACATTATCAGCCTCGTTCTTGCCCACGTTGCGATGCTCATAGAGCGCCGTCCACGAGCCAAGGTCGTTCCATCCGAAGTGTGCTTGGATGCAGTAAATGTGCGACTTGTCCTCGCCCTTGGCGGAGCGGGGCTCGAGTACGGCATAATCCACGCTGATGTTTTCGCACTTAGGATAGAGTTTGGCGAAGGTCTTCTCGAAGCTGCGACTTCCGTAACTGGCCGCAATTTTTTCCAGCAGCGGCGCCGTGTTCGGCAGATGTTCACGCAGCGCATTGGCGAGGGTGCGCGCACTCCAAATGAACATTCCGCTGTTCCAGAAGAAATTTCCCGCCTTGATGAATTGCTCGGCGACCTCGGGCAGAGGCTTCTCGGTAAAGCGCCGTACCTGCAATACGCCTTTCCGCCACGGCTCGCCAACTTCGATGTAGCCGTAACCGGTCTCCGCGCGCGTGGGAGTAATGCCGATGACGACAATATTTTCGCCGGCAGCAGCGATCCGGGCGGCCCGCCCAATGTCAGCGCGAAAGCGCTTCTCGTCCACGATCACGTGATCGGAGGGAAACATTCCGATGACTGCGGTGGGGTCGCTCCTCTCCAACAGAAAGGCAGCCAGTCCAATTGCCGGAGCCGTGTTCCGTCCGACAGGTTCGGCAATGATCTGCCTCTTTGGAAGACCCTTGAGCTGGCCTACGATGGCGGGGCGCAAGTCCTGGTTGGTGATGATCCAGAATTGTTTTGCCTTCGCCAGCGGCGACAGGCGTTCGACGGTTTCCTGGATCATGCTTTTCTTGCTGTTCAGGGGCAGCAGTTGCTTGGCCATCCGCTTGCGGCTCAACGGCCAGAAGCGCGTGCCGCGTCCCCCGGCGAGAATGACGGGATAAAACGAAAACTTATCTGAAGTGGCCACCGAGTTCGATTCCTCGCGCCCCGAGGTGAGCGCTCTGGTAAGTGTATTACGGCGCGCTGATGGATTGCTCCAGCCTCGTCTCCGGCTCTGCTACTGCGTCCGTGGGCAGAGACATCCGCATCACGTCAAGCTCCCACTGCGGGCGGAGTGTGTACTCCCGCACGCTGGCGGGAACGACCACCGCTTCTCCAGTAGCGAAACTGATGGGCTCCATCCCCTGCGATTCTACGATTCCTGCCCCGTCCACCGCGACCAGGATATGAGGGGAAGCGAGTGTGGTCTCCGCGTGCATCGCTTCGCGTAGCTTGATCTTCTCGACTTCAAAGAACGGCGAACGCACCAGCACGTTGTAAACGTCTCCGCCGCAACTGAGCACTTTACCTGCATTCGTCCGCAGTTTTGCCGCCGCCAATCCTTCCGCGATATGAAGTTCACGGCCGCGGCCGTAATCGTAAAGGCGATAGGTGATATCGGATGTCTGCTGCGTCTCGACCAGCACCATTCCGCCGCCGATGGTATGAACGGTCCCCGCGGCGACATAAAGCATGTCCCCCTGATGAACATCCACCCAGTTCAGCAACTCTTCCGCGCGCGTATCTTGAATTGCCTGTTTGAATTGTTCCAGCGTCACGCCGGGCTTCAATCCCAGTGCCACCTGAGCGCCGGGCTGCGCGCGCAACGCATACCAGCATTCGGTCTTTCCGCAGGGCTGGCCGATCTTGTGCGCCTGCTCATCATCGGGATGGACCTGCACCGACAGCTTGTCGGCGGGAAAGAGAAACTTCACCAGCAGCGGAAAGCGATCGTCGAAACGCGCCGCCTTGCCGACCAGATCGCGGCCATATTCCTTCGAGAGTTCGCCCAGCGTGCGACCCGCCAGGGGTCCATTGGCGACCCGGTTGTCTTCCCAAGTCAACCAGCTCTCGCCGATCGGCTCCTTCACAACCCGGGTGTAAATGGGGCGAAGGTCGCGGACCCCCCAGGGCCGCTCGTCGAAGATGGGCATCAATAGCAGTGGATAGAGTTCGGACATCAGCCTACACGCTGGCGAAGAATTTGCGCATGCGCTCCAGGCCGCGTTCCAGGTTTTCGGCGGAAACCGCATACGAGACCCGGATGTGGTCCTGGGTGCCGAAGCCTTCGCCCGGAACCACCGCCAGGTGCGCTTCGCGCAAAAGCTTCCGCGCCACGTCGGATGCCGAGTTCAATCCGCCGCGCTCGAAGTAATGGCTGACGTTGGGATAGGCGTAGAACGCGCCATTCGGCGAGGTGCAGGTGAGGCCCGGAATCGCGCGCAGGCCCGCGACCACTTGATCGCGCAGAGAAATGTAGATAGCCAACATCTCGCGCACGCACTCCTGCGAACCGGTCAAGGCCGCCACCGCCGCCTTCTGCACGATCGAGGTGGGGTTCGAAGTACTCTGGCTTTGCAGCTTTGTCATCGCGCTGATGATGGGCGCAGGCCCCAGTGCATAACCCAGTCGCCAGCCGGTCATGGCATAGGTCTTCGACAACGAGCCGATGATGATGAGCCGCTCCTTCACTTCGTGAACGCAACCCGCCGAGAACAATTGTCCGGTGAAGTTCAAGTACACATAGCACTCGTCGGAGATAACATAGATACCGCGGTCATGGGCCAGCTTCAACACCGCGGCCATGTGCTCGGGCTTCATCACTGCGCCCGACGGATTGCCGGGAGAGTTCAGGAGGATGACCTTGGTGCGCGGCGTGAGCGCGCGCTCCACCATGTCGGCGGTGAGGTCGAAGTCGTGCTTCTCATCGGTGGGAATGTACACCGGCTCGCCCCCCGCATAGCGGACGATATCTTTGAACGAAACCCAGTACGGCACCGGCAGAATGACTTCGTCACCGTGGTCCACCAGCACCTGGATGGCATTGAAGAGCGCGTGCTTGCCGCCGACCGAGGCAATGCAATCTTCGCGCTTGTAGTCGGAGCCAAAATCAGCCGCGTGGCGCTGCACGATCGCATCGCGCAGCTCGGCCGTGCCGCCCACAGCCGTGTACTTGGTGAAATTGTTGTGGATCGCCGCAATCGCCGCCTCTTTAATGTGTGCCGGCGTGGCAAAATGCGGCTCGCCGGCGCCGAAGTCCACCACGTCGACGCCCTGGGCGCGCAACTTCTCCGCCTCCCCGATCACCGCCAAGGTGGAAGAAACTTCGATGCGTTGAATCCGGTTAGTCAGAAACGACGAGAGTTGGGTTCCGGCAGCAGTCATGGGTTGGCCCTTCATAAAAGATGAGTTTTCGTGGCGAACGAATGTTTCTCTGTAACCTTTTGGCGGACTCGTTCCTCGACCAGTTCCGGCACCAGTCCAGTCAACGGACCGCCGAACTTGGCGATCTCGCGCACGATGCGCGAGCTGAGGTAAGAATACTTTTCGGCGGGCATCATGAACACGGTCTCAACCCGCGGTTCCATCTTGCGGTTCATCAGCGCCATCTGCAACTCGAACTCGTAGTCGCTTACTGCGCGAATCCCCCGCAGCACCGCATTCGCATTCTTCTGGATACAGTAGGCGACCAGCAGACCCTCAAAAATATCGACGGTGACGTTGTCGAGGTCGGATGTCATCGCCGCCAGCATCTCTTTGCGCTCTTCTGTGCTGAACAGAGCTTCGCCTTTGTCGAGGTTGGGCGCAATCGCCACAATCAGCCGACTGAAGAGCTTGCTGCCGCGATGGATCAGGTCGAGGTGTCCGTTCGTAACTGGGTCGAACGATCCGGGATAAATGGCGACGATGTCCTTCAAGAGACCTCGGAGGGCGGGAGTCTATGCGGGATGATTTTATTCTGGCTTGCGTCCCGAGGCAATCGCTGAAAAAGAATCGGGGAAGATGCGCGGAGGGCCCTCGGGAAAAGGGCCCCTTTCCGACGCGATGCCTTACTTCCGTCCTGCCGGACCTTTGGGCGTAGCGCTGGGCGCCGCCTCTGCATTGGCTGCCGCCGCTTGCGCCTTGTCTTCCACCGAGATCAGGCCGAGCGACTTGCGTACGTCGGTTTCGATCTTGGCAGCGATGTCCTTGTTCTCTTTCAGGAACTGCTTGGCGTTTTCGCGGCCCTGGCCAATGCGTTCGCCCTTATAGCTGAACCACGAACCCGACTTCTCCACCAGGTTTCCATTGACCGCCAGGTCGAGCAAGTCGCCTTCGCGCGAGATACCCTCGCCGTACATCATGTCGAACTCGGCCTCGCGGAACGGCGCGGCGGTCTTGTTCTTCACGATTTTCACCCGGGTGCGGGAGCCGATCACCTGGTCGCCATCCTTGATGGCACCAATCCGGCGGATATCGATGCGGACCGATGAGTAGAACTTCAGGGCGCGGCCGCCGGTAGTGGTTTCCGGGTTGCCGAACATCACGCCAATCTTTTCGCGGATCTGGTTGATGAATACCAGGCAGGTGTGCGACTTGGCCACGATAGCGGTGAGTTTGCGCAACGCCTGCGACATCAGGCGGGCCTGCAGGCCAACATGACTGTCACCCATTTCGCCGTCGAGTTCGGCCTTGGGCACCAGGGCGGCCACCGAGTCAACGACCAGCACGTCGATGGCGCCGGAACGCACCAGAGCCTCGGCGATCTCCAGCGCCTGTTCGCCATAATCGGGCTGCGAGACCAGCAGGTTGTCCACATCGACGCCCAACTTGGCCGCGTAGATGGGGTCGAGGGCGTGCTCGGCATCCACGAAGGCGGCCATGCCTCCTTGCTTCTGCGCTTCGCCAATCACCTGCAGCGCGATGGTGGTTTTGCCAGACGACTCCGGCCCGAAGATCTCGACCACGCGCCCGCGCGGGAAGCCGCCGATGCCCAGCGCCGCGTCAAACGAAATGGCTCCGGTGGAGATCACGGCGATGGGGACGACCGCACCCTTGCTCCCCAACTTCATGATGGAGCCTTTGCCGAATTGCTTTTCGATTTGAGACATGGCCAGGTCGATGGCCCGGCCTTTTTCCGTTCTTTCGTCTGCCATGAATGCCGCTCCTTGGCGGCGGCGTCCCGGCGCAGCAGGAATCCGGGAGGGCCGCTTGCGATAAAGTGCGATGGGTCAGTGAGGCAGGCGCCATGAAGTAATAAGAGTTTCGCGATAAGAGGCGCATGGGTCCCGACGCTGAATTATACATCCGGACAAACCGAAAAAGCGAAGAAATAGCGAATCTATGCGCACGAAAGTACTAGACCTTTGGTGCGTCACAGACTTGGGTGATATCGAAAGCATTCCTACGAGCTCGAGTACACGCTCGCCGAAACGCCCTGAAGGAAGTCCGTCGCAGAATCCCAGCTTCAACGCTTCAGCAAATCCACCGGCTCGCGGACGTCGGTGACGCGGAAGTATTTCGCCAGCGCGGGACAACGCTGCGCCACCGCCTCGTACATCGCATACGCCACGTTGCGATAGGAGAAGTGACCGGCTGCCCCGGTGCGCAGCTCGCTGATGTAAATTGCTTCGGAGAGATCCATCTTGAACAACGTGCGCTTGCGATAAGCCAGCGGGATGACGTATTGCGACTGCTCTTCCGCGTCGGCAGCATCGCGCGCAGCCAACTTAACCGCGGCATCACGCGCGCGCTCCATCACGGAATCGTAGCGGGCGGTCAGTCCCGCCGAGCCGATCTCCGGTGGCGCGTCATAGCCGTGGGCGGCCGTGTAGCCTTGCACGATTTGCACGCAGCGGCGGTGGCGGTGCATATCGCGGAAGCCGCCGATGTCCATCAGGATGTCGAAGCGGAATTGCTGACCGGCACAGTAGGCGCGCGAAACCTCGTCATGGCGGCCGCGATGGTGCAGACCGAGATCGATCAGCTCGCGGCGTTGCGCTTCCGGAAGAGCTTCCACAACCTGGCGAATCTGCCGATAGGAATGATGCGAATACTGGTACAGCAGCGTGGCCGCAAGCTCGACCTCCAGCGGATCGGCGTCCAGAAGATCGACCAGAGGTGCGGGCTGGATGGCGCTCGAGGCGAGCAACTCCGTCGCCGCCACGGTCAAGTCGCGACGAGTTTCGATCTCGTAGGGGCTGGGCTCGGCATACTTCATCAAGGTCGGCGCTACCCGGACATCGCGCAGCAGGAATTCGCCGGCACGCTCGGCAACCGCCGGACACTCGCGCTGGATCTCCTGCACCAATTCGCGCGCACCGGCGTGGCTCACGTTGTAAGACGCATCGCGCGCAGCTTGCTTCAGCAACTCTCCCAGCCGCCGGACCTCAGCGTGGGTGTCCGACAACAATCGCGACACCTGCATCTCCAGAGTGCGTGCGCTGACGATCTGGCCCAGCGAAGTGTTGGTCGCCAGCGGCAGCAGGTAACGCGAAAGGTCGAAAGCGCGGGCGCGCAGCGTGCGCTCGTAGGCGTCCAACTTCATATCGTCAGGCTTGGGTGTGCGGTCCCGCAGATAGCGGAACATCTCCTCGGAGAAGTGCCGATATTCGGCGAAGAGCAGATCCACGGTCTCGCGGTAGAGAGAGCGCGCCGCGGCATCCTCCGCAAAATCGGGAACAAAGTATCCGCTCTTCTGGAAGTCCTGATAGCGGGTGGAGCGTTCCTGTCCGTCCCAGCGGGGCTCGTCGACGGTTATGGTCGCGGCCAGAATCGACAGTCGCTCGACGGCAAAAGCCAGGTGCGCCAAATCCGCGATGCTGCGATGTCCGTACTGAAAATAGTACGTGTTGAGAAATTTCTCGGCTCTTTGCTCATTCAGTTCGGCCAGTGATTCGCGCATGGAAAGCGCCGAGCGCGAGTATTTTGCCATACCATAAGCCAGCACTTCCGGGTCGGCCCCGTTAACGGCATAGACCTGAGTACTGGGCCCGTGGTGGTGCGGAACCTCCGTGGTATCGTTGGGTTTGGAACTTGATGACATTGCCGTGAATGATATGCGGTATGGAATTCGTGGGCAACCGGGGACGTGTGGGAGTCGCAGAAAAATCCGGGGCGACCGATGATCACCCGCGAGGCCATGCCGACAGACGCTCCCTCGTCCACCACCGACAGCCGGTCCGGACAGGAAGAGAGCCGCACGCAGTGGGTGGGCGCCGATTCCATTCTGTTTGCCACCACGCATCGTCCCTGGCCTGCGCCCATGGCGCCGTGGATCATGACCCAGCGCTGGAACGACTTGCTTTTTCTGCATTACCCGGTGGCGCCGGAAGCGCTCCGTCGGCTGGTCCCGGATGTGCTGACCCTCGACACCTACAAGCAACGCGCGTGGGTCACCGTCACGCCCTTCTGGATCAATCATCTGCGCCCGCCGGGAGTTCCTTCGCTGCCGTGGCTCTCACATTTTTCTGAGATCAATGTGCGGACCTATGTCACCTACGACGGCAAGCCGGGTATTTATTTCTTCAGCCTTGATGCCAGCAATTTGTCGGCGGTCTGGGGAGCACGCGTCTTTTATCGTCTGCCATATTGGCAGGCTTCCATGAAGGTGAAAGGACGAGGCGGGCCGAAGCTCGAATACGTGTCGACGCGGCAGCACGGACCCAAGCCCGCGGAACTGCGCTGCTCCTACGGCCCCGCATCGGACAGCTTCCATGCACGGCCGGGCTCGATCGAGCACTTCCTCGCCGAGCGCTATTGCCTTTATGCCTTCAGCCGCAAACGGCTTTATCGAGGCGAGATTCACCATCTGCCATGGGACCTGCAGCAAGCTACGTTTGAAGTGGAGCAGAACACCATGGCTCAACCAGCGGGTGTGCAGCTTCCCCCGCAACCGGAGCTTGTCCATTTTTCACGCGAGCTGAAGGTTTTATTCTGGGCGCCAGAGCGTCTGCTGTAATGGAATTCGTTTCATTTGTCGAATTGTCATTACGAGCGAAGCGAGGAATCTGCTGTTGTTTGCGGCTCGAACGACGGCTGGGGAAAACAGCAGATCCCTCACGGCCTAAAGGCCGTTCGTGATGACAACTCCAAACATGCGGCTGATCCTTATGTGTGCTACAACACTCCGCGACTAGACTTCTCCCCAACTTTCTGCGAACAGAAGAGCGAAATCTCCAGGCGTTCAGCATTGGTGGTTATAATCCTCCTTGCTTCAACAGGAGGCTTCATGGCAGGAGTGGAAGGCCGGGTCGCGCTGGTGACCGGAGCGTCGCAGGGGATCGGACGCGCCTGCGCGCTGGTCCTGGCAGAGGCGGGCGCCAAGGTCGCGCTGTGCGCGCGCAATCAGGAAAAGCTGGAGCAACTAGCCCAGGAGATCGGTGGCAAGGGCGGCGAGGCCGCGGTCTTTAAGATGGACGTCATCCAGGAAGAGGAGATCAAGGCCGGAGTGAAGGCCGCTATCGCGCGCTTCGGCAAGATCGACATCCTGGTAAACAATGCCGGGATCACGCGCGATCAGTTGATCATGCGCATGAAGCGCGCCGACTGGGACGACGTCATCAACACCAATTTGACCGCCCCATTCCTGCTGATTCAGGCGGTTATTGGCTCCATGCTGAAGCAGCGCTGGGGCCGCATCATCAACGTCACCAGCATCTTCGGCCAAATTGGCCAGGTGGGCCAGGCCAATTACTCCTCCTCGAAGGCGGGATTGATTGGCTTGACGATGGCGGTAGCGCGTGAGGTGGGTTCGCGCAACATCACCGTCAACGCCGTTGCGCCGGGGTTCATCGAGACTGCCATGACTGCCGCACTTTCCCCCGAATTGAAAGAGAACATCCGGAAGAACATTCCGTTGGGACATGGTGGAACCGATCTCGATGTGGCGCACGCGGTGAAGTTCCTGGCCTCGGAAGAGGCCGGCTACATTACCGGCGAGGTGTTGAAGATCAACGGCGGCATCCTGATGGGATGAACCTCTCTGGGCGTACCGTGAGCGAGATTGTAGAAGCGATTACGACGGAGCAACTCGACCAAGTCCGCAGCCTGTTTCGGCAGTACCGGGCCGAGTTGCCGTTGCAGTTGTGCTTCCGCTCGTTTGAGGTGGAGAGGCTGCCGGGGGAGTACGGACCTCCGCAAGGCAAGTTGCTCCTGGCATTGGTATCGGGACAGCCGGCCGGTTGTGTCGGGCTGCGTCCCTTCCCGCAGGAAGCCACGCGTGAAATGAAGCGGCTCTACGTGAGGCCCGGCTTCCGCGGCGGGAAGTTGGGAAGAGAGTTGGCAGGGCGCGTTCTGCACGAGGCGTGTGCGCTCGGTTATGGGCGGCTTCGGCTCGACACTCATCCTCCCACCATGCAAGCCGCCGTCAGGATGTACCGCAAGCTGGGTTTTCAGGAAGTCTCTCCTGCGGATCCAGTCGAAGGACTCCTGTATATGGAACTTCGGTTGTAAGGGTTAAGATTTCACTTGCCAGCGGCTTGTGCCCTGATTACTATGCAGTTAATACCATGGCCGCTTCCTACCAGGACGTGAACCCTTCATGAATATCGGCGAAACCATCCGCAATTTCCGGCTGCAGAAAAGTATGTCGCAGGGCGACATCGAAAAGCGCACCGGCTTGTTGCGCTGCTATCTGTCACGGGTCGAGAACGGCCATACCATTCCTTCGCTGGATACGCTGGCCAAAATTGCGACAGCGATGGAAATCCCGCTGGCGCAATTCTTCAGCGGCGGCCCCGGTGAGAACGGCCACAAGAACGCACCCCAGTTGGCCGAGGATGAGGTCCGCTTCCTGACGCAAATTCGCCGCTATTCACCCAACTTGAACGACAGCGATCGCAAACTGGTGATCGCGATGGTCAAGAAGATGGCGGCTGGAGCCGGCAAGTAGCCATGCCTGGATGAGTGGACCAATATCCGCCCACAGAAATCAGAGCGGTGGCGGGTGCCCCGTTTCGCTTTCTGTTGGAGTTGGAAACCGTCTTCTGGAATTGGCGGCGGATGGTGGCCACAACCTCGTAAGGCATCAATTTCATTCCTAAATCGCGTTGTCGCCGCGGCGATTTTCGGCGGACCACACCAAGGAGCATTCATGGCCAAAATTCAGCGAGCAATTCTCAGCGTGACCGACAAGACCGGACTGGTCGAGTTTGCACGCAAACTTTCAGTGTTCCACGTGGAACTGATCTCAACCGGGGGCACGGCCAAGCTGCTGCGCGATTCCGGTATCGCGGTCAAGGACATCTCGGAGCTCACCGGCTTTCCGGAAATGCTCGATGGACGGGTCAAGACGCTTCATCCCAAGGTGCACGGCGGCATCCTCCACGTTCGTAAGAATGAAAAACATGTCGCCGCGGTGAAGCAGCATGACATTCAACCCATCGACATGGTAGTGGTAAATCTCTACGCGTTCGAGAAAACTGCCGCCAAGCCGGGCGCCGAGTTCGAGGACGTTATCGAAAACATAGACATCGGCGGCCCGTCGATGGTGCGGTCGGCAGCCAAGAATTTTCAGGACGTCGCCATCGTGACCTCGCCGGCTGATTATGAAGCGATTGCGCAAGAAATGGAGAGCACCGGCGGATCGCTCTCGCTGCAAACCAAGTGGCGACTGGCTCAAAAAGCATTTGCCACCACTGCGGCCTACGACTCCGCGATCGCGTCAACTCTTGAGCGCATTGGCGCTCCAGAGGGCGACGGCGGAAAGTTTGATCTCGCCGGCAGCAGCGGCTTTCCCGAAACTCTGCGACTCACCTTCCACAAGGCCTTCGATCTGCGCTACGGCGAAAACCCGCATCAAAAGGCAGCGCTGTACTCCGACGGCTCGGGCAAGGGCATGGCCAATGGCAAGCCGCTGCAGGGCAAGGAACTCAGCTACAACAACATTGTTGACTTGCAGGCAGCCTGGGACCTGGCGCAGGAATTCGATGAGCCGGTGTGCGCCATCATCAAGCACACCAATCCCTGCGGGACCGCGGTGGGAGCCACTCTGGCGGAGGCCTACAAGCGCACGCTGGAGTGCGATCCGGTGTCTGCGTACGGCGGCGTGATTGGCGTGAACCGGCCAGTCGATCGCGAGACGGCAACTGAAATGGCAAAGCTGTTTGTGGAGGCGATTGCTGCGGAAAGATTCGATCCTGGAGCGCGTGAGATCTTCGCTGCGAAGAAGAACCTTCGTTTGGTCGAAGTCGTTCCCCTGGAGCAGCGGTGGGTGCTCAAGAACGTCTCTGGCGGCGTCCTACTGCAGGACAACGACGTGCGCGCATTGACCGAGGCGGACCTCAAGGTGGTCAGCGAACGGAAACCCACCGAACAAGAAATGCGCGACCTGTTGTTCGCCTGGAAGGTCTGCAAGCACGTTAAGTCCAACGCGATTCTCTATGCGCGCCACGGCCAGACCACCGGCGTCGGCGCGGGGCAGATGAGCCGCGTGGACTCGGCGAAGATCGGCGCCATGAAGTCGGCGCTCGGAACCAAGGGATCGGTTGCCGCCTCCGACGCGTTCTTCCCCTTCCCTGACGGCGTCGAGGAGATTGCCAAGGCGGGCGCGACCGCCATTATTCAGCCTGGCGGCTCGGTGCGGGATAAGGAAGTGCTTGACGCGGCCAACCGGCTGGGGCTGGCAATGGTGTTCACCGGAGTAAGACACTTCCGGCACTAGACCGGCTTCTCACCACTAATTGGATTTCTTCTTCGCCGCCACCACCCGCGGAATTCCTTGCAGGTCGGGCACGACGCGGATGTCATCCCACATTGTGGGACTCAGCAAATTCACCACCTCATCGCGCATGGAGTAGCCGATCTCCAGCGCTAACCAGCCGCCAGGTTTCAGCGTGCGGTGTGCCTGCTCAACCAGCGGGGCTATCACGTCGGTCCCATGCCAACCGGCGAAGACAGCCATTGTCGGCTCGAACTCCTGCACCGACTTCTGCACCTTGTCGGCTTCGCTGAAAGCGACATATGGCGGATTGCTGACCACAAAATCAAGATCGCGAAATTCAGAAAAGCAGGTTCCTCGACTCGAACGGAGGTCCTCGCTCGGGATGACATCGTGGGAGTTCGGGGTGGCAGCATGGCGATCCGGGATAACAGCGAAGGGTTCGGCGAACACCGGCTCAAGAACATCACATTGCAGGAACCGCACACGCTTATCGAGTTGCAGCCGGGCGGCATTGGCGCGCGCCATTTCCAGAGCTTCGGCCGAGAGATCGACGGCATAGACCTCGGCATTCGGCAACTCATGTGCCAGTGCTAACGCGACACAACCCGAACCCGTGCCCACATCCACCAGCTTAGGACGCTGGACTCCGCGCGCCAACTCCAGCACTGCCTCGACCAGATGCTCGGTTTCGGGCCGCGGAATCAGCACCGCGGGCGAGACCACGAAATCCAAGCCCCAGAATTCCTGGTGCCCGGTGATGTACTGCGATGGCATGCCGGTGGCGCGCTGGGCGAGCACTTCTTCGTATCGCGCCGCTTCTTCCGGAGTGAGTTCGCGCTCGGGATGCGCGTACAGGTAGGCACGATCGGCGCCGAGGACAAACATCAGCAGCACCTCGGCGTTCATGCGCGGCGAGCCCACGTCGGCAGCGTCGAGACGTTCCACCGCGGACGCGAGCGCTTGTCTTAGTTGCACGGGATCAGGCCGTGACCTCCATCTCCTGCTTCATCTTTTCGGCCTGGAAATGGGTGATCAGCGCGTCGATCATGGGCTGAATGCGGCCGTCCATGAACTCCTTCAACTGGTGCGCGGTGAAACCGATGCGATGGTCGGTAACACGGTCCTGGGCGAAGTTGTAGGTGCGGATTTTCTCGCTACGATCGCCACTGCCCACCATCGCCTTGCGCTCCTTGGCCAGCGCGTCCTGCTGTTTCTGCTGCTCCATTTCGTACAGGCGGGCGCGCAGCACGCGCATGCCTTTCTCGCGATTTTTGATCTGCGACTTCTCGTCCTGGCAGCTCACCACCGTGTTGGTCGGCAAGTGCGTAATGCGGACGGCCGAGTACGTCGTGTTTACCGATTGACCGCCCGGCCCCGAGGAGCAAAAGGTGTCGATGCGGATGTCTTTGGCTTCAATCTTAATGTCCACGTCTTCGGCTTCGGGCAGCACCGCGACGGTCACCGCGGAAGTGTGTACGCGGCCCTGAGTTTCGGTCTGCGGGACCCGCTGCACGCGATGCACGCCGCTCTCGTATTTCATGCGCGAGTACACCCCCTGGCCTTCGATGATAGCGATCACTTCTTTCAAGCCGCCGACGGTCGATTCCGACGTCGAGAGCACTTCCACCTTCCAACGCTGGCTTTCGGCGTAGCGCGTGTACATGCGGAAGATCTCAGCCGCAAACAGGGTGGCCTCGTCGCCGCCGGTGCCGGCGCGAATTTCCAACACGACGTTCTTCTCGTCGTTCGGGTCCTTGGGCAACAGCAACACCTTCAGATCTTCCGCCACCTGGAGAACCCGTCCCTCGAGTTGGGTCAGCTCATCCTGGGCGTAGGCGCGCATCTCGGGATCGCTCTCCTCGGCCAGCATGGCCTTGCTCTCCTGGATGCCGCGGGCCAGGTCTTTGTACTCGCGATACTTCTCCACGATGGGCGCCAGCTCGCTGTGGGCCTTGGCGGCCTTCTGGAAGCGTGCCGAGTCGGAGACGATATCCGGCGAAGACAGGGCTTTGTTGAGCTCTTCGTACTTCAATTCGGTTTGGTCAAGACGTTCAAACATGGGAGCAGTTTTATTCTACTGAACTTCAGACGGCAGCTTTGTGTCAGGGCACGGCTTTAGCCGGGCCGTCCGGCGTCAAATTGAAGTTACGGGGCTTTAGCCCCTGCTGAAGCCCGAAGCCTTTTCGTCCTTTTCCGCACGAGTAAACTCGTGCCCTGACACAAACCTGAATGCAGGAGGCTACTGCATTCCACCGCCCGCGCTATCAAATGATTTGGGAATCGCTCTTTTCGCGGCGGGCGCATCGGGGTCCCCGACACGCGCTGCCTTTGCGCGTGTTGGGGTGATCGCCGCTAGGCAATCACCAGTTCGCCGCCGCGCTGTTTCTCCAACTCCATGGCCTCGTTCAAGGCGGCGATGGCGGTCTCGACCTGGTCATCCGCGGGAGGCTGGGTGGTGATGCGCTGCAACCACAGTCCGGGCTTCGTAAGCACCGCAAACAGCGACGAGCCATGTTTGGCGGCGAAGCGGATCAGCTCGTACGACAGCCCCGCGATAACCGGCAACAGCGCGATGCGAAAGGCGAAGCGCGCCCAAAACGTTGTGGCGGGCACCATCATGTAAATGACCATCGCGATCAGCATCACGGTCATCAGGAAGCTGGTGCCGCAGCGGGGATGAAACGTCGAATAGGACTGCGCGTTCTCGATGGTCAATGGACCGTGCGACTCGAAGGCGAAGACCGTTTTATGCTCGGCCCCGTGATACTGAAAAACCCGGCGAATGTCGGGCCAGCGCGAGATGCCCCAGATGAAGAGCAGGAAAAGTGCGATGCGGATCACGCCGTCCACAATGTTGAACGCGATTTGATTGCCGAAAGCCGGATATGCGTTCTTCAGCTTGGTGGCCGCCAGCAACGGCACAAACTTGTACATGAAGATGAAGAACCCAAGCGACAGCACGACGTTGAGGGCAAGGGCCCAGCCCGGCACCTCGGTTTTCTTCTCGTCTTCAGCGCTCAGCTCGCCGATGGCGACGTTGGCGGAATAGCGCAGAGCGCGGAAGCCCAGCCCCATCGCCTGGCCCAGCGTCATGACGCCGCGGACCACCGGCCAGCCCATCCATTTGTGCCGTTCCGAGGGGCGTTCCAGCGGCTCCGAGTGCGTCGCCAGCGTGCCATCGGGCCTGCGGATGCAAATGCCCCAGGCATGGGGCGAGCGCATCATGACGCCTTCGAGCACGGCCTGGCCGCCGACCAGGGTTTCCTCACCGCTCTCCAAAGCCGGCAAGAGTTGGACGGCCGCTAAAAAACGTAGGCGCTGACGCAAAGACTGCATGGTGATTGGATGTTCCTCGAAGGGGTACGTCGCACAATTACGCTAGCTTAGAGTAAGCAGGCCGGCGGGAGATGTCAATCAGGTGGTGCGGGGATGACAATTCATGGGGATGTTCTAGTCGTACACCGCGAACTCAAAGCTCTTCTTCGCGTGGACGGGGCCTTGCGTGGCGTCCACCGCAAGGCTCCACGCTCCAGACATATCCATGTTCTTCATCGCAGCTTCGTAGTCGCCGTTGCTCTTGGGCGCGAACTTGACCTGGGTTGTGCCCATATTCATCTCCTTCATCGTGAGGGCGCCATTCACATCAGCGTCAGTGACCGGCTGCGCATGGTCGTCGGTGATATGCAGCGTGAGGGTCAATGGCCGAACCATCCTCGGATGGTCTGGAGAAACCTTCAAGTCCATGTGCCAGGGGCCTGCTTCGCCGGAGGCACGCGAAGGCATAGCTTGTTGCTGCTTTGCCGGTGCGGTCGCGTTCTGGCTACAGCCCAAAGTGAAGGCCAGACTCATAGCGAAAATCACACAGGCCAGCCGACATTGATGAATCGACAAACAATTTCTCCGCTTCAGTTTCAATGCGAGTGGCCGTGTTCGTGGGCCGGGCTGATGGGGATGACGCAGCCGTCCGCCACTTCGCAGACCGCCAACTCAAACTGGATAGTGGTGTGATGAATGTGGAAGCGTTTTCCCATTTGCTCGCGGATGAGGCGCAGAATTCCCTCGCTCTCCGACGCGGGCATGTCGGCGATGGCCACGTGGCAGGAGAGCGAGTGGGTATCGCTGCCGATGCTCCACACGTGCAGATCGTGCACATCGTTCACCCCCGGAATGGCGCGGATGATCTGCTCAATGCGTTGCAACTCCATGCCGCTGGGAGTGCCTTCCAGCAGGATGTTGAGGCTCTCGCGGATGATCCCGATGGAAGACCAGACGATCATGACGCCGATGCCCACCGAAAGTGCGGGGTCGATCCAGCGCTCGCCGGTCAGGGCAATCATGATGCCGCCGGCGATAACCGCGGCCGTGGACAAGGTATCGCCAATCTCGTGCAGCAACGCGCTGCGCAGGTTGATGTCGCGATGGCCGCGCATCAGCAGGAGCGCGATCGCGCCGTTCATGACGACGCCCGCGGCTGCCACCCAGATCATGATGCCAGCGTGCACATCCACCGGAGCCTGCAAACGGCGGAAGGCTTCGTAGAAGATGTAGAAGGCAATCAGTACCAGGGAGAGGCCGTTAACGAAGGCCACCAGCACGCCCGCGCGGTTGTAGCCGAAGGTTTTACGCGCGCTGGGCGGTCTGCCTTGCAAATAGACTGCGCCCCACGACATCAGCAAAGCGACAAAATCAGAGAGATTGTGTCCAGCCTCCGAGAGCAGCGCCAGGCTATGGGCGCGCAGCCCGGCCAGGACCAGCAGCACGATGTAGGCGAGCGTGACGACCAGCGAAATCCGCAACACACGCGAGGTGGTCGCATTCCTTGCGTCGCTGGCATGCACGTGCATATCTCCAGTCTAAGAGCGGACTTGCGCTCTGTTCAACCTGAGGGAGGGTTCGCCAGGATCGGGCGGGCGGGCAAAACGGGCCGCCGGTTTAGCGGCTGTCAACAGCATCAAGGGCGCGGTCGCCAAACCCGTTCTTGGTTGACTGGCCGATGCTGCGTCCTTAAGATGATGTCACCCAAGGTTCAGCCACCTCGTAATGATCGACCAGATCGTATCCCATTACCGCATTATCGAGAAAGTCGGCGGCGGAGGGATGGGTGTGGTCTATAAGGCCGAGGACGTTTCCCTGCACCGTTTTGTCGCCCTGAAGTTCTTGCCGGATGAAATCGCCAAAGACCCCCAAGCCCTTGCCCGCTTCGAGCGAGAGGCGCAGGCGGCCTCTGCCCTGAACCATCCCAATATCTGCACCATCTATGAAATCGGTGAGCAGGACGGTAAGCCCTTCATCGTCATGGAATTTCTGGACGGCATGACGCTGAAGCATCGTATCGCCGCAAAACCCATCGAGAGCGATGTTCTGCTTGGCCTGGCCATTGAGATTGCTGACGCATTGGACGCGGCGCATTCGGAAGGGATTGTCCATCGCGACATCAAGCCCGCCAACATTTTTGTGACCGCGCGCGGCCACGCCAAGATCCTCGATTTCGGGCTGGCCAAGATCGTCGCCAAAGCCGGTTCATCGAGCAAGATTTCAGCAACCGAGGCGATGGCAGAGACACGCGCCGAACTGCACCCGACCAGCCCCGGTTCTGCGGTCGGCACCGTGGCTTACATGTCGCCCGAGCAGGTACGGGCCAAAGACCTCGATAACCGTTCGGACCTGTTCTCGTTTGGGGTGGTGTTGTACGAAATGGCCACCGGCCTCATGCCGTTTCGCGGCGAAAGTTCGGGAGTCATCTCCAAGGCAATTCTGGACGGCGCGCCCACTTCGCCAGTGCGGTTGAATCCCGACATATCGCCCGAGCTGGAACGAATCATCAACAAAGCCCTGGAGAAGGACCGCAATCTGCGTTACCAGCACGCTGCGGAAATGCGCGCGGACTTGCAGCGGGCAAAGCGGGACATCGAGAGCGGAGCCAGTTCTGCGGTGTCCTCGAGTGCGGTGGCTGTGCCAGAAGCGGTTGCTGCTCCAGGCAGCAAGCTCTGGAGGATTGCGTTTCTGGTCCTGCTGAGCGCGGCGCTGGTCGCGGGCGGGCTTTACTATCGCGGGCATCAAGCCAAGCCACTGACCGACAAAGACACCATTGTCCTCGCCGATTTCACCAACAGCACCGGCGACAGCGTTTTCGACGACACGCTGAAGCAAGGACTCTCGGTGCAGCTTGAGCAATCGCCCTTTCTCGACCTGGTTTCCGAGCGCAAGGTGAACGAGACTTTGCGGCTGATGGGCCGCCCCGCGGGTGACCGTTTGACCCCGGAGCTGGCCCGCGAAGTCTGCCAGCGCAGGGGCAGCCGAGCCATCCTGACCGGCTCCATTGCTGCGCTGGGCAGCCAATACGTGATCGGCCTGAAGGCGGCGAACTGCAACACGGGAGACGTGTTGGCGCAAGCGCAGGAGCAGGCGGCGGGCAAGGAAGCGGTGCTCAAGGCCCTGGACAATGCGGCGGTCAGCTTGCGCGCCAAGCTGGGAGAGTCGCTCAGTTCGGTGCAGAAATATGCCACCCCGGTGGAGGAAGCGACCACGCCCTCGCTGGAGGCCCTGAAAGCCTACAGCCTGGGAAGGAAAATGCAGGCTGCAAAAGGGGACGTTCCGGCTTTGCCCTTCTACAAGCGCGCGGTGGAACTGGACCCGAATTTTGCCGTGGCCTACCGGTCCATGTCCGTTGTCTATGGCAACCTCAACGAGTTGGGCCGGGCGGCGGAGAATTCGCGCCAGGCTTACCAGCTGCGGGAGAAGGTGAGCGAACGGGAGCGGCTCGCCATCGAGGCAATCTATTATACCTACACCACCGGGGAACTGGAGAAGGCGGCGCAGGCCTACGAGCTGTGGCAGCAAACCTACCCGCGGGACTATTTAGCTTACATCAACCTGGGAGATATTTACGGCATCCTGGGTAACTGGGAAAAGGCATTGCGGGAAGCCAGCGGGGCGCTCCGCCTGGAGCCCAATGATGAAAACAACTATCTCAACCTCGGCAACGACTACGCGAACCTCAACCGGCTGGACGAGGCGGAGACGGTGTACAAGCAAGCCGAGGAGCGCAAGCTGGAGGGCGAGTTCCTGCTGACCAACCGTTACCAGCTGGCGTTTCTCAAGGGCGATGCGGCGCAGACGGCGCAACTGCTCGCGGCTGCCATGGGCAAGCCGGGCGCGGAAGAGCTGGTGTTGGCCTATCAAGCGGACACCGAAGCCTGGTACGGCAAATTGAAGAAGGCGCGCGAGGTGACCCGGCAGGCGATGGAGTCAGCCCAACACGACGACGCCAAAGAGGCGGCCGCAATGTATCAGGCAGCGGCGGCGCTGCGCGAGGTGGAATCAGGCAACCGGAACCAGGCCCTTGCCGAGGCCACAGCGGCGGTGAAGTTGGCCCCAAACCGCGACGTACGGGCGATGGCGGCAGTGGCCCTGGCGCGGGCAGGCGATACCGCAGGGGCGGAGAAGCTGGCGGCTGATCTCGACAAGACATTCCCCCTAGACACGCTGGTCCAGAGGTATTGGCTACCCACCATCCAGGCGGCGGTCGCCCTGCAGCGCAAAGACCCCAACCGGGCCATCGAAGTATTGCGCGTGGCCAGCGCCATCGAACTCGGCCAACCCACGCAGGTGGTTGTATTCCTATGCCCGGTTTATCTGCGGGGAGAAGCCTATCTCATGCTGCACGACGGCCAGGCCGCGGCAGCGGAATTCCAGAAGTTCATCGATCACCGGGGAGCGGTGGTGAACTTTCAATGGGGAGTGCTGGCCCGCCTCGGCTTGGCTCGCGCTTACGCCGTGCAGGGCGATACCGCCAAGGCCCGCGCCGCCTATAAGGACTTCCTCACGCTCTGGAAAGACGCCGACCCCGATGTTCCTATCCTGAAGGACGCCAAGGCGGAGTACGCGAAGCTACCGTAACTGCGCGCTCGGCCCTGAAAGCAACTAGACCTTCAAACGGTACAAGACCCAGTTCTGGTTCCGCTCCGCTCGGACCTTGGTCGTTATCTTGTACTGGCCGAGTAAGCTTTGGCTACCTTCGACAACTTTCTTTTTCGCTTGTGGCGGAAGGTGCTGCGATGTCCGCGACGATCTTCTTGCTGGAAGCGGACCTTCTTGGCTTTCGAACCCCACTCTGTCTCCTCTTTGCCGCGGCTCCAATAGCTCTGGTAGCCGCCTTCGTGCAGATCGAACGGCTTATCCAGTATTTCCATGTGGTCGAAACGAGTCGATCCCTTCTTATGGAACATTTCGAAGTACGAGGGATACACGAAGTCGGTCATGGCGATTCCGTCCACCTTGAAGAACAGCTCCTCCACCGGGTCTGCCACTTCGTAGTCATACAGGCGGTTCTTCTTGGGCCCGGTGGAGTAGAGGTTGGCGGCGGGATCGACCAGCATCTCGGCCAACTCGTGCGAGGCGGCGACGCTTACCTGGTCCTTTTGCTTCAGTATGTTCTTGACGAACACTTTCGACATCGGCAGCCCCTCGGGAGTCACGTCGTGATAGCCCTCCAGGGTCGCGTCGCGCGCACTATCCAGAAACGCCATGGCCCACGCCCCCTTGAGGAAGCCGGTGGACTTCACCAGTTCCGCCGGCGTTCCCCAGACCGGCGCAAAATGCTCGTCCACGAATTTCTGCATGGCAGCGATGAGGGCATCGAAGTCCACGCCCATCGGGGTCTTGGCGTTGTTGAAGCACGCGATTTTGGGCACGCGATTCTTGTACGAAAATGGATGCATGGATGACTTCCCCGGCATGGATTCATTCCTCCCGATATTCAATTTCCTATTTTGTTTTCTGCGAGGCAGTATACCCGATTCGCAATGCCGGAACGGCTGTTTCCGAAGCCGCCGGCAACTCCCGCCGCCAGCAACCTGCCCTTCGCCGTCGCTTGGCAATTCGCACAATCCCCGGCGCCCCCGACATCACTGCGGCAGCCGTCAAACCTAGGCACTGGTCGCGACGTGAGTGACGCTGCTCACAGAAAAAGACCGGGCTCTGGGCGCAACATTATCTGGGGCAGTACACGTCATTAGTAAGCCCCCGGGCGACCAGCTGGCAGTTGAATCGTTACCGCGCGGTTGCCAGGAGCAGCAGAGTGCGTTTTCCCAGACCGACAGCGTTGCGCCGGACCTCGCAGATCATCTTCTTTCTGCTGTTTCTCTTTCTGCTGCTGAAGACCGAGTTTCGGGGTTCGCTGCACGCCGCCGCGACCGATATGCGCATCCCCTATCCGGTCCGCCTCTTCTTTCAGATTGATCCCCTGATGGCGTTGACGAATGTGCTCTCCAGCCGCGCGCTGTACCACGGTCTGCTGTGGTCACTGGTTGTGCTGGTTCCAACGCTGTTTCTCGGGCGCTTTTTCTGCGGCTGGATCTGTCCTCTTGGCTCTGTCCACCACTTCTTCGGCAGCCTGAAATCAGAGCGTAAGCGTGGAAAACGGATGCTCGAATCCAATCGCTACAAGCGCTGGCAGACAACCAAGTACTACCTGCTGATAGCCGGGCTGGCCGCGGCGTTGCTGGGTTCGGGCATCCTGGGCTGGCTGGATCCCATCGCGTTGCTGGTGCGCTCACTGGCTCTGTCCCTTTTACCAGGGACCAATTACGCCCTCAGCGCCGTCTTGCATGCGATGGAGCATAGCCGGTTCGCGCCCCTTCAAGCCACGGGCGGGATTTTGCATTTTGCTCTGGGCGGGTGGCTGCTCACCTTCAAGCAGTTGTACTTCCGGCAGGCCATCGGGCTCGGGCTGATCTTCATTTTCCTGGTGGCGCTGAATTTTCGCATCACGCGCTTCTGGTGCCGTGCGCTGTGCCCGCTGGGCGCACTGCTGGGCATCGTTTCGCGCTGGTCCGTTCTCGGGCTGGTCAAGCACACGGAACACTGCAAGGACTGCGACCGCTGCCTGCTGCACTGCCAGGGCGGCGATGATCCCATCGGCGGAGTTCCCTGGCGCCAGGCAGAGTGTCATCTCTGCCTGAATTGTGTTGCGGATTGTCCTGAGCAGGGCCTGCACTTCAAGTTTTTCGCGGCGCAAGAATCCCTGGGCGCGAGCTTGCAGCGGCGCAAGGTGCTCACCGGTTTGGTGGCGGGAGCGGCGGTGGTTCCTCTGCTGCGCAGCACGCCAGGGTTCGCAGCCCAGCGCAATGCACGCCTGCTGCGCCCTCCGGGAGCGCTCGACGAGGACTACTTCCTGGCACGTTGTATCCGTTGTGGCGAGTGCATGAAAGTTTGCCCGACCAACGCGCTTCATCCTGCACTGGGCGAGGCGGGGCTGGAAGGTCTGTGGACGCCGGTTATGGTGCCGCGGATTGGTTACTGCGAAACCAGTTGCGTGCTTTGTTCGCAGGTTTGTCCCACCGGAGCAATCTGGGAGATCACTTCCAAAGAGAAGGGCTGGGCCGCGGGCGGCGCACACGACGCAAAGCCAATTCATGTGGGCACGGCCTTTTTCGATCGCGGCCGTTGTCTTCCCTGGGCCATGGCAACCGAGTGCATTGTCTGCGAGGAATGGTGCCCGACATCGCCCAAAGCCATCTACCTGCAGCCAGCCGAAGTCGTGATCGCCGACGGCAATCGCACGCTGGTGAAGCAACCGCTGCTGGATCCCGCTCGTTGTGTAGGCTGCGGCGCGTGCGAATACGCCTGCCCGGTCCAGGACCAGCCGGCGATTTACGTGACCAGCATCGGCGAGAGCCGCTCCCGGACGAACCAATTTCTGCTGAATCGAGGCAAGACAAGATGACGGCGGCACGGTCAACCCCGCGGACCGTATTGGCAAGCGCGATGTGCGTAGTGGCGCTGCTTGGCGCTGCTGCTTGCCATCGGCGGCAGAGCGTGGCAGAGGCTTTCCCGGCGTCAAATGACGTTGCCGACTGGACGAAAACCTCCGATGTCCGCACGTTTGAGGCTGCCGATCTTTGGAAGTACATTGACGGCGAGGCCGAAAAGTACCTGAAGGCCGGCGTGCAGCGCGCCTCAACCGCCGATTACAAGTTCCAGAACAAGCTCGAGGCGGTCGTGGATATCTACACCATGTCCAGCGCGAACGGGGCTGCACAAATCTTCGACTCGGAGCCTGCTGCCGATGCGAAGTCTGTCCAGTTGGCTGACGGAGCGCGCCTGTTCAGCCAGAGTCTGGTCTTCCGCAAAGGACGCTATCTGGTGCGAATCGTGAGTTATGAAGAATCCGACGATGCACCGCAGGCACTCGTCGCTCTGGGGCGGGGCATCGAGCAACGGCTTGGTAAGTAGCGGGCCAAGTCCTGTGCCCCTCGTCACTGCCAAGCAGACTCGGGTTGGAGTATGAAAGGAGTGGGGCAATGTGGCTCCGCAGCCATCGCCCGCAGCGGCGCTTATGAAGAAGAGCGAGGGTACGCGGCGTGATTTCCTGAGGACGTGTATCGCCGGCGCCGCCGTTCTTGGCGCCGGCGGCAGCATACAACTCCTCGACGCGGCTGAGCAGAGCTCGGCGCTCGCGAAGTCCAGAGTGGTGATCGCGCGCGACCCGATGCTGCGCGGCGCCGGCACGACCGTTGATTCGCAGCGCGTCCTGGACCTGCTCGACCACGCCCTGCAAGCTCTTTTCGACGCGGACCGCCCAGCCGACCCGTGGAAGAACCTGGTCCGTCCCGGCGACAGGGTGGGGCTAAAGGTGAACGCACTGGGAGGACGCGCCTTCTCCACCAACCTTCAGTTGGTGGAAGCGGTTTGCGAAAGATTGCAGGAGGCGGGGGTCAAAGCGAAAGACATCGTCGTTTGGGACCGCGATACGGAAGAGTTGGAACGCGCCGGATTCCATATTTCCAATGCGCCCAACCATGTCCAGTGCTTCGGCACCGATCGCACCGGCTACGAGGACGACCTGGTGACGTACGGCAGTGTCGGCAGCCGCCTGTCGAGGATCCTGACCCGAAGCTGCAATGTCCTGATCAACATGCCCCTGTTAAAAGACCACGACGGCGCGGGCGTTAGTATCGCGCTCAAGAACATGTATGGCGTCATTCACAACCCGAATAAATATCACCCGAACGGCTGTAATCCGTACGTCGCCGATGTAAATATGCTGCCCGACATCCGGACGAAGATGCGACTGACGATCTGCGATGCAACCACGGCGATGTACGAAGGCGGCCCCGCCTACAAGCCGCAATACAGTTGGAAGAACAATGCCCTGATGGTTTCGCGCGATCCTGTGGCGCTCGACTACGTCGGCTGGCAGGCGATTGAACGCAAGCGCGCGGAGAAGAAATTGAAGACGCTGGAAGCGGAGAAGAGGGCGCCGCTCTACATTGCGACGGCCGCCGATGCCCAGCATCGGCTGGGCACCAATGATCCCAGGAGGATCGCAGTGATTGAAGGCTAGACCGGTAGGTAAGTGAGGTCCGTTATGGCGCGCGAGATGATTTCGCCGGCCGATGTGAAGTTCCCGGAAGTCAGCCCGATCAACGAGCTCGTCCGCAGCGCTGAGTTGGGCCCACCGTTGCTGCCGCTTGACCGGCGTTCCTTTCTGAAGTGCGCGGTGATGGCGGGAGCGGCGTGCGGCCTCAGCGCCTTCGCCGAGCCATGCGCTGCGCTGCTGCCCTGGGCTGGCGGGCCCACGCAAGGCGATGCCCAGTTCACGGTCGAAGCGAAGTTCTACGAGAGGCTCCACAACCAGAAAATCAAGTGCAAACTGTGCCCGCGCGAATGCGTGGTTGGCGATCGCGAGCGCGGCTACTGTGGCGTGCGAGAGAACCGCGGAGGAACTTACTATACGCTGGTCCACTCGCGGGTTTGCGCCGCGCACATCGATCCCATCGAGAAGAAGCCATTGTTCCACTATCTGCCGGGCACGCTGGCGTTTTCGCTGGCCACGGCCGGCTGCAACGTGAACTGCAAGTTTTGCCAGAACTGGGACATCTCCCAGGTGCGTCCGGAGCAGGTCCGCGCCGATTACGCTCCTCCAAAGACGGTTGCCGAGATGGCAAAGCAGAATCGCTGTCCCACCATCGCCTACACCTACAGCGAGCCTGTCATCTTCAGCGAGTACCTGATGGATACGGCTGATGCCGGCCACGAGGCTGGCGTTCGCAGTGTGGTCGTGTCCAACGGCTACATGCAAACCGAGTCGTTGAAGGCGGCGTACGGCAAGATGGACGCGGTCAAGATCGATCTAAAGGCGTTTTCTGAGTCGTATTACCGGGACGTGGTCGGCGGCGAACTGAAGCCCGTTTTGGACTGCCTCGTCACCCTGCGCAAGTTGGCGAAGTGGACCGAGATCGTCTATCTGGTGGTCCCGACGCTCAACGATAGTGACTCGGAGTTCCGCGGCCTGGTCCGCTGGATCAAGACCAACCTGGGCGTGGATGTGCCAGTGCATTTCACCCAATTTCATCCGCAATATCTTCTGAAGAACCTGCCCTTCACGCCAGTTCCGACGCTGGAGCGTGCCAAGGCGATGGCTGACGCCGAGGGCCTGCACTACGTTTACATCGGCAACGTTCCCGGTCATCCTGCGCAGAACACCTACTGCCCGAAGTGCCGCCATCTGCTGGTGGAGCGCGTGGGACTGACGACCAGCCAGATGTTGATTCGCAAAGGTAGTTGTCCATTCTGCAAGCAGCCGATTCCGGGCATGTGGCACGCATGAGCGAGGAGGAAGCGTCATGAAGACGCAATCCATATTTGGTTGGGCGGCGGGCTTGTTGCTCGCCATGCTGGCCGTCGTGACGCCGCAATGTTCCCGCGCCGGCAGCCCCGAAAACGTTAGACCAGCAGCGGTTGCCGGCGGCTTCTATCCGGCCGATAGCAAAGCGCTCTCGGCGATGATGGACGAGATGCTGGCGCGCGCTTCTGTGCCGAAGATTAGCGACCCAATTCTGGCCGTGGTGGCCCCACATGCCGGTTACCAGTACTCCGGTCCCGTTGCAGCTTACACCTACGCCGCGCTCAAGGGACGCAAGTTTTCCCGCGTGGTGGTAATCGCGCCCTCGCATTTCGAGGCCTTTGGTTTCACCTCTGTCTATGACGGCGACGCCTATGCGACGCCACTGGGCACCATCGCGGTGGATAAGTCCTTCGCGCAACAGCTGGCCAAAATGGGACCGAGCATCAAGCTCTCCAGCCGTGGGCATGCGCCAACGCCGCAGGGTGCGGAGCACGCGATCGAGGTGGAGTTGCCCTGGCTGCAGCGCGTGCTGGGCAATTTCCAACTGGTACCCGTCGTCATGGGCGACCAGAGCTACGAAAGCAGCCGCGCCCTGGGAGTGGCGCTGGCCAAGCTCATTCAGGGCGGAGACACACTCATCGTCGCCAGCTCCGACTTGTCGCACTACCACCCCTACGACGAGGCAGTGCGAATCGACCACAAGACCTTGAACGCGCTGCAGGACTGGGACTACCTCAGCATGTCACGGAACTTTGCGACGCGCGTTTGGGAAGCCTGCGGCGGGGCGCCCATCGTGGCGGCGATGATCGCTGCAGAACGCATGGGAGCCAACCATGCTGAACTGCTGAAGTATGCCAACTCCGGCGATATCACCGGCGACCGCTCGCGCGTGGTGGGATACGCCGCGGTCCTGCTGACAAAAGCTCAGGGCCAGCGTAGCGCCGCACAGCCGTTCTCGCTGAGTGCTCACGACAAGGACCAATTGCTCGCTCTTGCTCGCAAGTCGGTGGAACATGCAGTCCGCACCGGGAAGATGTACGAAACTGCGGCCAGCTCCAGCAGCACGCTGGCCCAGGAACGCGGCGCCTTTGTGACCTTGACGGAAGCGGGACAGTTGCGGGGCTGCGTGGGCTACGTCGCAGCGAGCAAGCCGCTCGACCTGACCGTGCGGGACACGGCGACGCTGGCGGCCTTGCGCGATTCCCGCTTCCGGCCGGTGGCAGCGTCGGAGCTGGGCCTGCTGGAATACGAAATCTCGGTGCTCTCGCCGTTGCGACGGGTGCTCGATACCCGGCAGATCAAGATCGGGCAGCACGGCCTGCTCATGAAGAATGGCGACTACGAAGGCATCTTGCTTCCTCAGGTGGCCACGCAGGAAAAATGGGACCGGCAGAAATTCCTCGAAGAGACGTGCGCCAAGGCGGGCATGCAGGCCAACTGCTGGAAGGATGACAACACCGACATCTTCCTGTTCACGGCAGTCATCTTTGGCGGGCCCAAGGCAACTGCGCCGGAGCCGGCGTCCCCTCCCGGCTTACCTTTGCGGCCAGGACAGCAGGCGCCAGGTTCACCGCCGCACTGAACCACGCGGTCTTCCAAAATCCGTACACCGGGATGAGATATCCGCTCAGCAGCAGAGCAGCTGCACATCCGCCCAGCAGATCGAGCGCATAGAGCGTGCCCAGTCCCCGTGGCGCACTGCCCTCGTGAAGCCAGATCTCGGTCGCCACCGGAAATTGATATCCGCCGAGCATTCCGCTGAGTGCGGCCAGAGCAGGAAAGACAACCTGCGCCGTCAGCAGCGCCATACCCGCTCCTGAAGTCCGCGAAAGCACGGCAATCAGGAACATCAAGGCTGGCACCGAAGCGGCCAGCAGGAACTGAATGGAAGCCGCGGATGCCACCAGCCGGCCATCACCGCGGGAACTCACATTACGAATGCCCAGCCAACTCCCCAGAGCAATGCCAGCCATGAACATGGCGATGAGGACGGCGAGCTGGTGGTAAACATAGCCATAGACGGACTGAAACAACAGCAGCAGAAAAATCTGCAGGGCCATCAGCGTGAACCCTGTCGCAGCCATGCAGAAGGCCGCCGCGGCGCGCGCACGTTCCTCGTGGACCGGCCGATTGGCCAGAAGCACGGCCACCAGCAGCAGCAGAGCACAGCCCCATGCAACGACACTGCCAAACCTGCGGGCCGCCGCGGCCCGGAACCAGCGAGCGTAAGCGGCGTGGAATTGCGCGCTCCACAGCTCGATGCTGAAGTAGTACGCGATCGGCGCAAAATCGCGATTGACCGGCGTCGCGGGCAAGGCCTGCAGTTGCTCGCGCACTTGCGCCATGCGATCTGGCATCATGCGAAAAGGCAGGAAGTATTCCCGAACGTAGCGGGTCTCCACCTTCCGGGTGTGCAACCTGGAAATCAGAGTTTGCGGATTTTCCGTCAACACGCCCGGCTGCATGGCAGCGAAGAAATGGATGGTCTCGCCGGGAATGATTGCGACCTGGGGAAATACCTGTCGCAGGGTGTGCTGAATGCAGCGCAGAAACGCCGCCAGGTCAGGGCTGATGTAATCCTCGGAGGAGCGCAGTTGCAGCGCCAGCAGTCCGCCCGCCGCGAGGTGGTCGCGGGCGGAGGCAAAGAATTCGCGGGTGTAGAAGCGGTTCAACTGTGCGGTTTGCGGGTCGGGCACGTTGAGAATGATCACGTCAAACTTTTCCTGGGCGGTTTTCAGATAGTGCCGGCCGTCCGCGTAGTGTAGGTGTACGCGAGGATCGGAAAACGAAGCCGCTTGCTGCGGAGAAAACTGGCGCGCGATGGAAACCAGCATCGGATCGAGTTCGACATAGTCGATCCGCTCGATCATGGGGTGCTTTAGGGCCTGTGCGATGCTGCCATTCACCCCACCGCCAATGAGCAGGACATGCCGCGGGGCGGGGTGCTCCAGCAAAGCATAATGGACCGCCTCCTCCGCGGCGTTCTCGTCCGGCGCGCTGGCCAGGATCACGCCGTTGTCATAGATACTGCGAAGGTTGCCGGTTTCCGTCACGGCCAGGTTGCCGTAGATCGAATCTCGCGATGCCAGCAGGCGAAAGCCGCGCCACAGGCGCATTTGCGATGACTCTTCCAGCCAGGGGGCAACCGAAAGCAGAAGCAGGCCGGCGAGAAATGCGATCGCCAGAGCGGCCGCGACGGCCTGCATGCGGCGCATGGACAACACCAGAATTGCCGCCATGGTCAAGTTCAGGAGCAAGACGATCGCCGCAATCTGGAAGGCGTTGCAGAAGCGCAACAGCACCACGCTGGCCAGGATTCCTCCCACGCCGGAACCAGCGGCCTCCAGCAGGTATGCCGAGCTGCTGGCAATACGGGCAGAAACGCCGCACGATTGCGCATACATTCGCGTCGCAGCCACGAACAAAGATCCTGCGAGCTTGCAAAAGATACTCAGGCAAACCAGCGAGGTGATTATCATCGGCAGCGGACCAACCAGCTCGCCCGGCACGGTCTGAAATAGGCTTCGCGAGGCGCGCAAAAGCCAGATCGTCGGCAGCAGGCTGAGGCCAAGCAGACATTCGATCACCGCGACCACGCTGCGAGCGTGGTTCGCCCCCAGCTGGAGACGGCTGCTCACGGAGCTGCCGATGGCGGTCCAGAACAGCCAGCTAGCCAGCATGATTCCCAGCGAAATCTCATTACCACTGAAGACGACGATGAGTTCCCGCATGAGAACGATCTGGCCGATGACCGCGCTGAATCCAATGAGAGCAACGGCCCCCGTGATTGCGCGCGGCGCCTGCGTCGCACCGGACGCTGTGACGGATTGCACAGACATTGCCACTGAGCAGAATTAGAATTTAGCCGGCTTGCAAAAGCAAAAGTGGGAAGGAAACGTGCTGCCCGAGAGTGACACCCTCGATCGCCGGCAGGCGCTGATCAGGCTACTGCGCCTGGCAGGAACTGGCTTGGGCGCCGCAGGCTTGGGATTCTGGCTCAGCGAGCGCAGCTCGCGGCCCCAGCCAGCGCTGGCGATGAATGTGCAGCGCAGCCACACCGTCGCGGCCGACCCAACCCTTCCTGATATGGCGATCCTGCAAGGCGATGATCCCGAACAACTGACGCGCCAGGCGATCGACGAATTGGGCGGCATGCGCCGCTTCATCGGGCGCGGCGACGTGGTCCTGGTAAAGCCCAACATCGGTTGGGACCGCACTCCAGAGCAAGCCGCCAACACCAATCCTGCGGTGGTTGCGGAGGTGGTGCGGCAGTGCTGGAACGCCGGCGCGCGGCGGGTCATCGTGACCGACGTGAGCTGCAATGATCCGCGCCGTTGTTTTCAGCGATCGGGCATTGCCGCCGCGGCGCAGCGTGCAGGCGCGGAGGTCATCCTGCCCGACCCCGCCCAGTTTCAGGATGTGGACCTCCAGGGCGAAGTGCTGCGCAACTGGCCGGTCTTTGGGCCCTTCCTCAATGCCGACAAAATCATCAACCTCCCGATCGCCAAGCATCACAGCCTCACGGGTGCTACTTTGGGGATGAAGAACTGGTACGGCATACTCGGCGGGCCTCGCCATCAGTTGCACCAGAAGATCCACGAGAGCCTTGTGGATCTCGCCGCTTTCATCCGTCCCACGCTGACGATTATTGACTGCTATCGGGTGCTCATCCGCAACGGACCGACGGGAGGAAATCTGGAAGACGTCGTGCTCAAGAAGTCATTGGTGGCCGGGACCGCTCCGGTGGCGCTCGATGCATACGTGGCCAAGGCGTTCTGGAATCTTGACGTCTCGTCCCTTCCGTATCTGCAAATGGCCGCCGACCGTGGCCTGGGAACCTACGAATTTGAGAAGCTCCGCACCCGAGTGAAGAAGCTTGCCTGATCTAGTGGGGGAAAGAGAAGCCCGGGGGTGAGTGACTGAAAAGAATTTACGGCACACTTTACGACACACCCGAAAATATTAACCTCTGTAAGTGCTTGAAAAGATGGTGAGCGCGGAAGGAATCGAACCTTCAACCTACTGATTAAGAGTCAGTTGCTCTGCCAATTGAGCTACGCGCCCGAAGTGGGTTTACTAGCAGAATCAAAACTTGTGCGACTGCACCGTGCGGTCCCGTGCTCGCCCGAAGCAAGCGGCCCTAAGGAGTACCCTGCACGCTGCATGGGTCCTGAAGGTGGAGCGATGGATCGGACTCAGTATAACAGAGGTCGCCGAACCGTAATGCCCTCAGATGGAACAGTCGGGCAACGCCATTCGCCACATAACAACATTCGTCAATAACAGATGATCGAAAGACCGCCCGGCAGAGCATCTCTCTTCTTGCCACTCAGCCAGCGCTCGGCCTCGTTCCCTGTTCTAGATTCATAGCGGGTGTCCACTACATGTGCGCACCCACCCATGTTCCGGGGACCGACCTCTATGCGTTGGCCTGCTTCTCGGCGAAATCTCCCACGATGGGCAGTTTGAACAACTGGTGCTGATAGGCCTTGATCACCAGCAGTATCCATAGCGCAAATTCAGCAAGTCCCAGCAACCCCCAGATGGGAAACATGATCAGCGGCAGAGCGTAGCTGAGGAACGATAAGCAAACGTGCAGCACAATCAGCGCGGCGGCTGTAAACAGGCACTGGAATGAGTGAAAGCGCACGAAGCGATTGCGATTGTAGGGCTCAACCAGCAGAAATATGATCGCCGGGATAATGGTGAAGTAAGCCAGCATGCCGGCTACATTTTCCGCCATCGGCGCAGCCGGAGCGGCGGTACTGCCATAGCTGGCAGGCGGCGCCGGGGTTGGCGGAGGGGCAGAGGCGCCTGCACCGCTGGCCTGACCCGCGGCCTTCCCGCAGTTGGGACAGAATGCTGCATTGTCTGCCATTTGAGTACCGCAGGACGCACAAAATGCCATGACGACCTCCTGAGTTGTCGAACCTGTAGCCTTTTCCCACGCGAGCCACGACACAAAGCCCAGCGCGGGCACTCCTAAAAGGCCTCTATTTGGGGCGAACAATAACAGAGTCCCGGCTGGAACGCAAAGCAATAATAGCCGTACTACCGTTGTGGGAAACCGAAACCGGAAAGAGGTGGAAGCACAGAATAAGGACGCTTTGCAAGAAAGGCTGCGACTCGTCGCTCGAGGTAGCGGTCGCTTAACGCGCCGTCCGAGGTATTCAGCGAAGAGCGAAAAGCGAACTGCGGTTTCTACGCCCCGCAACATTTCTTATATTTTTTCCCGCTGCCACACGGGCAAGGATCGTTGCGCCCGACCTTCTCTCCGCGGACCACCTGCTGCACGGTTCCCGCTTCGCCTGCGCCCGCCATGCGCGCCTGCTCCAGTTCGCGGCGCTTGCGGCGCTGGAAGGCCTCTTCCATGTCGTCCATCGACGTAGTCGCGCGATTGCGTCGCGCGCCGGTGCTGAACGCTGCCACCGCCTGGTCGTTGCTGTCGAAATCTCCCGCCGAAACCGCGTGCTGCGGAATCGGTTGAGACGGCGCTTCGATCACCTGCATCAGGTACAAGTAGCGCACCGTCTCCTCTTCGAAGCGCTCCATCATGGCTTCGAACATATCGAACGACTCGCGCTTGTATTCCACCAACGGATCGTGCTGGGCATAGCCGCGCAAGCCGATACCTTCGCGCAGGTGGTCCATGCTAAGCAAGTGGTCTTTCCACTGCTGGTCGATCACGCTCAACATGATGATGCGCTCGTGATGGCGCATGGCGTCGGGGCCGATCAGCGTCTCCTTGGCCTCGTAACGCTCTTTCAGCTTGTCGAAAATGGTGTCGCCAAGTTCCTGCCGGTTCAGCGTTTCGGCCTGGATGCCCTCGGCCGCGATGTCCACCCCAAAGCGGGTGAAGACCTGGTTCTTCAGGCTCTTGATGTCCCAATCTTCGGCGTGTGTTTCTTTCGCGGTGTATTTATCGAGCAGCCCGCCAAGAATGTCGCGAACGTAATCCTCGAGGATGAGTTCTTTCTGATCGATGCCTTCCAGCAGTTGCCGGCGCAATCCATAGACCGCCTGGCGCTGCTTATTCATCACATCGTCGTATTCGAGCAGATGCTTACGGGCTTCGAAGTTCTGACCCTCAACCGCCTTCTGCGCGGCCTCAATGCGCCGCGTGATCAGCCTGGATTCGATGGGTACGCCTTCTTCCATTCCCAGCCGCTGCAGCAGGTTCGACACCCACTCCTTGGCGAAGATGCGCATCAGGTCATCTTCCAGCGACAGGTAGAAACGCGATGCGCCGGGATCGCCCTGGCGGCCAGCACGGCCACGCAGCTGATTGTCGATACGGCGCGCCTCGTGGCGTTCTGTGCCAAAGATAAACAGGCCGCCCAGCGAAACAACTTCATCATGCTCGGCGTCGGTAACTACCTTATGGCGGGCGTTGGTCTCGTTCCACTGCGCCGTTGGGACCTGGTATTCGTTGCCGCCGTAGTAGAAGTAGGACAGGTTCGGATCGTCAGGCTTGGCCGTGACTTCGCCCGCCACCACCTTGAGCGGCTGCGCCAGTCCCTTCTTGATGCACTCCTGCTTGGCCATGAACTCGGAATTGCCGCCCAGCAGAATGTCGGTGCCGCGGCCGGCCATGTTGGTGGAAATAGTAATTGCACCTTTGCGGCCGGCCTGGGCAACGATCTCGGCTTCCTTCTCGTGGTACTTGGCATTCAGCACTACGTGCTTGATACCCTTCTTCTTCAGCAAGTCCGATAGGCGCTCCGATTTTTCAACCGAAGTCGTGCCCACTAGAATAGGCTGCCCTATTTCGGCGATCTTCTGAATCTCATCGGCTGAGGCAAAGAACTTTTCCTTCTCGGTGCGGTACACGACGTCGGAGTTTTCGATGCGCACCAAAACCTTGTTGGTCGGAATAACCACCACTTCGAGCTTATAAATCTTGTCGAACTCAGGCGCTTCCGTTTCCGCCGTACCGGTCATGCCAGCCAGCTTCTTGTACATGCGGAAGTAATTCTGGAAGGTGACGGTGGCGAGCGTTTGATTTTCGCGCTCGATCTTTACCCCTTCCTTGGCTTCCACCGCCTGATGCAATCCATCGGACCAGCGGCGGCCCGGCATGAGGCGCCCGGTGAACTCATCCACGATCAGCACTTCGCCGTCTTTCACCACGTACTCGACATCGCGGCGATAGAGCGCGTGCGCCTTGATTGCGGTATCCACGTGGTGCTTCAGGTCCCAGTTCTCGGGATCGGCGATGTTGCCGATGCCCAGCAGGCGCTCTACTTTTTCCCAGCCGGTGTCGGTAACGGTAATGGTGCGGTGCTTTTCGTCCACCACGAAATCGCCGGTAAGGACTTTGTCTTCTCCGAGACCCCTGTCGATCTCTTCACCTAGCTCCAGTTGAGGAATGATGCGGTTCACGCGGTAATACTTGTCCGTGGACTCCTCGCTCTGGCCGCTGATGATGAGCGGCGTACGCGCTTCGTCGATCAGGATCGAATCCACTTCGTCAACGATGGAATAGTTGTGCCCGCGCTGCACGCAGTCGGTGAGATCAAACTTCATATTGTCGCGCAGGTAGTCGAAGCCGAACTCGTTGTTGGTGCCGTAGGTGACATCGGCGGCATAGGCTTCGCGCCGCTCGCGATCGTCGAGATCGTGCACGATGACGCCGACCGTCAGGCCGAGGAAGGTGTAAAGCTTGCCCATCCATTCCGAGTCGCGCTTGGCCAGGTAGTCGTTGACCGTGACCACGTGGACGCCGCGCCCGGAAAGCGCATTGAGGTAAACCGGCAAGGTGGCAACCAGCGTTTTACCTTCGCCGGTCTTCATTTCAGCGATCTTGCCCTGGTGCAGCACCACGCCACCGACCAGTTGCACGTCGAAGTGGCGCATCTTCAGCACGCGCCAACCCGCCTCGCGCGCCACCGCAAACGCCTCGGGAAGGACCTCGTCCAGCACCAGCTTCAGCTCACGGTCCTTCTCGTCGGGGTCCTCGACTGCATCCATGCGCTCGCGGATGCGCCGCCGGAATTCTTCTGTCTTGGCCTTCAGTTGCTCATCGCTGAGCTGCTTCGTCTCGGGCTCGAGCGCATTGATGCGCTCCACCAGCGGCATAATCCGCTTGATTTCCCGTTCGTTGCTAGTGCCAAAAACTTTGGCGATAAGCTTGTTGATCAACGCTGCGTTCCTTGAAAAGGACCTGCCTGAACTTTGGTTCGACGGGCCTGGACAGGCCCATCCAGCACACTCCACCCAGTTAGAAGGCTAACACATTGGATGTCCGGGAGAGGGCATGGTCGCAGGATTGGAAAGGCGCGACTTGGCCGCACGGGTTGCGGCTGGTGCGCAGATGGACTAGACTAACTTAGTCTGGTTCAACAGCTATGAAACAGGTCAACATTCACGAAGCCAAAACTCAGCTTTCAAAACTCGTCGATGAGGCGAGCAGAGGCGAACCCTTCATTATCGCCAAGGCGGGTAAGCCTATCGTCAGAGTTACGGCGTTGAGCGCCCCTACAGGCCGTCAAGTGAGCCGACTCGGATTTATGACGGGACAGATTACCGTCCCGAGGGACTTCGACCGGATGAACCGGCGCGAGATCGAGCGGCTATTCACGGGTGGCGCATGAAGCTGCTGTTGGATACCCATGTTCTGCTCTGGGCGGCCGGCGAGCCTGCGCGGCTGTCGGCAAGCGCGCGCCGATTGATCAATGATGCGGACAATGAGCCGCTTTTCAGCGTCGCCAGCTTGTGGGAGATCGCCATCAAGCGGGGATTGGGCCGAAAGGATTTTCAAGTCGATGCACGACTTCTGCGCCGCGGGTTATTGGACAACGGTTATGGCGAGTTGCCCATTATGAGCGACCACGTAGTCGCCGTGGAGGACCTACCAGCGATTCACAAGGACCCGTTCGATCGCCTACTGGTGGCGCAGGCGACCGTTGAGGGAATCACGCTGCTAACCCTCGATCTCGTCGTAGCCCGGTATCCCGGCCCAATACGCAAGCTCTAATCGGAATTTCTCGCCGGATGCGCAGAAAAGGCGCGACTTTGGCCGCGCCTTTCCTTGCTCATGATGGGCCGGGTTACTGCTGCTTGCTGACTGGCTTCTGCATCTTGTTCTTTGGATTTGGCTTCATGGGCGCACCTTCAGCGCCGGTAATCTCGTTGGCCAACGCGTCGGCGTGATAGATCTTCCGCAGCGACTCGAGAATCGCCCGTGAATCCACTTCCACCGAGCGCGCCACTTTGTCGCTGTACTCGAAGTCCCACGGCAGCGATTCGATGTTGCCGTCGAAGATGATCCCCACCACTTCGGCGTTCTTATTGATGACCGGACTGCCGGAGTTACCGCCGATAATATCGGGTGTGGAAACCGTATTGAATGGTGTGTTGAGGTCAATCGACGGCTTGGCTTTCAGCCAGCTCTCGGGTAGCTGGTACGGCGTCTTGCTGCCATGGTCAGCGGCATGTTTGTAGGCTCCGCCCATGGTGGTAAACCAAGGCACGTTCTTGCCGTTCAGCTTGTAGCCTTTCACGGGGCCATAGCTGAGACGCAGGGTGAAGGTCGCGTCAGGAGGTACCTTGAACCCTTCCTTGGCGAACAGGGCCTTGCCGATGTACCCCCCGTCACGACGCAGGACCGATTGCACTTCATCTTCATCGCGCTGGTGGATGGCGACAGCGTCCGGCTCGATTTGCCGCATGAGTACGATCAAGAGATCGCTGCTGGCTTCCACCGCAGCTTCGCCGCCTTCGTAGAGTTGCTTGCGAACCGCCACGTCGTCGAGCTTGGTCCCATCAATCAGCTCCTTGGCGCGCTCGCCCGGAGTCTTGCCAGCCAAGGCCTTCTTCACGTCTGCATTGTCTGCGCCAAGGACATCCTGCATTTCGGCCAGGCTCTCGGCCAGCAAAGCCTGCTCCAGCGATTTGTAGGTGGGGGCGGTGGAGAACAATCGCTGCTCCAGTGTGGGTAGAGCGGAGTCCTGGAAACCGCGGATCCGCTGGTTGCTTGGCTTCTGCTTTTGCTCGGCCGCCCGCACGATGTCGCGGGCGAAGCGGGCGAGATCGCCACGAAAACCACCCAGGCTATCCAGATAGCCCAAGGACTTGTAAATCTGTTTCTGGACCTCGACCGCCTTGCTGATCTCAGCCCAAGGGTCGCCGAATGCGGCCTTCAGCTTGGGATCGGAATTGACAAACTTGTGCAGCGCCTTCTCGTCAGCCGCCTTCTTGCCCATCAGATCTTTATCGCGCAATCCGCCCTCATAACCGGTGACCGCCTTAAAGGCGTTCTGCAGGCCAAAAAAGTCGCTTTCGGCTTCGCGGGCATTTTCTTCCGACGCTGCACTGAATTTCTCCAGCATGGCGATGCGACGGGTGTAGGAATTGAGCTGCAACGGATATTGGTAATCGCGCAGGAAGCTGAGCTGGTCCACGGTAAGCAAACGCCCAGTCCGTCCAGGGTGGCCCGAAACGAAAACCAGGTCACCGTCCTTTACGCCCACCGGCGACCACTTCAGGTAATCGTGGATCTTGGCCGGCTCTCCGTTTTCATAGGCACGGAAGAACGAAATATCCAGATCGTAGCGGGGATACTCGAAGTTGTCGGGATCGCCACCGAAAAATGCGATCTCGAACTCCGGCGCAAACACCAGGCGAATATCATCGTACTTCTTGTACTTGTAGAGGTGGTACATGGCGCCCGAATACAGGGTGACCACATCGCAGCGCATGTTGCCGGTGGAACAGTCCTTTTCCAGCGACGACATTTCTTCGCGCTGCGCCTTGCCGGCATCGGCGGTTGACATGTCCGGCTTGACCGCGGCATTCACCTGGGTAGTAACGTCCTGCATGTCTTCCAGTACGATGAATTCCACCCCCGGACATTTCGGCTCCTCCGCCCTTGTCGGCGCGTAGAACCCATTCTTCATGTAGTCCTTGCCGTTGGTGGAAAGATCGTGGATGCACTCCTGCGCGATGTGATGATTGGTAAAGATAAGTCCGTCGGCAGATACAAAAGAAGACGAGCCGTTGGGCGCGCGAGCCGAAGAAAGCCGCACATGGTCAAGCCAGGCCTGGTCGGGGGCAAAGCCGTATTTGGCCTGGACTTTGTCCTTGGGAAAAGCGTTAAACAACCACATGCCTTCGTCGGCAAAGGCGAAGCTGCCCAAGCCGAGCGTAAGCACACACAGCAGCAGAACGAAATGTTTAATCATGATGACTCCGAACGCGAGACCCGCGTGAATGAGTTATTGTCCGGTACAGGAAACTCCGGATGGGACAAGCAAACTCTTAACTATAACTCGCGAGGAAGCGCGAAACAAACCGGCAGTGGGCCCGGCTTCGATCCAACCCACTGCTGTCAACCCGAGTTGTAACAACAACACCGCGCACAGTTGCGGCGAAGCGGCAGTCCAGACTCACTGATTGATGTCCTGCTTGCTTTGCCGTTGATGGACGATTTCGGAAGCTGCGGAGTATAAAAGATAAGCACTTCAGCGCGGCTTTTCGTTCTGTCAACCGCGCCACCACCTTTGTATTTTTCAGGGCGGCGCAGTAAACCGCAAGAGGTCTTCATGTCCACGACGGCGCACGGCGGCAAGGGTCTGGAAGGCATAACCGCTGCCAATTCCAGCATCTGCTTCATCGATGGCGATCAAGGCGTGCTCGCCTATCGCGGCATCGACATCCACACCCTGGCCGATCAGTCGAACTTCGAGGAAATCTGCTATCTGCTCTGGTTTGGACACCTGCCCAACCGCGCCGAGTTGCAGGAGTTGAAACTGGGCCTGGCACACGAGCGCAAACTGGATGCCTCCATCATAAATATGTTGCGGCAGGCTCCCGAACACGCGCTACCCATGGACGTTCTGCGCACCATCGTTTCGGCCCTGTCGTATTACGATCCCGAAGAGAAGGTGAACGATCACGAAGCCAACGTGCGCAAGGCGATTCGACTGACGGCGCAAATCGCCTACGTGGTTGCCGCCTACGATCGCATCCGCAAAGGCAAGCCGCTGATCGAGCCTGACCGCTCGCTGTCCCACGCGGGCAATTTTCTCTACATGCTGAATGGCGAAATCCCGAGTGCGATGGCGGAGCGCGCCTTCGACATCGCGCTTATCCTGCACGCCGATCATGAACTGAATGCCTCGACCTTCGCGGCCCGCGTGGTGGCAGCGACTCTCAGCGACATGCACTCAGCCGTCACCGCCGCCATTGGCGCGCTCAAGGGGCCGTTGCACGGCGGCGCTAACGAGGCGGTGTTCCGTATCCTGGAGGCCGTGGACGCGTCGGGTACGGACCCGGTCGATTACGTGAAAGGAATGCTGGCGCAGAAGAAGAAAGTTCCCGGATTCGGGCATCGCGTGTATCACACGGAAGATCCGCGGGCCACCCATTTGCGGACGATGTCGCGCGATCTTGGACAGTCCAGCGGCAACACCAAGTGGTTCCAAATCTCGCGCAAGATCGAGGAGTTCATCGTCGCCGATCGCAAGCTGAACGCGAACGTGGATTTTTACTCCGCTTCCACCTATCACACGCTGGGCATCGATATTGATTTGTTCACGCCGGTGTTTGCCGTGTCGCGCGTGGCCGGCTGGACGGCGCACGTGATCGAGCAACTCAATGACAATCGCTTGATTCGCCCGCGTGCCGAGTATCAGGGCCCGCTCTATCCGAGCAAGTACGTGCCGATGGAGAAGCGGTAGGTCAGTAGCCAGTTGCCAGCGAGGGGTCGAGGGACCTGCTTTTCTGTCTGTCATCCTGAGCGAGGTCGCCGCGGCGACCGAGTCGAAGGACCCCTATAGCTGCCAGAAATCCTAGCGTAGCCGCGTGGCCCAGCAACAAGTCCGAGATTGTTGATCGATCTTCCCAGCACCCTTCATCAACTACTTCGCGCCGGACTTTTTCTTGCTTTGGGACACCAGCATATCCAGCCTGCGCCCATGCTCTGAGGTTTCAATCAGCGTAGCGAGCCGCTTGTCTCTCGTTTCTTCCCGCTTCGCGCTAATCACCCACCAAGTCGCGGTCCGTCGATAACCGGGAGGTTGGGCCTGAAAAAACTCCCACGCCCTCTCGTGTCCCCGAAACTGCTTCTCATGGGCTCCCTCTAGCTTGCACGTGCTTCTCTCATACGAATACTGCATTGCCTTCTGCTCGTCGCGGCCGGCAAACGCCTTGAGTCCTGGCGCCGTCATGCGACCAAGCCGCTTAAGCTCGCCAACGCGTTTAATGTTTACCGCGCTCCAAAAGCTCTTTGGTTTTCGCGGGGTGAAGCGGTGGGTGTAGCTGACGTCATCCACGGCTTTTTTTATTCCGTCAATCCAGCCGAAACACAGTGCTTCATCCACGGCCTCCTGATAGCTAATGCCAACCTTTCCCGACTTTTTCTTATAAAACCCGACCCAAAGCTCCTGAACCTTGTCGTGGTTCGATGCCAACCACTCTCGAAAGTCAGACGCCGATTGAAAGAACTTTATTTTCATGGCAAGCTCCGCCGGGCCGAATGGTGAGAACTAAGGGGATGCAGCCTCTTCTCCGAATCGCCGCTTCCCCGCCCCGAATCTAACTAAACCGTTAGAATAGAGCCAGAAATGCATCGGGTCTACCTCGACAACAACGCCACCACTCCGCTTCTTCCCGAAGTGTTTGAGGCCATGCGCCCCTACTTCTTCGAGAAGTTCGGCAACGCGTCGTCCATTCATCAGCAGGGACAGCAGGCGCGCTCCGCCGTGGAGCACGCGCGCGAGCAGGTTGCCGAGTTGCTGAACTGCCGTCCGGCGGAGATCGTCTTCACCAGCGGCGGCACCGAGGGCGACAATCTGGCGCTGTTTGGCCTGGTGAAGCCGGGCGATCACATCATCACCTCTGCCGTGGAGCATCACGCGGTGCTAAACGCGTGTAAGCGACTCGAAGAGATGGGTTGCGCCGTGACCTACTTGCCGGTGGATGGGCGGGCGCTGGTTGATCCCGATGATGTGCGGCGGGCGCTGCGTCCCGCGACCAAGCTCATCGGCATCATCCTGGCGAACAACGAAACCGGTGTGCTGCAGCCGGTGAGCGAGATTGGCAATATTGCCAAAGAGGCTGATGTTTACTTCCACACAGACGCCGTGCAGGCTGCCGGCAAAGTGCCGCTCGACATGAAGGAGATTGGCTGCGATCTGCTGACCGTCACTGGCCACAAGATGCACGGCCCGCAAGGCGCGGGGGCGCTGTTCGTGCGCAGGGGGACCTTGCTGCAACCGATGATGTATGGCGGGCGCCACGAGCGTTCGCGCCGGGCTGGAACGGAGAACCTGGCGGGCATCGTCGGGCTGGGCAAAGCGGCCGAGATTGCTCGCGAAGGATTTGCGGACGGCAGCGTCGAGCGCATGGCCGGGCTGCGCGACCGACTGGAGCGCGGGATCGTCGAGACGGTCGAGCAAATTGGAGTGAACAGCGGCGACGCGCCCCGCGTACCCAACACGACCAACATTTACTTCGATTGCATCGAAGGCGAGGCCATGGTGATCGCCCTCGATCTAAAAGGCCTGTCGGTTTCGACTGGAGCGGCGTGTTCGTCAGGCGCAATCGAGCCGTCGCACGTTTTGACGGCGATGGGGCTCTCGCCGGACCGCGCACGCGCCAGCATCCGCTTCAGCCTGGGCAAGCAGAACACGGCAGACGATGTGGATTTCGCCCTATCGTTGGTGCCGGAAGTCGTTGCGCGGTTGAGGGAGATCAGCCCAGTGTACAAAGGTGTGCATGCTTGAACCAAGCACGGCTAATTGCTAACTATTAAGTGCTAAATGCCGAATTCTAAGACCATCGCCGTGGCCATGTCCGGAGGAGTGGACTCCTCCGCCGTCGCGGCATTGTTGTGCGAGCAGGGCTACAACGTCGTCGGCCTCACGCTGCAGTTGTGGAACCAGCGCCGCCTGGCCGGCCACGAGGGCATGCCGGAGTCAGTGCAGGGACGCTGCTGCTCCATCGATGACGTTTACGATGCGCGCCGTGTGGCGGAGACGCTCGGCATTCCCTACTACGTCGTTAATCAGGAACAGCGCTTCGAGGACGACGTGGTGCGTCCATTCGTCTCGGAGTATCTTTCCGGGCGCACGCCCATCCCGTGCAGTCTGTGTAATAACCATCTGAAGTTCGATCAGCTACTGATTACCGCGCGGCAAATTGGGGCGGACCTGCTGGCCACCGGACATTACGCGCGCAACCAGTTCGACGAGCGCAGCGGACGCTGGGTGTTGAAGCGCCCTGCTGATCGCGCCAAGGACCAGACCTATTTCCTCTTCGGCCTGACGCAGGAGCAGCTAAGCCGCACCCTGTTTCCGCTCGGCGAGATGCGCAAGCCCGAGGTGCGCGAGGAGGCCAGGCGCGCCGGACTTCGGCTGTTCGAAAAGCCAGACTCGCAGGAGATTTGCTTCATTCCGGGCGGCGACTACAAGAAGTTCCTCGACGCCTACCTCGCGGAGCAGGGCGAGGAGTTTCCCGATACCGCGGGCGAACTGGTCACTACCAGCGGCGAGGTTGTCGGCTCACACCAGGGCATTCACAACTTCACCGTGGGCCAGCGGAAGGGGCTCGGCGTGGCTACCGGTTCGCCGCTGTATGTATTGGAAATTCGCGGAGACAAGCGCCAGGTTGTGGTGGGCGGTGGCGACGAGTTGTTCTCACGAACGTTGCGCGCCCGCCGCGTGAACTGGATCGCGATAGACGATCTGCGCGGGCCTATGCGCGTGCAGGCCAAGATTCGCCACCGGCATGAAGCTGCGGATGCGGTCATCGAGAAGAGTGGCCACGATGAGGTACTGGCTACGTTCGACCAACCGCAGCGCGCCATCACTCCCGGCCAAGCCGTTGTGTTCTACGACGGGGACGTGGTTGTGGGTGGCGGCTGGATAACCTAGCCGGCCGTTCCGGTTCTCACTGTTACAATCAAGGTGCGTGGCGTCTGCCTGCGCCTTCTCTCACCCATGAAATGTCCATTCTGCGGCTTTGAAAACGACAAAGTGGTGGATTCGCGCGAAAGCAAGGAAGGCGAATCCATTCGCCGCCGCCGCGAATGCCTGAAGTGCGAGAAGCGCTTCACTACCTATGAGCGGATCGACGAGATCCCCTACATGGTGGTCAAGAAAGACGGGCGGCGCGAAAAGTTCGAGCGCCAAAAAGTTTTGAATGGGCTGCTGCGGGCCTGCGAGAAGCGGCCTGTCTCCATGAGTAAGCTGGAGCAGATCGTCAATGACGCCGAAGGCTTCGTGGTGGACTCGCCCGATCGCGAGCGCAAGACCAGCGAGGTCGGCGAGTTGATCATGAATCGCCTGAAGCGCATTGATAAGGTCGCCTACGTGCGCTTCGCCTCGGTTTATCTCGATTTCAAAGACGTGCGCGAGTTCATGGCGGAGTTGAAGGAACTGCTCGACACCAAGGACAACACGTCCGCCAAAGCCAAGTCCGGAGACTGATTCCGGCAGTTAGATGGCAAGCAATGTCCCATAAAGTCACGTTAATACCCGGCGATGGTATCGGCCCCGAGGTGGTCAATGCGAGCGTCCGGATACTGGAAGCTACCGGCGTCAAGTTCGAATGGGAAAGCTTCGCTGCCGGCGCCGAAGCCTTCGAAAAGTACCAAGAGTACATCCCCAAAGAACTCACAGAGTCCATCGAGCGCACCCATGTTGGCCTGAAAGGCCCGGTGACAACGCCCATCGGCGGCGGCTTTTCCAGCATCAACGTTGCGTTGCGCAGGCAGTTTGAGCTGTTCGCCAACTTCCGGCCCATCATCAATCTTCCTGGTGTGCCGACGCGCTATCCTGGCGTGAACCTGATTGTGGTCCGTGAAAATACCGAGGGGCTGTACTCGGGCATCGAGCACGAAGTCGTGCCGGGCGTGGTTGAAAGCCTGAAGATCATCACCGAGAAGGCTTCCACGCGCATTGCCCGGTTCGCCTTCGAGTACGCGCGGCGCGAGCATCGCAAGAAGATCCACGCCATCCACAAGGCCAACATCATGAAGCTGTCGGACGGCTTGTTCATCCGCTGTTCGCGCAATATCTCGAAGGAGTATCCCGAGATCACCTACGGCGAACACATCGTGGACAATACCTGCATGCAACTGGTCATGAATCCCTACCAGTACGATATGTTGCTGCTGGAAAATCTTTACGGCGACATCATCTCTGATCTATGCGCAGCGTTTGTCGGCGGGCTGGGCCTGGTGCCCGGCGCCAACTTCGGGCACCAGTGTGCCATCTTCGAAGCGGTGCATGGCTCCGCGCCCGACATCGCAGGCAAAGACATCGCCAATCCCACGGCCGTGCTGCGGTCGGGCATTCTGATGCTGCGCCACCTGGGTGAAGAGAATGCCGCCAACCACATCCGCCTGGCCCTGGAGAAGGTGTACACCGAGAAGAAGCACATTACCCGCGACGTGGGCGGGACCGCCGGAACCAGCGAGTTCGCCGACGCCATGATTGAGGCGCTGCACGCCATTCCGCCGCCCCAAGCGGAGTTGCAGGAAGTGCAGACGTAGTTTGCGGCGTTGCCCAGCAGTTGCCGCTTCATCGATCGCAACCGCTCCTCAGCAGCCGGTTTGGTACAATGTTGACACGAGCGCCGCATGAGGATTGGGTGTTCGCCGCAGCTTTGAACCGCACCTCCTACTGAACTCGACATGAACATCCGCTCCACCAGTGACCCGTCACTTTGCGTGGACGCAACGTTTGACAGGAGCTAGTTCTGACGTCGCGACCTGGTCTGATTACTTACAATCCGGCGCACCACCGTTTCGCCATATTCCTCGCGTGCGCCACTTTTCTGCTGATCGTTGCCGGTGCCCTCGTCACCAGCCACGATGCCGGCTTGTCCGTGCCTGATTGGCCTACCTCCTTTGGCTCGCTCTACAAGATTCCTCCCATGGTCGGCGGCGTGCAGTACGAGCACACCCACCGCATGATCGCGGAGTTCACCGGCCTGGCGATCATCGTGATGGCGGTTTGGACGCAGCGCGTCGAAAAGCGCCGTTGGATGCGCATCCTGGGCTGGACGGCGCTGGCGGCTGTCGTCGGCCAGGGGATTCTCGGCGGCATCACGGTGCTGGATCTTCTGCCTTGGGCCGTCTCCACGGCGCATGCCACGCTCGCGCAGATGATCTTCTGCATCGTGATTGCGATGGCCTTGTTCACCAGCCAAAGCTGGTTGCAGGACGAACCGCCCATTCCCGAACGCGACCTCGCGCCCAGCACACCAACTCTCGCGACATTTGCGGCGGCCTGCGTGTGGGTGCAATTGATTCTCGGCGCCGCCTTTCGCCATTCCGGCATTAAGCTTCTGCCGCACCTTGTCGGCGCATGCGTCGTCACGGCCGTGCTCTGCTGGATGATCGTTCGCCTGCTGACGCGGTACGGCAATGTCCCACACGTGCGCAAGCCTGCACAATTGCTGCTGGCGCTGTTGATGGTCCAACTCGGCCTCGGTTTCGCTGCATATCTGGTTCGCCTACAGTGGATGATGAACGCACCCCAACCGATCACCGGCATTGTGATCACCACGGTGTCGCACGTTGCTGGCGGCGCGCTGGTATTGGCCACCTGCGTGGTGCTTGCCATCCAGACCCGGCGCATGATCAACGTCCACGCTGCGGAAGCAGCGATCCAGTCCGCATCGCGAAAGGCCATTCCCGCATGAGCAGCGCCACCCAGCCGCTGGCTGTACCACGCGAAGGATTGGCCGCGCTCGCGCGCGACTATTCCGTCCTCATCAAAGCGCGGATCACCACGCTCATCGTGATGACCGCCTGGGCTGGCGCATATTTTGCCGCCGCCAAGTCCGGCGCCTCGTTGCTCTCGTGGACGCTGCTGCACGCGCTGATCGGCATCGGCCTGGTCAGCGGGGGCACCGCCGCCATCAACGAAGTGGTCGAGCGCGACCTCGATGCGCTGATGCGCCGCACCTCCGGGCGTCCGCTGGTCACCGGCAGCATGGGCCTGATGCACGCGTCCGTGGTCGCCTTCGGCATGACCATCGGTGGCGTGCTCTATCTGTGGGCAACCACCAACTGGCTCACCGCGGTGCTGACAGCGCTCACCTCCGTCAGCTATCTCACGGTGTACACGCCGATGAAGCGCGTGCACCCCATCTGCACGTTTCTCGGCGCGTTTCCCGGCGCCATGCCTCCCGTGCTGGGCTGGACGGCGATTCGCGGACGCCTCGACCCGGAAGCCTTCGTCCTGTTCGCGATTCTGTTTTTCTGGCAGTTCCCGCACTTTCATTCCATCGCGTGGCTCTACCGCGAGGACTACGAGAACGCGCGTATCCGCATGTTGCCGGTCGTGGAGAGTGATGGCCGCTCCACCGCCTTGGCCATCATGATGTACGCCCTCGCGCTTGTGCCGGTATCGCTCGCGCCCACCCTGATGGGAATGGCGGGATGGACCTACTTCGCCGGCGCGCTGTTGCTGGGCGGCGGCATGTTGTGGTTCAGCCTGCGCATGTGGACGATGAAGCTCACGCCCGCCGATCCCGCATCGAAGTCGCGCGCGCGTCACGTGCTGCAAGCTTCGGTGATTTACCTTCCACTGCTGTTCGCGCTGATGATGCTCAATCGCGCGTAGGGGAGGGCAGTCAGCACTCAGCCGTCAGCAGATTGGCGCTGTCATCGTGAGCGAGGATGCGTTCGCCATGGCGAACGCGTCCGAGTCGAAGAGCCTGCCCCGAGCGAAGCCGAGGGGACCCCTATAGCGGCACAAACCACTGCTTCACGAGCGCCCCGGGCGCGAAAGATGATAGCCCACCGTTTCACCGGGGTCCCCAACTCGCGCCGCTGTTGCGTGAGTTGGGGTGGTTGAACGGTGGGTGGGCGTGAAGAAGAGAGTTGAGTCCCCCGGGGACGGCACAGGATTCTGTCTTAGCGCTTGCCCCGCCCTAGCCAAAAGCAGGCTAGAACGGGGCACCCAAGGTTAATTAGGAGGTGGTAGGATGGGGCGCCCGGCTGATGATGCTCAATCGCGCGTAGGTGAGAGCGGTCAGCTATCAACTGTCGGCTATCGGCTATCAAATCGCACCCACTTTGTCATCCCGACCGAGGTCTAGAATTGCAATATGCCGGTAAAAGCACAGCAGCGGATGTCCCCGAAATACTATCTTGCAACGTATATCGTGATTGACGGGAATCATGAGCATAGTGGTCACCTCCTGATTATCGCCTTCAATGAGGAGGAAGCACGGTCATTCGCTGACTCACTCACGCATGATTACGACAGCGGCGATGGATGCGACTATGAGCATCCCTGGTCGTATGGCGATGGCACAACAGCATCCAAGCTGAGCGTGGTGCACGAGGTGAGCGCGGAGCAATTCAACTTCGTCAAGGAAGCTATGGCTTCGCTGGTTTACGACACCAAGATTGGACACATGACGGAGCTCACCAATGGTCTAGGGTCTATCATGTAAGTAATTGTGTCGCTGCCGAACGTACTTCTGCCAAAAGCGGGGCGCAAACATTATCTACGTCGGTTGCGTTTTGCTCACTTCGGCTGCGAGATATGCACCTCTTGTACACCACAGTCGATAAGAAACTGTGAAGTGGAAGCTAGTTCTTGGTGCATGCGCGACGTATCTTCTGCATTCGGTTCGGGAATATAAAGGATCATTCCTTGGCGGGCCCGAGTTAGCAAAACTCTATATCCATTTACGCGAAACTGATGCTTCCGCTTGTTGTTGTTTGGTTTCCAACCTTTTCCGTTAAAGTTGAGGCTAGCCCACTTGTTTTCCGCCCAAACAAGATCCTCTCCCCAACAGAGGCCAACCCAGTCCAGTTCTAAACCTTGCACCTCAAATTGAGTTGCCGCCACCTCCAACCTTGAGGACGCCCGTACGTCGTGGCAATGCTTGTGATCGCACCCGACCTCATCGCATGTATCGCGATCTAGAAACCAGCGCTCCCATTCGAAATCCCGGTGGAAGCCGAAGGCCGTTTCAATGCCATCTGCTCTCAACCGCGAAGCAGAGGCGCTAGCCACAAGACCTGCCCTGGTAAAGCCTCTCCTTTTTCCCTGCAACCAAGCGCGAGCGGTTGCAAGTCTTCTGGCAAGAACAGGTGGATACTCCATGCCGGTTGCAATCTGCTTGGCCACGTTATGGTTCCCGTTAAGCACGGCGTCGACCCACTCCGACATGTGTTCTGCCCGTATAGACCTGTTGCTGACCTCAAGATGAAATTGCGGGACAGCTTTGATTCTGTTGGGAAATGGGTCTCCTTCTCGAAATAGTAGGAATGGACCCTCCGCTTTCTTGGCCAGCACTTCAGGAGATGCATAAACTTGCCATTCTGGAAACGAGCGTAGAGCCGTTCCCCACTCGGCCAAACCCGCCTCGCCCCGATTTATCTCCTGCCCGCCACCTATCAAGCACACCAGTACAGCCCACTCCCCATGACGACTCATCACGTCGAGCATCATGTGTGCCTCGGAAACTTCCGGTCGTTTGGCTCGTTTGTTCTGCTCAGCGTCCCAAGCCCGTTGAGCCTCATCGAAAACAATGACACGCTGGGCAGGAATGGAATCGCTTTCATGGTAGTGTTCATCAGCGAACCGATGAACACTCTGAACAAAAGACTGTACGGATATCTCCGCAGCGCGCCGGGTAACTGGCTTACCTGAACTCCGAGACCGTTGTGTAACATCGCGAATCAAAGCTTCTCGAATGATTTTTACGAGGGGACCGTTCCCCGACAGAAAAGCGCTATCATCTCGAAGCTCCTTTCGATGAACTGCGTTAAGCCCAACCAGGGTTTTGCCTGCGCCTGGCACTCCGGTAACAAAGCAGATCAGCTTCTTGCCATTTGTGCGAGCTTCGATAACGGCTTCAACCAGAGCGCTGGTTGCCCGATCGAGATCTTCCTGCGCTGCGCACGCGTGCCCAATTTCAAACACCTCCATTTCTGAATACAGCTTGACGGCAGCTTCAATGATTGGCGGAATCGGCCGAAAGCGCCCCTTGTCCCATGCCTCCGCGTTGATAGGGTCCGCATCAGACGTGCAATTCTCTCGTTCGGTAGAAATAAGCGCTCGGCCGACATCTTTGCTGGACGCAATGCGACAAGGCCGAATTACTTCATCGGCGAACGGACGAATGCCACCACTCGCGATATGTCCGTCGGAAATGACGAGCGGCACGATGATCCGCTTAGCACTGGGCTCATGAAAACAGGCTAAGTAAATCGCATAATCGTCCACCTGACGCTCTGCGGCGGTTGGGGCGTGTCCGGTTTTGGTTTCGATCGCCACGATCACGTCGTTCATTAACAGCACTGCATCGATGCGCTTCCCTACCCTTGGTATTGGATACTCGAGCAATATCTCGTAATCAGCCGCCCTAGGGACACTGGCTATAAGCTCGGCACACCCATTCATCAGTGTCGGTAATTGCAGCCTCCAGGCCTCAACCGCCTCTGGAGCGAGCTGGAATTTCGCAGAGCCATTAGCCACTGCTAGATCACCCAAGATGCTAGAAACGGACTCTTGGACGAACCGATGAAGGGGGGGCCCGATAGAAGGCAGGCATCGCAGCCAGGATGCCAGGTATGTGCAGAATGGTCCAGTGCCTTTTTCCGGGCACAATAAAAGGGAAGAGCCGGGTGCCCCGGCCAAGCGGAGATACACGCAAATCCCAAATCTGGGGTGCCCCGTTCTAGCCTTCTTTTGGCTAGGGCGGGGCCAGCGCTAAAACAGAATCCTGTGTCGTCCCCGGGGGCTCGACCCTCTTTTTCATTCCACCCACCGTTGAAACGGTGGGCTATCATCTTTCGCGCCCGAGGCGCTGGCGTATGCGTCCAGATGCCGCCATTCCCGTTCCGGGAGGATGCGCAAAATAGGAGCGGCAATTGCTACTTTCGTAACTTGACCGCATTGCCGACCCGACCCATACTTTGCTTGTAGGGCGGGATCCGCCGCGCCCGGCGCTCCTGCCCATTTGTGTTTATGGAGAAGCAGTTGTCAGTAGTCAGTAGCCAGTTGCCAGTACCCACCCTGTCGCCAAAACAAGGCGACAAGGGTGGGGCACCCGCACGCAAGTTCATTCAAGATCGACTACAAGTCCTTATTCCGCAATACTTTGCCTGCAAGTTACCTGGAATCAATACTTTACATGGGTCCGCTCAAAGTATTAAAAACATGGAACTTACGGATGACAGTAACTCTAATGCAATCAATACTTTGCAGGCAAAGTATTCATACTAAATACTTTACTGGAGGGGGAGGGGGGTAGTACTTATGGGTCTCACAGCTATTGAGGATGTCACGCCGGAGGGTCCGGCCGACGGTCGAGAGAATACGCCAAGTCTGCCACTGGGCGACGAGGCTGAATTCTCGCTGGCAATCTGCGAGCACATCAGGCCAAGCGGGACGCGCTGCGGCATGCTCGCCTTACGCGATCAGAAGTTTTGCTATTACCACGCGAAGGTGCGCGAGACTGTACCCAAGAACAACCTGTTCGTCTTCCTGGCGAATCCGGGCCGCAAAGAGAATGACCCTAACGACGCGTTCGAGTTTCCATATCTGGAGGACGCGGCTGCGGTGCAGATTGGGTTCATGCAGTTCATCTATGGCGTCGCGCAGCAGCGGATTGAGGAGTGGCGGGCGAGGATGATTCTGTCGGCTTTGCACGGCGCAGCGGCCAACCTGAGGCTGATGGATGCAGCGACGGCATCGTGCGAAAAAAAACAGTAGTCACTAGCCAGTAGTCAGTTAGGAAGAGCGCAAGGAAGCGAGATGAGAGCGCTGATGAGACAAGAACCGCAGGTCCCTCCGCTCGGGCTGACCTTCACCCCAACTCGCCTTCGCGGCGTAATACAATCGTCTTTGGCTTCCCACATGGCAACTTCTGAAACCATCGATCATCCGGCTGCAACCAACTCTGGCGATACTGCAGCGGCTGTGATCCAGCTCCAGGAACTCCGCCACCAGTACGGAGATCGGACCGCGCTGGCGGGCGTTTCCTTCGACGTGCGTGCCGCCGAGATTTTCGGGCTGCTCGGCCCCAACGGCAGCGGCAAGACCACGACCTTCCGCATCCTTTCGACCCTGATGGTGCCCTCGGGCGGACGCGCCCTGATCATGGGCCACGATGTGGCGCGCCAGCCTGCCCTGGTGCGCCGCTCGATCGGCGTCGTCTTCCAGGAGAAGAGCATCGACATCAAGCTGTCGGCGCAAGAGAACCTGATGCTGGTCGGCCATGTTTACGGCTTGCGCGGCGCCGCGCTGAAGAAGCGCGTCCGCGAAATGCTGGAGCGGGTTGGTCTCGCCGACCGCGCCAAAGAAAAAGCGGAGACCTTTTCCGGCGGCATGCAGCGGCGGCTCGAACTGGCCAAGGGACTGCTGCACCATCCCTCGGTGTTGCTGCTGGACGAGCCCACCACCGGACTCGATCCGGGCGCGCGCCGCGATTTGTGGCAGTACTTGCACATTCTGCGTGACGAAGAACGCGTGACCGTGCTGGTCACCACTCACCTGATGGAAGAAGCCGAGGGCTGCGATCGCCTGGCGATTTACGCCAACGGCAGCGTCGTCGCGTTGGGCACGCCCGCTGAATTGAAGAGCGAGATCGGTGGCGACGTCATACTGCTGGAGTCGGAACAGCCCGATTCACTGGCGCAACGCATCGCGCAGCGCTTCGGATTACAACCCACGGTGCTGGATCATCGGGTGCGTCTGGAAATCGAGGCCGGACACCGCTTCGTTACCGACGTGGTCGAGGCATTCCCGGGCGAGATCGAAGGCGTCTCCGTGCACAAGCCGAGCCTGGAAGATGTGTTCATCCGCCGCACCGGCCACCGCTTCTGGACCGAAGAGAACGACGGCAGCGCCAAAGGCGACGCGAAATAGCCGTCGCGCGCAGATTAGTGTGTTCGCCATCATTGACCGGGGGGTTTCGCGAGTTTTGCAGCACGCTCCTCAGCCCGATACTGGTTCTCAAACTGCCCTTGCCGCTGGTACAGTTTCGCCAGATGCGACCAGGCGTCGGCAGATTCCGGCGCAAGCTGGACGGCCTCCTCCTGGAAGGAAGTGGCCTGCTTGAGGTCGCCGAGGACCGTCCAGGCGGCCGCGCGACCCTGCGCCACATTGAATCGCAAGCAGCCTTCACCGGTGGCCGCAACGGCGTCAGCGGGAGCGCTGCGGAGTGCCTTATCAAGTGCCTGCAAGGTTAGCTTGGGCTGCTGGATATGCAAGTAGAAACGCGCCAGGTTGATCTGCACCAGGTCAGGCCTGGACGACAGTTTGCCGGCTTGTCGCCAGGCATGGATGGTCTCGGGGATTCGCCCCTCTCGTTGGTAGAAGTTGGCCAGCGTGGTCCAGGCGACTTCGCTGGGGTCCAGAGAGATGGTCGCAAGGTATTCCTGTTCGGCGTCGGAGCGGCTTCCCGTGGCGTAGAGAATATTGCCGCGAAGCCAGTGCATGAAGGGGCTGTCAGGGAAAGCCCGGAGCGCGCTGTCCGTTGCCGAGAGCGCCTCGGAAGTGCGGCCAAGAGCGGCGAGCAGGCTGGCGGCGTTGGCCGACTGATTGAACGATCCGGCGGCAGAATAATCGAGCGGAGCGGCCGGCAGGATCGCGGTTGCGCAGTTCACCGGAAAGCGCTGAATCAGTGTTTCCGTCTGTGGCGTACGACGCACGAGAACTGCGGAGATCTCGTCCAGATACACTGGCCGCCAGTCGCGACTATCGCAAAAGCCTTTGAGCTGCAGCAACTGGACGCCGTCAAAGCGCGCCAGCGGAAGAATGATGGTGTTGATGTTGTAGCGGTCCGCTTCCTGCTGCCAAGTCTGGGAATCCGGCGAGAGCTGGAGCAACTGACCGGCCTTATGCATCCGTGGGACTCCGAAGAGCGTGTCCCGCCCGTCGATATAGTCGCGGCGCTCGGGGCCGAGCTTCCAGGTGAGGTAGCTGCCTTCGTTGTAGGTGTTGAAGATTTCTCCGGGTAGGTTCTCGCGCTCGATGAACTCCGCCGCGCGTTCCGGGAACCACCAGCCCAGTCCGGCGCCGAATGTCGATTCATCCACAACTCGAACGTAGTGACGGTTGGTGACCAGGTCAAAAGAGCGCAGCAAGGCAAGCGCGGCAAGCAAGCAAACCGCGGCCCATGCGACGGTGGGACGCATTCGTGGCGGCCGAATCCTGGGGCCGAATTCGACGATCGCCGCAGCCAGAACAGGTCCGCCGACTATCACCACCACGCACGCAAATACCGCGCCCATGCGCACATGGTGCACCGGCGGATAGGTTGAGGCGAGCAGCAGCATGGCCGCTCCCAACTGACGCCTCAGCAAAGCCAGCACCGCAGCGACCACCGCGATGGCCAACAGCAGATAGATCGCTCCTTGGGTCTGCCTCAGTGAAAGTGCAGTGCTGAAGGCAGTCCAAGTCACTGGCACACTGCTCCATTCGCCGATATTCAGTTGCTGCTGCCCCGCCGCGCGCTGTTGCCGCATCAGCGCCCGATACATTCCCCAGCCCCAAGGATTCGCCAGCGTTACCAGCGCCGTCGCCGCCAGCCATCCCCATGCGCGCCGAAGTCGCTGCAGGGCGGCGCGCCGGCGGACTTCACCGAAAATTGTTTCCGACAGCTCGACACCCACATAGGCGAGTATCAGAGCCAGTCCCGCAGCAAAGCCGAAGTGCAGATTGACCCACGCCACCATCAGCAGTGGCAACAACCAGAGGCGCGCGCGGCCAGTTTGATAGTTCTCCCAAAGGAGAGCCAGAAACGCCGCGAAGAGCACGACCGTAAACATGTCGGCACGCGGCGCAGTGCGCCAAGCGATGAGAGGTATGGCGAGTATGGCGATTCCGGCGCTGACAGCGGAGCCTCGGCGCAATAGCAGCGCGGCTGTAGCAACACAGGCCAGGGCGCCGAGCCACGAAATCAAGGCATAGCCGCCGAGCAGATAGGTGGCATAGAGCACCAGCCCGGAGCCGACCGGATAAATCCAGGGCTCGCCTTGCGCGGTGTAAGAGAACACGTCCGTCGAGGAGATGTGGTGATGTTGGACTACCCAGCGTCCCGTCGCCAACTGCCAGCCCAGGTCGAAATCAGAAACCGTGCGCAGGCCGGCCAAGAACGCATAAATGAGGGCAATTGCGGCGAGAACCAGGAACAAGCGCCGGTTGAGCCGAGAAGTGTCCGTCGCCGGCGTATCTGCTGTGGTCAAGTTCACTGTTGCGACTGGGGCACTCATGCGCTTAGTTGGCAGTCATCGTAGCATAGGGTAGTGGTGCAGTTTGAAATCTGTGGAGACAAACAAGCCCGCAGGAGTTGCCAGAATGTTGACCTCGTTGCGCCCAGTCATCACTCCGAGAATCCCTGCGGGCTATACCCACCACATTGAAGGAACTACAAGGCCAGTATTCGCGAATCGCAAATCGCTGTCTGTGATAGCAGTCACAGTGGTTTTCAAACTGCACCACTACCTGGCATAGAGAAAATTGCAAAATACTCCTGTTAGAATAAGGTTTCCTAAGGCCGCCTGACTGTGATTGAACGTGACGTTTGATTTTCTTGCAGGCCCTGAAACCTGTTCATGGCAACCACCCAAACTACGGCCCTTCCCGCGACCACCTCCAGCAGCAACGCCGGTTTGCTGCTGCCTTCGTTCTCGCTGTGGTGGCGCGAAATCGTGCGCTTCTACCGGCAGCGCGCGCGGGTGGTGGGCGTCATCGCCTCGCCGCTGCTGTTCTGGCTTGTGATTGGCTCCGGCTTCGGCACCTCCTTTCGCTCCAACGGAGCGGCCGGTGGCCAACATTATCTCGACTATTTCTTCCCTGGCGCTCTCATCATGATCGTGCTCTTCACCGCCATCTTCACCATGATGTCGGTGATTGAAGACCGCAAAGAAGGCTTCCTGCTTTCCGTGCTGGTGGCGCCGGTAAGCCGCTCCGTCATCGTGCTGGGCAAGGTGCTAGGCGGCGCAACCCTGGCGACCGCGCAAGGACTCATTTTCCTGGTCTTCGCTCCCGCGCTGCGCGTGCATTTCACGTTCGCCAGTTTTGGACTGACCGTGCTGGCAATCTTCCTGGTGGCGTTTTCGCTGACGGCGCTGGGCTTCATCATCGCGTGGCCCATGGATTCAACCGCCGGGTTTCACGCCGTCATCAACCTGTTTCTCATTCCGCTGTGGCTGTTATCGGGATCGCTGTTTCCGCTTTCCGGCGCGTCCATCTGGATTCGCCTGCTGATGCGCATCAACCCTCTTACTTACGGCACGGAGGCGTTGCGCTCGCTGCTTTTCCCCGGTTCGACCTCGACCGGCCTTTCACTCGGCGCCAACTTTGCAGTGCTGGCGCTGTTTACCTTGGTCATGTTCGCCTTCTCGTTTCTGGTGGCCAACCGTCGCACCACCAAGCCTGCGGCCTGATGCAAGTAAGCCTGACTTTCTATCCGGCCCTCAATGCCGTTCTGAACGGCAGCAGCGCCGTTTTGATTGGCTCTGGGCTCTATCTCATCAAGCGCGGCCGCCGTACGGCCCACAAGCGGGTCATGATCGCCGCGTTCGTCACCTCCACACTGTTTCTCATCTCGTACCTTTACTACCACCTGGTGCTGCGGGCCGGCATCACCCATTTTCAGGGTCAAGGACTGTCGCGGCCGTTATATTTCACCATCCTGATCTCGCACACCATCCTGGCCGCGGTGGTGGTGCCGTTCATCCTGGTCACTCTGGCGCGCGCGCTGAAGGGCAATTTTGCGCGGCACAAAGCCATCGCGCCATACACCTTCGCCATCTGGATGTACGTTTCGGTAACCGGTGTGGTGATCTACCTGATGCTGTACAAGATTTTCGTGGGCTGACCAGCGCGTATCGACTTCAGGGGATTGCTGGAAGGTACAAGAAACTGCGGCTCCAGAAGCAGCTGCTCCTGGAAGACCTTAGGAGAAGGCTTACTTTTGCCTCTAAGCCTGCAATACGATTCTGTGGGTACTGTGGGGATGGGTCAGAAGCGGATAGCCGGAGACACACTCTCAGGCCACTGCTAATGGCGGGCTCTAAACCACTCAGATGCTTCTCGCTGGAACAAGAGAATCAGAGCAACAGTCTGGAGGACAGTCAAAGCCAACGTCAAAAAAAATGAGAGTGGCCTGACTCGGAGCAAAATTAGAAGCGCCGGAAGCGCCGGAACCGTAAGAATCAAGCCAAACAGATAAAGAACGAGAAATGTGATGCGCGCCCAATTCCTGCGTTGGCCAATCATCACGATGAGTACGGCCATGCTTCCGACCATGGTGATGAACTGCATGCTGAATCCCGTGTGTGCGGTCTTGGCTAATACCGCAAGGAATTTGTCAAGGACTCCGATGCCGACCGTGACCCAGAGAATAATGACAGCCGTGTGGACTCCTTTGGGTCGTTGGTTTGTTTGTGAAACCGGAAATGCCATTTTAGATTCTTCAAACAGTCGTACACTATATACCCATCTTGACTAAGGAGGGGTCTGAAGAATCAGCATTCTGTGTTGTCGGGGCTGGAGAGCGTGGGCGAACATCTGTCGTCCTTGCGGGACTCGGATCAATTTCCAACTTTACCCAGCGCTCCGCCTGCGGCTCCGTGCTGGGCTAAACTATTTCGCGCCTACTTCCACCCCAGTTCGCGCAAAAGCGGCGCGAACCGGGGACCCCGGCTACGGCGCTGGATTTTCGACCAGCAAACTCCGCTGACGAATACCAAGTCTCGTTTTCACACCCGCTCTAAATGCCGACTGTACCCGAACAATCGACCCACTTAGAATTTCCCTAAGACGCGCTTGCGGATGCTGCCACCAAGTCGTCCACCTCGACGCCCATGTGACGCAGATGGTGCAGCATGTGGTCCACATAATCGTCGAAAACGAACTGCAGCGTCAGCGGCGCGGAATCGGCGATGGTGCAAGTCCGCGGCCAGGCCGAATCCGGTACAGCTTCGGCAGCGGCCAGCAACTGGCGATTGAGGCCCGCCCAGATCGCAATCAATGAAGGCCAGTCCCGGTCCTGATAGCGATGCAATGCCACCCACTGATCGCCGTCATATGTGGGCATGGCTGGATTGTTCTCTAGCTGAGCGCGGACAATTCTCTGGTGATTATTGGCAGCGGAGTCCAGCAGATGCCCAAGCTCTTCTTTGATCGACCACTCCGAGGATGAACGTTTGCGTTGGACTTGATCGTCGGACAGATTTGTCAAGCGAGCGGGCAACTGATCGACGAGGGTACGCAGCAGCAACAAGCTTTGCATTCGGACACTCCCTACAACCGTTATTGTGATCTACCGGCGTTGACTGGTGAAACTGGTGTCCAGCTAGGCTGCTCGCGCAGACTTCTGCTGTGGTGTCTGGTTCAGGTCCTGTGCCAAGGTGTCCATCGGTGCGGCTGCCTGATGGACCTCGCGATAGTGCTTGGGGGTGACCCCCGCGAGCCGGCGAAACACGCTGGTGAAGTGGCTCTGGGTTTCGAAACCCACGTGGGTGGCGACCTCGGCCAATGGGGTTTCGCCCTCGCGCAATATTTCCTGGGCGCGCTCCACCCGCTGCCGCATAACGTATTGGTGCGGGGTGGTGCCGGTGCTCAGCTTGAACAGCTTAGAGAAGTAATACTGGCTCATACCTACGACCTGCGCCAAGTCCGCCACCGCCAGTTCCTGGGTAATGTTCTCGCGTACGTGGGAAAACACGCGCTGCAAACGGCGAGGCGGCAAGCCGCCGACCACCTCCACCGGTGCGAGGGTCGCGCCCAGGTATGCATCCACCACCTCCTGCGCACGGTCCTGCTCCAGCGAATGAAGGGCCAGCACCAGCACGTTCATCCCTTCCGCTTTGGCGCCGATGGCCGCCGAATAGGCGTCATGGCACGCGGCGGCCCGAATACCCGGTACCCGGTTCGCGGCCACGGAAGCGCCGACCACTCGACTGGTGATGATGATGCCGCGTTCCGCATTGTGGCGCAGCACCAACATGGCCACCTGCTCGGCGTAGTCGGCACTGCTGTGCGGCTGGACCGCCGAGGTCGCATCCGTTACCTCATGTCCCGCTTCCACTAGCTTTGCCGCGATTTGCTCTTTAGCTGCCTGGCCTGCTTGATCGGATCCGATTGCGATGCGCACTTTGCTCTCCTCCATTGGTCAAACTGGTTTTGACTCGCCGTACCGGCGAGCACGGAAAACAGGGAGCGTTGGCCGGTCGCACCCACGGGTTGTTCCCATAAACATTCCTGCAAACCCCCTCAATGGTTCCGACAATGTGGCTGGATCTCGCCCTGTACATAAGCGAACTTCGCGGTTGTACACGCCGTTCCATAGGCTGCAATGGTCATAACCCAACATCGACCGATGACACGGTTACCTTGATTATTGGATGCGCAAGAAACAGTGCGTGCGTCCCGCGACACAACGTTCTGCGAAGAAATACGGTTAATGGTTCCACCCCAGCGAGGCACTTGGGAAGCGCCTTTTCTGATTCGTAATGATATCAAGTACAAGCGCCACCAGGCCACCGCCGGCACCCTTCATTTCGGATTTACAATTATTTACAATCCGCGGTTCCTTACGCGAATACTCGCCGCTCGCGATACACTGCGGAAACGGTAAAGCTCAGGGCGATGCCTGACAATCCGAGAATGTCAAACGTTATGATCGGCAAGAATCCAGCGCCCGGCGGACCGGGCATCGTGCCTCGCTGGACGCGAGGAGCTAAAGAAGCTGTGGGAACGGCATACGCGGTTTCCAGTCGCGTCTGGTACACCATGGCCGGCGGGGTGATCACCGAAGTCTATTACCCCACCATTGACACGCCGCAAATTCGCGACCTGCAATTTCTGGTGACTGATGGCGAAACGTTCTTCCACGATGAGCGCCGGCACATGGTCACCCACCTGGACTGCTTCGGCTCGTTCGGCCTGGGTTTCAAGGTCACCAACACGGACCCGGATGGGCGCTACTCCATTGAGAAGGTGATCATCGGCGATCCGCACCTGAGCTGCCTGCTGGTGCATACAAAATTCAATGTCGCGCCCGAGTGGCAAGGACGGCTGCAGCTCTTCGTTCTGTGCGCTCCTCACTTGCAGATCGGCGGTTATCACAACAATGGGTTGGTGATGAAGGAGCGAGGGCGAAGGTTCCTGATGGCCTATCGCGATGATGCCTTCCTGGCAATTGCGGCCACGGCGCATTTCTGCAAGGCATCGTGCGGATACGTAGGCGTGAACGATGGCTGGACGGACTTGTCCAATAACTTCGAAATGAATTGGGAATACGACGCCGCGTTGGATGGCAATATCGCGCTCACCGCTGAAATCGATCTCTCTCGCGGCACCGAGTTTACCCTCGGCGTCGGTTTCGGCCACACCGGCCACCATGCTGGCGCCACCCTGTTTCAGTCGCTGAGCATCCCGTTCGATCTAGCTCTAAACAACTTCCTCGATCAGTGGCAGCGCACCAGCAAGCGTCTCGCCTTGATGGACAAGTTTGACCAGCGCGAGTCGTCGCTGTTCGCCCGCAGCGTTAACCTGTTGCTCGCCCACGAGGACAAGGTCTATCCCGGGGCCATGATCGCCAGTTTGAGCATACCCTGGGGAGAAGACCGAAGCGACGACGACCTTGGCGGCTATCACCTGGTATGGACGCGTGACTTGGTGAATGCCGCGACCGCATTGCTCGCCGTGGGCGACACCACGACTCCGCTGCGCGCTTTGATTTATCTCGCCATCACGCAACGCGAGGATGGCGGCTTCTATCAGAATTTTTGGATTGACGGGCGGCCTTTCTGGACCGGGGTACAGCTCGACGAAGTCTCCTTCCCCATCATGCTGGCGTGGCGACTGTGGAAAGCCAACGCTCTCGGCAACTTCGATCCCTACGTCACCGTGGTTCGTGCTTGTGGCTATCTGATTTGCGAAGGGCCGGCGACGCCCCAGGAACGCTGGGAGGAAGCCGCAGGCTATTCCCCGTCTACACTGGCCAGCAACATTGCGGCCCTGATCTGCGCGGCAGAGTTCATCGAGGACCACGGCGACAAAGGTAGCGCTGAGTTTGTACGCGCCTACGCCGACTTCCTTGAGTCGCACGTCGAGAAGTGGACCGTCACTAATCAAGGAACGTTGGCGCCCGGCATCGCGCGGCACTATATTCGCATCAACCCAGCCAACAGCTCGCAGGGCGATCGCGGCGATGAGGACCCCGACGCTGGCGAGCTGGTGCTGGCCAATCAGCGTCCCGGCGATCGCTACCGGTATCCAGCCAACCAAATCGTCGATCCGGGCTTCCTCGAATTGGTGCGCTTCGGCATCCGTAAGGCTGGCGATCCTCTCGTCGAGGACTCCTTGAAAGTCGTGGATGCGGTGTTGAAGGTGGATACCCCCAAGGGGCCATGCTGGAAGCGCTACAACCACGATGGATACGGGCAGCGCGAGGATGGCGAGTCGTTTGACAACTGGGGCGTGGGACGCCCGTGGCCGTTGCTGACCGGCGAGCGTGCCACCTACGAACTGGCCGCGGGCCGCAACGTCGATCTTTACTTGCGAGCCATCGAGAATTTCACTACCGGCATCGGGCTCATTCCGGAACAGATTTGGGATGGCCCGGACATGCCCGACAAGTTCTTGACCCGCGGGGGCGCGACCGGAGCGGCCATTCCTTTGATGTGGGCGCACTCTGAGTATGTAAAATTATTGCGCTCAGTTGTGGACAATCGGCTGTTCGACTTGATCGACCCAGTGGCTGAGCGATATCGCAACGATAAGCCGCGCCGGATAATCGAAGTATGGAAGATGAATCGGCAAGTCCGTGCAGTTCCCGCCGGAGGTTTGCTGCGGGTGCAGGCCTCTTCTCCATTTATGCTGCATTGGAGTAACGACGAGTGGAAGACGGTGCAGGAAACAGCGTCCACGCCGACTGCGGTGGGAGTGGAGTACGCGAACATCGAGGTTGCGCCCTCGCAAACGACTCCGTTGCAGTTCACTTTTTTCTGGCGGCAGGAGAGCGAGTGGCAAGGGGCCAATTATCAGGTTAACGTTCAACCAGCAATACAAACTGTTATAGATACCGGAAAGGCGGCAACGGGTGAGTAGCCAAGCGGAAGTCACCGCACCAGGAAACGAGCCGGCGAGCGCGAAGGGGATGGCAACCACTATCGCGGTGGGCCCCAAAGACGGGTTCGACAACGAAACGTTGGAGCAGCGTCAGCTCAACTGCCTGTGCATCAACACCATTCGTACGCTCTCCATGGATGCGGTGCAGAAGGCCAACAGCGGACATCCGGGAGCTCCCATGGCGCTGGCGCCGCTGGCGTTTACGCTGTGGAACCGCTATCTGCGTCACAATCCCAGAAATCCGCAGTGGCCTGGCCGCGACCGCTTCATTCTCTCCAATGGGCACGCCTGCATGCTGCTCTACTCCATGTTGTACCTGACGGGCTACGATCTTTCGCTCGACGATATCAAGCAGTTCCGGCAATGGGGATCCAAGACCCCGGGACACCCGGAGTACGGAGTGGTCCCGGGAGCGGAAGCCACCACGGGCCCGTTGGGCCAGGGTGTCAGCAATTCGGTCGGCATGGCCATTGCCCAGCGCTGGCTGGCCTCGCAGTTCAACAAAGATGGCCACGACATTTTCGACTACCGGGTTTACGCTTTTTGCGGCGACGGCGATCTGATGGAGGGCGTGAGCAATGAGGCCGCCTCCATCGCCGGTCATCTTGGACTCTCCAACCTCATCTGGTTCTACGACAACAACCACATCACCATCGAGGGCAATACCTCGCTCGCCTTCAGCGATGACGTTGGCACGCGCTTCCTCGGCTGGCACTGGAACGTGCAGCACGTGAGCAACGTCAACGATCTTGCGCAGGTGGATCGCGCCATTCAGACCGCGCTGCAAGAGACTGACCGCCCGTCGCTGATCATCGTTGACACCCACATCGCCTATGGCTCCCCCCATCGCCAGGACACCAAGGAGGCGCATGGCGAGCCGCTCGGCGCAGAAGAGGTCCGCCTCACGAAAATGTTTTACGGCTGGCCGCCGGATGCGCAGTTTCTGGTTCCCGACGAGGCGAAGGCTTATATGGGCAAGGCCGTTGAGCGCGGCGCCCAGTGGGAGAAGGACTGGGACAGTCGTTACAACGCGTGGGCGAAAGAGTTCCCTGATCTCGCGAAGACCTGCCAGCAGATGCTCAATCAAGAATTGCCCGATGGCTGGGACAAGGACATTCCGTCGTTCCCTGCCGATGCCAAAGGCCTGGCCACACGAGAGTCGGGTGGCAAGGTGCTGAACGCCGTGGCGAAGAATGTGCTGTGGCTGCTGGGAGGCGCGGCTGACCTGGATCCTTCGACCAAGACCAAGCTTAGCGGCACCACAAGCTTCGAGAGGGGCAGCTATGCAGGCCGCAACTTCCATTTTGGCATTCGCGAGCACGCAATGGGCTCCATCGTCAACGGCATGGCGCTGTCAAAGCTGCGTCCATTTGGAGCTACCTTCTTTGTGTTTTCCGATTACATGCGGCCGGTACTTCGACTGGCGGCGATGATGGACCAGCCGGTCATTTGGCTCTACACGCACGATTCCTTCTGCCTCGGCGAGGACGGGCCAACCCATCAGCCGATTGAACATCTCATGTCGTTGCGCGCCATTCCGCGGCTGCTGCTGATCCGGCCGGCGGACGCCAACGAGGTTGCCGAAGCCTGGCGCTACATCATGCCGTTAAAAACGCAACCGGTGGCGCTGGTGCTTACCCGCCAGGCCGTCCCCACCTTCGACCGCACCAAGTATGCGTCGGCGGCCGGACTGGCCAAGGGCGCATACATCATGGCGGATTCCGGCGGCACGCCCGACGTTATCTTGATTGGGACCGGCTCCGAAGTGCAGCTCTGCGTAGGCGCTTATGAAAAGCTCACGGCCAACGGCGTAAAGGCGCGTGTGGTCTCCATGCCCTGCTGGAGACTGTTCGAAGAGCAGCCCGCCGAGTACAAGCTGCAAGTGCTCCCGCCCGAGGTGCGAGCTCGGGTGGCCGTCGAGGCGGGCACCGACCTGGGCTGGAAAGAATACGTCGGAAATGACGGATATGTTGTCGCCAGGACCGACTTTGGCGCATCTGCTCCTTATAAGGACCTATTGAAGCACTTCGGCTTCACGGTGGATGACGTCGTCGCGAAGGCCCAGGACGTCATGAAAAAAATCAAAGGTTAATCTTGCAGGCGTAGGATGAGCATGAAGATAGCCGTGGGCGCTGACCACGCCGGCGTTCCCCTCAACCAGACCGTCATTGCCGAACTCAAGCGGCTGGGGCATGAGGTGGTGGACTGCGGTACTCACGATCCCAGCAAGCCCGACGACTATCCCGATTACGCGGAGGCGGTCGGCCGCGCTGTACTCGAAGGCAAGGCGGAGCGGGCGGTACTTATCTGCGGCAGCGGCGTGGGTGCATCGGTGGCAGCCAACAAGCTTCCCGGCATTCGTGCCGCGCTTTGCCACGATTGTTATTCGGCGCATCAGGGCGTCGAACATGACAATATGAATGTGCTCTGCCTGGGCTCGCGCGTCATCGGATCGGAACTGGCATTGGACTTGGTGCGTACGTTTCTGGGAGCGAAATTCAGCGGAGAAGAGCGCCACCGCCGACGACTGGCGAAAATTACTGCGCTCGAAGAGCAAAGTTTGCGAGGACTAAAATGAGCAGCAACCCCTTACTGCAGCTTCATGAGTTAGGTCAAAGTGTTTGGCTCGATCAGCTCAGCCGGACTCTGGTGACAACTGGCGGACTCAAGCGCCTTATCGACGAAGATGGCCTCTGTGGGGTGACGTCGAACCCTACCATCTTCCAAAAGGCCATCAGCGGCAGCCAGGACTACGCCGAGCAACTGGAGAAACTGGCGCGCGGCGGCAGTAATGTCTCCCATATCTATGAAGAACTCGTCCTCCAGGACATTGGCAACGCCGCCGACGTGCTGCGTGGTGCTTACGACGCCAGCAATGGCGCTGACGGATTCATCAGTCTGGAAGTTTCTCCGCTCCTCGCCAATGACACCAAGGCGACGATTGAAGAAGCCAAGCGGCTGTTCACCCACCTGAATCGGCCGAACGTAATGATCAAGGTACCGGCCACACCTGCCGGCCTTCCGGCCATTGAGGAGCTGCTGTTCACCGGCTTGAACATAAACATCACGCTCATCTTCGCGGTCGAAGTGTACGAGCAGGTCGCTGAGGCCTACCTCAAGGCCCTCGAGCGCCGCGTCGCCGCCGGGCTGCCGGTGGACCGTATCGCCTCGGTGGCCAGCTTCTTCGTCAGCCGTATTGACAGCATGGTGGACAAGCAACTTGCGCAGCTTGCCGAAAAAGCCACCGACGATCAGCAAAGACAGCGCATCAACGCTCTCCTGGGCAAGGCTGCGATCGCCAACGCGAAGCTGGCTTACGAATCGTTCAAGCGCATCTTTGGCAGTGGCAGTGGCAGCGACCGTTTCGCCAAGCTGAAGGAAAAAGGCGCCAGGGTGCAGCGCCCGCTGTGGGCGTCCACCAGCACCAAGAATCCGGCGTACCCCGACACCATGTATATCGATACGTTGATCGGCGCCGACACGGTGAACACCGTTCCCCCAGCGACCATGGACGCCTTCCGCGATCACGGTACCGCAAAGCCGACACTGGAGGCCGGACTCGAGGAGGCCCATCACGTCTTCGACGAACTGAAAGCGGTCGGCATCGACATGACGGCGGTCACTACCAAGCTGACCGAAGAGGGCGTGGCCTCTTTTTCGGAGTCGTTCGACGAGCTGTTCGAAGTGATCGAAGCGCGCCGCGTCGAAGTGATGCGCTCCATCATCGCGCGTCACGGCGCAGCGCTCGGCCAGTATCAGGCCGGTTTCGAAAGCACCCTCAAGGACCTCGACAAGCAGAAGGTTGTCTCCCGCATGTGGAAGAAGGACCCCACGGTGTGGAAGGACGATCCCGAGCACGAGAAGATCATCCGCAACGCGCTGGGCTGGCTCAAAGTTGCAGAGACTATGCAGCCGCATGTTGCCGAATTGGTGGCGTTCGCAGAGGAAATTCGCAAGGCCGACTTCGAATATGCCGTGGTGCTGGGTATGGGCGGATCGAGTCTGTGTCCCGAGGTGCTTGGCCGCACCTTCGCCAAGAAAGACGGTCACCCGCAGCTCTACGTCCTCGACTCCACCGTGCCCACGGCTATACGCCACCTGGAGCAGAAGATCAATGTCGGCAAAACGCTCTTTATCGTGTCGTCGAAGTCGGGCGACACCACCGAGCCGCAGATGTTTCAGCGCTATTTCTACGATCGGGTGAAGCGGGTCAAAGGCGACACGGCGGGTGAGAACTTCGTTGCCGTCACCGACCCTGGAACACAGCTCGCCAAAGACGCTGCGCACTATCGCTTCCGTCGGGTCTTCCTCAACATGCCCGACATTGGCGGGCGCTACTCGGCGCTGTCGTATTTCGGCATGGTCCCGTTCGCCGTAATGGGCGGAGACGTGAAGAGCTTGCTGGAACGCGCCCGGCAGGCTGGGCACGCCTGCGCGGGACCGGTCGGCGTCAACGAAAATCCGGGCGCTCGGCTGGGCGCGATACTTGGCTCGCTGGCCAAAGCGGGACGCAACAAGCTGACTTTCGTCACGCCTGCGCCTCTCGCCTCGCTGGGCCTGTGGATCGAACAGCTCATTGCCGAGAGCACCGGCAAAGAAGGAAAAGGTATCGTGCCGGTTGCCGGCGAGCCGCTAGGTTCGCCTGACGATTACGGCGACGATCGCGTGTTCGCATTCCTTCACACGCAGTCGTCCAAGACCGGAGATATTGATGCCAAACTGGCGGCGCTCGAGGCCGCCGGCCATCCCGTGTTGCGCCATGCACTGCACGATCCTCTCGACCTGGGCGAGGAATTCTTCCTGTGGGAATTTGCCACCGCGATTGCGGGAGCGCTGCTCGGCATTGACGCCTTCGATCAACCCAATGTGCAGGAATCGAAGGACAACACCAAGCGTCTGCTCGGCGGGTATGTGCAGAACGGTTCTCTGGGGCAGCAGAAGCTGATCATCGCCGAGGAATCGATGCGCATCTTCGGTGACGAAGCCACTCGCGATCTGCTGCGACGACGCGGCTCGTCGATGCAGGAGATCGTTACCGCGCATCTCTCGCGGATCAAACCGGGCGACTACTTCGCGGTCACCCAATACATCGAAGAGTTGAACAACTACGAGGGCTTGCTGCAGCAGGTCCGCATCGCTGTGCGCGATGAAAAGAAAGTGGCGACCACCAGCGGCTATGGGCCTCGCTTCCTCCATTCCACCGGGCAATTACACAAGGGCGGTCCCGATAGCGGCGTGTTTCTCCAGATCACCTCCGAGGACATCAATGACATCGAGATCCCCGGCGAGAAGTTCACCTTCGGCGTGCTCAAGCAGGCCCAGGCGCTGGGCGATTTCGAGTCGCTGGCGGCGCGTGGCCGCCGGGCCATTCGCGTTGACCTCGGACGCGACGTGGAGAAGGGCCTCCGCCGCTTGCTGGCGCTGATCAAGGAAGAGGTGTCTCAGACCACCGCCGCGGAAGCCGGCGTCCGCCACTAAGGAGCGACCCATGCCGACCACGAGTCAGGCCCTGAAAACGGCGCAGTTCGGCATCATCGGTCTTGGCGTCATGGGCGAGAACCTGGCGCTCAACCTTGATGACCACCATCACAGCGTCGCGGTATGGAACCTGGAGCCGGAGTGGGTTGACCGCTTCGTAGGCAATAACTGTGACCGTCATTTTGTCGCAGCCAAGTCGCTGCCAGAATTCTGCCACTCCCTGGAACGGCCGCGCCGCATCTTGATGATGATCACGGCTGGGGACCCGGTCGATCAGACGCTGCAGAAGATCATTCCGTACCTGACGCCTGGCGACATTGTCATGGACGGCGGCAACTCCTTCTTCAAAGACACCATGCGTCGCGAAGCCGGCGCGCGCCAAACCCTGGTCCATTACTTCGGTGTGGGTGTTTCCGGCGGCGAGGAAGGGGCGCGCCACGGCCCCTCGCTAATGCCGGGCGGACCGCATGTCGCTTACGATCAGGTTGCCCCCGTTCTGCAAGCCATTGCCGCCAAGACCGACTCCGGCCCCTGCGTCACTTACGTTGGCCCCGATGGCGCCGGGCACTTCGTAAAGATGGTCCACAATGGCATCGAGTACGGCGACATGCAACTCATCGCCGAGGCTTACGAGGTGCTAAACCGAGCGCTCGGTCTGGATGCGCAGGAACTGTCGGACATTTTCGGCGAGTGGAACCGCGGTCCGCTGGAGTCGTACCTCATTGAGATCACTTCACAGGTCCTAAGTGCCGTCGATCCGGAGAGCGGCAAGCCGCTGGTCAACATGATTCTCGATAAGGCCGGACAGAAAGGTACTGGCAAGTGGACGGCCCAGGTGGCCCTCGACTTGGCGGTGCCGATTCCAACCATCGCCGCCGCGCTGGACGCGCGCATGATCTCCGGCATGAAGGACGAGCGCGTCATCGCTAGTCGCCTCATCAAGTCGTCCGCGACGGTATCCTATTCCGGAGCTAAGAAGGAATTGATTCAAGCCGTACACGATGCCCTGTATGCATCCAAGATTTGCTCGTATGCGCAGGGCATGAGCCTCATCCGCGCCGGGTCGAACGAGTGGAAGTGGGACATTAACCTGCGCGAGATGGCGCGCGTCTGGAAGGGCGGTTGCATCATTCGCGCGCGCTTCCTCGATGACATCATGCGCGCCTTCGAACGTCAGCCCGGCCTGCCCAGTCTGCTGCTGGATGCGGAGTTCATGTCCTGGTTGCAGAGGTTCGAGGGAGCGTGGCGCAAGCTGATAGGCACCGCCGTACAGATGGGCATTCCAGTTCCGGCGATGTCGGCGTCGCTTTCGTATTTCGACAGCTATCGCAGCGCGCAGTTGCCGCAGAACCTGACCCAGGCGCAGCGCGATTTCTTCGGGGCGCACACCTATCAGCGCGCCGACCGGACCAGCGCGGAATTCGTCCATACAGACTGGCTCAGCCTGTTACCCAAGGCGTCGAAACCAAGGGGAGCGAAATAAGTATGGACACACGCGTCCAACCGAAGCCGCACAAAGTTGCGCCAGCTTCCTTGCCCCAAGGTGACTCGTGCCTACTGGTCATCTTCGGCGCGACCGGCGACCTCACGCATCGCAAGCTGGTCCCTGCGCTTTACGATCTGGCCTGTGTGGGTTGTACCAGCCGCAACTTCGACGTGCTCGGCATCGGCCGCACCAAGCTCACCGATGATGCGTTCCGCGAGCGGCTCCGCGAAGGCGCCGCCAACTCGAAAGACGCGCACAACTTCACCGCCGAGGGCTGGAACGATTTCGCCAAGCGCCTGCGTTTTCTGGTCGGCGACGCCAGCCAGCCAGAGTTCTACCCTCACCTGAAGGCGAAGATGGAAGAGATGCAGAAGAACGGCGCCAGCCAGAACGTGCTGTTCTACATCTCGACTTCAGCCTCGCTGGCGCCGCCGATTGTCGAAGGACTCGGCGCCGCCGGGCTGGCGCGCAATGGCCAAGGCTGGACGCGAATCATTCTGGAGAAACCTTTCGGCCGCGATCTGCAAAGCGCGCATGAGCTGAACGAAATTGTCTCGCGCGTCTTCGATGAGCCATCGGTTTACCGCATCGATCACTACCTCGGCAAGGAAACGGTGCAGAACATCATGATGTTCCGCTTCGGTAACTCGATGTTCGAGCCGGTTTGGAACCGAAATTACATCGAGTACATCGAAATCACCGCCGCCGAAACCCTGGGAGTGGAGAATCGCGCGGCGTTCTATGAAGAGACCGGCGCGCTGCGCGATATGGTGGCGAATCATCTCCTCCAGTTGCTGACCTTGACGGCGATGGAGCCTCCCGTCGCCTTCGATGCCGACGCGGTTCGCGGACACAAGGTAGAGGTGTTGCGCGCCATTGCTCTGATGTCGAAGGATGAGGTATCCCGCCACACGGTCCGAGGGCAGTACGGGCCGGGACAGATCGACGGCAAGGCCGTGCCAGGCTATCGCCAGGAAAAGGGCGTGGATCCGAGTTCGCGCACCGAGACCTATGTTGCGGTCGAGTTCCACATCAACAACTGGCGCTGGGCGGGAGTTCCCTTTTATGTGCGCGCCGGCAAGCGGCTGGCCAATCAGCTGACCGAGATTGCGGTCCACTTCAAGCGCACGCCGCAGGCGCTCTTCTCTCGCAGCCCCAAGGACGTCCACCACAATGTCATCACCATGCGCATCCAGCCGAACGAAGGCATCGCAGTGAGTTTTGGGGCCAAGCAGCCGGGGCCTCAGATGCGCGCCATCCGCGTGAACATGGATTTTTCCTATCGCGATGCTTTCGGCGGGGAAACGCCTACTGCCTATGAAACGCTCTTGCTCGATGCCATGCGCGGTGATGCGACGCTGTTCACTCGCCGCGATGAAGTGGAGGCCGAGTGGCGCATCATCACGCCGATCGAGGAGGCCTGGGCCGAGTTGCCGCCGCCGCAATTCCCCAACTACGCCGCCGGCAGTGAAGGGCCGGAGGCGGCCGATGGGCTCATTCAGTACGATCGTCATCGCTGGCGCAGGTTGGCGCAGAATGGCTCTGATGAGGACCAGTGATGGCTGGCGCGAACGCCCGGCCGGGCGTGGCATTGGTGGTGTCGGACGTTGACGGCACGCTGCTCGATCCAGACAAGAACCTCAGCCCCGGTGCGCCCGCCGCGGTGCAGCGTCTCCAGCAGGCTGGAATTCGATTCACGATTGCCAGTGCACGGCCACCACGCCTCACGCAGCTATTGCTGCGCGATCTCCATGTTTCCGAGCCCTCGGCGTGTTTCAATGGAGCGCTGCTGATTGATCCTGACCTCAACATCTTGCACCAAGTGCCGATGACTTCGGCCGACGCGCAGACCGTGGCCGACCACATCCGCAAAAGCCAGCTCGATCTATGGGTCTATACCGAGACGGATTGGTACGTCAGCAATCCGTCTGGTCCGCACGTGGAGCACCAGAAAAACCTGATGCAGGGCAAAGCCGCACCATTGCTCAGCTACGATATGTCGCAATTTCATGTCTTGAAGCTGGTCGGCGTCAGCGACGATTACGGCGCGGTAAAGCGTGCGCAGTTCGAAATCGATCATTTGCTTGGCACCGCAATTTCTGCCACCTGTTCGTCCGACTACTATCTCGACGTTACCCATGCCGACGCTAACAAGGGCATGGTCATCCTCACGCTATCGAAGATGTTGAACATCCCCACGGAGCAGATTGCGACCCTTGGCGATATGCAGACCGACGCGCTGATGTTTCGCCAAAGCGGCGTGAGCATCGCCATGGGCAATGCGACCGACGAAGTGAAGACGCAGGCAACGTACGTTACGAAGAGCAACTCGGAAGACGGGTTTGCCTACGCCATCGAACACTTCATCCTTGGTGGCGAGCAGAAAAAGTAAACCCAGGTCTTTTTTCGGGGTGTCCATCCTGAGGGCTACATGGGCCTGCGGCGCAGCTATTAAGAAATGTACCAGGCGAGAGTGGGTGGGCAGTATAGGGGTCCTTCGACTCCTCGTCCAGTCGCCGTGGCGACCGGACTCGTCGCTCAGGATGACAGGCTATAAAGGTCACGGTCACCGGCTGGCCAGCCCGCCCGCGGTCTCGGCGCCGTCGATCACATAGACCTGTCCATTGAGGTAAGCGGCGTCCGCGGAGGCCAGAAACGCGAATAGCGCGGCCACTTCTTCCGGCTGGGCGTGCCGCTGAAGCGGGATCTTCCGGTTCACTTCCTCCAGCATTTCATCGGAGTACTCGGCGCGCTGCATCGGCGTCAGCACATATCCGGGCGCGACCGCGTTCACTCGCACCTTGGGCGCCAGCTCCAGCGCCATGGAGCGCGTCAGCTCAATCACTCCGGCCTTGGTGGCGTTGTAGTCGGCGTAGTAGGGATAACCCACGATGCCGTTGGTGGACGCGGTATTCAGGATGACGCCGCCATCGTGTTCCATCATGTAGCGGGCGGCGGTTTGCGCGACATAGAAAGCACCTGTCAGGTTCACGGCGAGCACCCGGCCCCATTCGTCCGGGGTGATATCGAGAAACTTATGACGAATACTGATACCGGCGTTGTTGATGACGACGTCCAGGCCGCCCAGATCGCGCACCAGGGCTGCGAAGGCGCGCTGCACTTGTCCGTGGTCGGCGACGTCGGCGAGGAATGTTCCCGCGATGCCGGGCTGTTGCGCGCAGACCTTTTCACACGCCGCAGGATCGCGATCGAGGACCGCGACGATCGAACCTTCCTCCAGGAAGCGCGCCGCCGTGGCCGCACCGATGCCGCTGGCGCCTCCGGTGATGACTACACGCTTGCCTTTGAGTCCCCGCATAAGCTCCCCGATTGGCGCGGCTGATCTCCGCCAGACAGAATAACAAACGTCGTCTGCCCGTTGTCGGTCCCGGTAGGAGTCAACATTTGTTACACTCTTGCGCACACCAATGGCACAGCAAGCGCAAGGTCTTCGCACCCAGCTCTACGGCAATCCCGAGGGCAGGTTTGTCCACGATGTCATCCTCGATTCCTGCCGCCAACATGCGGCGAAGGTCGCCATGGTCGATACTTCCTGCACGCCCGCGAGGCGCATCACCTACGCGGCGTACGGCGAACTGGTGGAACGCGCCGCGCGCGGCCTGGTCGCGGCCGGGGTTCGCCCCGGAGAGATGATTGGGATTTACCTGCCGAATTGCTGGGAGTTTGGCATCGCCTACCACGCTGCGACCTTGGCTGGGGCCGTGCCGACAACCATGAACCCGACCTACCGCGAGCGCGAAGTCCGCTATCAGTTGGAGACGGCGGACGCGGTCGCTCTCATCAGCGACGGCGCATTGCTTACCGGCATTGATCTCGCGGGGCTTCCCGCGTTGAGGAAGATTTACACCGTCCGCAATCCGGGGCCAAGCGGCTCGGAGATGTGGGAGTCTCTCCTCGAGCCCAACCTCAGCGGGCGGCTGCCGGAACCGCAGCAGGATTCCCGCGAGGCGTTGGCCACTCTTCCCTTCTCCAGCGGGACCACGGGCCTGCCCAAAGGGGTCATGCTGTCGCATTTCAACCTGGTCGCCAACGTTTTTCAGACACTCACCCCAGGCGAATTTGGGGCCATCAGCGACCCGGACGTGCTGTTGTGTTTCCTTCCGCTGTATCACATCTACGGTTTGACGGTGGGCCTGAATCTCACGCTGATGCGGGGTTGCACCGTGGTATTGATGCCGCGTTTCGACTGCGAACGTTCGCTGGAAACCATCGTGGAGGAGGGCGTGACGGTGACCCTGTGCGTACCTCCCACGCTGCTGGCCTATTGCCAGGCGGCGGAACAGGGGAAATTTCCCCGCCAGCATCGCCTGCGCTGGGTGAAGTCAGGAGCAGCTCCGCTGGCCCCGGAACTGGCGCGCCGTTTTACTCAGAGCACCGGCATTCCCATCCGCCAAGGCTACGGGATGACGGAAGCCTCGCCGGTTACGCACATGGGATTTCTTCTCCCCGAGCTGTACAAACCCGATTCCGTCGGCGCACCCGTGGCACATACCGAGTGCCGGATTGTGGATGAGAAGGAGAATGACGCAGCGCCGGGAGAAATTGGCGAGTTGGTAATGCGCGGACCGCAATTCATGCTGGGCTACTGGAAATCTCCCGACGCCAGCGCCGCGGTGTTGCGCGACGGCTGGTATTGGTCCGGCGACATCGTTCGCGTGGACGACAGCGGCCAGTATTACGTGGTCGATCGGCGCAAGGAAATGATGAAGTACAAAGGCTTCTCGATTGCGCCGGCGGAGGTGGAAAGCGTGCTGCTGGAACATCCCGGAGTGCGCGACTGCGGCGTCGTTTCGCGAATCGATAGCGCGGGCGAAGAGATTCCCTGCGCCTTCGTGGTGTTGCGCGAAGAAGAGGTAGCCAGCCAGCAGACCGCGTCTCGCCTGCAGGAGTTCGTCGCCGACCGCCTGACCCATTACAAGACGCCGCGCGAAGTCTATTTCGTGCAAACACTTCCGCGTACCGCCTCCGGGAAGATCCTGCGGCGCGAGCTTCGCAAGCTCCTCTGAGGACCCATCGCGCCAGCGACTCACAGCGCATAGGCGGCACACCACCCTTTTGGCGATCTTATGCACTGATGGGCTTCATTGGAGGCATATGCAGCGTCTTGATGCCCCCGCGCCGGCCATAGCCTACGGCGCGAAGGTCTTCTCCCGCTGCACGTAATGTTTCTGGAAGTAGTCGCGGTACTGGCCGGTGCGCACGTCATCGAGCCAGGGCATATTTTCGCGATACCACGCGATGGTCCGCTCCAGGCCCTGATCGAAACCAATTTCGGGCCGCCAGCCCAGTTCTCGTTCCAGCTTTTCGCAGTTGATGGCGTAGCGCAGGTCGTGTCCCTTACGATCACTGACGAACTGAATGAGCGATTCGGAGCGGCCCAGGGTGGCCAGAATCAGCTTGGCCACCTCGAGGTTGCGCTTCTCGCATCTCCCGCCGATGTTGTAAACCTCGCCTTCGCGCCCGCGCTGCAACACCGCGTCCAGGGCGGTGCAGTGATCGCTGACATGGATCCAGTCACGCACGTTGCTGCCTTTGCCATACACCGGCAGCCGCTCGCCCGCCATCGCCTGCGCGATCATCAGCGGGATGAACTTCTCCGGAAACTGGTACGGCCCATAGTTGTTGGAGCAGCGCGTCACCACCGCCGCAAACTTGTGGGTGCGCACATAGGCCAGCACCAGCAGATCGGAAGCCGCTTTGGTGGCCGCGTACGGGCTGTTGGGCTGCAGTGGAGATTCTTCCGTAAACTCGCCTTCCTCGCCGAGGCTGCCATACACTTCGTCGGTACTGACGTGCAAGAAGCGCGGCACGCCCGCTTCCCGGCAGGCCTGGATGAGGTTGTGCGTGCCGTCCACATTGGTGCGGACGAACGCCGCAGCGTCTTCAATGCTGCGGTCCACATGGCTCTCGGCGGCAAAGTGGATGACGGCGTCGCATCCCCGGACCGCATCCAGCACCGCGCGATCGCAGATGTCGAGCTGCACAAACTCGCACCTGCCCTGCTGCAGCGCCGGTTCCAGGTTCTTCAGGTTCCCGGCATAGGTCAGCTTGTCGAGGACCACCGGCTTCCATTCCGGATGTGTGGCCAGCGTGTGATGGACGAAGTTGGAGCCAATGAATCCGGCGCCGCCCGTGACCAGCAGCTTCATAGGCTGCGCACCGTCGCCGGCTCTTCCACGTTGCGCAGCACCTTGTCGCGCACCATGTTGCTGGCGTGCCACAGCGATTCGAAGGTGCCGGCGTCGGTCCACCAGCCCTCCAGCAGCGTGTGGTGCAGCGTGCCCTCCGCAATGTAGCTGTTGTTGATGTCGGTGATTTCGTACTCGCCGCGGCCCGACGGCTTTAGCGTGCGGATGCGGTCGAAGACGGTCCCGTCGTAAAAATAGATGCCGACGACGGCATACGACGAGAGCGGCTTCTTGGGCTTCTCCTCAATACGAACGACGCGCCCTTGCTCAAAGACCGGCACGCCGAAGCGCTCGGGATCGGTCACTTCCTTCAGCATCACCATGGCGCCCTTTTCCAGCCGCTCGAAGGCCTGGGCCGCCTCGCGAATGTCACCCTCAATGATGTTGTCGCCCAAAACCACGCAGATTTTGTCGCCCTTAGCCCAGGGCTCGGCCAGGCGCAGCGCATCGGCGATTCCAGCTTCTCCCTCCTGATAGGCGAAGCTGAGTTGCTGCAGGCCGAATTCCTTGCCGTTCTGCAGCAAGCGGAGGAAATCGCCGGCATTCTGCCCGCCAGTCACGATCAAGATGTCGCGAATGCCTGCGTCCACCAGCGCCTGCAAGGGATAGAAGATCATGGGTTTGTCGTACACGGGCAGCAAGTGCTTGTTGGTGACGCGGGTCAGCGGATACAGGCGCGTACCGATGCCGCCCGCCAGGACTATTCCCTTCATCAGCTCTCCATTCTTTTGCCGTAAACAGTGCGGGTGCGCACGACTGGCTTCGCCGGTCTTCCTCCGCCAATCCCACGGAAGGGCGCGCTGCCGAAGTGCGAGAAGATGAACTGCTCAGCAACCGAATAATCACGATTATCAGCGAATCGCGTCCTGCATGGCAAGCCGCAGTTGGCTCCGCCAATCCGGCAGCGTAACGCCAAAGGCGGCCTGCACCTTGGCGTTGGAGAGCACAGAATTTCGCGGCCGGCGGGCAGCCGCCTGAAATTGCTCGCTGGTGATGGGGACAACCCGCTTGGCCTTCAACGGCCCGCCAAATTCACCGGTGTCGGCGGGCCAATCGAGCAGCGCTTCGTAGTCCTCAAGGATGGCCCGCGCAAAACCCACCCATGAGGTCTGCTGCGCCGCCGTGAGATGGAAAAGCCCGCTCTGCCAGGCGCCGGTTTCGCGGTTGCGCTCCAGGGACCTGGCCAGAATGATCGCGGTTGCCTCGGCGATGGTCCGCGCCCAGGTAGGCGCGCCGTACTGGTCGCCCACCATGCGCAGCTCGTCCTTTTCGCGGGCCAGACGCAAAACCGTGCGCAGAAAATTCTTGCCGCGCGTGTCGTACACCCAGGTGGTCCGCAGGATGAGGTACGGACACCCGGCCGCGACGATCAACCGCTCGCCTTCCAGTTTGGTCTGGCCATAGACGTTGAGCGGCCCGGTCTCATCGTTCTCTTGATAGGCCTGCGCCGCGGGCTTGTTACCGTCGAAAACATAATCGCTGGAGTAGTGGATGAGCAGGCAGCGGTTGCGCGCCAACTCCTCGGCCATGCGCGCGGGAGCCAGGGCGTTGATGGTCCGCGCCAGTTCCGGCTCGCTTTCGGCCTTGTCCACCGCTGTATAGGCGGCGGCATTTACCAGCACATCAGGCTCGAACTCGCGCACCGTCCGCGTCACGGCGTCCAGATCGGACAGATCTAACTGATCGCGGGTGAGGGCCGTGACGTCGCCCAGCGGCGCCAGAGTGCGCTGCAAGTGCCAGCCTATCTGGCCGGTCGCGCCGGTGATGAGGAGTCGCAGGCTCATGGTTGGTAGCGCGGCAACTGGTCGCGCGCAATCTGTGAAAGCGGAAGATAACGCCTGTCCTTTTCCGACAGGAGGGGCGAAGGCGTTTGCCAATCAATGCCGATTTCCGGATCGTTCCAAAGCACGCCCCGGTCGTCGCCGGCATCGTAGTAGTCGCTGCATTTGTAGAGGAAGTCGGCGGTTTCGGACTGCACCACAAAGCCGTGCGCGAATCCCTTCGGAATATAGAGCTGTAAGTGGTTTTCTGCGGAGAGCAATACGCTGGCCCATTGGCCAAAGTGCGGCGACCCGACGCGAACATCCACCGCGATGTCGAGCACCTCGCCCTGCACCACGCGGCAAAGCTTGGCCTGCGGATTGCGGAGCTGGTAGTGCAAGCCGCGCAACACTCCCCGTGACGAACGCGAATGATTGTCCTGCACGAACTGCTCGTCAATGCCGGCGCCCGCCAGCACGTTCTGGCGATAGGTTTCCATGAAGAAGCCACGCGGGTCCTGGTGGACTCGCGGCTTCACCACCAGCACGCCGGGGAGCGTAGTTTCGATGATTTCCAAGTTCTCTCCAGGCGCGGTCACCGCGTGAGACGTGCGCGCTCTTTCGAAGAATAAACGAAGCGACGATTATAATGCGTGCTTCCTCCTCTATGTTGCGCTGCTCCGCCATCATCGTGACCTACAACTCCGGCGCCAGCATTGGGCCCTGCCTGGAGGCGCTGGTGAATGAGGATTGCGAGGTCGTAATCGTGGACAATGCTTCGCACGACGAGACCGTGCAGCGGGTGGAAGAATTTGTCGCCTGGCATCCGGTGCATCTGGTGGCCAATCCCGAAAATCTTGGCTTTGCCGCGGCCGTGAACCAGGGAGCACGCGAGAGCGCCGGAGATGTTCTGCTGCTACTCAATCCCGACGCCATCGCCGAACCAGGGGCCGTCAAAGCGCTGCTGCAGTGCCTCGAGGCCACCGGCGCAGTCGCAGTTGGGGGCGCGCTGCTGGAAGACGACGGACAACCGGCGCGCGGCTTCGCCTTTCGACGGCTGCCCACTCTCATCAGCTTGCTGTATGAGGCGATGCTGGTGAATCGGCTATGGCCGCACAATCCCGCGAATCGACGTTATCGCTGTCTCGACGCCGACTATTCACAGCAACAGGAGGTCGAGCAACCGGCGGGAGCGTGCCTTGCCATCACACGAGCGGCATGGGAGTCGGTCGGCGGTTTTGACGAGCAGTTCTTCCCCGTGTGGTTCGAGGATGTCGATCTCTGCCGACGGCTGCTGGAACACGGCGGGAAGATCGTGTATTGCCCGGCGGCCCGTTTCCGCCACAGCGGCGGGCATAGCGTGGGCCAGTTGCCGTTCCGTGATCAGCAATTGCTCTGGTACGGAAACATGCTGCGCTACGCGCGCAAACATTTTTCCAGCGCCGGGGTGGCGACGTTGCGCGTGGGGATCGTTGCGGGGATGTTATTGCGTTCGCTGGCCGCCTTGTTCGGCGCTCGCCAAGCTCCTCTCGGCAAAACATTATCGGCTTACTGGGCGGTGATGCGCAGCGCGCTCTAGAACTCATTAACATCTCATGATTCGCTTCGTATCAGGGCACGGCTTTAGAGTGCGTGAGAACTCATTTTGAGTTGGCTCGGTGGAACCAATTGCGCAAAATCCGAGCCCCGCAGGGGCGAAAGAGTGTAGCCCAGCACGGAGCCGCAGGCGGAGTGCTGGGTAAAATGGAAAATAGATCCGAGTCCCTTTAGGGACGGCACGGTTCTCACGCACACTCTTTAGACGTGCCACAATGGATCAACAATGACTTAGACTTTGTGGTGTCACCCTGAGCGAGCGGCCGCTTTTGCCGCGAGTCGAAGGGCCCCTATAGCTACTTTGAGTCTAGGCAAGCAATAGGGGTCCTTCGACTCCTCGGTTGCCACAGCGACCTCGTCGCTCAGGATGACAGAACGCAAGGCCAACCCCTCTACGCGATGAAGCCGCATCTCTTCACTTGCAACCTTCGCCATGGTTTATGCTCCTGTGTTGCGGGAAATCTCCGCAACGGTTGGCTTATGGAAAGGGACCACTATGAAAGCCTTGCTGAGGCTTTGCTTCGTTGTTGTTGTGCTGGCGACATTCGCTGCAATGTTCGTGCCCGCCCGTCACGCGCTGGCCAATGGTTTCGCTGGTCCCCGCGCGACCCCACAAATGCAGGCCCAGTCTGCATCTGAGTTAGCGCCCGGCAGCGCCCAGCTGATCAACCCCGAGGACCTGGTCAAAATTCTGCAGTCGCCCACAGGCGAAAAGCCGCTGGTCCTCAACGTTGGCCCTCATCTTCTGTACATGCAGGCGCACATTCCCGGCGCTGAGTACATTGGGGCCGGTTCGGATTCGCAGGGCATCGAATCTCTGCGCAGGCGGGTAAAACCACTGCCTCGCAAAATGTTCATCGTTCTCTATTGCGGATGTTGCCCTTGGAGCCATTGTCCCAACGTGCAGCCTGCTTACAACGAGTTGCACAAAGAGGGCTTCACCAACGTAAAGGTGCTCTACATCCCCAACAACCTCGGGGCTGACTGGGTGTACAAGGGCTACCCCACCATCAAAGGCCAATAGGGCCCTAATCGATGAGAAAAGCTGTCCTGATTGTCGTCGCGATCATACTCGCGGTCGCCATCTACGAAGTGGGCCGGCGGAGTTCCGTACACTCCAAACCCGGCGGCCGGTCGTCCGTGGTTCATTCGATCGCGCCCGATTTCTCGCTGCAGGATTTGGATGGGCAGCCGCTGCAGCTTGCGAACTATCGAGGGAAGGTAGTGCTGCTGGACTTCTGGGCGACTTGGTGCACACCCTGCCTAGGTGAAATCCCGCACTTTGTGGCGTTCCAGAACCAGTATCGCGAACAGGGCCTGCAAGTGATCGGCATTTCCATGGACGACGGCCCCAAGCCGGTGCGCGAGTTCTATCAGCAATTCAAGATGAACTATCCCGTCGCGTTGGGAACTGAAAAGCTGGCGCAGGCCTACGGCGGTGTCCTGGGACTGCCAGTTACGTTCCTGATCGGCCGCGATGGCCAGGTTGCGGCCAAGTATGTCGGCGAGGTACAAATGCCCGTCCTGGAACAGGAGATCAAGTCTCTGCTCCAGGCGAAGTGAGGCGCCGTGCGGTTGCACTTCGCGCTCGGCTATTTCAGCGAGCATCGGAATAAGGAACGAACTCCACGACGAAGATCTCGTCGAAGGTTCCCAGTACGCGATAGGTATGCGTGCTTTGCGAGTCATAGGCAAGAAGATCTACGATTCGCAAAGACGGCCAGGGCGCCAGCACCAGGAAACGAGTGTGCTCCTGGGCCGCCTTCAGCAGGAATTGTTTGGCCTGGCGCTCGGCTTCTGCATTCAAGGTACGCGGAAGTGGAACCACCGGCGCGCTCACGTTGTAGTAGCTCAACGGGGAGTACAGCACGCTCTCGCTGGCGACCGCTGGCATGGGCTGAAAATCGGCTTCCACCAGGGGACTGCACATCAGCAGGGGCGCGTGGTCTGCGGCGGCGTTGGCATCGGCAAACGCAAGCGCTTCCTTCCACGACTCTTCGTGCCTGCGCGACAGTGGTGAGGAATAGGCCTGCGACACGCACAACGCCACAAACGCAAAATAGAAAAAAGCGCGAAGAGCGCGCGAATCGATGAGGCTGCACAGCCCTCCCCAGCACAAGGCAATGCCGGGCATGGCAACCAGCAGATAGCGTGGGATGAAGACATGCACCGAGGTGCTCACGCTGATCGCATACAGACACAAAGTTGGGACCAGCGCCAGGCTGACGCACAGCAGAAGCTTGCCTAACATCTCGCGGTTGGGAGTCAACAACTGGCGCGCCACCACCGCGAGGAGAATGATGCCAGCCAATACCAACAACTGCCCGGTTCCTGGATTCAGTACCTGAAAGAATGATGTCCATTGCGGCGCGGGGGCGAAGGAATGCGTGATCCGCGTCTGGTAGATGTACCTGAGCCGCGGCAACACCGGAAGCAGGAAGATAGCGAAGCAGCCGAGCGCGACACCAATTTGCCGCAGATCGGCCCGCAGCCAAGAACGCCTCGTGAGCAGATAATAAAGGGCAAGCGCTACCAGAATGCTAGCGAACAAATAATGGAAATAGAAGATTCCCGCCGAGGCGATTCCAAACAGCGCAGCGTACTTTGTCCGATTGGTTTTCATCCAGCGCAGGAATAGAAAAATCGCAAGGTTGGTCACCAGCAGCGCAAACGGATAAGGACGCACGTCGATCGCGGCAAAGGCGATTCCTCTGGGCAGGATGAACAACATGGTCGCGATGAGAGAAGCATCCCAGTCGAACAGCTCGCGCGCGCACCGGTAGAACACATACACGGCGGCAAGCATCGCCAGGATGGAAGGAATCCTGAGGACGAGCTCGCTGCTGCCGAAAAACGTCTTGGTAAGCCACAGAATGTAAGCGTAAGCGGCAAACGAATTGCCCTGGACGGAGCGCGCCCAAATCTGCTTGAAACCACCGGCGATTTGCCAGTAGGAAAGAGTTTCATCCGTCCACAATGGCGCGCGTACCGCCAGAAACCACACCGAAAGGCAGGCCAGCAGAGCCACGCCATAGCCCGCGGCGAGCCAAGCGTCGTATTTCGGGCGTGACATGGCTTCCACTTCGGGACTTGCTGCTACTGCTATTTCGAGGGTGGCGTTCGTCATGGCCTGACCTGTCCGAAAAGGACTGTCAACTTATCCCTTCGGTGGGTTCGAAGACTGCGCGGTGTTTTTTTGCTGCTGGGCTTCGGTGATCATGTGCTCGATGACTGCCTTCTGGGGGAAGTTCGGATTCCGTTTGAGCAGCGTTTGCCACGCAGTGACTGCTCCTGCGACATCGTTCTTGCCCTGCCACTTGATGATCCCGATGTTCATCAGCGTACCCGGGTGCTTCGGATCATAGGTCAGCGACTTGTGCAGTTCCGCGAGAGCGCCATCCACGTCGCCGGTGTAGTACATGCACGAGGCCATGTCCGTGCGGATGGCGACGTTCTTCGGATCGACATCCAGAGCTTTCTGGAAGTACGCGATGGCGTCCTTGAATTGGTGGGCCGCTTTGTAGGTAAGCGCGGTCTTGTTGAGCAGTTCTACGTTCCTGGGATCGGTCTTCAGCGTGGCCAGCAGCGGGTCCGCTTGTTTGTCGGCCATGCGCTTCATGTCATCCAGCGTCGGCATCTTCTGTTGTTGTCCCGCGCTGGATTGCGTGGCGGTTGCCGCCTGCTGCATTTCGGTGGAAGCCGGGCTCGCCTGGGCCGCGGGCTTGGCCGAGCCGCGCACCAGATATCCCACCAACACGCCAATCAGCAGGCAGACGGCCGCCATGGCGTAGGTTTGGGTCGCCGTCCAGTTGGTGGTTGGAGTGCCGTTTTGCTTCGATTCCGCTTCCATCTTCACTACTCCTTCGTGACAATCTGGGAGGGTCCACCCGAGCTTCTCGGCTCGGGTGGGGGAGTGCGAGGGCGCACACTTGCAGGAACCTATGGAGAGTGCACACCGCTTGCCAAACGTGGCTGAGCGGAAATTTGCAGCTAACTCTTCATATTCAGCAACTTAGGGGAATGAGAAAAGCCGGCCAGGAGTGGCAAATCGGTTGAGGAAGCGTGTTTGTCCGCACGGCGCGTGTGATTTGGCGCGGCATGGGCGGGTTTTCGAGGCCCGTGAGGCATGTAATCCGCTGTACAGGATAGACTTATTCCAGTTCTTCTTTGGAAGGCCACCTGCATCTCAGGCAGATATATGAGTGTTGATGCCGACAACTCGTGCCCCCAGCCTCCGGCGAAAAGCGAAGAGCGACCGCGAAAGGCGAAAAGGTGACTTTCGTCGACGAGCTGCGCCCGCTCCTCCGTCTGCGCTGGCTGCAGTCGCTCACCCTGGCCGGCCTGCTGGTCACGGTGGGAGTGATCGCCTTCAATCTGAAGTTCTCGGTGCTCGACCTCGACATTTGGTGGCACCTCAAGGCTGGCGACTGGATCGTCCAGCACCGGGCCGTTCCCCACACCGGTCTCTTCTCGTGGACGGCTGCCGATCGCCCCTGGGTGGCTTACAGTTGGGGCTACGAAGTCCTGATGTCGCGCGCCTACGCCTGGTTCGGACTAGTCGGCGTCGGGGTATACGGAACGCTGCTGACTCTCGGAGTCGCCTACTTCATTTACTGGATGGCGCGCCGTCTTTCCGGCCGATTCTGGCTGGCGTGCATGCTGGCAGTCGTCACCTGCTCTGCTTTCCTCTTTAACCTGATGCCGCGTCCGGTCTTCTTCTCCATGATGCTGTTCTGCGTGACCCTGACGCTGGTGTTGGAAGCGCACCGTACGGGCCGCGTGCAGCTTCTCTACTGGCTGCCGCTGGTTTTTCTGTTGTGGGCGAACCTGCACATCCAGTTCATCTACGGCTTGTTTGTGGTCGGATTGCTGCTGGCGGTAAACCTGGTACAGCGGCTGGCTGCCCGCCTTGGATGGGAGCCCTTATGGCTGCTGCCTCCCAAACTTCCGGCTGTAACGTTGGCCGCGGTTTTTGCCGCGTGCCTCATCGCACCCTGCATCGGACCGTACTCCTACCATCTGTATCAAGTGATCTTCCAATACTCCCAGGCGAAGGTCCCATACCGCATGATCATGGAGCTGCAGCCGCTAAACTTTCGAGCGGGCAGCCATTATGTGCAACTGCTGTTGATGGCTTTCGCGTTCTTTGCGGTCGGGCGGCGACGCCAAGTTGACGTCTTCAGACTTCTGCTGCTGTCCATTGCCGGCGCGGTCGCCTTCCGCACCATGCGCGACGCCTGGTTCATCTGCATTCCGGCAGCGGCTTGCATTGCTGACTCGCTTGCAGATGAGACCGCCCGCGAGGCGAAAGAGACCTGGCTGCAGAAAGTTGCAGTGGCGGTGGTGGTCGCCGTATCGCTGTTAGTTTTCGCAAGGAGCGCGGACTTCAACACGCGCGGCCTCGACCGCGCCATCAGCGGCTTTCTGCCCGTCAACGCCGTGAACTACCTGCGCAAGAATCCGGCGCCGGGGCCGCTGTACAACACACTCGACTGGGGCGGCTTCCTCATCTGGTACATGCCGAACTATCCCGTCGCCATCGACGGACGCACCGACCTTTACGGAGATGAGCTGGATGAGCAGTTCTTCACCACAGCCAATGGCGCGCCGTCGTACATCGACGATGCTTACCTCAACCAGGCGGGCGTGGTGATTCTGCAGAAGACCAACAACCTGGTGAGTATTCTGCAGGCGGACTCGCGATTCCAACTGGTGTACCAGGACCAACTGGCGGCGGTGTTTGTGCGCAGCGGCCCACGCTAGAGCAGCTTCCAGGCTCTATCACCGTATCTGTTGATACTCAGCCTTGGCTTCTTTCAGTACAGGCATGTCGGGGTCGGCATCTTTCCAGAGAGCGAAAAACTCCTGGTAGCTGCCACGCGCCTTGATGGAATCGCCTGACAGCACGTAGGCCCTACCGAGCTGAAGGCGGGCCAGCGCCGCTAACGGACAATTTATCGCAACACCGCGCTGATCCAGAAACTTGCGGAATTCGGCTGCCGCCTCTTTACCTTTTTCCAGCGACAAGTAGGCCAGGCCCCTTATATACACAGGATAGAGCGATCCGCCCACCTCGAACTGGGGAAGCGGGGTGCCCAGTTCGTAGGGTTCGGCGGTTTGAAGTATATCGAGGGCTTTGGCCGGATTGCCGCGCCTGATCTCGATGGAAGCATAAATGGCAGGCAGCCAATAGTGATTGATGACCGTGTTCAGCGGAAAGCGCTCCGCCAAATCGTCCGCCATATGTTTCGCCCGGTCAGCATCTCCGATACGGGCCAATGCCAGCGCCGCCAGAATGTTCACATCTCGGGTGGGCGCGGCAGCGAGCGCGGAGGCGATATCCTGCCGGCTCCGGCCAATATCGTTAAACTCCGCTTCCCGTAACGCGGCATCCATCTGCCATGCCGCCGCGGTTTCTATGGAGCCACTGCGCCGGGCCGACTCGGCCGCTCGCCTGGACAATTCCCGTGCACCGCTGAGGCGTCCGTAGAAAGCTTCGGTATCGGATGCGAACGAAAGAAGAATGTCCTCCCCCGGTTTGCCGCTCGCGGCCGTGACTTGCCGCTTCATCTCGGCGGTGTCGCTCTCAAGAAAGGCAACGCCATAGCGGTTGCCGTGCAGAAACGGATTGTCAACCTTGTGCTCCAGCGCCTCCTTATACGTCTTCTTCGCGTCGTCGAGGCGGTCCACGTTGGCATACAGTCCGACGAGATTGGTGAAGGCGGCTGCGCTGCCCGGATTAAGACGAAGATCCTCAAGACTTGCGACAACTGCTTTTTCGTATTGTCCTAAATAGCTGTAATCAACCCCTAAGTTGCCATAAGGTTCGCCGTTGCGCGGATAGGTCTTGGCCCACATCTCATAGGTCTGGATTGCCTTGTCCAGTTCGCCCGTCGCCAGCAGGTAGTAGGTACCCGAAATACGGAACCTCTCGCGGTCGCTCACTTTGTCCCGCAGATCATAGGCCTTCTGCAGATTCTGACTGGCCAGGCCGGGCTCTCTCAAATTAGAGTACGAAATTCCCAAGGCCACGTATGCTGCGGCGAAGTTGGGGTCGAGTTCGGTGGCGCGGTTAAAAAATGGAATCGCCGCTGCACTGCCTTGTGCCTGCAACGTCTTTATTCCTTCGGAGAGGGCCTTCAGAGCTTCCAGGGACGGAGTGGTAGCCTGATCCAAAGGAGTGTCGAATTTCTCCACCATGCTTAGCGACTCGCCAAGTTTTTCCCGCAGCTTGGTCGATGCCTCGCCCAACGCTTTTAAGACGTGTTCTTTGTTTTCCGCCGTTACCTGTTCCTGTGCCAGCGGATCACCGGTCTTACAATTGACGGCATCGAGGCCGATTACATACTGCCTTCCCAGACTTGCAATGGCGCCTGCGATGTAGGCTTTTGCGCCGACGCGCTGACAGAGATCACGCGCTACTTCCGGAGTCAGCTTGGTACCACGGGGTTTTGCCATGAGCTTCAGAGTGGCGCGAATTCTCGCATCGGACAGGATGTTCAGAAACGGGGACTGCCCCAGTTGCACCGAAATCGCCTGCTTTAAGGTGTCATCGAAGACGGGATCTCCGGTCGTATTGGTGAAGTCGGCCAGCACCAGGGTGTCCTGGTCGTTCAGCTTAGGGGCACGGTGCGACCGCCAGTACAAACCCGCGGCAATGATTACCGCGATTAACAGCAGGACCAGCGTGCCTATCTTCCACGAAGAAGCGCGCGGAGCTTTGGTGATCGACGCCCCAGAGACGCCCTCTTTTGACGAAGTAACCTGGCTTTTGACATGCGATGACCCGCTTGCAGGACCAGCCGGCTCAGCCGGCGTTTCACTCTCGGCGGCGACAACGACTGAATGTTGCGATGAGTCCGTGTCGCGCTTAAGACGACGCAGTTCGGACCGCATGTCCGAGGCATTCTGGTAGCGCAGGGTGCGGTCTTTTTCCAGCGCGCGGTTGATGATGTCTTCCAGTTTGGCAGGCAGGTCGGGGTTCAGTCGGACCGGCGCGACGGGAGCTTTGTGCAGGATGGCGTCGAACAACAAAGCGGAGGTGTCGCCGCGAAACGGCATTACTCCCGTCGCCATCTGATACAGCACTGCGCCAAACGAGAAAAGATCGGTGCGGCTATCCAGCGGCTTTCCCCGCGCCTGCTCAGGAGACATATAGGCGAGAGTGCCCAGGGTGCTGCCGGGACTGGTGAGATGCTCCTCACCCGTGGCGCTGAGCGTGAGTCCCGATTGATCGGCGGCAGAACCCGTACGGACAACGGTGACTTTTGCCAAACCAAAATCCAGGATCTTGGCGTGGCCGTTCTCGGTCACGAAGATGTTGGCCGGCTTGATATCGCGATGAACGATCCCCTTGGAATGGGCCGCATCCAATCCGTCGGCGACCCCAATGGCGATGTCCAGCAGAGGCTCCATCTCCATGGGTCCTTTGTCAACCAGATGCTTTAGTGTCGTTCCGTCGAGAAACTCCATTACCAGGAATGCGCGACCGTCCTCTTCGCCAATGTCGTAGAGGACGCAGATGTTGGGATGGTTCAGCGCCGAGGCGGCACGCGCCTCGCGGCGAAACCGTTCCAGGGCCTCGGGATCGCGTTCGACCTGCTCAGGAAGGAACTTGAGCGCGACCAGACGGCCCAGGCGGATGTCCTCGGCCTTATACACCACCCCCATTCCGCCACCGCCGATTTTCTCGACGATGCGATAGTGCGAAATGGTCTTGCCCACCACCTGGGAGAACCCCCTTCGTGCGCGACCCATGTTAGGAGTTGCGCGTGTGGCAAGTCAATGCGTTGCTAGTGTCTGACGGGGAGGCCTACCCCACCTTTGCCCTTCTGCATGGCTTGGGTGATTGAGCCGTCTGCGTTATGTGCGACGTTGTGGCACACCAAGGTGCAAGTATTCGTGGCGCGCGTGTAGGAGACCGGCGTGCCACCATTGGCAGCAACCACGTTGATGTCGAAGTTCCCCAGCCGCTCGCCGGAGATGGTCCCGCTTCTTGCGCCCATGCCGTGGGCGGTATGGCAAACCGAGCAGCTAAAGCCGGTGTTGATGTGGTCACCGTGATGGTTCCAGCTTGCATTGGAGACGACGTTGCTTAGGTCGTGGCATTTGCCGCACATCGCGTACGGGCCTTTAAAGCTCAAGTCAGGATTCGGGAACAGGTTCGTGATCAACTGACCCGGCGCAGGCGCCTGGCTGAATTCATAACCCCTCTCCAGGATGTGGGTGTGGGTCGATCCGTGCGGACCGCTGGCGCCTATTCCTCCAAATTCCCGGTTGTCGTCGCTATTGTGGCAATCGGTGCAGAAGATCTGGGTGCCCATGGCGCGGCCATGGGTGGTGCCGCCATTTTCATCCAACATAATCTGGAGCAAGCTGGGCTGGGGCAGCGGACTGCTGCGGGCGTGCGTCACCGGATGGCTGGAAGTGGCGGTGGCGCTGAATTGCGGGATGACATTCAGCGGATCGTTGGCCGAAACCGCTCGCAGCGGCAGATATCCGAAAACAGGATTGGAAACTTTGCCGGTACTATTGCCGTGACAGCGCAGGCAATTCTCATATTGATTAACCACAGGATTGACAATGGTGGTGCCGTCTGACGCGCTGAGGCCGGCCACTCCGGTCTGCGAAACCCGTATGGCCGGAGGCGGCGGGAAGGTTGTCACCTGCTGCGACCCGTGTCCGTTATGACAATCGGCGCAGGTGGCGTGCCGATTGTTGTTGAGCAGCACATCTTCGGCCGCATCGTGGACATTTTGCCCCACGGGAAAAGGATGGCCCGTCTTGGCGAACTCGGCAAAGACATTGGGAATGGCCGGAGTCAGGTTGGTGCCGCCATTGTGGCAGCCGGTGCAGTCCTGCTCATTCTGCCCGTGCAACAATCGCGCCGGCCCCAGCGCATTATGCGGGGTGTGGCAGGAGATGCAAGCGTTGCTGGCCACCGTGCCGTAGTTTCCCAGGTTCGCCGCCAGCGCCACTTTGTTGGTCGCCAGATTGTGCGCGCTGGTATCCCATCCCGCCAGCGGATTGACCTGATTGGAGATGGTCCGGTTGGGATCGTGGCAGGCCAGGCACATCTGCGCCTTGGAGCTGTCACGCACAAGAAAGTTCTGCGATTGCAGATCGATCGCTTGCACGTGCGCGTTGTGGCAGGACGTGCACTCGATGTTCCCGTTGATCAGCCTCACCTTCCCCAGCGGATCGCCGGTCTTGCCTTGCGAAACCAACGACTTAATCAAGTCAATCGTGTCCTTGATGGGCAACTGCAAGCTGAAAGGATGCGAACTCTGCAGGTTCGTTCCCAACACATCCTGGGCGTTCATGGAGCCCGTCATCGTGATCTGCCCGGAAACAATCGTGTTGCCCACGGCGACGGTCCCGTCGTGGCAGCTCAAGCACAAATTGCTGTCCGAGCCCAGCACCGGCTGCTGGCCTTTCTGGTGATAGGTGGTGCTGTTATAAAGCTGATAGGTGGCCTTGGTCTGCGTCTGGTTCCACAGCGACATGCCGGTGGCTAATCCGGAGTGGGGAGCGTGGCAGTAGGAACACGATCCCGGCCGGGCGCCGGTAATCGGCGACTTGCTGCCCGGCGAGAGATCATGGGTGCCAATCACATCACCCGTGATTTGTGCCAGCAGGGGAATCCCCACCAGCAGGAACGCGAGCAGCCATGCGCGCCTCACTGGGAGCCTCCCTTGGCCGGCTTCGCCAAGCCGTAATAACGGAACACTTGCACCCGCCGATTGAACGAATCGACTACAAAGATGCGATCGTCACCATCGATGAACAGCCCCGCCGGCAGCTGGAATTCGCCGGCGCCGGTGCCGCGCTCGCCGAAGGTGTACAGCAACTCGCCTTCACGGTCGAACACCTGCACCACGCCCCACAGCCCATCCACCACGTAGAGGTCGCCTTCCGAGTCAAAGCCCACGCCCTTGGGACGGAACATGGTGCCCGACTGATCGCCGAGCTGCCCAACCGCGTACTGAAACTGTCCTGAGCGGTCCAGCACCTGCACGCGGAAGTTCATCGCGTCCACCACCACCAGGTTGTCGCTGTGCAGCCGCAGTTCGGTGGGGTAGTTGAACTCGCCCTTGCCATCGCCGTTGCTGCCGATGGTTTGCAGCACGCCGCCCTGCATGTCGGTGACGAAGATCTTGTTGCGCAGCGTGTCGGTGACATAGATCCGCTGCGCCGCCGAATCCACCGCAATTCCCGTGGGACGCTTGAAGAAACCTTCGCCGCCCTTCAGGCTGCCGATTGCCCGCTGAAATTTGCCGTCGGAGTTGAAGACAAACACCTTGCCTGCCTCCGAATCGGTCACGTAGATGTTGTCTTGGGCATCCACGGCGACGCACTGCGGCGTCAGCATGGGATCTTTGCCCTTATCTACGCGCGACAGGAACTTGTACTTCTGCTGCGGGAAGTCGAAGATGTGGACGCCGAAGGCGCCCGGGTCGCTCACGATGATGCGGCCGCGGGAATCGGTGGCGATGCTGTAGGGTCGGACAAGGCTGTGGAATTCCGGCTCGCCGGCCACGAAGTCGAGCACCTTCTTCCAGAAGGTACGCTTGGGTTGCACTTCGCGTGCGGAGTGGAAGCTGCGTTCGTAGGTGAACTTGCGGCCGCCCAGCAGCTGCATTTCAGGCGGAGTCGGCTCGGGTGTGACCTGTTGTTTTTTTTCTTTAGACGCCGCCGCCCCCGATGCCAGCAGCACCAAGGTGACGACTACGATCTGGAGTGCCTTCCACCGCAAAGCCGGACACGACCCATCAGAAAAAGTTGAAGTAACGCGATACACCAAAGTATATCGAGTTTACGTTACTTGCTGGTACGCCGGAGGCACTAAATCCCTGCACCAGCCGTCCGTATCCGCCGTTGAAGGTGAGCTTCCTGAACTGGTAATTGCCGTTGATGAAAACCTGTTCATTGTGATTGGCGGAGAATATCAAACCATTGACGGTGTTGCTGTCGGACCGGGAGAAACTGGTGGCCAGCGAAAGGCGCCGTATCGGCGTAGTTCCCAGCGAAAACGAGTAACCAGAGCCGCCGTAGAGCAGCAGCCATTCCGGCGGGATGACTCCGGGAGGGAGGTTAGGAGGCGGGGTGATTCCGTTCCCACTCAGCAATCCATATCCATTCATTTTGGCGTAACTGGCGGCCAGCGTAAGCCGGCGGGCTCCCAGGCTGGTGGAAAAGCTCTCCCCGCCATTTCCAGTGCCCGGCTGGTTGGTCAACGCGCTATGCGAAGCAGCCGCGCTCGCCGTCCAGATGATCCGCCCGAAGCGGTGCCGCACGCTCGCCGAGTAAACGTAAAACGAGTTCATGTAGGTCAGCAGGAAGCTCTGTACGTTCTGGGCATAACTGACATTGCCGCCCACCGTCCAGTCCGCGAAGCTCCGGCTGTAGCCCAGGTCCGTGCTGAAGCTGAGCGCATTGCCAATTGACTGATCGGAAGTGTTATCAGCGACGTTTACCGAGGCATTGATGGAACCGCCGAGCAGCGGTCGGGTATAGACCAAGCCTGCCCCATAGCTGTTGGATCCGTAACTGTTTCCCAGGAAGGTTTGTTGGCGGCGCTGGGCCTCAAAATTCACCTGCAGATTGGGCGCAAGGGCATAGGCCCCATAGCCTGAGAGGTAGAGGGCGCTCGAGGATTGTTCCGTCTGCTGAAGTATTCCCCCGCTCTGTTGTCCCGTGGTTCCGCTGGCAGGCGCCTGCGCTCCGGTTGCGCCCTGCGAGGCGGGGCTGCCTCCCGGGAGGATGGACTGGTAAAGCGAGCCCGCGAGATTGTCGCTGTAGCCCATGGACACCGACAGACTGAGCTTTTGCGTGGGGGTGATTCCGGCAGCGGCATTCAGCGTGTCGATGGTACCGTTGAAACCGTAACCGAGATAGTTGGAGTCGATATAGGAACGCGAGAAACTGGCGGACGCCGAACCGTGCATGGGCAACATGTGGGAGGCGCTGACGAACCAGGAGTTGTTATTGGAGGTGACACTTTCAATCGTGTCGTTCCCAAACACCAGCGGAATCTCAGAAACGGAGCTTCCGACGCTGTAACCTGCGTTCAGGTTGAAACCGGCGATGGAGTAGTTGGACCGCAGGTTGAAGTTGTGGTAGCCGTTGCTGCCATTCTGGCCGGCGCCCAGCACGCTGTATTCGCTGCTGCCGGTGTTGAAATTCGCGCTCAAGCTCGGCAAGCCTGGCAGGAATGCACCCCAACCAATGCCGAACCCTTGACCACTGCCGCGGGTGGTGTAGTTCGGCACCCCGGGAATTCCGAAATTTCCCTCGCTGTCCCAGGATTTGGCAAAGGTGATCGATCCGGGGAAGTGACTGCCTCCAAAGATGCCGCTGTTGAACTCGAAGCCGCTGCTGTTAAACAGCGAACGCGACTCGGAGTTCTGCGACGACTGGTCGTAGTAGGGCGAAAAGTTGAAGTTGACAAAGTTGGGATTGTAATAGAAACCGGACAGGGTCCCGTTGCCGTTGAGATTCAGGGCGTGGCTGGAGCTAATGTCGCTTCCCCAAACGTCGTTATAGCCTGCGCCAACGACGCCGTTCAGGTTGGTGCTGAGCTCGCCAATCTGGATTTGCGCAGCAGCGGGGAGGGTCAGAAAAAGAAGCCCTGCTATGGATGCGTGCCAAGAAAATGTCCGCAGGATACGGTGGAAGGGCACGGCTTCAGCCGTGCCGCAAGAAGTGTCTAGCAACCGGGCTTTAGCCCTGGTGGCCAATCGGGTAATCGCCGTGGCTAAAGCCATTTTGGAGCCCACACCATTTCGCCCGGCTAAAGCCCGGCGCTTCCACCGCAGGCAGGAGATCTTTTCCGCAGCCACCCCAAACAACGCATTGCAAGTGCTCCTCCACACGGCATCAGCCCCTACAGCACTTCCACCTTGGCGTTTTGCCGCAGCTTCTTGTCCAGGGCGGCGCGCACGTCGTTGGTCTTCTTGGTCTGCAGTTGCTTCATGAGCTGGGCCTTCACATCCTCAAACTTGATCTTGCCCGCGGGAACATGCTGGTTCAGCCGCACGATGGCGTAGGCATTTTCAATCTGTATAAGGCTGGTGATTTGGCCCGCCTGCATGGTCAGCAGCGCCTTCACCATGTCAGGCGGAAGCTTGGCCCGGTCCACTTTGTGGTGGTCGCCCATCATCACCCGGTAATCGTCCTCAGAGATTTTCTCCGCCAGAATCCCGAACTGCTCGTAGGTCTTGGTCGCCTTGGCCTGCTTCAGCGCGTCATCAGCCTTCTTACGGGCTTCTTTCAACTGCGCCGGTGTGGCATTATCGGGAGGAAGAATCGAAATGGTCTGGATGGCGAACGCCTCCGCATACTGGAAGCTGGCGGGATTCTTGTCGTAGTAGGCTCTGGCTTCGGCGACGGTGACCTTGGACTTGCTCTCCACGTCGCTCTTCAGCAGGGCTTCGATCAGCAGCGAGCGCCGGATCTTCTCGCGCACCGCCTGCTCCGAGCCGTGAAACTCCGCTTGCACAAAATTGTTATATTCCCCCGGCGTGGAAAACTGCTTGCGGAAATCCGCTTCAGCGCGGTTCAAACGCTCCGCCGGGATCGTGATCTTGCGCCGTTGCCCCTCTTGATACAGCAGCTCCTCAAAGATGATCATCTGCATCGCGCCCTGGCGAATCTGCGGCTCCATCTCCTGGGGCACATTGCCGTTGTGCTGCCGGGCGTAGGGGAAGATGGCGAACATCTCGCGCTGTAGGTCGCGGTCCGTCAGCACCGTGCCGTTAACCCGCGCAACTGGTTTGCCAGTTATTACCATCGCCGGGGCTGGAGCGCCCGGCCGGGCTGGCTGCGAAACCGCCGTGGGTGCGTGGGAGGCGACTTGTGCCCAAGAGGCAGCTACCGCCAGAAAGACCAGTGCGAAGATTGTTAGCTTGTACTTCATTTCCTCACCCCGAAAAACTAAAAAATGGGGAGAGAGTTGCTCTCTCCCCAAGGTTTGACAACGACTAGAAGGTGGTTCCAGCCGTGCCATTGTTCATTTCGTTGGATTCGCCACCGTGGCACTCGCGGCAGAACTGCGCCGTCTGGTTGGCACCAGCGGTGCCGCTGCCCGGGTTGTAGGGAGCGCGCACGAAGAACATGGTCTGGTAGTAGCCGGAAGCCAGGCCGGACTTCGTGCCGTGCGTGACCTTCACCACGTTCATGAGGTGCTGATTGTGGCAGGTGGTGCAGGTGACCACCGGGGTGCCGTTGTAGTTGCCGGGGCTCACGAAGAAGCCGTAGTTCTGCACGAACTGATACATCTTCGTTCCTGACGGCCAGGTGATTGCGCCGTTGACGATGGTGCAGTCCCAGTTGTAGGTTCCGCCGCAACTGATGGCGGCATTCAGGCCCACCGGGTGATCGTTGAGGTAGTTGCCGGTCGTTGTTCCATCGTTTCCGAGCAGGGTCGGAATCGTGTTCCAGGTGCCGTAGTTAGAGGGCAGGGGCTCATAGACGGCGTTCTTCATCATGGCGCCCTTGGCCAGGTTGCCGTCATGGCAGCTCAGGCATAAGGTGATGTTGAGGTCAGGCGTGGTGGCGGTAAATCCAACCAGCGTCTCCGCGTAGTTCTGACCGGGACCGGTTCCGCCAAAGTAAAAAGTTTGGCCGACCAGCGAGACCACATCCTGGCCCCACAGGGCAACGTTGCCCGAAGTGGGGTCGGAGTGCTGGGCTGCGCCGTTGCCGTATGCGCCGCTGTGCGGAGCATGGCAGGCTGCGCAACCGCGGCCGTAGTTGAGGTGGGCGCCGAGGACGTCATTGCTCGGCGAGTAGCCGGGACCTTGCGCCATTACAAATGTCGCAGCGGCGAAGATCACGAGCGTAATTAACATTACTTTTTTCATTAGATCGATCTCCTGATTTGAAACTGCAGTTTTCATGATTTATGCCTGGAGACCCTAGGCCCCGGCGGCCTCCGCACTTGGATAGTGCAACTAGGTAGCCGAAACTGAATGGTGCTTCAGTGGGGCCTTGGATTTCACTTAAGTCGCTGAAATAAATAATCTTATGGAGTTTGTCTTGGGAGGTGACGCGGCCTTCTCCATCCAGCGGGCTACGCTTAGGTGCGTGAAATGAACCATTTCCAAGGGCCGGGGGGCCAAATTCCGCAACCTGCGGCAGGGGCTACGCCAAAGCAACGATTTTCCAGAAGCGGTTTCAGAATTGGTGTGGTCCAGTGGGCTCTCCGGGTAGAGCGGTGTGATGGGCGCGGATCGAGAGCGGGCTTAAGAGCTGTGCCGTCCTGAAGGACCGGGTCCAATTTCCCACTTTACCCATCGCTGAAGCGCTGGGCTAACCTCCTTCGCCACTTTCTTGGGCTGATTTTGCGTGTTTCGTACCACTTTTGCCGATACTAGGCCGCAGCACAGTCCTTGACGCGCCGCCGTTACCCAGCAGGACCTTGGTCTCGCCGCTATTTCTTCACTTCCGGATTGACGGCGGCCGCCTGTGGAGTTCCGGCCGGCTTGGCGGCTTCCGCCTGCTTCGTCTGGTGACTGGCGGCCTTTTCCTTCTTGAGCTGCTCGGCTTCCGCGTCGGTGATGTAGCGGAATTGCTGCACCCGTCCCCAGGGATATTGCTCCGAGACGAACATGCGATTGTTCTGGTCGATGAAGATTCCAACCGGGTCGTTGAACTGTCCCAGGAGGCGACCTGGCCCGCCGACGTAACCCAGCAGTTGGCCATCGCGATCATAGGCTTGGACGAGGCTAAGACCGTTGTCCACTACCCAGATGTGGCCGTCGCTGTCCAAGGCGATTCCCTTAGGGCGCTCGAAGCATCCGATGGCATCGCAGTGTTTTCCGAACTGGCTGATGAATTTGCCGTCAGCGTCAAAAATTTCCACTCGCCAGTTCAAGGTGTCGGTAACGTAAATGTTGCCGTCCTTGTCAACCGCGACATCGGTGGGCAATGCGAAATCGCCGGGGGTGCTCAGTGTGTGCTTCTTGCCGCCCGTGCCAATCTTGCGGAGGGGCTTAAGACTGTCCGCGTCATACACCAGAACTTGATCTTGCTGCGTGTCCACGACGTAGAGCAGCCGGTTTTCTTTGTCGATCGCCAGTCCTACCGGATCGACCAGCCCCTTGATCTGGTCCTGCGCCTGGTGCTTGGCATCAAAGACCATCACCTTGCCCAGCTTTCCATCGGAGACAAAGATGCGATCGTCGTCATCCACCACTACGCTGTTGATCATGGCAAAGTGGGCCTGGATGCCGTTGCCGATCAACTCTGTCTCCTTGGTTTCGGTGTTGAAGATGAAGATTGCGCCCACTTTCTGGTCGGCCACGTAGAGACGCCCTTTCGAGTCCACCGCCATGCCGTAAGGGCCGAGTAGCTGAAAGGGAAAGTTCTTGACCGTAAACTTTTCGTCTTGCGACTGAGTGCCGGCGAGACGGTCCATCCAAGTCTGCTTAACCTTTTTGCCCGGGGTGTCAGCTTCTTTGTCGAACTTCATGCCCGCGAAGTAACTGGTGTAGCGGACTCGCGGGATGTTCGGCGCCTCAGGCCAGACCAGCTTGCTGAGGTCCTGCTGTGGCTTCTTTTCCGCAGGTTTCTGGGTGGCGGCGGCCTGCTTCTTCTTCTTGTCGGCGGCGTGGAGAGCGACGGGCGAGGCCAGCGTCAGTCCCCAGGCAAAAAGCAGAACGATCGCTGCCATGCGGACGCTAGTTGTCTTTGCACAGAGCTTACACATGATTACTTTTTCTCCCCAGTCTTGGTCATCTCAAATCGGTTTTTGTGGCAGGTGTCGCAGAACGCCATGGTATTCGGCTGGTCCTTCACCAGCAGCTTCGCTTCGGCCGAGGAATGCGGCTGGTGGCAGGTTAGACAGCTCAACGGGGTCTTGACCTTGCCAGGGTTGGCCGGATCCATCAGGTCCGATACCGGATGCCCGGTCACCGGATGTCCCAGGCCGTACTTGAGCGGCAGCACGACAGCCTTGTTCTTCTTGAAGTAGTCTTCCGGCAGTTTGACTTGGCCGTTGAAGATCGTGATCAGGTGCTCCGCCTCCAACTTCTGCAGCGGGCTCTCGTTGCCGTGACACTCCAGGCAGAGCGCGTTGGTGTCTTTCGCCCGCAAAAGGTGGACATGGTCGCTGCCATGCGGCTCGTGGCAGGTCGCGCAGCCTTGGCCAAACGCCGGTTGATGCAGGTGCGCCTTTTTCATCTGCTCCGCTTGCTCACTGTGGCAGGTGAGACATGCGTTAACCGGGTCAGGCTGCAAAAAGCCCGGCGTCGCTCCGGCGTGCGGATTGTGGCAGGCAATGCATTCGCCCTGCGCGCCCGGATGTTGCACCTTCGCCTTCTCGATCTTCTCTGCCTGCTCGCTGTGACAAGTAACGCACAGGGCCTTGGTGTCGCTCTGGGTCAGCACCACCTTGCCGTCTTTGGCGGGCGCGTGACAGGTATCGCAGCCCCCACCCGCGAAGGGCGGGTGGGTGAACGCCTGCATCAGCTTGGGCTGCGACGACTGGTGCGGATCGTGGCACTGCACGCAGTTGGCGGTGGCGAACGGCTGCCCTTGGTGCGCCTTGATCAAGCCCGCGTCCTTGGGATCATGGCAATCGAGGCACAGCGCCGGAGGCGCCTTGGTCAGGTGATAGTCGAACTCGATCTTGCCCTTCTCGCCAACCTTATGAGTGACGTGGCAAGTGTCGCAGCCCATGTCCAACGCCGCGTGCCGGCTGCCTTTGTCGGGAACGTTGAGTCCCTTGTTGTGGCAGGTCAGGCAGAGGTTCTCGTTGGCCCCGCCCGAAGCCGGCTTCAGCAGTTGGTTCTTGTTGTCTGAAGTGTGTGGATCGTGACACTTGAGGCAATCGCGGACCGCCGGAGGATGGACCGTGCCTTTCAGGTCGGCAGCGTTCTTGTCGGCGTGGCAGGTAAGACAAAGTGAGTATGGCGTGGCAGTGATAAGCTTCACGCGCGTGACATCTTTGGTCACGCGCACTTCGTGGCAACTGGTGCAACCGGTCGCGATGGCAGAGTGGACGAACTTGCCCTTGGCTTTGTCCTGATGACACTCGATGCACTTGGCGGAGTCTGTGTTCTTGTCCAGCGGCACGGGATGTGTGGCCGCGCCACAGAGGCCGACGCTGAAAATCAGGCCCAATCCCAGAAACCACCGTACTGCCCTCACAAACTACCTCCCCACCTTAACTAACTACTTGTGCACGTCGATTACCGTGAGGCCACCAGGCCGCAGAAATTCGGCCCTGACCATGCTAAGTTGCCAGCCTGTAATTAATTAGGTGGCATTGGAATTTCGTTGTCGGCATCCCGAAAAGTCGGATTGTACCTCGCGGAATGGGTTTTCCTCCGCATTCAAAGGTGAAATCCCCCACCAACTTCTCTTGCCATAGATTAACGCAAGCGCCTGCCGCCGGCCATAGCACGAGCGCGGGACACGGAAGTTAGGTCAAGGACCGCAGCCTCGAATGCGCGCTTTCATCACTGAAATGCGTGATATGCCTCACTCAAGCGGCGGACATTGAAGTGTTCCCTCTCGCGCAATTGCCCAAATCGCAATGACTTACATGTTTGTGGCGGGATGGCTTCCTACGTGCACTTATCAGTTGCTCACGGGAAGGAGCACGCATGGCCTTCAGCCTTTCATTTATTCCAAAACGCATTCATAAGACCTTCGCCAATTTGCGGACGGGCATTGTCCTGTTGATTCTGGTTGTGATCGCCTCTGCCATGGGGACCTTTGTTCTGCAGCGCCCCGCCACCGATGCGGACAAACTCGCCCAAGCTTACTCGCCCAACACGCTGCGCTGGCTCGATCGCCTCATGCTCACCAACGTATTCCATTCGTGGTGGTTTCTCACTCTGTTGGGATTAGTAAGTTTGAGCATCGTGCTGGTGTCCGTTGATCGCTTTCCCAATGCCTGGCGCTTCTACGCCAGGCCATACCGCAAGACGGATTGGCACTTTCGCGCAGCACTTCCCCACAAGGTTGAGCTACCCATCAAGAACGCCGAAGACGGACTGAACGCCGCCGAGCGCGCACTCAAGAAGCTGGGCTGGCCGGTCGAGCGCGCCGCCTACAAAAACGAACCCTCCTTATATTCCGAGCGGCATCGCTTCTCGGTAATGGCGGTGTACATCGTCCACGCCAGCCTGCTTCTGATCTTCGCCGGCGGCATCATTGATGGGGCCTTCGGGTATAGCGGCTTCCTGGCGCTGCACAAGGGTCAAACCGACAACGTCATCGAGCTGCGCAGCGGGGGCAAGAAACATCTTCCGTTCGCGGTGAAGTGTTACGCCGCTGGGCAAGACAACTATGCTGACGGTTCGCCTAAGAAGTGGTGGTCGAAACTGGCCGTCGTGCAGGACGGAAAAGAGATCGAGTCAAAGGAAATTGTGGTGAACGATCCCCTGGTTTATCAGGGATTGCGCTTCTACCAGTCCAGCTACTGGCTCGACAACCGCGCAGTGGACTCGCTGCAAGTCGCGTGGGTGGCGAAAGACGGCAAGGAAACGCCTCTCCAGTTGAAAATGAACCAGCCCGTCGCCTTGGATAGCGACGCCACCGTTTCCCTGGTGGACTACATTCCCGATGCATTCGTTCGCGACGGCCAGGTCTTCAAGAAGTCCGACGACATTGAGAATCCGGCGTTCGGCCTGGAAGTAAAAGATCGCGCCACCGCCGAGGTCAGCAAGGTCTGGCTGTTACCAGCACACGACATCGTCCTTGGCGGAGAGAACCTGAATTACCAGTTCAAGAACCCGACCTCGGCCCAGGACATCGCCTGGGCGGCGGTCACCGGTCTGGAAGTCTCACATGAGCCCGGACAGTGGCTGGTGTGGACAGGAGTGCTGTTGATGAGCGCCGGACTGGGAGTTGCGTTCTACATGGTGCACATGCGGCTGTGGGTTGTGGCCATTCCGGACGCCAAGGGCAATCTGGTGCTGTGGGTCGGCGGTCAAGCTAACAAGAACCGCGACCGCTTCGAACAGAAGTTCAACGACGTGGTCGAGGGTATCCGGAGCGAACTGGAACGCGAGTCGGCCATATCGCGGCCTGTTCGCGAAGAACAACCTGAACTAACGCTGGCCGGTGTTAAGCAATAACGGCAAGGAAGAACGGCAAGGAATAGAAAGACGGAGGATTGAAGATGGCAACCCGCGCACGGGTCGTACGAATGGAACCACCGGCTGCAACCGGCGGCAACGCGCTGCTGGTCCTGGTCGGACTGTCAGTGGTTTTTCTGCTGATCGTGGCCTTGCTGGGCGTGGCCAAATCTGGCGGCAGCCTGATCAGCGAGAGCAATTTTCTCTATGTTGCACTGATCTTCTACGCCGGCGCCGGCTCGTTGTACATGGGATTTGGAGTCACTGGAACGCCGCGTTATGTCAGATATGCCTCGGTGGCAACCTCCATCGGCCTGGCGGCTAATACCCTGGCCGTGGCGCACCGCTGGTATCTCTCCGGACGCCCGCCCTTCGCCAGCGTCTACGAGATGCTGCTGAGTTTTGTCTGGGCGGTGGCCGCCATGACCCTGATCGCCGAGAAGAAGTTCGGCGTCAAGATCATTGGCAGCATCACCATGCCCCTGGCGGTAGTTTGCGTCATCCTGATGCAGTTGCTGCCTTCCGAAGTGCGGCCGCTGGTGCCGGCTCTGCAATCCACTTGGTTGCACGTGCATGTCACGCTGGCGATGTTGAGTTATGCCGCCTGCGCCTTGAGCTGCGCACTGGCCATGATGTTCCTCATCCAGGATAACTTCCAGACCGAAACTTTCCTCGCCTGGACCAGCGCGATGGTCAGCGCGATCTACGTCGCCATCGTTGCCACTCGCTTCGAGCGCTGGGGCGGCTTGTCGGTCACCGGATGGAATGCCCAAACCAAGTCCGACATTTTTCTGGGCCAGGGCATGCGCCTGTTCGTCACCGTGCCCGACCTGGGTTGGCTGTTTGTAATTGCGGCGTTGGCCGCCATCGCTCCTCTTTTTCTATATTTCGCGGGCCGCGTCAAGAACGACGGATCCTTCTACGGGACCGCCAACAAGGCAGTGTTTATCAGCATTCTGTTGCAGCTGGTGGTGGTGGCTGCTTTCGTTCTTCGCGTCCGCGATGCGGCTTACCCGTCACCCGACCAGGATGGACTCTTCCCGACCAGTCTGGCTGCCAGCCCGTTCCTACTGGGGGGCATGGTGACGGGTATTTTTGCTTCCTTGTTGTACCTGATGCTGCTGTGGCGGCGCGCCGACCTGCAGGGTCTGCTGCCCTCGGCCGACACGCTCGATCGCGTCACCTACAAGACCATCGGCATCGCCTTCCCGCTGCTGACCGGCATGATCGCCGCCGGCGCCTACTGGGCGAACCGCACCTGGGGCTCGTATTGGAGTTGGGACCCGAAAGAAACCTGGGCCGCCATTACCTGGCTGGTTTACGCGGGTTATTTACATATGCGGATCACGCGGGGATGGCGCGGGCGTAGGGCCGCGTACTTCGCCATTCTGGGCTTCGGCGTCGTGATCTTCACTTTCCTCGGCGTCACGTATCTGCTTCCCGGCTTACACGCGTACGCATGAGGAACAGGGCTGGCCGATCCGGTTCTGAGGATGGATTAGGCCCCAAGAGTCAGCGCCGATCCCCCAGCCCTGAAATTTGAGTCGTCAAGGAGCCGAGCCGTCGCCTTAAGGAGTAGCCTTAAAGCAATGGCCGTACAGATGTCAGTCTCATCCCCATTCCGACTCTATGATGCCGATCCTCCGGCGCGAGCTGAGACTCCGCCTTGGGAGCAGCCGCCGGTGGCGCGCAAGCGCCATCTCAATTGGGCGCTCAAAGCGGTGTTGCCGATCGCGGCGGTACTGCTGAACGGCCTGCTGTTGTTCGTGCTGGTCTCTTTGTCGCTCGCCGAAGGAGAACGGCACGTCATCCTCGCCGTGGCCGCCGCTGGCGCATTACTCATTTGCGTCGCGGTCATCATGGTGCTGGCAGTTTCCGTCCGCCGCCCCATGTTGGAGTTGCAAGACAAGATCGCGCGGGTGCGGCTGGGCGACATGGACGTCTCCGTCAGCTTTGCCTCGCGCAACGACGAGATTGGCGACCTGGGCCGCGACTTCAATGACATGGTGGCGCAACTGGAGGCCAGCCGCGAAGAGATCCAGCGTCTGCATCAAACGCAAATGTCGCGCGCCGAACACTTCGCCACCCTGGGAGAACTGGCAGCCGGACTGGCCCACGAAATCCGCAATCCGTTGGCCGGCATAGCCGGAGTGATCGAGATCATCGGCCGAGATCTGCCGCCCAACAGCCCGGCGCGTTCCGTCATCAAGGACGCCAAGGAAGAGGCGGTGCAGATTAATCGCATTCTTACCGAACTGCTGGAGATTGCCCGGCCCAAGCCGCCGCAATTCCGCGTCGGCGATATGTGCAGCACGGTCGAGCACGCGGTCATGTTCGCGCGCCAGCAAGCCATCACCAAACACATCACGGTCGAGCTGGAAATCAAAGATGCGATTCCGCCCGCCGAACACGACCCCAATCAAATCAATCAGGTGTTGCTGAACCTGCTGCTCAACGCGATTCAATCCATGGACAAGCCCGGTGTCATCCGCGTTTCCTTGGAGAGCGATGAGGACGATGTGCTGATCACCGTCGCTGACGAAGGGAAAGGGATTCCGCCGGAACACCTGCCCAACATCTTCCGTCCCTTCTTCACCACCAAGGGGCACGGCACGGGATTGGGACTCTCGCTCGCCCGTCGCATGGCGGAAGCGCACGGCGGCCACATCGACGTCACCAGCGTGGTGGGCAAAGGGACCGAATTCCAGGTCCGATTACCGATTGCACGCCTCCAGGCGGAAGCCTCCTAGCACGCGTTACAACAAGAGTCGCAGGTCAGGGACTGCGTCGCACGTATTTGTATGTGATAGCGGAAGGAATCGCGCAAAATCCAAGCCCCGCAGGGGCGAAATAATACTAGCCCAGGGCGTCAGAGACTGTGTCACAACCATCTTTGCATTGCGCAAGTGGTCAAAAACTCCAGCAAAACAGCCGCGCAGCGGCGGCTTTGGTTTGAGCCCGGCGCGCAAGCGCCGGTTAAAGCGCGAAATTCATCCGAGCCGCGTAGCGGCGTCACTTGCGTTAGCCGTGGGCGTAAGCCCGCGGTCAACTGGGAAATTGAACTGAGTCCCTTCAGGGACGGCATAGTTCTCGCCGAACGGCGAACTGCACTTGACGTGGGATGAGCCTACGCCAGCGCTGAGGTGCAGAACGCGCACCGCCGGGCCTCGATCGGGACATCGCTGTGGCACTCCGGGCACTTCTTCTTGTCGGGCAGGGCCTGCTTCTCGAAACGCTTCATCAAATGATTGACCGGCAAAACCACAAAGTAATATACGGCCGCGGCGATCAGCAGAAATGAGATAAGCGCATTGATGAAATCTCCATAAAGAAACTTCGCCCCATTGGCCTCGAAGTACATGCTGGAAAAGTCCGGCTTGCGGGCCACAGCGGCGATCACCGGAGTCAGCAAATCTTTCACGAATGCGCTGACCACGGTTCCGAAAGCGGCGCCGATGACCACGCCCACCGCCAGATCGATTACGTTGCCCCGCAGCACAAACTCGCGAAATCCTTTGAACATAGGCCCCTCCTGAGCATGTTTCCGAGCTCAATCTACGCGTTAAACAGGTTGACGGCGCATGAACACTGGTATTTCCGTCATCATAAAGGAAATCCGGGATGAACCCCAGGGGCCGGATTTTCGGGACAGGCAACTGAGCTTACTGTGGGATTCTGACGCGTCGAAGCAGTTCGGCGAACCGGGGGTCGGAGCGCAGTGGGTCCCAGAGTGCCTCAACCTTAACGTAGGCGAGACGATTGAAGCGCTCCTCGCAGGCTTTTTCGAGCCACCTGAAGGCCTGATCCTTGTCTTCCAGCCCGGCATAAACGAGGGCAAAGGAAAATCCAGTTACAAGGCTCCGCTTCGAAACCACCTCGAGCTTGTCCAAGATCCGAAGCGCCTCATTTCGTTCACCCAGTCGAGCATGTGCGTACCCAAGCAGGGCGAGGGCCGTGGCGCCGCCTCGGGTCAGCTCTAAATACCTTTCCAGATCGGGCACCGCCTCCCGGTAGCACCCCTTGGAGGCATACGCTTGCCCCAGCATCGCGTAAGCAACGCCATAGTACGGATCCATCTCCAGCGTCGCATGGCTCTGTTGAATAGCCTGATCGAATTGCCTTGACAGGTAGAGTTGCACCGCCAATACATGGCTGACAGCGGGTGAAGCAGGATCGAGATCTTGGGCACGTTTTGCTGTTGCCACGGCTTCCTCAAATCGTCCTAGAGAGCTGAGATAGAGAGGGTAAAACACGTGGTTCCTGGCGTAAGAGGGATTCAAATCAAGGGCTTGCTGAAAATGTCTTCCGGCTGCGGTCCAGTCCCAATCGTAGGTGAAGCTGGCATACCCGAGCGAAACGTAAGCCTCAGCCAGACCGTCGTCTATTTCCAGCGCCTTCGTGGCTGCGGCCTTCGCCTTCGGCATCACCTCTCCCGGAGCAAACACATTTAAGAATGACGCCAGGTTGTAGGTGTCAGCCAACCCCGCATAGGCGAGCGCATAGGTGGGCTCTTCTGCGATGGCCTCCTGAAAATATTCAATGGCTTTCTGCATTCCGTCCGGGGTTCGTTTGTTCCAGTGAAAGCGGCCCTTGAGGTAGAGCTGATAAGCTTCCAGATTCTTGGTTCCAACCCGCACCAGCGGCTTTTGTCCCTCGACTCGGAGTGTGACCTTCAACCGGCTTGCGATGGTTCTTGCGATTTCGTCCTGAACCTCAAAGATATCTTTCAGTTCGCGATCGTAGCGCTCAGACCACAGGTGGCAGCCGTCGGCGACGTTAATAAGCTGAGCCATAATGCGGAGACGATTGCCCGACTTGCGAACGCTGCCCTCAAGAACCGTGGTTACTTTCAAGCATTCCCCGACGGTTCGCAGATCGACATGCTTCCCTTTGAAAGAGAATGCGGAAGTCCGTGCCACTACACGAACATCCTCGATCTGGGCCAGTGCGTTGATGATCTCTTCGGTAATGCCATCTGCGAAGAACTCATTTTCCAGATCGGAGCTCATGTTGGTGAATGGGAGGACAACGATGGAATGATGGGTAGCGCCAGCGGCTACGGCCGTGCGCGGTTGTGCCACCGGTGCCTGCACCTCACCGGACGATTCTCCCGAATCTGCATCCCGCTTCAGTCTCTGCAGGTCGGCCCGCATCTCCGAGGCGTGCTGGTAGCGCAGGGCACAGTCCTTCTCCAACGCCTTGTTGATTATGTCTTCCAACTTGGGCGAAAGGTCGGGGTTAAGGCGCATAGGGGGGACCGGAACTCGGTTTAGGGTAGCGTCGAAGATCAGCCCTGCGGTGCCACCCCGGAAGGGCAACACCCCTGTCGCCATCTCGTAGAGCACAACTCCAAAGGAGAACAAATCCGTGCGGCTGTCCAGTTCCTTTCCCCGAACCTGCTCCGGCGACATATAGGCCACGGTGCCCAGGGCCGCACCGGTACTGGTAAGGTGCTCCGCGCTAGACGAGGTCGTGGTTTCTGCCAGGGCTGCTGCTTCGGCAACGCGAGCGCCCGTGGGCGTGAGCTTTGCCAGCCCGAAATCGAGAATCTTGGCATGACCGCGTTTGGTGACGAAGATATTAGAGGGCTTGATGTCGCGGTGGATGATGCCTTCGAGGTGAGCGGAATCGAGCGCATCAGCAATCTCGATGGCCAAGACGAGCAAGACGTCGGCCTCGACGGGCCTTCCGGCGATGCGGTGCTCTAGCGTTACGCCCTCTAAGAGCTCCATCGCGATTAAAGGCCGCCCATCGACCTCGTCGATTTCATGGATCGTGCAAATGTTCGGGTGGTTCAGGGAGGACGCAGCCTTGGCCTCCCGCTGAAAACGGCTGAGGGCTTGCGGATCGTGGGCGAGTTCGTCGGGAAGGAACTTCAGGGCGACGTGACGGCCGAGCTTAAGGTCTTCCGCCTCATACAGCACCCCCATGCCGCCACCGCCGATCCTGCTGAGGATGCGGTAATGGGAGACTCTCTGCCCAACGAGTTGGGACGGCGTGGACACTGAGACATGTTAGGTGGGATGTTGAGCAAAGGTCAATCGAACCGGGTCCGGATTCTCGGGAGGCTATCACTGAGTGTTAGCAGAATGCCACTACGAGTCGTTAGCTGTTGATAAGTCGCCGTCATACTCGTGATCGGCAGCACAGGCTGCCGCTGGCCAGATTACTTGTGAAACCGCTGTTATCGACAGCAATCGCCTACTCTGCGGTTAGCCTGTAAGCAGACGAAATGGATTACTTCCGGTTTGCCGGTGACTCGGGCAGAATCGTTGGCAAGCATTATTCACCGTTGATTGGTGCCAACGCCAGTTCCATATCACAATCGAAAACTCGGCTCTTTGGAAGTGGGTGCGATTTCCGGCTGGGGACCCCGCGAATCGGAGCCCACTAGAGCTGTTCCGGGATTAGTGTATCCGCCCGCACGGGTAGTGCGGCGCTTCAGCACCGCGTTCGCCGCGCCCAAACGCCTCTAGCCAGCCGCCTCACAGAAAGTGCCCCAAAACAGCAACGCCCCTCGCTTGCGCGAGGGGCTTCAGCGGTTGCGCCTGCTGCTACTACTGCTATTGCTGCGACTGCGGAGGTGCGGTGTCTGCCGGAGCCGAATTCATGTTGTTCGACTGCGGCTGCGCCGGAGCGGACTGGTAACTGGACGGAGCTGCGTAATTGCTGCGGGGTTCCTGCATATTCGGGTTCATCTCGCCGCTGGGCTGGTGCGCCGAGGCCAGCTGATCGACACTGTTTCTCAGCAGGCTGACCTCGACGCGATTGCCGTGAGCCGGCTTGGCGCCGGTTTCGTCGGACACGGCGATGCGCGCATTGCCCAGTCCCATGACGAAGACGCGGTACACGGGAATCTCATTTTTCTCTACGAGGTAGCGCACCACAGAGTTCGCCAGGGCCTGTGAACTCTGGATACCAGCTTGTCCGCCGCTGGTGGAGAAACCCTGGACCTCGATGATGTAGCCCTTCTGGTCCTTAAGGTTGGTGGTCATGCCGTCGAGGGCTTCCTTCGCCTTCGCGCTCAGCACAGTGTGGCCTGGCCGGAAGCGGATCTCAGTTTGCGAAGTGGGCTGGTACTGATCAATGTTGCCCACCACCTGCTCCACGGTATTCAGGCGGTTGCTGGCCTGTAGTGCGGTCTGATTGGCCTGTTGGGCGCGGTTACCGGCGTCGGTTGCGTGCTGGTCAGCTTCGTTGGCTCTGGCGGAAGCCTGGCGGATGCCCTCCTGCGCCCGGGCATCCACGTCTTTGATGTTCCTGGCGTTGGCGGCGGTGAGGTCATCGAGCTCATTCACCCGGTTACGAATCGGGCTAAGTTGGCGCTGCACGTATTTCTTGCGCGCGAAGGGATTGACCTTGCCCCAGAATCCCTGGCGCAGTTCGGGTTGCAGTGGCTGGTGCGCGGTCATGTTTTGATCCGAGCTGGCACTCTGGCTCGAATAGGTTGAAGAAGACGACGAGGACTGCGAGCTGCTCTGCGACATGGCAGCGGGCTGTTGATTGTCGGCAGGCGCTTGCTGGGCCATTGCCGGCAACATGAGGCTGGCAGCCAACAACAAGGTGAACAGAATGCGAGATTTCATTAGAGAGTTCCTCCAGGATCCGTTGGCACAACGTGCCAGACACGCTGGCCACGGCAGTTTCTGTCGTCCTGCGGCGGTGTGCCTGAACACAACAGAGAACCGTGCGCCAACACTGTTTCTGTTACAGGTTGGTTGCCAAACCTAAGGGCCGGAAGCCATGCGGTAAGCCTTTTGTTTTCACCACGCCAACGTGTCGGCCTTTTCCTATTTCGGCAACGCTTGAGTAGGAAGGGGAGGCGATAGGTAATTGTTACCGCCAACCAGAACAACACAGGAGCGCTGCGCCTCCACAGGGCAGAAGCGGTGTCTAGATCAGCCGCGACCTCGCTGCGCCACCTGGCAAGCGCCCATCTTCATTATTCTCCCGAAGGCTCGGCGATCAAGCTGCAGGACACGGTTGAATTACAAATTCAGGTGCTGGATGGCGATAAAGTGCTGCTCGGAAGACGTCACCATCCACTATGTCGCGTTGTCGAAGGCGGCCGAGAATTCATGGAAGTTGCGTGTCCTGGAGGCGGCTCCCGCGTTTTAACCTTTCGGTCTGCGCGACGTCCAATCCAGCGAGTGTCGAATAAGCTGCGAAGGGCCGCAGAGCAGCGCCGCCATCAAAACATTGGAACCTGCACGGCCTGAATGGCGAATTGTGGAAGCCGAGAAACTATTGTTAGGAAACTCTTTCCTGCTTTTCGCGTTCCCGGGTATTAGCAGCTAAAATATTAAGAGGACGCCGGTGTGAGCCGCGGCATCCAATCGCTGTGGAGTGGCTGGTTATTGAATGACCCTGAATCGTATTCTTGTTTGTCTCGCGACACTTCTGCTCGCCGGCTCGGTGAGCGGTATCGCCCAAAATACCGACATTGTATTGACCCCAGTGGCCCCCGAGCAGGGCCCGCCGGCGGCAGGTCAGGCACAACCGGGTTCCGCTGCGCCCGCGCAAGCTGAGCAGCCCACGGCTGCAAGCCAGGACCAACCAAGCTCAGCGACGCCGGCCGAATCGGCTCCCCCGAAACCGCCCGACAAGGCGACGGCGTATTACCACTTCACCATGGCGCACATGTACGAGGAACTGGTTTCCATGTACGGGCGCGCCGACTACGCCAATAAGGCGATTGAAGAGTATCGGCTGGCCATCGACAACGATCCCAATTCCGATTACCTGAACGCCGGCCTCGCCGAACTGTACGCCAAGACGGGCCGCATTCGCGATGCCGTGCTCGAAGCCCAGGACATCCTGAAGCGCGATGGCAACAATCTGGAGGCGCGCCGTTTGCTGGGACGCATCTATCTGCGTTCCCTCGGCGACATGCAGGCCGGGACGCAGTCCCAGGAAGTTCTGAAGCTGGCGATCGAGCAATATGAGCAGATTGTGAAGCTCGATCCCAAGAGCGTGGAAGACCACCTGCTGCTGGGCCGCCTGTATCGGCTCAACAACGAGCTTTTGAAGTCGGAAGGCGAATTCAAGACAGCAGTAAACATGCAGCCCGACTCGGAAGAAGCCGTCACCACGCTGGCTTATCTTTACAACGAAGAAGGCGACTCGGGCCACGCTCTCCAGGTGTTGAGCGCCATACCAGACAGTGCGCGCACCGCCAAGTTGTACTCCGCCCTGGGGTTCACCTACGAGCAGCAGAAGGACTATAAGAAGGCGATCGACGCCTATCGCCGCTCCACCGAGCTCGACCACGATAATCTGGATTCGGTTCGCGGCCTGGCCCAGAACCTGATGAACGATGGCCAGACCGACGCCGCTCTGGAACAGTACAAAGTCATCGCCGATGCCGACCCCTCGGACGCGCAGACCTACATGCGCATTGCCGAGATCAATCGCCGCGACGGGAAATTTGATCAGGCCCTGGAAGCGTTGAAGAAAGCCACCGCGGTCGTGCCCGATTCCCTGGAAGTGCAGTACAACATCGCTGTCGTTGACGAGGCCCAGGGGAAATACGAAGACGCCATCCAGATTCTTAATCAACTGCTGCAAAAAACCGAACACGCCGACGGCGAATACAGCGTGCCCGACAAGAACAACCGGGCGGTTTTCCTGGAGCGCCTGGGCACGGTGTACCGCGAGGCCAACAAGCACCAGCAGGCGGTCGAGACCTTCCGCAAAATGCTTAACCTTGGCGATGAAAACGCCATTCGCGGCTACCAGCAAATTGTTGAAACTTACCGCGACAATAAGCAGTGGCAATTGGCAACGGAGGCCGCGGCCGAGGCTGCCAAGAAATATCCCAACGACCGCGGCTTGCAGATGGTTTCGGCCTCGCAACAGGCCGACATGGGCAAGTCCGATGTGGCCATCGAGCATGTGAAGACGTTGCTCAAGGGTAACGCCGACGATCGCGAGGTTTACATTGCCCTGGCCCAGATGTACAGCCGGGTGAAGGATTGGCCGAAGGCGGAAGAGAACATCAGCAAGGCCATAGATCTCTCCAGCAAGCCCGAAGACAAGGATTACGCGATCTTCGTGCAAGGCTCCGTCTATGAGCGCCAGAAGAAATACGATTTGGCGGAAGAGGCATTTCGTAAGGTGCTGGCCGACGATCCCAAAAATGCGATGACGCTGAATTATCTGGGATACATGCTGGCCGATCGCGACACCCGGGTGGAAGAAGCCCTCGGATACATTCGTCGCGCAGTGGCGCTCGATCCGCAGAATGGCGCCTATCTGGACTCGCTGGGCTGGGCCTATTACAAGCTGGGCAAATACGACTTGGCGGAAGAGAACCTGCGGCGCGCCTCCGAGCGCATCAACACCGATCCCACGGTGCATCAGCATTTGGGCGAGCTTTACCAGCGGACGGGACGGCTGAAGCTGGCTGCGAGCAACTATGAGCGCTCTCTGGAAGAATGGAACAAGACCATTCCCGCCGAAGTGGACCAGGACCAGGTCGCTAAGTTGACGAAGGAACTGGAGACCACCCGCGTCAAGCTGGCCAGACAAACGGCGGCGACCAAGCAATAGCTTTCGTGACGATTCGTGATTTTGAGTTGTCATCACGAGCGGGCTTCAGCCCGCGAGGGATCTGCTGTTTCCTCCGAACAGTCGTTCCAGCGCTGGCAAAAGCAGATTCCTCGCTGCGCTCGTAATGACAACTCCAGAGAGGAATCGTTGATCCTATATGGGGATCTGCTTTTCCGGCTTTTTCCGCCGCCTGTGAAGCCGCGCCCTTTCAAAGCTTTCTGGCGGCCCATTGGCGTCGCTGCTAAACTCCTCCTATGTTCGCCAGCTACGCCGTTCGCGTGGACGATTCCCGCGGACGCCGCTATCCCGAGCCGTCGCACCCCTATCGCAATCCTTTTCAGCGGGACCGCGATCGCGTGATCCATGCCCGCGCCTTCCGCCGCCTGGAAAACAAGACGCAGGTCTTCACCCGCCGCTACTCCGACCACTTCCGTACTCGCCTGACCCACACCATGGAGGTGGCGCAAATCTCGCGCACCATTGCCGCGGCGCTTAACTTGAATGTTGATCTGGTCGAGGCGCTGGCTTTGGTCCACGACATCGGCCATCCCCCCTTTGGACACGCCGGCGAGCGAACCTTGGACCTCTTGATGCGCCGCCACGGCGAGTTCTTCGATCACAACTTGCAGGCACTGCGCACCGTGGAAGATTTGGAGCTGAGGTACGCCGATTTCCCCGGCTTGAACCTGACCTTCGAGGTTCGGGAAGGCATCATCAAGCACTCGCACGACTACAGCGAAGCCGAACATCCCGAACTGGCAGAGTATTTGCTGCAGGAACGCCCGCCGCTGGAAGCGCAACTGATCGACCTGACCGACGAAATTGCCTACAGCACCGCCGACCTCGACGATGGGTATGAGGCCAGGCTGCTGCGCCTTCCGCAGATTCGCCAACAGGTCCCGATCTTCGAGCGCTACTACATCGAGTCGGAAGCCAACTATCCAGAAGCTCCCGAGAAGTTGAAATTCAACGAGGCTTTGAAGCGGGTTCTCAATCGCTTTGTGACCGACTTGATCGAAAACACGCGGCGGCGCGTGCAGCAGGCGGGAATTGGAAGTCTTGAAGACGTGCGGCGATTTCCCGAGCGGCTGGCGTCATTCAGTCCGGAAGTGGAAGCAGAGCGTCGCCAGGCCAAGAGCTTCCTGCACGAGGCCCTCTACAATTGCAAGCCGCTGGAGCCGGAGAAGCGCCAGGCCGAGAAGGTGGTCAGCGAGGTGTTCGACTACCTGGTCGCCCATCCCGAAGCCCTGCCCGGCAGCTATCGCGAGCGCTGCGCAAGCGAAAAGGTAGTTAGAGTGGTGTGCGATTACATCGCGGGTATGACCGACCACTACGCCGCAGATTTGCGCAAGAAGCTCCTGACGGATAAAAGAACCGAATCCTAAATGATCTATGACTGACGTTTTTGCGGAATGCCAGGGCGCCGGTTTTCCTCCAGGTTTTTAGCCGACTAGGGGCGTTGACAGCGGCTGTTCTAGGTTGTACTGTTCAACAGTTGAACTAAAGGTATAACATCATGGATATCGTCGCCGTAAAAACCAAGTTTCAGATCGTGATTCCGCAGCACATCCGCGAGCAAGTCAAGGTGGAGATCGGCGATCTTCTGGAAGCAGGCGTGGAGGGCGGGAAAATCACCTTTACGCCGAAGAGCCTTATCGACCGGCATTTGGCGGAAGGTCTCGAGGACGCAAAGCAGGGCAGGACCCATGGCCCTTACGCCAACGCCAAGGATGCGATTAAGGCGCTGGAGAGGCGTGCCAAACGCCATGCGAAAAAGCGCGGCCAATGAAGCTCCGGTTTACGGAAAGAGCCGACAAGGACTACGCGGGCCTGCCGGTCGCTATCCGCAAAGCGTTCGCGAAGCAACTGCGCTTCCTGCTGGTTAATCTCCAACACCCGTCACTGCACGCGAAAAAATACAGCCAGGCCATGGAGGTGTGGCAGGGAAGGGTAACGAAAGGATGGCGGTTCTATTTCAAAATCGAGCGGGACGAATATGTGATTCTTTCCATCATTCCGCATCCTAAGTAATCGGCACACCCGCGATCCGTTTCCAAGACCGGCCATCAGATGAGCTGCACGCGCTCAATCGCCCGCGGCCATTGCGGGCGCAATGTCTTCAACCCCCACAATGTTGGTCGGATACTTGCCGGTGTAGCAGGCGGTACAGAAGACATGCTCGTCGCCGTTGTCGCCAGCCGCCTTGCGCAGGCCCTCCAGCGAAAGATATGCCAGCGAGTCGGCGCCGATGTATTCGCGGATTTCCTCCACCGTCTTGTTGGCCGCGATCAACTGGTTCTTGGAAGGGGTGTCCACTCCGTAGTAACAGGGCGAGACGGTCGGCGGGCAAGAGACGCGAAAGTGTACTTCCTTGGCGCCTGACTCGCGCACCAGGCGAACGATCTTGCGGCTGGTAGTGCCGCGCACGATGGAATCGTCGATCAGCACCACCCGTTTGTCCTTGAGCACATGGCGCACCGGATTCAGCTTGAGCTTCACGCCAAAGTCGCGGACGCGCTGCTCCGGCTCGATGAAAGTACGGCCCACGTAGTGGTTGCGGATCAACCCAAACTGGATCGGGATGCCGCTCTGGTAGGAGAAGCCGAGGGCGGCAGTAACCCCGGAGTCAGGCACGGGAACCACGATATCGGCGTCCACCGGCGATTCCAGCGCGAGCTGGCGGCCCATGGCATCGCGCGTCTGTTGCACCGATTTGCCGAATACGATGCTGTCTGGCCGCGAAAAATAAACATGCTCAAAGATGCAGTTCGATTGCGACTGCTGGGCCGCATAGAAGCGCGAATGGACCCCTTCTGGTCCAACGATCACTAATTCGCCGGGCTTGACTTCGCGCTCATAGGTGGCTCCGATCAGGTCGAAGGCGCAGGTTTCGGACGCGAAGACAATGGTGTCGGGCCGGTGCGCCGCCTCTCCTGAGATGCGGCCCATCGCCAGCGGACGAAAGCCACGAGGATCGCGAGCGGCAAAGATGCGGTCGGGGGTCAGCATGACCAGGGAAAACGCGCCTTCTACGCGGCGCAGCGAATCCGCCATGGCGTCCACCAGGGTCTGCTCGCGCGAACGCGCAATAAGGTGCACTAAAACCTCGGTGTCGCTGGTGGTCTGAAAGATGGAGCCCTGCTGCTCCAGTTGGGCATGCACTTCGTGCGCATTGGTGAGGTTGCCATTGTGCGCCAGCGCAATTTTGCCCTTATTGCACTCCACCATGATGGGCTGGGCGTTGAGCAGCGCGGAATCGCCCGCGGTCGAGTAGCGGGTGTGACCGATGGCCAGCGAGCCGGGAAGGCGGGCCAGGGCGTCGGCGGTGAAGATGTCCGACACCAACCCCATGGCTTTGTGCAGTTGAAGTTGCTCGCCGTTGGAGGCCGCGATGCCCGCCGATTCCTGACCGCGATGTTGCAGTGCGTACAGGCTGAGGTAGGCGAGCTTGGAGGCTTCGGGATGGCCGTAGATGGCCACCACGCCACATTCTTCGCGTAGCTTATCGGAAGGAATCAGCATCGCTCACCTGTTCGGCAATTTCGAAATCTCGCAACCAAGCTATCGTTCTAACTCTTCTGCAATGTGGAAGGAACCAACCGTTCCTCGGTTTCCACGTGCAGAGCGCGTTCCAAGGCGCCGGCCCATGCATCCTTTAACTCGGAGACGCTTGCTTTGACGGCAGCTTTTCCCTCAACCTGGATCTCCAACTGATCAGGCCCTGTATTTCCTATTGGTTCTACTGAGAGCCCACATTGTACCGCTATTTGTTTGATTCCTTCGAGGTTTTGCGGGTCGCAGGAAATGAGCACCCGGCTGGCATCCTCGCCGAAGAGGACGTACTCCGGCACTAACCCATCGGAACTAAGGTTGACCTCAGCGCCGATGCCGTGGGCGAATCCGCACTCCGCCAGAGTGACCGCAAGCCCGCCTTCCGAGCAGTCTTTCGCCGATTCCAGCAAGCCAGCGCCGATCATCTCGACTATAGCCTTCTGCAGCGCTGCCTCCTTCTCTAGTTCCAGCGACGGCGGAAAGCCCCAAATCTCGCCCAACAGTTCCTTGGCATACTCGGACGAGCCAAATTCGGCCTCGACGTCCGACGCGTCTCCCGGCTCCGATCCTCGGATGACGAGCAGGGAGCGTCCCGGCTGGCGGAAATTGGGGCCAACGGCCTTGTGCACGTCTTCGATGATGCCTACGACGCCAATCACGGGAGTCGGATAGACACCCTCGCCCAAGGTCTCGTTGTAGAAGCTGACATTGCCCCCGGTGATCGGGGTTTCCAGCTCTTCGCAGGCTTTGGAGATGCCATCGACGGTTTGCGAGAACTGCCACATGATTTGCGGCTTCTCGGGATTGCCGAAGTTCAAGCAATTGGTGGCCGCGACCGGGGTTGCGCCAGTGCAGGCAATGTTGCGGGCCGACTCGGCCACCGCGTGCATGGCGCCCAGCTTGGGATCGAGGTAACACCAGCGGCTATTGCCGTCGAGCGCCATCGCCAGGCCGCGCTGGGTCCCCTTGATGCGAATCACTCCGCCCTCGCCGCCCGGGCCCTCTACCGTGTTGGTTTGCACCATGGAGTCGTACTGCTGGAACACCCAGCGCTTGCAGCAGATGTTCGGGCTGGCGAGCAATCGCGTCAGATCGTCGGTGAATTCCGTCTTCTGGCCCAACTCGACGTTCGCCGGAACGTCGCGGGGCACGGGCGGCTCCCAGCGTTCCAGCGGCCGATGGTAAAGCGGCGCGTCGTCTGTCAGCGCGGCGTTGGGAATTTCGGCGACTACTTTGCCGTGCTCCAATACGCGCATGGCGGGCTGATTGATCACGCGCCCGATGGTGACGGCGTCGAGTCCCCACTTCTGGAAGACGCGGAACACTTCGTCCTCGCGGCCTTTTTCGCCCACCAGCAACATGCGCTCCTGCGATTCGCTCAGCATGATTTCATACGGCGTCATGCCGGTCTCGCGTTGGGGCACAAGATCGAGCTCAATTTCCAGTCCCACACCGCCGCGCCCGCCCATCTCGCAGGTCGAGCAGGTGAGACCTGCCGCTCCCATGTCCTGGATGCCGACGATCGCGCCGGTCTGCATGGCCTCCAGGCAAGCTTCGAGCAGCAATTTTTCCAGGAACGGGTCGCCTACCTGCACGTTAGGACGCTTGGCCTCCGACTCTTCGCTGAACTCTTCGCTCGCCATGGTGGCGCCGTGGATGCCATCCCGGCCGGTCTTGGAGCCGACGTAGATCACCGGATTCCCTTTACCGGCGGCTTTGGCGTAGAAGATCTGGTCGCGGCGAACCAAACCGAGCGCAAACGCGTTCACCAGCGGATTTCCCGAGTAGCAGCTTTCGAACTTCACCTCGCCGCCCACATTTGGCACGCCAAAGCAGTTTCCGTACGATGCGATACCACTCACCACGCCTTCCAGCACGGAGTGGTTCTTGTGCAGCGTGGCCTGGTCAATCGGGGGTGCCCCACCCTTATCGCCCTCATTTGGCGATAGGGTGGGCTGCGTGATGGGGCCGAAACGCAACGAATCCATGATGGCGACGGGACGCGCACCCATGGTGAAGATGTCGCGCAAGATGCCGCCAACCCCAGTGGCTGCGCCTTGGAAGGGCTCGATGAACGACGGATGATTGTGCGACTCGATCTTGAAGGCGCAGGCCCAGCCATCGCCGATGTCGATGATGCCCGCATTTTCCCCGGGTCCCTGCACCACGCGACGGCTGTGCGTGGGCAGCCGCTTCAGGTGCACGCGCGAGGATTTGTACGAGCAGTGTTCGCTCCACATCACGCTGAAAATGCCCAGCTCGGTGAAGGTTGGCTCGCGGCCCAGCGACTTCAGGATGCGGTCGTATTCTTCCGGCGAAATTCCGTGGTCGCGAAGCACTTCTGGAGTAATGGTGGGTTCTTTGGCGAGACCGGTGGCGCTATCGATTGGGTGCATGGCGAGGAAGGAAGTTCTATTGTCGCACGCGCCATCGGCTTAGGGAAGGACTTCAGCAGCGCCCTACTCCTCCGCTTCGCGCCACTGGTAGCCGCAAGCCAGGCATTTCCAGCGATGCGTCTCCGGTGCCGGAGGCCCGGGGAATGGCATGGCTGCCGACCATAAAGCGATCTGACGCGGGTTCGCGCCCGCTACTTCGCGAATCTCCAGCGATTCGCACTCCGGACAACAGGCGACTTCTTCCATGCCTTCGTCATCGCCGCCTTCCGTCTCTACTTCGCCGGATTCTTCCGGTTCGAAGTCGTCGAGGACCTCCAGCGCGCGCACCATCTGGCTGTCGGGCACCTGCAGGCGGATGCCGCCCAGGGCCATGCCCATGTGCCAATTCATGGCATGCATGTTCTCGTCGCACACGAAGGCTGAAATCCCGGCAGAGATCAGCTTGCCCTGCGCCAGTTTGGCTTCGCCAAGGGTCAGGAACTTCGCAATGGTGACCGGTTCATCCGACATCGGGGATTGGAGAAGCGTAGGCTAGCTCGGCGTGCGAGTCAACTCCGCCAAATGCACGCGGCGGCTGTGTTCCGCAATGGCCTCGACCACCTGCATGGCCAGGGCGAGGACCCGGCGGCCATCTTCCAACGTTACCTCGGGCCGGGAGCGCTCGCGCACCGCGCGCAGGAAGCTGTCCAACTCCGCGCGCAGCGGTTCCTGCTGCGCAACTGCCGGCCTGAACGGTGTGATACCCGGAAGGGCGCTGGCGGCAATGCTTGCCGGATTGAATGGATCCATGCCGGCCGGATCGGGCGATAAGTCGTCCACCGTCAGCACCAGCACATCCTGCCGCGAATAGTCGAGCGAGACGTATTGCCGTGGCTGGAAGAAGCGCAGCTTGCGGACCCGCTCGGTGCTGACGCGGCTGGCGGTGAAGTTGGCCACGCAGCCTGACTCGAATTCCATGCGCACGTTGGCGATGTCAACCTTCTGGGAGAGAATCGGCAAGCCCACCGCGCGGACCTCCTTGACCGGCGATTGCGCGAACGCGAGCACGATGTCGAGATCGTGGATCATCAGGTCGAGGACCACGTCGATGTCGAGCGAGCGCGGGCTGAACACGCTGAGGCGGTGCACTTCAAAAAACATGGGCTTTGTGAGCAACGGGAAGGTGGCGCGCACCGCGGGATTGAAACGCTCGAGATGTCCGGCCTGTGCGATCCGGCCATGCCGGTCTGCTACGGCAATTAGCTCATCCGCCTCGGCCACGGTAGTTGCCAGCGGCTTTTCAATCAGGACGTCAACGCCGTTCTGCATCAAGTGCCGCGCGACTTCGAGGTGAGCAGCGGTGGGCACCGCAACTGAACACGCCTGCACTCCAGCGGCAATCAATTCGTCGATCGACCGAAACGCGGAAGTGCCGAACTCGGTGGCGACTGTTTGTGCGCGCGCGAAGTCGGTGTCCACGATCCCGACGAATTCGACATTCTGCGACGGATCGGCTTGAAGGTCACGATAGACGCGCGCGTGATTGCGGCCGAAGGCCCCGGCGCCGACGACTCCGGCGCGCAGGGCGTCGTTGCTCTGCATACTAGGATTCTCGCGTATCAGCGTGCTATTAGGCAAAGGAGATGTGCCTGGCACCTTATCTGGGACTGCGCGGCGCTCCATCCCAAAGCGTGAAACAAGAAGCTATCTCATAAATCGGTTTGTATCAGGGCACGGCTTCAGCCGTGCCGCAAATGGCCCGTTACGGATTGGGCTTTAGCCCCTGAGGTACTTCGCTTTGGGCCGCTCCGGTATTTATGAGATGGCTTCTGCTTAATGTTGGAACTCTGCCAAGCCGTCGTGGAAATTATTTGGCGGCAGGCGACGCTTCAATCCAGTTTGGCACGCCGCTGCCCGCCTCTTGCGACTCGACTTTGAAGTTCTGCACCACACCACGATAGAGCAGCACGGCACAAATCGCCGAACCAAGCAGCAGAAGAATTCCCGTCGCAGGCTGATGCAGCAGTATCTTCCCCGTTCCGAAAAGGCACATGTAAACCATGGTGCAGCCGAGGGCCCAAGCACCCAGATTGCTGCCGAGGTCCCGGTGTCCCACAATGTCGGTCGCTTGCGCGGCGATGCGCTTCCAACCGCGGACATCGGGCCGCACGTGGCGATAGAAACGCAACAGGACTTGGTCCGGCTCAGGCTTCGTCAGCAGCGTCACCGTGAGCCACACGATCGTCGTCACAACAGTAGTCGCCAATGCGCCCTTCGCAAAAACCAGCGAGCTGGCGCCGCTGAACGGCTGCCAACGTTTCAGAATGACGGTGATGAGCAGGGAACAAGCCATGGCGGAAATCTCGCTCCAGGCATTGATCCGCCACCAATACCAGCGCAGGATGTACACCGCGCCAGTGCCGGCGCCAATCTGCAGCACCACCTGCCATCCCGACGCGATGGAGCTGAGCTGCACTGACACCCAGGCAGACACGATGACCAGCAACACCGTGCACAACCGCGAAACCAACACGTAGTGGTTTTCCGAGGCGCTTTGATGCACGAACCTGCGATAGAAGTCCGAGACCAGGTAGGAGGCGCCCCAGTTCAGTTGCGTGGCGATCGTGGACATGAAGGCAGCCAGGAATCCCGCAATCGCAATCCCGCGATACTGGTGCGGGAGATGCGAGTTCAGCACCATCATGTAACCGCTCTCGGGATGCTGCAGCCCAGGGTACAGGACGACGACAGCGAGTCCGGTGATGATCCACGGCCACGGGCGAATGGCATAATGCGCGATGTTGAACCACAAAACCGAGAGCAGCCCCTGCTTCTCGTCGCGCGCGCTGAAGATACGCTGCGCGATATAGCCGCCGCCGCCCGGCTCCGCGCCCGGATACCAGAACGCCCACCACTGCAGCCCGATGAATACCAGGAAGCTGGCCACCGGAACCATCCACAGCGGCTCGGCGGTGAGGCCTCGCGAAAATTCGGGGAAGAAGCCGAGGGGATTGGCGGCATTTGCGCCCTCGGCGGCCTGCATTCTGCGCAAGCTTTCGAGCATGGCCGTCATGCCGCCGCAGGCAACCACTGCGAAATACGCGACCGCAATGACGATCGTCATCTTCAGCACGAACTGGAACAGGTCCGTCCATAGCACTCCCCAGAGCCCGCCGATCGCGACGTATAGCCCGGTAAATGGAATCAGGAAGAAGACGCAGATGGCGAGCGCCGCACCGTCGTTGCCGCTCCACACCGGGCCGAAATGCGCGCTCATGAAGCGGCTGATGTTGGCCAGCATCGGGGTATTCGCCAGCGTGGTGCCGACGATGCTGGTCATCGCCTTCGTCACCCATCCCAGGATGACGCAGTTCATCAGCAGGCCAAGGTAGATGGCGCGAAATCCGCGAAGGAATGCGGCCGGCTTGCCGGAGTAGCGAATCTCGGCAAACTGCACATCGGTCAGCAGGCGCGAGCGGCGCCACAGCCGGGCGAACAGGAAGACCGTCATCATGCCCGACAACAGGAAGCCCCACCACAGCCAGTTCCCGGAGATTCCCTGCGTGTAAACCAGCCCGGTGACTACCAGAGGAGTGTCGGCAGCGAACGTGGTGGCCACCATGGAGGTCCCGGCCAGCCACCAGTTCACCTTGCGGCCAGAGACGAAGTAGTCGTCAACGCTGCGCCCGGAGCGGCGACGAAACCACAGCCCCATGATGAGCGTGATCGCGAGATAGCCGACGATGGCGGTCCAATCGAGGAGGGTGAAGCTCATGGCAGATTGCTTACTCGAAGTGGCTGAAGGCTTCTACCGTCGAATTTCAAAATGCGGCCCACCCTAAGATATTGGCGGAAGCGTGTGCGAGTCGAACGCACCATTGACACCGCAAGGCGCCAATCGTCGGTTTTGAAGATATGTAGTCCCACATCCCTGTTGTGCGGACTCAACAACTTAGCTTCACGATATGTCGTGCTATTCGGGCTGAATTGTGCAACTCGGCACGCAACTATGCAACCAAATATGCAACCCGTCGTGCCGAGTTGACTCCCGGTATTTGACTCGTGGTTCGCCGGTTTTTCTCATTTGCGGAAACCTGCCCTCAAGCATCGGCGGCAGATTGCACGATTCGGCAGCGCACCACCAACTGGATGATGCGGCGGTGGAATCCGACGATTGCCATCAGACCTCTTGAGTCAATGATCCGCTGATGCGCGGAACTTCCGGCAACCTGCATTCATCCAATCGGGCAATGCTGAAGATTGAGGTACAAAAATGGGAAGAATGAAAGATCTTTTGATCCAACAGCAAGAACAGGGCTGGAGTTTCGTCGGTAAGAACGTCTGCGCCCAATGTTTTACCGATATGGTAATCAGGGATTTCGTGACGGCCAGAACGACGACGAATGAGTGCGACTACTGCGGACGCTCTGGCGAGCAGCCCATCGCCGCTCCCATCGACGATGTGCTCGAACTGATGGCGGAAGGACTGTCCGTAGAGTGGGGTGATGCAGTTGACGAACTGCCCTACGAGTCCGCAGAAGGTGGCTATCAGGGAAAGGCATATGACACGTGGGAGTTCTTTGACGATGTTGTTGGCTTTCCAAGCGAAAACGACGGAGTGCGAGAAGATATTGTCTCAGCGTTTCGAGGTCGCCTGTGCTGCCAGCGAAATTACTTTAGTCTCAGCGAGCAAGACAAGCTGTTGATCGGGTGGGAAGAATTCTGCGATGAGGTGAAACATCAGCGTCGGTATTTCTTCTTCAATACAGGGAAACGCCAACTCCATCGGAGGTTTTACGCGAAATCGCTGGTCTTGTTGATGAGTTGGGCCTAGTTAAGACCATTGCCCCTGGTCATGTTTTCGCCCGCGCTCGAAACTGCGACCCGAAGAGTCCGTTTACGACAGCAGCCGACCTGGGCTCGGCCCCGGTTGAGAAGGCTGTGTGCTCGAATCGTATGAGTCCGTCCGTCGAACTCTCGCATCACTTGGATGGCATGCTGCACGTCTATCGCGGAGACCACCTGCTCCTCGCCCTGCCTCTGCCGCTCCAAGAACACGCCCAACGCCGCCCTGCGCCTTTCAGCACCGCGCAGAAACGAAAAACCCCGATGCCTCGCATCTACAACCTCTCCGGCCGCCCTGCTTTAGCGGCCGTTACTTAAACGATAAGGGGGTGACAGAGTCTCGTTGCAGTTAACTGATATCCCTACCGCGACAGTAATGCAAAGCTGCAATCTGTCAGTTGGCGCAAAATCACCCTCGCATGAGCGGAGAAATGGCGATACTCCGCGAGAACCCTCCGGAGCCGGATTCCTCCCGAGTGACGGCAAACCAGAAGTAATCCCGCTTCATTCGTGAGCAGCGGCCGCCACTAAGCCGTAAGACGACCTTCATCTTGATCTCTTGGTTCGTGCCAGATTCCTAGCCGCCAAAGTTGTTAGCGGGAATATCGATGATCACGACCCCCGGTCCTTTAGTACTGCTCGTAAATGGATTCCAGCGCGGAATACTGCGGAGTATCCAACTCGCTTCTTTGCGAAAATCTTCCCCTTCTTCCGAGTTACCATTCAGCGCCGAACTCTGCCAAGCGCTAGTGCTTCGCAACGCTTCCTGCCTTCTGATCGGGGATACCCATCTCTGTGCGGTTCGCTCAAGGTCAAGCCCCCGGGGTGAGACGAATAGGGTCCCAGCCTAATCGCGGTCGTGATCGTGCTCGTCCCAATCGCGCACCTGGTGCCAGCGGTGCTCGTGTTCATCCCACCATTGGTGACGCTCGCGCCAGCAACGCTCCCGCGCCTGGTGCAATTCGCGGCGCTCGTGGTTTGCCTGCTTGCTCCTGCGTCCATGACGATTGATGGCTTCGTGCAGTTCATGCTCCGCATGCACGACACGGCGCTGGCACCTGTCGGCACCTTCCGCATGAAGGCATGGCATTGCGGTGAAGAAGAACATCGCTGCGAGAAGGCCCGCTGACAGAAGCGATCTTCTTGGGGCCAAAGTAGACAGCTCTTGCGTGTTTTTCATGAATGATCCTCGCCGATTGCGCAGCTTGCGAAGGGAGCATCTGATTCGCCGATTGAGAGATAGAGTTTTCGATTCGTTCTCATCCCCTAGGAATATCGCTCATCTGTCGCGAAAGCGATTGAAGTGTGCGGTTCTTGGAGGCTTTGACAGTTACAATTTTGCCTGCAGTCGCGATTTTGCCTTCGTCCAGATAGGCGCAGAAACGCCCTCGAATTTGCACCGTTCTCGTTCAGTTTCCGACTGCAAAGGTTTTTGCGGAGCACAGATCTGCTTTTGGCGAACGACAGGTCGAATGATAGCCGGAAAACTGTTTTCTCCCGCGCGCGGCCACCCGATCATCCGACGCGGTAGAGCC